>NZ_CP138334.1:0-927815 GCF_049201035.1 Borrelia sp. MN22-0132 | reverse complement strand
CTTTTAATCCTTTTTCTTCCTCTTCTAATTTACAGTCTTCCTCAACTTTCTGTCGTTCAAACAACTATAACCACAAAAGACATAATTTCAACAAAAATTTAAAAATTACATATTAAAGATATTGTTACCTTGTAATAAGGTAACAGTAAGTAAACATATTAAAAACTATACTTAATTTTATTTTACACTTTATAATCAATACTTCTTAGTAAAAGCAAGTTCAAACGACAAACCAGCATTTTCGTTAAAATTTACTTCAAATTGAGGCTTAAATCCTCCCAAGGATATACCCAATTTTTCTCGAAGTTTCCTATTATAACTAGACGCATATGTAAATGGACTTATTATCTCAACAATTCGTGTTATAAATAAAGTAATTCCACCCAAAGACACCAAGGATAATGCAAACGTTGGTGTATTCATACCTTTATATTGAGAAAAAGAATATATACCACCACCAATCAAACCAAAACCCAACATATCAAATCCTAAAATCAGTAATCCACCAGTAAGATTTCCTTGCATGAACGAACCTGTACCAAAACCCACAAAAAAATTCAATAAAAAAGGCACCAAAGTACTTTGTTTATGAATTTCATAAAGTAACAACTTGTTATCCTTATTACCTTCAGTAGCTACAGTAGCAGAAGCCATTTCATCATAACTTTGGGCAAAACTAACAACAATACAAACAAAAAGTAACATTAAAATTAATACTTGTTTCATAAAACACCACCTTACCTTCCCAAAAAAAAATGCTCAACATTATTATAACATACAAAAAATCAATAATTCTCTTACGATAAACCAAAGGTACTTTGGGTTTCTTCCTATTAATAGAAGTTTAGAAAAACATGAACGTTATTCAAAAAAGAATATTAAGAGTAGTTACTTAAAATAGAACAAATCTTTTTATAAAATCAATAATTGATATAAAGCAAAATATCATTAAATTTGAATAATTGCTGGTTCGAATTCTTTAATAATCTAAACCTTCTTGGTTTGTGATTAGATCTTAAATAACTTTTTTTACTATTTTGACAGATATCATAATATTTTATCCTAATTAAAACTTAATGCCTTATATTTAGGTTACTTAACAACAAGTTTTTTCTAAATTAAATAAAAAATTTTTACTTTTTTATATATTTCTCTAAATATGCATTATATTTTAAGATTATGAATTGTATAAATAATTTATTAGATATTTATGAAGAAAAAGAAACTTTATATTCAAAAGGAAATAAAATTGCGCTATATTAAAAAATATCTACCTTTTATTCTATTATTAAACCTTATCAACTGCAATTTATTCAATAAGGACAATATTATTAGTAATCTTAACAATAATCAAAAACAAGCTTTCATATTTTTCAAGAACTCACTTAAAAACAAACAATATTTAAAAGATTTAGAGCAAGCAAGTAAAAATTATTTAAAAGATTTAAAGACAACCAATAAAGCTCTTAATATACAAAATAAGCTTAATCAAGGACTTAACTGTGACTATGGTGATAATAAAATAGAAAAATTATTTGCTCAACTTGGAAATGAAAAAACGAAAAAATTCCTTCAACAATTACATCTTATGCTAAAAGCTATTAATGACGGCACACTTATAAGCTTTTTTTCATCATCAAATTTTAGAGTATTCAACACTTTAAGTCAAAAAAAAGAACAAGCACTACAATATATAAAGAGTCAATTATACATTGAATTTTATTTCCACAGTAATGATATTATTAACACAGAACATTTCTTCCAAAACACAATGAACTTGCTAAACATTCAAAGTTAATTTTCGATTATAACCTCTAAAAAGAGTACTATTATCAAATTTTTGTAGATTACAAATTATTAAATCAATCTGTTTTTGAATATCAATTGTATACCGAATTACTTTAATAAGTTTGTCAAAGTGTTCAATTTCATCAATACTTAATTCTCTTCTTTTTCTATATTTAAGATAGTTTTTAAATACTTGATAATTTTCGATAACAAACTCATATACAAGTAACTTAAGAATTGATTTTGATAATATTAAACAAAAATGCATACCTAAAAAATATTGGTATGCATACTCCTACTTTCCCATTCTTTCTCTTTATTCTTCCTCTTTTAGTTTTTTTTCTAGTTCTTTTCCTCTATCTAGTATCTTTTGCAACAAATTACTAATCTCTATTCCTCTTTTTTCAACCTCTATAACTGCAGCATTACTATTTTTACTATTGGTCAGTGCATTAAATATATTATAAAATTTTTCCGCTGTCATATTTTCTTTCGGCAAGTGAGAACTTCTCAGAACAAGAATATTGTGCGATGCACAACTTAACATGTAAGTATATTCATTTATTTTCTGACTAAGATTTATAAGTTCTTCCATAGTAGAATACTTATCAAAAATATGGCGATTTTTCAGGTTCCCAAAACTTCTCAATAAGGAATTGAAAGTAGCAAATGACATTCTGCCTAAAACATATTCAATAAATTTTTAATAGCAGGTTGATATCGACTATATAGCCTCATCCTATCTGATGCATACATACTATGATAATCGGACTTGAAAACACTACGAGGGGGATACATTGTATATATTGCAAATGCTAAAGCATAAATAAGATCAGAATTATACCTCATAGCTCCATAAATAATTTCTGAATTAAAACTATAGTCCCATTCTCTTATGTCAAAGATCTCATTAAAGACCAAAAACGGAAAACCTTCTCCTTCACTACTATTAACAGGTTCATTACCCTTAATATGATGTTTAAATTCATAAAGCACTTCTTTTACTTCATAAAATTGTTTTAAAGCTTGTTCTTTTGTTACTGCTATTTCATCTAGTTCAATTAAACACATATTTAAATCTATTGGATCAATTATGTCTTTTTGTTCACCTGAAGGAGGAGGAACAGGAGCAGGGGGAACATCGGGAGGAGGAAGGGGAACATCAGGGGAAGGAGGGGTAACAAAAGAAAACGGGATTGGGTTTTTACTCTCAATTACCATTCTATTCGATCTAGCTTTAAACAATTTTTGAGCTAAACTTCCTTCTTCTTTTATTTTTGCATTGTGACCACAACTTATCACAAACACAATAAAAAACATCATACTTACTCTTACCATTAAAATTCTCCTTTTTTTTTTTAATTTATAAAAGTTCTAACTATTAAATTTAAAAAATTTAACTATTATTATTCAGCATATCATCAACATTAAGAACCAATCTTTGTTTCTCTCTTATAACCAAACCTCTATTCATTAAATCTGATAGATAATTCCTTATTCTATAATACGATAAATTCGTATCCCTCTTAATATCCCTCAAAGACTTTATGGTACGATTATCATATTCCAAATTAGATGCAATAAATTCAAGTGATTCATCAACACTTTTAGACGGTTTTTTATTCTCTACTACACTAGGAATGCGACTACCTTGTATCTTTTTAACCTTACCTCTTGTAGGTAATGGAACAGAGTGTAATAACTTTTGTTCATAAAACTTATGATAAGCATTCTGTATTATACAAAATACCATTGCTAAAAATATATCTAGACACACAGACAATAATAGTAATGAATAAACAAAAATTATATTAAGATAATCATCACGAGCAATAACAACAGATGTCCCATTCAAAACATTAGCCGCTTTAATGCGATTATTATTTATAGCTGTTGTTTCAATCAAATTACCAAGTTTAAAACGCAAATCCCTTAAAGATTGTAAATGCTCATCCCTTTGATTAAACAAAATCTTATTCTCTTTGGTTGCATTCTCAATTTCTCTCATGTAATAATTATAGGACTTGTAACACAATCTGTAAGTTCATGGATGAGTTTTGAGAGTTTTTTTAGCTTGATGTTTGAAGATACTATTAGGTATACTTAGGTATACTGTTGCAAGTATTAAAAAAAGTCAAGGAGAAAAGGAAGAAGGGCTTCGTAAGCTACTCTCTAGTAAAGAGAGAATAATTGAAGGTGAAATATCTAGTATTGATATTAAGATAAAGAATAATAATGATCGTATAGAATTTGCCAAGAATAAACATTTGAGCTTAGATTATACATATAAAACTATGAAGCAAGATTAATACAAATAATTGCTACTCTCTCTAAGAACGCAAACACTGAAGCCCTAGACACACCTTCAACCACACGCTTCCTTAGTAAATATAAGAAAAGCAATAAATAATGTCTATTGTAATAGAATATGTTACTATAATCATAGTACTACAAATAAAGACAAATATTAAATAAAATATACTAATGAACAGAAAAATATGCTAAAAGGGTATACATTAAATATGACAAATCTAAGAGATGCTATTAATGAAATGATACTTTCTCATTCAGGATTTAGAAAGATATTTGCAAAATCAAAAAATGAAAATTCAATAGAATATGAAATAAATGATGACGACAAAATATTGGTTGCTCTTATAACCTTTACAATATCAAATTATTTTAAAGATAAACCAAGAAAATACATCAATGTTGGATTAGATTCAAGAGCAACAGGAAATATAATCTCAGAGATAATAATTAAAACCTTAATTTTAAATAATAACAGTGTAAATTTTTTTGGAATACTCCCAATACCAGAAATCTTAGCCTATACAAAAGAAAATCAAAATTCAAAAGGATTTATATACATTTCTGCCAGTCATAATCCTACAGGATATAATGGCATTAAAATTGGATTAAATGATGGAGGCGTGCTAAATTCAAATGAAACAAATAAAATAATACGTCAGATCAGATTCAACATTGAAAATGAAACTTTAATAAACAATCTAATAACAGGCTTACAAAAGTTTAATACCAATGCTATGCAATTAAAAACATATGAAGCAATTATCACTTCACAGGCTAGACATAAAACACAATCTTATAACTCATATAAGTCATTAATGCAACAAATAATATATTCAGATACACATAATCAAAAAAACATTGACATACTAAAAAAAACTATAAAAAAAGAACCTATAGGAATCATAGGAGAGATGAATGGTAGTTCTCGCATTAACTCAATTGATAGGGAAATGATTGAATCTTTGGGAATAAAATTGGAATTTCATAACACAGAAATTGGTATCTTTAAACATGGAATGACTCCTGAAGGGACATCTTTAAACATGTGCAAACAAATATTAGAACAAAAATTTAAGAATGACAATTCTTTCAAATTAGGATATGTCCCTGATTGTGATGGAGACAGAGGCAATTTGGTCGCAATTTTAAAAAAAGAACAAGCGAGTATCATTACACCACAAAAAATATTTGCACTCTCAGTACTCTCAGAGCTTAGCTATCTTTACCATACGGGAATTAAAGACAATTTAGCTGTCGTAGTTAATGATGCAACCTCACTAAACATTGAAAAAATAGCCTCGTTATTTAACACAAAAGTTTATAGAGTGGAAGTTGGTGAAGCTAACTTAACAGAAATGGCTGACCTTTTACGAAATAAAGGATTAATAGTAAAAATTTTGGGAGAAGGATCAAATGGGGGAAATATTACATACCCTTCAAAAGTAAGAGACCCACTAACAACTCTCTTTAGCATCATAAAATTGCTTAAAATCAAAAATCTTTACAAAATATGGTGTTCAATATCTAATAATTCATATAATGAACACTATACTCTTGAGGACATATTAAAGACAATCAATTTTTATAGCAATGTAGAAGTATCATCAGAAAAAGCCATGCTTAAAATAAAAGCAAAAAATCAAGAAATACTAAAAACCAACTACGAAAAATTATTAGAAAAAGAATTCAACAATAATACCGTATTACAAAAACTACCAATACATAATTATGAAATTATAAATTATGAGGGTATCAAACAAACTCTATCTAGAACAGGTGACTCATCAGGAGGGCTTAAAGTTTTATTTAAAAATAATAAACATGAAATAATTGCTAGTTTATGGTTCCGTGGCTCAAAAACGGAACCAATATTTAGAGTATTAAGTGAGGTCATATCTGAACATAATGATTTACTATATCCTCTCTTAGATTTTCATACAGATTTAATACACTCGGCTAACTCTTTAACCTAATTAACATACAGAAATTATGACACAAAATTCAAACAAATTGATTTCTTATGGTTAATTACGCGGTACAACTTACATACTTGGATTATTTTTTAAAATTTTCTCTACATTTCTTCTAACCCCATTCCACGTCTTTGATATACCCATTAAATTTTTAGCATTTTTTATAACTTCTACTGCAACTTTTCTAGTTTTACTTGTCCCTTCAAATATTATTTCATCAATATAACCCTTTTTAGCTTTAAAAAATTTTCTTCTCTCTCTAATTGGTATTAAAAATTGATTTAAAACCTCAAAAAGCCTCTCTTTAACTTCAACATCTCCAATTGTACCCTTCCTATACCTAGTTTTAAACTCATAAAGCTCATCAATATTACTATTAAAAAGATCATGATAAATAAAAACAGGATTACCATCAACTTCTCCTGGTATATCTGCTCTCACTCTTTTTGGATCTGTAAACATAGACATAACTTTCTTACGCAATAATTCCTCATCATCACTTAAAAATATCGCATTACCAAAACTTTTACTCATCTTAACCTTGCCATAAATTCCCACAAGAGCCTGAGAATCTGTAAAGACAGCTTCAGGGATTGGAAAAAAATCTCCATAAAGATAATTAAATTTCCTAGCAAGTTCTCTTGTAAGTTCAATATGAGCCTCATTATCACGTCCAACTGGAACTAAATTAGCCTTTGTCATCAAAATATCCGCACTCATAAGAACAGGATAACCCAAAAGTCCATAAGGAATCTCAGATAGTCCAGCAGCAATACTCATGTCCTTGATACTAGGAATCCTTTGCAAACGATTAACCATTACAATCATTGACAGCACTAAATTTAACTCTAAAAGCTCAGGTATAGCTGATTGCAAATAGATATTAACTTTTTCAGGATTAATCCCACACGCCAAATAATCCAAAACCATTTCTCTAACATTAACAGATATTTCATTAATGCTTTTTAAATCTGGTTTTGTAGTAAGAGTATGCAAATCCGCTATAATAATATAAGTCTCATATTCCTCCTGATACTTTAATCTATTAACAATAGACCCAACATAATGCCCTAAATGAAGAGAGCCTGTAGGTCTATCCCCTGTAAGCATAACTTTTCTCTGCAAACCTAACTCTCCTTATTATTATCAACACTTAAGATCTTTGAACCACTTAAAAACACAGAAAAAGGTTTTAAACACACTATATTATCTACTATTACTTTTATAATCACTGTAAAAGGATAGGCTATTAAAAGTCCCACAATACCCCAAAGCCATCCCCAAAAGAAAAGAAAACAAAGCAACAAAAAAGGAGAAAGATCAAGCCTATGTCCTTGCATCTTAGGCTCAAGAATATTCCCAATCAACATTTGAACAAATGTATTATATATAAATATATAAAAAACCAAATTTAAATTAGGATAAAACTGTACTAAAGCAGCTATCACAATAAAAAAAACTGCTAAAATTGAACCTATACTTGGAATAAAATTAAAAACAAATGTAAGAACGGCCCATACACGAGGAAAATCTTGTCCAAACAACTTTAAACCTATAAACACTAAAAACCCTGTAAGACAACTAACAAAGAGCTTTATTCCCAGATACTTACTAATCTGATTATTTATTGTACTTAAAGCCTCAATAAATATACTCGAAACAGATTGTTTAAAAGCATTTTTAACCTTGATATCAAAAATGTGTATTTCTGATAGTAAAAAATATAACAATAAAAATAATACAACCAAACTACTTGCAAATCCAATAATCTCATTAGATATCCGAGTTAAAAAAGGATAAATATATTTAGAAAAATCTATATTGCTAATAATATCACTATCTAACTTATATTTTTCAAGAATATCTACCATAATAAAAATTAACTGCTTCTGATAATAAGGTAATTGATCAATTAATACAGTAACACTATAATAAACAAAACTAAAAACCAAATAAGAAAATGAAAAAAGAACAAAAAAAATTACAAAAACTATTAAAACTCTTGGGATCTTTAGTTTTTTAAGAAAAGTATAAATGGGATATACCAAAAACCCAAGAACCACCGCAATAGCTAAAGGTTTAAATATTGTTTGTGCTATTTTTAAAATAGCAATTAACATTACAATCAAAGCTACAACATAAAACACAGACTGTAATTTAACAAACTTTAATCTATCAGTTGATTTTAGCTCTAAAGACATCTCATTGCTCCTTCAATATATCTTAATTATTATGAAAAATATTTAAAAACAAAATCAATATTCACTCACGAATATTTGCCAAAATTTAAAATCAATTTATATATTTAAATGAATCTTTTCCATTATCCAATTATATAACTTAGTTCCCTTACTATAATTAGCTTCGGCTAAATCCCCTACTCTTTTCTCTTTAACTAGCCTCTTAGCATTCTCAGCATTGCCATGATAAACCGTCAACGTATTTTTATAATGATTTAAGCTGTTATTCAAAATTTCAAAGGCTGGAATATCATTAAAACCATCTGCAATATAAAACATATTTTCAAAAGGAATCTCTCTTCTACCTTTAGGAATCCTCTTATTAATTTTATCATAAGATCCCTTATTTAGCTCGAAAATTACCCGGGTTTTTATTGTATGATCTACGAAATAACATACGCTACTTAAAACAACATTTTCTGAAAATTTATTATCTAAATTCTGATAAAAAGGCATAAGGTATGTGTCTATAAATTCACAAGCCCAAACCTTAGTAACATAAGGAGCAATACTACTGCCCAAAATCATCTGCCTAAAACCACTTGAAACAACATAAATATTTATCACAGTAGCTGATTTCTTTAAACTTCGATTTATTTCATCGATTTCTTTAAACAAAGAAAGAACTCCTTCAAAAAATCTCAATTTTGAGCCCAATTCAAATAATATTTTATTATTTAAGCCTTTAAAAATACCTTCCCTGACATATGTTAAAAAATGTGACAAATATATCATTTCATTAGCAATAATATTACAATGATTTTTATTATAAGTAATAGATAAATTTTCAACTTCATTCCAAAATAAACTAGCATCAACATTATACTCATCAAAAAGTACCTGTTGCATATTACCATAAATTAAAGTGTCATCAAAATCAAATATCAAAGCTATAATCTTTTCTTTTCTACCCATAAACAAAAAATAAATTTAAATTAACATTAACTCGTATTATAATATATACTTATATATGGTAAGATAATACCATATATAAGTATATATTGAATAAAAATGATTATGATAGATATAAGTAGTATAAATCAAATAAAAGATATTACATCTAAAGTATTAGATATAAGTTTAATCAGCATTTTAGTTTATTATATCTATAAAAATGTCATTAATTCTTATTCTGTAAATTTACTCAAAGGAATGATCATCATTACATCTATTGGTATCGTATCTTATTATTTCAACTTATACACAATAAATTGGCTATTAAATTACATAGCAAACATATTGCCAATTGCAGTGCTTATACTATTTCATCAAGAAATAAAAAAAATAATTATGCAAATTGGAAATTTTAATTTATCTTTTAAACTTGCAAATAACAAAGAAGAAACTACCAAAACTATTGTCGAGATAATAAAAGCAGTTAAACATTTATCAGAAAATAAATCTGGTAGCTTAATCTGCATAGAAAAAAAAATACAATTAGATCAAATAATAAATAAAGGCATAAAATTAGATTCAATTATATCTAATGAAATATTAATATCAATTTTTGATTATGAAACACCTTTACATGATGGAGCAGTAATAATTAGCAATAACAAAATAGTTTATGCTAGTTCTTTTCTACCATTATCTAATGTCGAATCTATCAGCAAAACCTTTGGAACAAGACACAGAGCAGGGCTTGGAATTTCTGAAAATTCAGATGCAATAACAATAATAACATCTGAAGAAACTGGTTCTATTTCACTCACACAAAACGGAAAATTAGAATATAATTTAAGCTTAAATGAAATCAAAAAAAAATTAAATCTTGCATTAATAGAATGAATAATGATTATAACTAAAAAACTCATGAATATAATAAAATTATTATTTGAAGATTGGCAAAATAAAGCTATTTCTATCCTAATAGCTATTATTATGTTCACGACATCTTACTTTAATAGTATAGAATCAATCACAATAGAAAAAAAAATTAATATTTTATTAGAAGATGAAGTTACATTAGGTAAAATACCTGATTTTAATAAACTGTTACTTACAGTCAAAATCAACAAAAAAGACTTAAAATATTTAGATCTTGACCGAATAACCTTATTAGTTGAAGCCAATAACATAAAAGAAGCTGGTGAATATGAACTGCCAATAAAGATCAAAAACTTTAATCCCATACCTATTGTTGAATATAAGCTTTCAAAAAATAAAATTACACTAAACATTGATAAAAAAATCTCAAAATTAGTCAAAGTTGAACCCAAATTTAAATTACTTGAAAAAGAGGATAAAGAGGGTAAAGGGGAATATTTCATTGCCAAATATAATATAGTACCTGAAAAATTAAAAATACATGGTCCTGAAAAAGTAATCAAGACAACAAACTCAATCAAAACCAAAATAAAAGAACTCGATATAAATACTGTATTTATTTCAGAACACCTAGAAGTAATCTCTCCAAACCCACTAATAACGCTTGACAAAAATCACGTAATAGTCAATATTACACTAGGTAAAAAATATATACATACAACAATAAAAAACCCAAATTTAATTTTCAATAACCTAAAAAATGGACTGGAAATAAAAAACAAAGAAAAAATCTTAGACCCAGAAAATGAGATGTTTATTAAGATAAGAAGCGGACTCTCAGAAAAGATAATTAAAATGCATATAGCTAACAAAAATATTAATCTCAATCTCGATTTAAGTCAAATTGCAACTCCTGGAATTTATAATATTAACACAGATATAATACTTAAAAATAACACTAATGGCATAGAAGTGTATGAATATGAACCCAAAACAATAAAGATTGAAGTAATCCCAACAGAGCAATAAAATGACGAAATCAATAGGATGTGATATAATAAAAGTTACAAGATTTAATCGTTTTTTACAAAATAGAAAAAAATTAGAAAGATTTTTTACACAAAGAGAAATTGAAAATTCAGAAATGAAAGGACAAGGGGCTTTAGAAAGTTTAGCTGGTAAATTTTCAGCAAAGGAATCATTAATCAAAGCGCTAAGCCCACTAATAGATATCAAAATAAAATATTCACTTAAAGACATTGAAATTATAAGCTTACCAAAAGGTAACATAATATTTAAATTACACAATGATATTAAAACTTTGATTAACCAAATGAACTTAAAATTATACTTGACAATTTCACATGAAAGGGAGTATGCTATTGCGTTTGTAATAGTAGAGAATTAATTTATGAAAAAAATATCATATTTGACAAAATACGAAATTGAATGTCCTTTATGCAAACACAAATTTAGGAAAGAAGAACTATTAACAGGAAGTAGCAGATTAATAGCTGGGGAGTTAAAAGTTGATTTAAAGAGAGAGTATATAAAAAATGAAAAATATGGCAACATTTATCCCAGGATATATTCAATAACAGTATGTCCCAATTGTTATCTGGCTGCATTCCCAAATGAGTTCAATGCAATAGCACTTATTAACAACAGAATAAAACAAATTCTAATCATCCGTACTGATGAACGTAAAGAAATAAAATCAATTTTTGAAGACAACCTAAATTTTAATGAACCAAGAAGACTTCAAGAAGGAGCTGCTAGTTATATCCTTGCTATAATGTGTTATGAACATCTGGATAAAACTCATAATCCAACTTTTAATCAAGCAAAATGTGCAATAAGATCGGCATGGATTTTTGAAGATCTAGACAAAGAATATCCAAATCAAAACTATAACTATTTGCAAAAAATATTTTATCATAAAGCAGCATACCTTTATAAATTAACAATCGAAAAAGAGCAAAATAATTCAGAACCAATTAACGCTGAAATAGTATTTGGTCCTGATACAGATAAAAATTATGGATATGACAGTGTTTTATACCTATCAAGTTTACTAGAATATTTTTATGGTAATAAAGAAGATAAACAATACAGATACAATCAATTAACTGAGATAAAAACTCTACTATCTAAAATAACCGGAATGGGAAAATCATCAAAAGAAAAACCTTCAATACTTTTAGATAAAATAAAAGAAGTTTATTTTAAAATTTCAAAAGAAATAAAAACTTTTAAATAAATGAAAAAAGTACTTGCAGAAATAACATATGACGGTTCGCCATATTATGGATTTCAAATCCAACCAAAAAAACCAACAATTCAAGGAGAAATTGAAAAGGTATTAGAGAAAATAAGTAAAACAAAGATTAAAATTCATTCAGCAGGAAGAACAGATAAAGGAGTACATGCAAGAGGACAAATAATATCTTTTTATATAAAAATAAATATTAAGCTTAAAAAGCTAAAGACAGCAATAAATTCCCTATTAAAGGATGATATTAGAATAATAAAATTAAAGTACGTAGAAGATAAATTTCAACCTAGATTTGATGCCAAGGGAAGAAAATATAGCTATTATATACTCAACAATGAAAAACACTATCCTTGGGAAGGATATCAGGCTTATTATGTAAAGAAAAAATTAAATATTAATAGACTAAATGAAATGGCTAAAATGCTAATTGGAATACATGATTTTACTACCTTTGCATGCAAAAGAGACCAAACAAACTCAAAATTGAAAGAAATTTATTCTGCTAGATTTAAGAAAAAAAATAAATTTATAATCTTTGAAATAATAGGATCCTCATTTTTATGGAAAATGGTAAGATCAATAGTAGGAGCAATGATCGATATAGAGATAAAAAATGAACCTGTTGATACTTTTAAAAAAATTTTAAACTCAAAAAATAGAAAATTTACAAGAAAAACAGCACCTGCTAAAGCTTTATTTTTAGATAAGGTTTTTTATGAATAAAAGCAAATTGCTTAAAAAATTGATACTTCTCAGAATACTTAAAAACAATATATCGGAAAATATTTATAGCAAACAAGAAGAATTTGAGAAACTCAAAAATCAAATAATTAAAGCTAGAAACATAAAAATTTTAAAACACACAGAACAAAAAGATACAAAAGAAAATAATAGATTAATAAAATCAATAGGATACAAAATAAATAAAAATGACAAAAAAAGTTTATTAATAATATATATAGATAAAAAACATCTAAATCAAAATGCAAAAATAATAGTAAAAAAATGGTGTGAAAGTATTAAAATATTAAATTACAAAATAATAGATAATCCTAACACTTTAACATTAGAGATTAACAACCAACAACCTAAAGCAATTCTTGCATGTGAAGAAGTAGCATTATTCTTAAACCAACACTTAAGAATCCAAATTGTGAGAGGATTTGAATTAAACTTTAAAGGAATTCCAATAGTATTTACATATCTCCCTAAAAACCAATTAACAAATCCAGAACTCAAAAAAGAAATCTGGCAAGACTTAAAAATCATAAAAGGTATAATAAAATATGGATAAAAACTCAGAACACAATTTTTACTATGAAATTGCGTTTAATATTCCCGTAAATAGACTTTTTTTTTATAAGTACAACTTAAAATTAGAAACAGGAATAAGAGTAATAACAAATTTTAATGGAAAAGACACAATTGGAATAATAATTAAAAGATATGCCAAGGAAGAACTTAGGGAAAATTTCACGTTTGAAATAAAAGATATAATAAAAGTCATTGACGAGAATGCAATAATAATAGAACATAACATCAATCTTGCACACTGGATTAGTCAAAAAACATTTTCTGGATTTGGAGAAACTCTATTTTGTGGATTACCTAAAATTTCAACTTCAAATAAAGAAATAAAAAATAATGACAATAAAAATTTAAGCTATAAACTACCCATTCAATTAAATGAAGAACAAAATAATATTTATAAAGAAATTATTGAATCAAACATACAAAATACATTTTACTTATTTGGTGTCCCCGGCTCTGGAAAAACAGAAATATTTATTAAACTATGCGAAAGCTATTTGGAACAAAAAAAACAAATAATTTTCTTAATTCCCGAAATTTCTCTGGGCTATCAAATAATTCAAAGGATCAAATCAAATCTAAGTACAAATAAAGTCTATGAATATAACTCAAAAGTATCAAATTCAATGAAAACCTTAATATGGAATAAAGTCAAGAATGGAGAAAATTTAATTATAATTGGTGTTAAGAGCGCATTAATGTTGCCATTTAAGAATTTAGGGTTAATAATAATGGACGAAGAACATGAATACACATATAAATCTGAAAATACTCCAAGATTTCATTCAAGACACATAGGATTTTTTCTACAAAGCACATTTAATGCCAAATTTGTCATGGGAAGTGCAACCCCATCACTTGAAGCATATCTTGCTATGGAAAATAATCAAATAAAAAAAATGGTTTTAAAAAATAAATTTTTTGAAAGAACATTCAAAGAACTTAAAATAATAGACATGAATAAAGAAAGCCAAATAATATCTTCAGAATTGCTTTACAGCATACAAAAAAGTTTAATTGATAAAAGACAAGCACTAATATTTATCAATAAAAGAGGATATTCAAAAACACTTGAATGCAAGATCTGTGAATATATAATTTACTGTCCACATTGTTCTTTCAATTTAATTTACCATAAAAGCGAAAATAAGCTCATCTGTCATTACTGTAATTACAAAACAAAAATAATAAACAATTGTCCTAATTGTAACTCACAAGACATCATATACAAAACACATGGGATTCAATTTATTGAAAGAGAATTAAAAAATTTTTTGCCGAATGCAAGAATAGCAAGAACAGACTCTGATCTTAATAAAAAAGAAATTATTCAATCAATAAATGCATTTGAAAATGGACAATTAGATATCTTAATTGGAACACAAATCATTGCAAAAGGTTTTAATTTTAAACAGATCAAAACACTAGGTATCATTAATGCAGATATTGGAATGGGTTTGCCTGATTTTAGAAGCAGTGAAAGAATTTTTGCAATAATTTCACAAGTACTAGGCAGAGCTGCAAGATTCCAAAGTGATAATACAATTATTATTCAAACAAAAAATCCGGATTATTATCCTATAAAATACGCATATGAGGGCAAATATGAAGAATTTTATAAAGAAGAAATAAAAATTCGAAAAGAATTAAATTACCCTCCTTTTAAAAAAATTATTAGAATAGTAGTTAGAAGCAAAAAACAAGAAGCTGCTAGACATAAATGTTTAGAATTTTTTGAAATATCTAAAGAATTATTAAATGATAAAATCGAATATATTGGCCCATCAAAAGCACCCATGTCAAAAATATCCAAACACTATAGGTATAACATAATATATTTATCAAAATCATTCAATTTACTTGAAAAGCTAATACGTTACACAAAAGAAAAAATAAAATTAACGAGAGATACGTATATTGAAATAGATTATTACCCAATTTCATTGCTTTAAAAAAAACCTGAACTCTCTTTCCCAAGAGTCCTTAAGAAAGATGAGAGAACATAAAGGGCTTTATCATTATGTCCTCCTTCAGGAATAATAAGGTCAGCATATTCCTTGGTAGGTTCTATAAACCTATAATATCCTGCCCTAGTAGTATTTAAATACTGTTCAATAACGGATTTCAATGTACGCCCTCTCTTAGACATATCTCGTTCAAGTCTCCTAATAAATCTAATATCGTTAGGCGTATCAATATATATCTTTAAATCTATCAAATTGCGCACTCTCTCTTCAACAAAAATCATAATACCTTCAACAATAACAACAGGGGTTGGAACTATTTCAACGGTTTCATCTTTTCTTTTATGATTAATAAAATCATAAAGAGGCATATGAATTAACTTATTTTCTTTTAGTTTCTTTAAGTGCTTATAAAACAAATTATTATCAAAAGCATCTGGATGATCAAAATTAACATCTAAAAATTCATATTCATAATCACCGACACTTTTATAATAATTATCTTGCGATATAAGAACAAATTCAGGAATAACTTCACTAATTTTATTAACAACTGTAGTTTTCCCACTCCCAGATCCACCTGTTATTCCGATAATCTTAACCATTAACCTCTTCTTTAGAACTAGGCAATTTAGGCATATTTTTTAAAGTTCCTGCAACAAATACATTATTAAAGCCTAATCCTTTTAAAATTTTCTTAGCCTCAATAGATTTGTTAAAACTTTTACCATAAATTATTATTTGAGTTTCAATATTACCTAACTTATCTTTTTTAGCAAACAAATCCTTAAAAGGAATATTGATTGATTTTGCATAATGAGATTTACTATACTCTTTAGGAGATCTAATATCTAATATTTTTGCACCATTTTTAATTTTTTCCAGTAATACCAAATTAGTTCTTTTCATCTTTAAAACAATAAAGAACCAAATATAAAAAAAGAGAAAAACCATCAAGCATATAAGCTTTATATAATTAACAATCATATCTTTTATAAAACAATAATATCAAAAAAAAAGAAATAAATGCAATAAAATTGAATTGTTTTTTAGTAAAATTAATATAAAATTCAAGTAAATCAATGATTTTATACTAAAGAGTAAGTAATAAAAAAATGAAAAAAAAAAGGAATAAATGGACTAGAACAAAACAAAAGATTAAGTTCATTGTATTAAAAATACTGAGAAAACAGCTAAAGAATATTCTCAAAGATCCAAAATTAATACTGATTAGCACATTGCAAATAACAACTGGTTCACTTTTAATGGCAATATCCACAAACATTCTATACATACCACACGGACTTTTAAGTGGTGGCATTGCAGGAATTGCACTTATGCTGCATTACCTCTTAAACTTTAATCTAGGACTTACAATCTTCATATTAAACATTCCTTTATTCATTATTGGAATCAAGTTCTTAAATATAACATTTGTAATTCAAAGCTGGATCGCAATGGCTCTATACTCACTCATAGTCAATTATTCACAATTTTTACAATACAAAATGCAAATAAATGATATGATACTTGTATCAATTTTAGCAGGTCTAATATCAGGTCTTGGACTTGGTCTAATCTTTAGAGCAAAGGGATCATCAGGTGGTACAGACATTGTCTCCATGATAATTAAAGAAAAATATTCAATTAGCATTGGAACTACAAATTTCCTCTTTAACCTTGCAATATTACTAATTGCAGCAGTATTTTTCAATATTGAAATTGCCCTTTACACCTTAATTGCTTCATTTGTAACAGCTATAATGACGGATAAGACAAGTACAGGATTTGGTAATCAAAAAGCAATACTTATTATCTCAGATAAAGGAAAAGAAATATCTTATTTGCTTACCAATAAATTAAAAGTAGCAGCTACATTACTTGATGGAAAAGGTGCTTGGGCTGGAAACGATAAAACTATAGTTTTCATAGTAGTTCCTACAATGCGTATGTCCAGAATCAAATATATTTCTCAAAAAGTTGACCCTAACTGCTTTATTACAGTACTCAACACAAATGAAATAACTGGAGGAAAAAAAATTATTGAATCACCAATTATAAATAAATACGATACTACAACTTAAAACTTATCTAAAAACACAATAAAATCATTAACAAGCATACTTAACGTCTCTTTATCATAAAATATCGACAAAAAATCAATGAATCTTTGTGGAAATGCTGAAATAAATTTTTTCAAAGAACATTCTTCAATATTAATTTCAAGTTTGAAAGCATGAAGCATCAAAGACATTTCTTTAAACTCTTTATCCAATCTAGCATAAATACTATCTCCTAATATTGGATGATTTAAATGCTTCATATGAACTCTTAATTGATGAGTACGTCCTGTTTTAGGCTTTAAAGCTACCAAGGAATAATTGCCTATACTAGCCAATACTCTATACTCAGTTAATGCTCTCTTTCCCCTATTATCATGCACGCTAAATCTTTTTCTATCATGTCTATCTCTATCTATAAAAGTCTCAATAATACCAGAATCAATTTTAAAATTTCCTTTAACAACTGCAATATAAACTTTCTTCACAAATCTTTCCTTAAACTGTCCAGATAAGAAATTTAAAGTTTTCAAATTTTTAGCACAAATCATCACACCAGATGTTTCTTTATCTAACCTATGTACAATTCCGGGTCTAATTTTATCCTCCTGAAAACTATCTCTTAAACCCGAGATATGATATAAAAGAAAATTTACAACAGTATTCTCCAAGCTAGATATACCAGGATGACTTAAAATACCTTGGGGTTTATCCACAACAATGACATTTATATCTTCATAAAGAATACTAATAGACAAATTCAAAGGTCTTAAATATTCCCTTAAATTAATTTCTTCATTAAACTCTATTAATATTTTATCATCCACAAAAACGGGTCTTGATAATTTTATCGCAACAAAAACACCATCATGATATCTAAAAGCTTTTACCTCTCTTTTCTTAATTTGACTTCTAGTAAAAAGACATAAATCTTCAGATAAATAAATATCCAGTCTTTGAGAATCTTTCCTTATAATAAACTCTTTTTGAAATTTTTTCATCTAATAACCAAAACAATCAATCAAGGCAATTATTAAAGATATTGCTAAACCAGCTGATGCTGAAATCATAAATTTTTTAAAAGTTTCATCTTTTGAAAGCCCAAAACCACTTGAAAAAGGATATGGAAAATTTTTCCCCTCCATATTATTAAAATAATAAGATAAATCAAAACAATACAAACCTATAAATAACGCTATAGGAAAAGTGCCAACACTTATTGCTGAAAATCTAAATAATTTCTTACCCCAATTAGAATTAATAGTTTTTTCTATGTTTAAATCTTTATTTTCTTGAACATCTTTATAAAAAAAATCATCATCAGATTTAAGCCTCACAAAAACTTCACTACTAAAATCAATATTATTTTCGCTGGAGGAAATTTTATCTCGCAGCGAAAATTTATAATAATCCAAAGAATTTGAATAAAGAATAAAAACATTAAAAAGCAAGAGCAAAAATCTAATCATCAATATTTTAATTTTCCAATTCTAATTGCAATGTTAAAGTAATTTCATCAACAAGCTCAGAAATACCAAAATATTGAATAGGTCCTGGGAAAACATATAAATTATTCACAGCCCATTCTTCACGATTTTTCACAAACTCATTAAAAGGCGCTCCTTTCAAATCAACAAGGGCCTTCTTAATAACTGGTTTAGCAACACCATATCTCTCTTCCATATTCATCATCATTGTTAAAGGTACTCCACCTGCAAGCCATTCAGTAGCATTTTTATTTAAGTTTTTAATACTAGACATATAACCTGTTAAGCCATTTAAAACAAGGATTGCAGCATTATATCCCAAACTATAACAATAATCACTATCAAAATTGGAAGGAGCAACACTTCTACCCTCATAGCCAAAAAAATGATTAATAGGAACAAATTTACCACTATATTCACCTATTTTTCTCAACTCTTCTAATCTAACATTAACCATTTCCATAAATAGTTTCTCAGTAGGAACTCTTGACACATTAAAGTTACCATGGGGATCTCTCTCTAAAACAGAATTTACAAGTTCAACTTGAATAAATAAAGGCAAAGATACATATACTTCCCTCATATAACCACTAAGCTTAGAGATAAAAATTTTTCGTACATCCTCAACATCTAATCCCTTAAACTCACTTTCATTACTGTCAAATATGCTGCACAACTCAATCATCAAAGATTTAACTTCGGGAATGAATTCAATAACACCTTCAGGTACTATAACAACACCAAAATCATATCCTTTCAAAGAACGTTTGACTACAACAGAAGTTATGTCTCTTACAAGCTCCGATAAAGTTTTCTTCTTTGCTAAAATTTCTTCAGATATAATGCAGATATTAGGACGTGTCTTTAATGCACACTCAAGAGCAACATGAGATGCACTTCTTCCCATAAGCTTCACAAAATGCCAATATTTCCTAGTTGACATAGCATCACGACATAAATTGCCTATCATTTCAGAATAAGTCTTAGTAGCAGAATCAAATCCAAACGAAATCTGAATATGTGCATTTCTCAAATCAGCATCAATTGTTTTTGGAATACCAATAACTTGAACATCATGACGTTTTTTCTTAAAAAATTCTGCCAATAAAGCCGCATTGGTATTTGAATCATCTCCACCAATAACAATAAGAGCATTAAGATTATTTTTAAGAACAACTGACAAAGCCTGTTCATATTGAGTATCGGTCTCTATTTTAGTTCGACCAGAAGATACAATATCAAACCCCCCTGTATTTCTATAAGAATCTATTAAATCTTGTGTAATCTCAATTTTTTTATCCTCTAATAAACCTGAAGGTCCACCTTTGAACCCAAAAATTTTTGAATTCGGATTAGATTTTTTTATCGCATCAAAAATGCCAGCAACAACATTATGCCCTCCAGGAGCAGGTCCACCAGAGAGAATTACTCCTACATTCAAAACCCTTGTAAAATCCACATTTGAAGAACCTTGGATAAAATTTACAACTGGAAACCCATAAGTATTTTTAAAAATTTCTCTTAAAGCATCTCTATCTTCAAGGGCTTCTGTTTTTTCACCAAAAACCACACTAATATTTTGAAAATCATTTTCCAAAATTTTCGGCAGTTTTGGAACATATTTATATCTTTCTTTTTGAAAAACTGACATCATATACCTTCTCCTTTCAAGATGTATCTAATTATTATTAAATAAATAGTAAAATAATTAACCATGAATATCTACATATGATTTAAAAATAAAGTAGCATCACCATAAGAGAAAAATTTATAATTCATTTTTACAGCTTCCCTGTAAGCATTAAATACAAAATCTTTACCACCAAATGAAGAGACTAACATTAAAAGAGTTGATTCTGGTGTATGAAAATTTGTAAAAAGCATATCAACAAACTTAAATTCATATCCCTTACCTGGGTAAATAAAAAGATTAGTCTTTTGTTCACCTCTCACAAAACCTCTTTGCTTATCATAAGCAGATTCTAATGCTCTAAGAGTAGTAGTTCCAATAGCCAAAATCTTCTTACCTAAAGTCTTTGCCTCCTCAAGTCTAAGCGCTACAGAATTTTTTATTGAAAAACTTTCAAAATGCATTCTATGTTCCTCTATTGTCTTAGTTCTTACAGGAAGAAAAGTACCAAGCCCAACATGAAGTGTAATAAAATCGTATTCAATATTATTTTCATCCAATTTAGAAAAAAGTTCCTCACTAAAATGTAACCCTGCTGTAGCTGATGCTGATGAACCAATA
This sequence comes from Borrelia sp. MN22-0132, assembly GCF_049201035.1. NCBI lineage: Bacteria > Pseudomonadati > Spirochaetota > Spirochaetia > Spirochaetales > Borreliaceae > Borrelia > Borrelia sp. MN22-0132. The sequence continues at coordinate 906,386 of NZ_CP138334.1, read as the reverse complement.
TATTTTGAATAAATCGTTCGATAACGCTCCTCATCCTCTCTATCATAGTTTCTCTTAATATAAGGTGGTAAAGGAATAAGTCCATGCTGTTCAAAATAAGACTCATTCACACACTTATTAAATTTAATTATAAATTCATTACCTGTCTTTGAAATTATTTGAGCCAATAAACCTTGAGGAAACATATAGACTTTGCCAATATTCTGTTTTTTAGCCTTAGAAATTAAAGACGTAAACCTATCCCCTGACAATCTATCTAGAATTAAAAACTCAATACTACCTCCATGTTCCGTTTTGGCATATATTCTCGATTTCCTAACCCTTGAATCATTAAAAACCAAAAAAGTATTGCTATTAATATACTTAAAAATATCGTTTATTGAATCATTATGATAAATCTTCTGATTGCCAGGATCCAGCACCATTAATCTTGATAAGCCTCTTTTCTCACTTGGATACTGTGCTATTAAATTACATGGTAGATCAAAATAAAATTCTTTAGTATCCATTTTCTCCACTATTTAAGTCATCATGATTATTTTTATTCAAATTTAGATGAAAATATGCAAAATCAGTAGCCTTGCGTCCTCTGCTAGTCCTCTCAATCAGACCCTTTAAAATAAGATAGGGTTCGTAAAAATCCTCAAGAGAATCTGCTGTCTCGCCAACAGAAATTGCTAAAGTTTCAACACCAACAGGTCCACCTTTAAATTTCAGTATTAAACTCCTTAAAATATTTCTATCTTGTTCATCAAGTCCTTTATGATCAATTTTTAACATTTCAAGTCCAGAACTCACAATACTCTCTGTAATCAAATCACAACCACCAACTTGTGCAAAATCTCTCATCCGTCTTAAAAGCCTATTTGCTATACGAGGCGTTCCTCTTGAACTTTTTGCAAGAAGCCAGGCGGCTTTATTCTCCAATTCAATATTTAAAATAATCGAATTTCTCTGTATTATTTTCACAAGTTCATCTTCATTATAAAGATCAAATCTAAATAAAATTCCAAATCTCGCATAAAGCGGTGACGCCACTTTCCCCGGCTTTGTAGTAGCACCAATTAAAGTAAACTTAGGAATTGGCATTCTTACAGTCCTTGCAGCAGGACCTTGTCCAATTATCCAGTCTATCTTATAATCTTCCATTGCAATATAAAGCATCTCTTCTATTACGGGTTTAAGCCTATGTATCTCATCAATAAATAAAATACTCTTATCATCAAGCGTCGTTAAAATACCAACAATATCTTTTGGCTTATCAAGAACTGGAGCTGAAGTCATCTTAATTGTAGTATTCATTTCAAAAGCAATAATACTAGCCAGAGTAGTCTTCCCAAGCCCTGGAGGACCACTTAAAAAAACATGATCAAGCGCTTCATTTCTATCTCTAGATGCCTTTATAAAAATATTTAAATTTTCTTTAATATGAGATTGTCTCACAAAATCTTTAAGGGATTTTGGCCTAAGTTCACTCTCATTTCTATCATACAAAAAATTCTTGTCAGAACTTAAAAACCTAGATCCCCCTCCAAAATCCATCTAATCACCCTCTCTTTAATAAACAATCACCTATAATCCTCTAATCTAACCTGAAAGCTTTCTTAAAATTTCTCTAAACAAAAATTGTTCTTGATCAACTTCTCTCAACATTAAAAATTCATCAATAAGCATAATTTCCTTAATAGCAGCTGAAACCAATTTTCTATCAAAACCCATATTAACAATTGATTGTTCAAGCTCCTTAAATTTCAATACACCTGAACTTGCCTCATTATTAACTTTGATAAGTTTTCCCCTAAGTTTTAAAAAGATTTTACCCGCCATTTTATTTCCAATACCCTTGACATTAGAAATAAGCTTAACATCCTCCCTTTCAACTGCATCTCTAAATTCATTATATTTTATTCCAGATAATATCCTTAAAGCCGCTTTTGGACCTATTCCATCAACACTAATAAGTTTTTCAAAAACTTCTCTTTCTGATACATTTAAAAAACCAAAAAGTCTAATTTCATCCTCTCTAAGATGAAGATAAGTTAATATTTCAACATCTTCTAGCAACCCCAATTCTGCATTACAAAAAGAACTAACTAAAATTTCAAACTCAAAAGGAAGTGCTACAATGACAATACTAGACTCTCGTTTCTCTATAATTTTACCACAAATTTTATTGATCATAGACTTAAACCTATAATACATAAAAACTCAAGCATACCTTATTTATATCCAAATTATTATTATATATTTCATTTTTTTTATTAAATTTCACAAAATATGATAATTACCATGACAAATTGCAAGCGCTAATGCATCACTACTATGATCACTAGTAAAAATAAAATCGGATTTCATTCCAAGTAAAATACGAATGACATATTTTACTTGTACTTTTGCAATTCTACCAAACCCAGAAATTGAATTCTTGACCTGTATTGGAGTATACTCATAAAAATCTAAATTTTTCAAAGCAAAAGTTAAAATAATAGCTCCTCGTGCTTCAGACACACTCATAGCTGTTTTTTTATTCTTAGCAAAATAAATATTTTCAATGCTTGCAACATCCGGTTTAAAATTATCAATAATAAGAATAATTTCATCAGAAATTAATTTTAACCTATCTTTCAAAGACATCAAAGGATGAGTTATGACAGTTCCATCTTGAACATACATGTACTTACTATCTTTCCTATCTAAAATTCCCCATCCAACATTTGCAAGCCCAGGATCGATACCTAATATTCTCATAATCAACTTTCAGAAAAAATTCAATGATAAACTAATCAATCTCATCAACAATTTCTAAATTATGCACAACTTCTTGAACATCATCAAAATCTTCTAATTTTTCAATAATAGCAAGAACTCTATCCATATGTTCTTTATTTAAAGAAAGCTTGTTTTCAGGAATAAGAGCAATTTCTGCTATATCTTCCTCAAACTTAGTTCTCAAAATAGATGAAATAGCTTCAAAATTTTCAGCACTTGTTATTACTTCTATCTGAGGCCCTTCACTATAAATATCTTCTGCACCAGCTTCTAATGCAAGCTCCATTATTTCATTTTCAGAATATTTATCTAAACCATAAGAAATTAATCCTTTTTTATGAAACATATAAGATACAGAACCTGGAGCACCAAGAGAACCACCGCTCTTTGAGAGAACACTCCGTACCTCACTTGCCGTTCTATTTTTATTATCAGTTAAGCACTTAATTATTAAAGCTACACCATAGGGCGCATAAGCCTCATAAGTAAGTTCAAAATATTCAGCACCTGTATGATCCCCAATGCCCTTCTTTATTGCCTTTTCAATATTATCCTTAGGCATATTAGCAACTCTGGCTTTATTAACAGCAAGTCGTAATCTAGAATTAGATTCAATATCACCTCCTCCCATCTTAACAGCAATGCTTATTTCACGAATTAGTTTAGTAAAAATCTTATTTCTCTTAGCATCAAGAGAACCTTTTTTTCTCTTTATAGTTGACCACTTACTATGACCAGACATTCAAACCTCCACCAACTTTTCTAACTTTTCTAAAATAGAAAACTTATTATGCCTAATTAGATGGGCCTTAATTGTATTAAACATCAACATAAGAACCGTAACAGGGCCGATTCCACCTACTACAGGAGTAATAAACTTAGCTTTTTCTTTAACTGATTCAAAATCAACATCTCCTATAAGAACATTATTACCATCAATCTCTACTCTAGAAATACCAATATCAATAATATAAGGATGTCCATCAATCATACTAGCATTTATTAATTTAGGTTTTCCAACAGCAGAAATAATAATATCTGATTGTCTTACATAAATATCTAAATTAGTACTTTTACTATGACAAGTAATTACAGTAGCATCATAGGGCTTAGAAGAAAGCAAGATAGAAATAGGTCTCCCAACAAGAGAACTTCTTCCAATCACAACAACAGTCTTACCAGAAATTTCTATTCCCTTATCAAATAAAACTTTTAAAACAGCAAAAGCTGTACAAGGAATAAATCCTTTCCTATCACCCGAAATTAACTTGCCCAAGTTAATAGCAGAAAGTCCATCTACATCCTTAGTACTCATTATACTGTCTAAAACCATATTTACATCTATTTCACTAGCAAGGGGCAATTGAACAATAATTCCATCAGTATATTCATTTATATTTTCAGTCTCGATCAATGTCAAAATATTATCTTGTCCCGAATTACCAGCTAACTTAATAACATGAAAATTAATACCAATTTCTCTAGATACTCTTTCCTTAACAGCAACATAAAGTTTACTTGTAGGGTTATCATTTGCCAAAATCACTTTTAAAGAAACTTTATTCACTAAATCATGATGAATTAAAAACTCTTTAAGTAATAAATAATATTGATTTGCAAAAAATTTACCATCAAAAACATTGCTCAACTCAGTTCCCTCACCAATTTAGATCAAAACATTATATATTATACTATACTTGTATTGTAAGTATAAATAAAAATAGATTCACACAAAAATTAATTGTAATAAAACATATTTTTCAATATAATAACTTTTAAATAAAGAGTTTTTGAAATATGGAGAATAATGAAAAAGAATTTTTTAGTTGGTCTCATCTTACTATTCTTATTGCATGCAAATGTGAACAGAATTGAAGCATATTCAATTGATAGAAACGGAAATTCTATTATAGAAGTAGATTTAAGCTTAGGAATTCCCCTTTTTTACCATAGTTTATCAAAAGTCTTTTCTTCAAATCTGTACCCAGGAGGAATTGGGGCACTTAAATATAAATATCACATCCTAAGCAGCTTAGCTATAGGGTTTGAGATTAGATACATGTTCAATTTTGATATCAATCATTCATTTAACCTATTAAATCCTGATTCGGGCATAGGTAAGACATTTAGTACAGTGCCTATCACATTCTTAACAGCCTATGTTTTTGACATAGGTGAAATGTTTCAGATACCCATATTTTCAAATATAGGATTTTCTTTAAGCTCCTACGGAGATAAAAGTGATAATATCTCAAATTTAAGGACTTTTGATGCAATGCCTATAATGTCTATTGGCTCTGGAATCTTATGGAATTTCAACTACCAATGGGCTTTAGGAATTACAACTGCATGGTGGACAATGTTTGAATTTGGAAATATGGCTAAAACCGGACATTTTTTAATAATATCACTCTCGGTAATAGTGAATATCAATAAATTGTAGGTAAATATGGATAAAAAAAGTTACAAAAAATTCATGATAATAATGTTAATAATGTTAGTTTTATCATGTTCAAGTGAATCTATATTTTCTCAGCTCAGCAAGTTACAAAAAATAAATAGTAATAATAACATTTTAGACACTTCAAGTCCAAGTGGCATCTCATTAGTCAATGATACCCTTTATATTTCAGCCATGCATTTATTTAAAAAATCAAATGGAAATGTTGAAAGAGTAAATTTTAGCAATTCTTATGAATTTGTAATTGACCTTGTAAATATATCAGGCAAAACATATTTACTAGTTCAAAATAAAAATGGGCAACTAGAACTCTACTCTCTTGAAAGCAATAATTGGAAACTTCTATTTCAAAAGAATCTAATCCCAATTAAATTCTTAAAATCCATAGGAACAAGTGGTATTACTTCTGCTTTCATCCTAGCATTAGGAGAAAATGGAAATCAAACTATTCTAAATATAAATGGAAATAATGAAACTCCCAACAACACAACTAACAATGATAAATTTTATCAAATTTCAAATGACCAGAAGTTCATTACAGGAAAATTTGCAAAAATCTGGAAACTAAACGGTGACGGAGTTATAAATGTTAAATCAACAAATGAAATAATGGCAATAATAGAAACAAGTATTCGTGGCACCAAAGAAACTTTGGTGTTTACTGGAAAAGATCATGATACATCAGATCACAAATTCAAAATATACTCAAGCACAAATAATTATCAAGATCCAATATTCAATCGAAATGGCATAGGAGAATTTATTGCATACTTTGCAAGAGAAGTTGATGGAATAATACTTATCGGCAGTAATAATGGATTTGTAGAACTTGTAAGGGATAAAAACACATTTGATCTGCAACCACCTTCACAATCTGTATTACCAGGTTCTTATAATGGTTCACAACTAAGTAAAACAAGACTTAATGATATTATACCCACATCAAATAAAACAATTTACATACTAACCCAAGGAAAAGGATTATGGAAAATTGAAAATAAAAAGCTAATTAAAGAATAAACGATGAAAATTCATTGCAAAATTTGAATACCGAACTTTATTAGTTTCTTCATGAAAATATTTTTTAACTTTAATACCTAAATTAATATTTAATTTAGATCTAAAATGCAAATAATTTATATTATTTGTATCAAAAATTTGTCCCTCATCATTCATAACTTTAATTTGCAAATTCAATAAGTTTTTAACAAATAATATGTCCCTGGTAACCACCATACTATTCTTATCAATTAATTCTAAAATCAAAGAATCAACATCACTTACAATTTTAACAGAAGTATTTTTTGACATCTCTAAATTTAAATGCCTGTTTGCAACCAAAATAAGCCTCACATTTCTATGGGAAACAAAATTTTGTAAAAATTTTATTATTTGTAAATTACAAGAATCAGCATCAACAAAAATTTTATTTAACAATTTTATAATCCATTATCCTTAATACTAAGAAAGACAAAATATGAGATTGTTTAACAGGCCCAAATACTCTAGAATCATTTAAAATTTTCAAATTCTCATTTAAGAGAAAAAATTCATTTTTCTTTAAAGCAAAACACTTAATTACTTCATTAAAGTTAAAAAAATCATTTAATCTATAACCACTCATAAAATTACCATTCAAATAATAAGAATTATCATCTATCCTATGAACCAAGATATCAAAACCTTTAACATAAACTAGATCTCCCTGAGTAGCAACTATTTTTGCAATTTTATAACTTCTTGTATTAAAAATCTTGTTTAAAAAAAATAAATCCCTAAAAAAATTTAAAACAAAATTTCTCCTTAAATTTGAATCTTCATAAAGCACAATATCATTAACTTTAAAAGGAACAAAAAAAGATCGCATATATTTTGAAATAAAAACCAAACTATCATTTTTTGTTATTAAAGGCAACATTTCATCACCTTGAAAAATAAAAATTTGTAAGACAAATTTTGTAAAAAAATAATTTAATACCAAAAACAACAGAATAATCTTAATAAATTTTTGTCTTCTCTTTTTTCTTAAAAGTTTTTGTTCAAAAGTTAAATATGCTGCCATATTTAAATCAAACCTATTCTAGAAAAAGGGAAATACATGAAAAAAGCTCTACCAAGAATTTTACTTTTATTTATAACACCAAAAAATCTACCATCATAAGAATTATCTCTATTATCCCCAATAGGCAATACATATCCATAAGGCACATATATTCCATAATCCCTTATTATTGCCTTTTCCATATAATAATCAACATATGGCATGAAAGCTACCAAATAACGATATTCCAATCTTTCAATTTCAAATCTATCAACTTCCCTAACATTAAAAAATGAAAAATCAGATATATTCTCTAAATCAACACTCAATTGATTTAACGCAATAAACATAGCAAGATTATCATAAACCTTATAGTCCGCATCTTCTATAAGCTTCTTAATACCAAAATTATATCCTAATGAAGCTTTATAAGAATTTTCTTCTATAAAATTTTCTTCGCCTTCCTTCTTAACAAAAACTGTCCCATTTCGAAATCTTACAAGCTTACCATCCGCAAATAACGCTCTTTTAACAAAGAATCTAACACTAGGATTTCCATTTTCATCTCTATCAAGATCAACAAAACTAAAAGACAACATGTAAAGTAATCTATGCAAAATATCAAAAAACAGCCCTTTTGATTCATATTCTACATTTTCAAAAATCACAATCTCTGCTTCATTTGGCTCTTTTATTCCATTTATTTTACATACTCCTGGCAAAAGTTCAGGTCCATAAGAAAATTTATCTACAAATAATAAATCTCCAATTTGAAGAGTATTTTCCATTGATCCTGATGGAATTCTATATGCTTGTAAAAAATATTGATTTATTCCCAAAACAAAAATCGAAGCACCCAAAAGTTCAAGTAAAAAATTAAGCATAAAGCCTCGTCTTTTAGCTTTAAGTTTATAAAAATACTTACTTTTTTTCCTATAAGTTAAATATTTTTCAATAATCTCCACTAAAAAGCTGGCAAACTTATTTAATTTTTCTAAATACATAAACTTATCCTCAAAAATAAATTATACATAAAATAAATAATTATCACTATCTTCATAATCACAAAGCTTTATTAAAAAGAACAAAATATGAAAGAAAACATAAATATATTTGTTTATATTTTCTTTAACTAACATAAATAAAAATACATGTAATATTGAATTTCTTTTCATACTTTTTTATAATCATTATATATGCTCAAAGAGAGTGATGGTCTTGATATTAATGAAGAATTACTTACAGTAAAATTAAAGCCAATATTAGGAATAACCCCAAAAATTTACGTTTTATTTACAATAATTATCCTACCTTTAATATTAGTATTTAGTTTAATCATAAATACCAAATTAAACAATCCTGGAGCATACTTAAAGATAAAAACCAATGTCAATAATGCATATGTTTACTTAGACGAAAAATACATTGGAAGAACCCCACTAAAAAAATACATAAATGCTACTAAAGGAACCTTAAAAATTCAAAGACTTGGATTTGATACTTATGAAAAGAAAATTGATATACAAAATAAATTTTTCACAAGCTATCAATTCAACATTGATTTAAAACTAAAAAATCCTGATAAGATCATTGCACAAAGACAAAAAGAACTCTCAGTTATGACAAAAATTAAAAACAATAACGACAATATACAATTAATCCCCGTATTCTCATTAATTGTAAACGACTTACAGAACAGCCCAGAACATATAAAGAAATTCTTTAAAACATCCATTCCACATATACATTCAAATACAATGTTTAAAGACTTTCTCATAGCATACAAAAATATTTATTCAATAAACAATAATAACAGCAAAGAAATATGGCAATCTCTTCAACAAAACTTTAATTTGGAAAATAGGTCAATAATTTGGTTTTTTAAAAATTTAGATAAAGAACAACAAAAACAAATATCCAACGAAACATGGTTTCAAACACTAATAGAAAAAATAAAAAATGAAAATAAAGTATTAAACTTTGAAACTAAAAATATAAATTTACATCTAAAGAATTTTAAAAAGATAGCTCCACAAAATATTGAAAGTATCCAAAATTACAAATTATATTCACAAAATCTCACACTTAAGACTACATATAAATTAAAAGAATTTTTAATCCAAAACAGAAATGTAACTAAAACCGAATATCAAAAATTTTTAAATGAAAATCCAAAATGGACACTAAATAATAAAGATAATTTAATAAAAGAAGAACTTGTAGACGAAAGTTACCTTAAAACCTTTAAACAAATGCCTTCAAATGAAGATATTACTCACATATCTTATTATGCAGCAATAGAATATACTAAATGGTATTCTTCAAATTTACCTAAAGGATTTAAAGCAAGACTTCCTATATCTCAAGAATGGGAAGTATATCAAAAAGAAGTACCAAAATCTATAGAAAGTTTAAATATGAATGAAATATCTAAAAAAGTTGGTTTTTGGAATTTAATGCAAAATCCAAACATCAATAACTCCATATTATTTCAAGACGAAAACGATATATACTATGCGAATTCAAACTTTAACTCACTAATCACTGAGATTAGAACATACAATTATAATAACAACTCAACACTTCAACCTTCAACTCAGGCTTCATTCCTAAAACATTGGTGTTCACCAAACATTGGATTTAGACTAGTTATTGAAAAGGAATAGATGTGAGTATATTACTGCTTGAAAACAAAAAAGCAAGATTCAATTACTTCATTGAAGATAAAATAAACTGTGGAATCATCTTAAAAGGAACTGAGGTTAAATCCATTAAATTAAAAAAATTTTCATTTAATGACAGCTTTGCCAGCATTAAAAAAGATGAAGTATGGCTTGAAAATTTACATATAGCAAAATATAAAGAAGGTAATCTCTTCAATCATGAAGAGATAAGACACAGAAAACTTCTTTTAACAAAAAAAGAAATACAAAAACTAAAAAAATTTAAAGAAAAAGAAGGATACACATTAGTCCCTATCTCAATTTATCTGAATAATTCATTAATAAAAGTAGAACTTGGGGTATGTAAAGGAAAAAAATTATTTGATAAACGAGAAGTGTTAAAACAAAAAAGCATAAAAAAAGATTTGAACCGTGAGATCAAACAATACAGATGAATCAAATACAATTTATAAACCATGTAATAATAATATTAAAGCACAAATAAAAATCACTTACTTAAAAAAACTACACAATAACAAAACATTAGAAATTAGAAAAATGAAACCTATTCTTATAGGTAATGAAAAACAAATATTACCAAAATTCTCATAAAATGAGTAATCATAATTAATATACTACAATTACTCAATTTTTATTTTGATTTTTATAATCAATACAATCAATACCTCTTAGTGAAAGAGACTTCAAACATTAACCTAGCATCTTCATTAAAATTCATATCAACTTCTGGTTGCAATCCTCCCAATGTTATTCCCAAATTCTCTTGAAGTTTTCTATTATAACTAGAAGCATATGTAAAAGGAAGTATAGCTTCAATAATTCGTGTTAAAATTAGAGTAGCTCCCCCTGCCGCCGCTAAAGATAAAGCAAGTACTGTTGGTTTTTCCTTCTTTTTATAATGAGATTCAATTATAGAATATGTACCATAACTCAACAAACCAATACTTAAAGCATCAAAGCCTAAACTCAGCAAACCACCAGTAATATCTCCTTGTACTAAAGATCCTACCCCAAAACCTACAAAAACATTCAATAAAAAAGGCATTACAGGATCTTTTTTATAAGTTTCATAAAGTAACATCTTTTCCACGCTGCCACCACTACTCACAAGTTCATTATGATTTTGAGCAAAACTAACAAAAGCACAAAAGAAAACCAACATTAAAATCAATATTTTTTTCATAAAATACCTCCCAAATATAAACTGCTCAATCTTTGCAGTATATATCGTATCATATACTTCATTACATACTTATTACATTTTTATTATATACTTATTAATCAAATTGTTCAATCTTTAATTTTGATACGAATCATTTAAACTTAACCTTCTTAATAACACCGCTTGAAATTCTCTTACCCATAGAAATACGTGATTTAATTATAAAATCATCAATGCTAATCATTTTAACAATATCTTTACTAGTAGAAAATTCTACAAATTCTGGATTTAAAGCAAAATCTATAAATTCATCTCCATCATTTAAAAATTCATAAACCTTGTCTGTGATAAACTTATCTATCTTAAACCTCTTAACATAATAAAAATTATTAGGTTTATTTAGATAAATTATAGAAAATACTTGATCTTTAGAATTATTGATATCATACACTAAAATATTCACATTATTCTTATCAATGAATGTTTTATCTTCAATATTTTTTAAAACATAAGAATTTTTCTTAAATATCAATATTTTATCATAATAGCTAGCATTACCAATAAATTCACCATCAATAAGACTAGTTCCAACAAAACCTGCCTTCAAGTTCAAATAAACCTTCATATTCTTAGTAGCTATTTCTTTAACATTTTTTGACTTAATAAGGGATATTTCCGTTTTTCTACGATAAACTTTAGAATATTTTGCAAGCAGAGTATCAATAAAATTTATTGAAAAACCTCTAATTGATTTAATATTACTCTCTACACTTTTTAATTCTTTATTTAAAGTTCGAATATGTTTGTTATTTTTATCAATATCAAACATACTGATTTTCCTAATAGGAATTTTAAGTAAATTTTCAATATCATCTAAAACAATCTCTCTATACAAAAAACTATCTTTATATTTTAAAATTTCACTTAAAACAATATTAACAATATCAGATTCTTTAGAAATAGTCTCAAGAATTTTATAAATCTTCTTTTCAATAAAAATTTGTTCTAGGGTCTTAGAAAATATTTTTTCAAGTATTTTATTTCTCTCCAATTCAAGTTCCATCTTTAAAACCTTTTGCAAATGCTCAGCATGAAACTTGATAATATCTGTAACAGTATAGATAACAGGATATCTATCACTCAGTAAAAGCAAATTAACAGAAATAGAAACTTGACAATTTGTATAATGATACAATTTTTCAATAACTTCACTCGCATAAACTCCTCTTGGGAGGGTTAATTCAATCTCAACATTTTCGGTAGTAAAATCATTAATACTTGAGACTTTAATATAATTTTTCCGAATAGCTCTCTCAATTGAAGCTATCAAACTCTCAGTAGTCTCTCCAAATGGCAATTCCTTTATTAAAATGGCCTTATTATCATCTGTAGGTTCAATCCTTGCACGAACCAAAACTTTTCCATTTCCATCAGCATACTCATTAACATCGACTATTCCACCAGTTGGAAAATCAGGATAAAGCTCATAAGACTCCCCAAGCAACTCACTTTTAACAGCACTTAAAATCTCATTAAAATTATGAGGAAGAATTTTAGCAGCCATGCCAACAGCTATCCCTTCACTTCCCTGCACAAGTATTACAGGAATTTTAGCAGGAAAAATTAAAGGCTCATCATTGCGACCATCATAAGAAGGTTCATAAGAGGTTATTTCCTTGCTATAAAGCACTTCAAATGCTAGAGGGGTTAATCGACATTCAATGTAACGCGATGCAGAAGCAGGATCTCCTGTTAAAAGATTACCAAAATTTCCTTGCTTTTCAATAAATAAATCCTTATTTGCCATATTAACAAGTGCTTCATAAATTGAAGTATCACCATGGGGATGATATTTCATTGTATTTCCAACAACATTCGCAACTTTATGAAAATTGCCATCATTCATCTCAAAAAGAGAATGTATGATTCGTCTTTGCACAGGCTTAAATCCATCAATAACACTAGCGATTGCACGATCTTTAATGACATAAGATGAATACTGTAAAAAATTATCCTTAAGTAATGTTTTAATATCCATTAAATTAAATTCTCCATAATAAAGTTTCGCCTCTCAGGAGTATTTGGTCCCATATAAAACCCTAAGTGCTCTCTTATTTCCTTAATATTGACAAGATCTACTTTTGTAAGTCTAATACTAGAAACATCAATAAAACTCCTAAACTCACTTGGAGAAATTTCTCCAAGTCCTTTAAATCTTGTAACTTCAGGATTCTTAAGTTCACGAATAGCTTTTTGCTTCTCTTCTTCAAAATAACAGTAAATAGTGGAACTTTTATTTCTTACTCTAAAGAGTGGTGTCTCTAAAATATACATATGTCCATTCAAAACTAAATCTTCAAAATAAGTCAAAAAAAATGTTAAAAGCAAATTTCTAATATGAAAACCATCAAAATCTGCATCTGTAGCAATAACTATTTTATTATATCTCAAATTTTCAATTGATTCTTCAATACCAAGAGCCACCATCATATTATACAGTTCTTCATTTTTATATATCTCAGACTTATTTTTTTCAAACATGTTTTGTGGCTTCCCACGAAGAGAAAATATAGCCTGCGTATATACATCTCTACAAGACACCATTGACCCTGTTGCAGAATCTCCTTCTGTTAAGAAGATCATAGTCGAATCAGAATGCATACTCTTTTCATTAAAATGAAATTTACAATCTTTAAGTTTAGGAATTTTAAAAGATATTTTCTTTGCTCTCTCTTTTGCCTCTTTGCGTACACTACTTAATTCTTTTCTAAGACGCTCATTATCAACAACTTTATTTTCAATTGCCTTTGCAAGGGTCTTATCCTTATAAAGGATTTCCAAAATTATCCTTTGTACCTCTTTAGCAACACTGCTTCTAGTTTCAATATTACCAAGCTTATTTTTAGTCTGACTTTCAAATATTGGATCTTTTATCTTAACTGAAAGTGTAGCTATAAGACCTTCTCTAATATCAGTAGATGAATATGTTTTTTTTAGAAAATCATTAATGGCTCTAGCAAAACCTTCTCTAAATCCTGTCTGATGGGTACCTCCATCACTAGTATATTGTCCATTCACAAATGAAAAATATGTCTCACCATAATTATTTGTATGAGAGAAGGCAAATTCTAAAGTCTTACTGGAATAATAAACAAAATCATAAAGTAAATCTTCACCCTTAATCTCAGCATTTATAAAATCGAGAAGTCCATTATCAGATTGAAAAATCTGACCATTATAATTAATTTTTAAACCTTTATTTAAACAAGCATAATGAAAGAATCTTCTTCGTAAAAAATCTTCACTATATTTATATTTACCAAAAATCTCTGTATCAGCTAAAAATTCAATATAAGTACCATTTTGCTCATTCGATTTTCCTTCTGTAGTATTAATTAAATTACCTTTTGAAAAAATTGCCTCAAAGAAATTTCCGTCTCTGATTGACCTTACTAAAAACTTTGAGCTTAAAGCATTAACCGCTTTAGTTCCAACTCCATTAAGTCCCACAGAAAATTGAAAAACATCATCATTATATTTAGCACCAGTATTAATAACAGAAACACTCTCTACAACTTTTCCAAGAGGAATTCCACGACCATAATCTCTTACACTAATTATATTATTTTCTTTTTTTATCAAAATTTCTTTGCCATGGCCCATAATAAATTCATCAATTGAATTATCAATAATCTCTTTAACTAAAATGTAAATACCATCATCAATATTAGAACCATCTCCCAATCTCCCAATATACATTCCAGACCGCAACCTAATATGCTCAAGGGAAGACAAGGTAACAATCTTACTCTCATCATAACTATTTGTCTTCATTTAAATTCCTATCAACATTATATTGAATTTTCATATTTTCTAATTTTTTAATTATCTTATCTCTAACAATAATATGAAGCCTCGCCTTATCATCATCTGTCAAATTAGAAACATCTATTAAAGAATGAACATGTACATATATGGATAAACCTGAATTCAATATCAAATTTTTAACAAAAACCTTATGTGTATTAAACAAAGTCACAGGAATAATTGGAGAATTTGTTCTTAAAGCCAGATTAACAGAACCTCTTTTAAAATCTCTTGTCCTACCACCTCGATTTCTAGTCCCCTCAGGAAAAATTCCAATAGCTCCACCTTCTTGAATAACTTTCGCTGCTTTCCTTTGAGTAATAGCAGAAGATTTTAGACTATTCCTATTTATAAAAATAGATCCCATAGAAATTAATAGAAAATTAATTAACGGTATTTTTAAAAGGGATTTCTTAGCAACTATCACAAAAGGTTTCATAAAGACATAAATTAAAAAAAGTGGATCCATTGAAGCAATATGATTTGCCATAATTACTACACCATCCTCAGGTAAAGAATAATCATCATCCTTTGTAACAATAACTTTAATTCCAGAAAACCACAAACTGATCTTAATAGCAAATCTAACTAATATAAAACTAAACTTTATAAAATAATTTTCAAACCTAAAAATCTTAAAAATTAAAAATACTGGAAATAAAACAGTAAAAACCAAAACAAAGAAAAAAAAATTAATATAAGTAACAATACTCCTTAATATCTTCATAAAATTTAACCTAATTTTTCTATCCTTTCAAGTTTCAATTTTTGCCCCTTAACCAGACTTACTTCATCTTTTAAAATTTTAATAGGATTAAGGAGAATTGTAGAAAATTTTTGTTTCTGAACTATTCTCTCGCTATACTCAATAATAAAGGCTTCACTTATCTTATTTTCATCCATACTAATTTCATACTCAAGTACTAAATTACTATCTAAACTAAAAACATTAAAAATTCCATAATAAATGTTATCTCCAACAATATAAGTAAGATTAGGATAAGAAAAATCATAAATGATATCCTTACACACATAATTACCACTTGGAATAAACAAAGAATTCTTATCATCCTCAACTAAAACAGAATCATTAAATCGCTTAAAAACACCTGAAAATCCATATTTATCATAAGCATCTGTTCCAGTATCAATTTTTATCTCAATATTATCAATGTCAATAATTTTAATCCAAAAATTATATACTATTAAATCTGAAAAAATAGATTTGGTACTGATATTAAGAGTATTATAAGCAGGTCTTGAGATATACTCAATATGTGCAATTTCTTGAGAATTGTTTTTAAAAATACTAATTTCATTAAGATGCCTATTAAATGATAAAAATAAAGCATCCTCAAAATTTGACTTCCTTAAACGCTGATGTGCATTACTATCATACCAAACGCCATATAAAAATTTATAAACTTCTTCTTTGGGTAAATTTTTTAAAGTTTTATATACATCATTATCTATCCGCCTGACTTTTTCACTAGCAGATAAAGGATAATATTTACCTTGCAATTGAGAATACTCATACTTTTCTATTTTACTTACTATCATATCCTCACCCTGCTTCTCATACCTTTCCAAAGAAATAGAATAACTCTCCCTTGATTTTTTATCATCATAAGCTGAGGATCTATCATACTTATTTATAATAATACTTCCATTCACCTTATCAAAAAATATAGGTCTATACGAAGCGACATCATTAGCAACCGCTCTTTGAAAGACATACAAAACAGAATCTTCATCTAAAAAACCTTGGATTACTATATCAAAATTATAATCACCAGTAATATCTTCAAGATAAATATTGTAAGAACTTTTAGAATCAATATTTACTTGGGTTTTAAAAAGAACGACTGCTTCATGATTCTTTGGATCAAAACCAATAATAAATAAATAAGTTTTAAGATCTGCAAAATTCTGTGCTAAAACCACCTGTTCAAAATAAACATCCAAATTTAAATTTTCCTGATGAACTGACAAAATTTTGTAACCCTTAAGGTCAATCAAAGAACCAAAAAAATCTTCTCCAGTATCTCCACTTAAATCTGTATCAGAATAACTTATTTCACTAATTTTTTTCATCTCTTTATTAAAAATAATAAAATCCTTGCTGCCTTCAACACAAGAAAATAAAGTTACAAAAAGAAATATAATCCATTTTTTAAAACACATATCACATGATTTTCATCTATACCAACAACAACTTAAATGTCTAAACATACTAATTGCTGGCCTTTAAACTAAAATCCTGTAAAGAAAAGAATGCTTCATTAAAATTTTCCTTAAAATTATTTTTATTCAAAATATAATCCAACACCAACTTATTATTTGCCTGATAAAGGACATCAATAATACGATCTTCTTTAATTAAATTATCAGAATTATTAACACTTGAACTAAAAGAAAATAAATAAACTCGCTGATCTGCTAAAAAGGGCTTAGACCACTGACCTTCTTTCAAATCAAAGATGACATCATAAAAATCTTTACTATTACTGAAAACTGACAGTTCCCTTAACGTACTAGGATAAATATTCATATTATATGCAAGATTAACAACATCCTCTTTCAATACCAAATTATGTTTTTTAAAAACTTGTTGCGGTCCATCAAAATTAACTTCAGTCAAAATATCATTAAGCTTTTTTTCAAGAAAAGTCTCAATAACACTAGGTTCATAAGTTTCTATATAGTTTCTAACAGAACTAATATCATGCTCTGAATTTTTATCAAAATCACCAATATTGCTCAATGCTTTGTATATATCATATCCATTTCCATTTTTAGATTTAATAGGGCTAGTAAATTCATTCACCTTCAAAGCAAAAATTGCAGCAAGATCTTCCTTTTTCTCAAGGACAAGATCAAAATCAAAATAATACTTCTTAGAAGATGCAATACCTTTAAAATTAGTAACGTCTTCGGAATAAAATTTAGCAACTTCTTCAAAAGGCATACCTTTAGATAATTTCTCATAAGCACCACCAGCATCGCTTAAATTTTTAAAACGAATAGAAACAATATCTAAACTCTTAAATAATTTCTGATTCTGATCAGCATAAGAGATCACCTCATCTTTTGGAAAGTCCTGGTATGAGAGTGAAACATATACAATATTGCGTCTAATCTCATTCATATTTTTAATAGAATTTAGAAGAGAATCTGGCAATATGAAGCTGCTGCTTAACAAAACCTGTATGTTTGTAGAGAGCAAATTGTCTACTGCTTCATTATGAATTTTAAACTTCTGATAATCAGAAACTTTATTGTATCTCTTGGAACTAAAATTACCACTAGAGTCTAAGTACACAGGAGAATTCATTAAATTCTTATTCAAAATATTTTTTGAAACATAGAAACTATTAGTCTTTGCTAAATCAATAAAGGCAATATCTTCAATATATTTCATAAAAGCCATGTTCCAAATAAAATACTCTATATCAAGACTATTATTTTTTTTCAATTTAGAATAAAAATTTGAGTAAGATTTAACATATTGAGCAAATTTATTGTCTTTTTCATAATAAACTGGTTGTCCCTTATAAGATCCAAACTTTAAACTAGATGAATCAGTAGTATCAAATAAACCTGGCATTAAGGGTGCAATAATAAACCCAAATACAATTAAGATAAGTGCTAAAAGCCCCCATATTCCAACTTTTCTATCATTAAAATCAACTTTGGATATAACTTCTTTTGCTTGATTTACTCTCTTACTCATAAACATAACCTTTGTAATTTAAATAAAATAACATTTTAGATATTAAAATAGCATAATTAACATATTATTTCAATTAAAATATTTATATCAAAAAGCATTTTTGGTATCATAAATATACGTAAATGCTTTTGAGAATTTAAGAGATCCTACAACTTAATGATGAAAAATATTATAGAAGACAATGCCATATGAATAATGAATTTAATATCAAAATAAATCAAAAAGAGTTTAATAGGCTTACCAAAATAATTTATAATAATTTTGGTATTAATCTGAACGACAAAAAAAAATTGTTAATTGAAAGTCGATTATCATCAACAATTAGAACAAAAAATTTGAGCAACTTTACAGAATACATTAATTACTTAGAAAAACAAAATAATCAAATATCTTTAATAGAACTAGTGGATAAAATATCAACAAACCACACTTATTTTTTTAGAGAACCTAACCATTTTGAATTTCTTGAGAAAAAATTGTTACCCAAAATGCTTAAGCAAATGGCTCAATCAAGAGAAGAAGAAATTAGAATATGGTCAGCTGGATGCTCAAGTGGAGAAGAAGCATACACAATTGCAATGATATTAAATGAATACATAAACAACAACAAAATTAACTGCAAAGCAAAAATACTAGCAACAGATATTTCCATTACTGTTCTTAATGAAGCTAAAATGGGAATTTATTCTGAAGATCGGGTAAAGACACTCCCCAATCATCTAAAAAGCAAATATTTAAATAAGCTTACAAATGACAAATTTGAAGTCAAAGACATACTAAAAAAAATGATTCAATTTAAAAAATTGAATCTAATGAATGAAATTTTTCCATTCAAAAAAAAATTTAATTTAATCTTTTGTAGAAATGTAATGATTTATTTTGATGAAAAAACTAGAAATAAACTTGCTGAAAAATTCACTCAACATTTAAAAGATGACTCTTATTTGCTAATTGGTCATTCAGAAGCAATTAGAGACAGTAAAAATTTAAAGTACATCATGCCAGCAACATATAAAAAAATCAACTGAATAAAACAAGTGAAAATTGTTTATTCATAACTTAAATCATATTTCTTTAAGTCAGATTTACTTTTTCTCCCACTTTAACAAAATAAAGTAACTCACCTATCGTTGCAACATGATCCCCTACTCTTTCTAAAAAACTATTTAAAAATAATATATTTAAAAGATAATCTAAATTCTCTGGATTATTTTTCATCGCATCAATTACAATTGTTTTTTGCTTTGAAAATAATTTATCTATAATGTTATCATACTTTACTATTTTAAGTATTTTAACAAAATCTCCATCAAAATACGCATCAAAAATATTCGCAAGCATATCTTTTGCTGTGTCTGCCATCTCCCTTAAAGGCTTTTGATAAATATCAACCGAAGAAAAATCAACTACATTAGATTCTAAAAGAAGTACAACCTTTACAATTTTAGTAGAATGATCCGCAATACGCTCAAGAGAACTGATTATTTTAATAATTGCCAAAATCTCTCTAAGTTCAGTAGCAACAGGATGTTCAGTAGCAATTATTCGTCCACATAAATCCTCAATATCATATTGATAATCATCTATCATTTTCTCATCCTCATTGATAATTTTTTTAGCCAAATTTTTGTCTCTAGATTCCAAAGCTATTAACGAGTTTTCTATGATTTTAAGAACACACTCCTTCATATCCCAAAGATAATCTTTAATAACTTCAAGTTGTTTAGTAAGCCTACGTCTAATCATACCAAATTCTCCTAAAAAAACCGTTTTAAAAATAAAAATCTCAATTTAGAAAGCTCATAATAATTGCTAAAAGGATAGCTATCAATAACTCTCTTATAATAACTAAGAGACTTTATAAAATCTTTATACTTGCTCTCAGTCTCATATAGTTTGCCCAACAAATAGTTATATCTATCTGGAAACCTTGAATTTAAATACTTTGGATAGTATAGCAAACTTAAATTCAAAAAAAATTCATATTCGCCATTCATTAACAAAAACTCAAGAACATCAAGATAAATATTCTCACTAAAATCAATATTATTTTCCACTAAGAATCTAACATCTCTTAATACATTTTCCACATTACTTAATTTAATTCCAAGATCAATCAGATTTAAAAAAATCTTATTAAAGTATACATCTCTTAAACTCAAGTAATTTAAGTAAGAATTCAGATAATCTCCACTCTTATAATAAAGCTCGGCTTTTAATAAAGTATATTCATTATCATCAAAATCGTATTTATTAAGTAATGCAATTGACCCTTTATAGTCATTAATGTAAGATAAATTTAAAGCTCTCTTCATAATGTCTCTCAAGTTTAAATTATTATTACTCTTATCAGTTTTAATAACCTTATCTAAATTTAAATTATCTTCGGGATTCATTCCATTCAACTTGGAAGATTCTTCCCCCTTAGCAATTTTCAAAATTACATTTTTAGTAAACTCCCTAGAATCCTTCACATTTTGATATTTAAAAGTCAACATAATAATTCCAACATTCTTTGAAGTTTGAAAAGTAAACATAGCTCCATTTTGATAAGATTCTGCTAAAAGCCTAATGAAGGCATTATTTTTAACATTTTTAATATAAATCCAAGTAGCATCTTTAAAAAAAAAATTAAATTTTGAATTAGTACTCACCAAAAATTCTTGCTTCTCACTACTAAAATCAAGCTCATAAGTACTATATCGATTTTCAAAAGCCAAAGAAGGTATAACATTAATAATAAAAAATAAAAAATTACAATAAATAAAACATTCTCTACTCACTTATAATTTTCCAAAATTTTATCAACTAATGATTCATTTTCTTTCTCTAAATCAATATTAAACAAATTATCCGACTTTACCCAAAGACTCTTAAGAAGTTCTTCACTAATTGACTGATGAGGCATTACACTATCTCCTAACTTACCATCAGGAAGATTAGGCTTAGGAAAGAAAAAATCATCCATATTTAGACTAGAATTTAAATCAAAATAAAAATCTTCTATATTAAGTAATTTTAATTTTTGATTTAAATGTTCTTCTGTATTACTTCGAGTCTTTTCAATCATTTTATATGAATAAAAATAAGTAAGCAAAGAAACAATAATCGATAAAAATATCAAAATTAAAAAATATTTTTGAAAACGAAATTTTTTCTCTCTCATAATAAATTCCCTAATTAATATACTTAATAAAATTATATATTAAATATTACACTTTCTCCATTATCACTAGTAACACCGATTAAATTTTTACTTCCTTGAGCAACATACATATTATGAGTTATTATAAACAATTGAACTCTCTGACCAAGTTCCTTAAAAAGTACTGATAGCTTATTACTATTTTCAAAATCAAGAGAAGCATCTATTTCATCAAGAACACAAAATGAAGCAGGGGAATAATAATACAAAGCAAATAAAAATGCTATGCTAATTAAAGAATGTTCACCCCCAGAAAGCATTTTATTTCCCTTTGCTAATTTATCCTTAAAGTCTATTTTGATTTCTATCTCACCTGAATCCTTACCATAAAAAAGACTCCCATTGCCCTTAAACATTCGATTAAAAAAATAAATAAAATGATTATTAATTTCATTAAAAGCATCATTAAATCTTTTATCAATTTCCCTTTTTATTTTTTTTCTCAGCTTATTTAAAGATTCCTTAGTCGAATTTAAATCATCTATTTGTAAATTTATTCTCTCAACCTTTTCTTTTATCTCATTATATTCTCTCTCAACATTAAAAAAAATATAATTATTATGTTCAATCATATTAATTTCTTTTTGTAAAGCATCTATTTTGGCCATATCTTCTGTAAATTCAAATTTTTCTAAATTATTATTAACAAGATTAAAATCTTTTATCTCATCTGCAATATCTAAACTAGAATTAAATAAAATGTCATATTCTGCCTGTTTTTTCATATATTCATAATAAGACGAATTTTTAAAAGCATCTAATAAATTTAAAGAATTAATCTCATTACTAGGAACTAATTCACTACCCTTAGCTTCACTTAAAAATTTATCCAAATTAACATTAATATCACTTCTCTCCAAACTTAATTCATCTAATTTTAAGTTCAAATTATTAAGTCTTTCTCTAAGTTCATCCCTAGTTTCAAATAAAAATCTTAAATTACTATCTATCAACTTAATCTCATCTTCATTCTTAAGCCTAGAAAGCTCTGTATATTCAATTTCTCCTAATATCTCGTTTAATTTTGCCGTTTTATTCGACACAAGCCCCTCAATAGTAGTGATTTCCTTTGCAAGACTAGTCTTTGAATTATTTTTTGAAAGCAAAAATTTCCTTAAATCAACATTTTGCTCAAAGATAGGTTCAATTTTTTCCTTTAATAAATTTAAAAGCTTATCTTCTTTGACTATATACTTAAGTAAATTTTCCCTAATCTCTTTAATATATTTTATACTTAAAGTATCCTCAAAGGATTTTAAAGCACTCAAAATGTTTTTCTTTAGCAGTTCAAATTCTTCTATGTTACTCTCCTTAGAAATTGATAAAACTAAATCAACAAGTTCAAAAAAACTCCTAGTATACCTATTTATTTCATCAATAACAGCAAAAAAATCTTTCTTCTTAGATTGAAGTGAATTATTTAAATTCATTAATTCTTCATTTATGCCAACCTTTACCGATTCAATTTGCACTTTATTGCTCATAAAAATATCTGTTAAGTTCATTTTTCCTTTTCTGTCATGTTCTAATTTTTGAATCTTGATCTCTATTTCAAGCAATTTGGATTTTAAAGTTTCAATTTCTTTCTTTATTACCTCAATGTTCTTAATAACATTTTTTTCTCTAAAAGAATAAAATTCTAACTTTTCCTTAACACTTTCAATAGAAAAGCTATTTAAAGATAAAATTTTATCTATATCCTTAATATCCAGTTTGTTCTTAAGTTCATTTAACTCAAAATTAATATTAAAGAGTTTTTTTAATCTTAAATTCTTCTCCAATATCTCTAAATCTGTCTTTAATTTTTGATACTTACCCTTAAGAAAAAAATCATTTTTGATCTTTTCATATTTTTCATTCAACTCATCTCTTAAAGTCCAAAGAGAATTCAAATTCTCTTTGGACTTTTCCAACTTCTTATATGCCTGTTCTTCTTCAACTCTAAGTATATCTATTCCACTCGCCTCTTCTATTAAAGATTTCAAATTAATATTTCCACTGGAAGAAATTTTCTCAATTCTACCTTGATTAATAAACATATAAGGTGAATTCTTTAGCCTTAACTTATTGATAAGACTTTCATAACTTTTAAGATTTAAAGTATCATTATTCAAAAAATATTCACTTGTACCATCTTTATAAAGCCTTCTTCTAATGTAAAACCTATCTCTAAAATCACTCACAGATAAATCTTCATTATTAAAAAAAAGAGTTACTTCAGCAAAATTAGATTCTCCAGACTTAGCAGCAGAAATCAAATCTGTTATATATTTAACTCTTAAAACACTTAAATTATCTTCCCCTATACAAAAACGAATTGCATCTAACAAATTACTTTTTCCACAACCATTAGGCCCAACAATAAAATTTAAACTACTATTTAATTTCAATTCCTGCATCTTAACAAAAGATTTAAAACCTAAAAGTCCTATTTTTTCTAAAAACAAAGCCACTCCCAATTAAATTATAAATAAAATTAATTTACTAAGAATAATTTCATATTATAATCAATAGTGATGATTTGTGGAATTGATGAAGTTGGACGAGGCTGTATCTTTGGACCTGTTTTAAGTGCAGCTGTTATTTTTAAAGGAAATCCCAAATTTTTAAATGAACTAGATGATTCAAAAAAACTTAACAAAGCAAAAAGAGAATACTTATCATCATTAATACTCGAAAATTCATATTATGCATTTGCAGAAGTACCTAATAAAATTATTGATAAAATCAATATTCATCATGCTTCGCTCCTTGCAATGCAAATTGCATATGAAAAATTAAATATAGACTGTGATTTAGTACTTGTAGACGGAAAATTTACTCCAAAAATAAAAGCTAAAAAAATCCAAGCAATTATTAAAGGAGATTCCATAATTAATGAGATAAAAGCAGCATCAATCATTGCAAAAGTACAAAGAGACAAATTGATGGATGAATACGATAGAATCTATCCTCTGTATGCACTTAAAAAAAACAAAGGATATCCAACAAAAGAACATAAAGATGCAATAAAAAAATATGGAATTTTAAGGCTTCACAGAAGAAGCTTTCAACTCATTTAAATAAAATTTTAGTTATTATCATCTCTAAATTTGTCTGAAAAACGATAATTCCTGTCAAAACTAAGATTGCCGTTTTTACTCCTTTCTTTGTGTCGATCAAAATCATTATGATATTCCCCTCTTGTAACCGAATTCTTAGAAATTTTTTTCTTAACCACAGAAATAGCCCTTAATAAATTTGACTCAAATTCTTCAATATTTTCTTCATAAACAAAAACTGAATGTCTCTCAAAATCTCCATTAACATTTCTCTTACTCTCTACAATATTCAAAAAATAATCGCCCTTTCTATTTTCTTTGACATTAAAAAAATAAGTTCTATCAGAATTTGTAAATAACTTATCAGAATATACTTCCCCTCTCTCGCCCATTAAGTCCTCCACACAAAAAGTCTTTATATTATATCAACCCACACAAAAGTTAACATAATTGTACTTACTAAACAAAAAAAATACTAGCCAAAATTAATAATAAAATCAATTGACATAAAGTACAATTTTTTTATAAAATCAACTCTGTTCTTTATGCGTCCTTCGTATAATGGTTAATTACCTTAGCCTTCCAAGCTAATGATGTCGGTTCGATTCCGATAGGACGCTTTTCAAATAATACCTTAAATAAGTGTGTATCCTAATGCATAACAATATTGGAGATGGCGGGAATTGAACCCGCGTCCTAAAAATAATATCATAAATATCTACAAGCTTAGCTAGTGTTTAAAAAAAAGTAACAAGGTTTGGGAAAACTAGCAAACCGCCAAATTACTCCCAAGTTTAAAAGTCCCTAAAAATCAACTTGAAATATTTTTAAGCAAGCTTTGATGTCTTGAAAGAGTATAAGCTGAACCTCAAAGCAAAATCCAACAGAACTCTCTGCTAATTTAAGCAGCCATTACAAGATTTGAACTTGTAAAGTCATTATTTTTTGCATTTATTAAAGAAGTTTTAAGAGATTCCCTCTGCTTGCAATTTATGCTACTAAAGTTTTTAGTCAAATCCAAAACATCCCCTGATCATAATTTAAAGAAGAAGTATAACATAAATGCACCTAAAAAGGCAAAACAATCCAATTTGCAAAACAACATCTAAAAGCTTATAATGGTCCTAATATATTTAAACAATATTATTAATAAAAAATAAAATAATCAATGATGAAAGGAGTCCTTTTGAATAATGAAATTTTATGGTTCATTATGTTAATCTGTATTTATTCAGTTCTAATTATTATATACAAACTTTTTGGAAAAAAGGGATTGTTCGCATGGGTAACATCATCTGTCATTATCGCAAATATTCAAGTTTTAAAGCAAATCTCAATATTTGGATTTAATGCTACACTTGGTAATATTATTTATGCTTCATCATATGTTGCAACAGATATTTTATCAGAATTTTATGGTCGAAAAACTTCAAAAAAAGCAGTTTATATTGGATTTATAAGCTTCATAGCTTTTGCATTCATGACAAATATTCAACTTTATTTTTCAACAAGTAGTTCCGATATATATTTAAAAAACCTAGAAAGCATTTTTTCTTCAATTCCAATTCTATTAACTGCATCAGTTATCGCATATATCATATCTCAACTAAATGACATATACCTATACCAATTTATTAAAGATAAATTCCCAAAATTCTTATTTATAAGAAGCAACGGCTCAACATTAGTAAGCGAGCTAATAGATACAATAATCTTTATAAGTATTGTAACATATTTTAATATATTTCCAAAAGAAGCTTATTTAGATATAGTAATTTCCACATATTTCATTAAAGGATTTGCAGGCATACTAGGAACTCCTTTCATTTACATTGCAAAATGTGTATATCAAAACAAAAAAAATTCAATATAACAGCAATATCCCTCTAACTATTGCCTACCAATCTATGCTATAATTAATGATATGATGGACATGATTTTATGGACAACCTTACTAGTATTTGTATACCTACAATTAATATTATTATACTATCTATTCGGAAAATCGGGTCTTTTTTGCTTTAACAGCATTATGACAATACTTTCAAATCTCATTATACTTAAAAAAGTATTTATATTCGAACAGCAAATAAGCCTAGCAGGAATAATATTCCTCTCAATTCTCTGCTCATTAAACCTGATTACAGAAAAATACAATGATAAATTAGCAATAGAGTCAATAACATTAAACATGTTTATACATATAACTTTTGTAACAATGATTTATTTTACATTATATTTTCAACAAAATGAATTTGATACTTCTAATATACATTTAAAAGTATTGTTTAACAATGCTTCCTATACTGCAATAATTTTCACTGGAACATACATTATATTTTTATGTAATTATATTAACATAAAAATATACTCTACATTACAAAATAACAACATAAGCAATAAACTTATAAATCATAATTTGTCAAGATTATGTTCCTCATGTATAGCTTATATATTAGCTAACATCTCAATGCATGTGATAGCACAATTATATCCTGGCAATAATATCAATATGGTAGAAAGCTCATGGATTTTTACTATCACAATCATGATAATTGATACTTTTATCTATTATTTCTTAAATGCTTTGAAAGTTAGAAAAGCTTAAGTTTTTCAATAGTTTGATACTTTTTTACAATTTTTCTATAATAATCAAGTTTTAAAACCAATTTTTCATCTTCATTCAACAAATATTCAATAGAACTTTTTCTTAAACGACTAATCAATGAATAAAAGACTATTGAAACGGCTACAGAAAGATTATAACTTTGAGTAAACCCATACATTGGAATTTTTAAATGCAAATCAGCATTTTCTAAAACTGTATTACTAAGTCCTGTTAATTCTGTTCCAAAAAATATTGCCATTTTAGAATCAATTGGAAAATCCTCAAGAAATATAGCTTTATTATCTAACGATGTAGCTACTATTTTATATCCATTATCCTTAAGATTATCAAATGCAGATCTAACACATTTATATTTAATTATATCTATCCATTTTGAAGCTCCAAGAACAATACCTGGATTTAAAGTATATTTATTACTGGTCTCAATAATATGAATATTACTAAGTCCCAGAATTTCAATCGTACGCATCGTCGCACTTGCATTTTGAGGCTGAAAAATATCTTCAAGTACAAGTGTCAAATAATTTGTGCGATTAATTAACACTTCATCTATTCTCTCTCGCCTTCTTTGCGTGATAAATTCAGACAAAATTTCTATTCTCTTCAAGATATCATTACTCACAAAATACAATTTTATATAAAAAAATAATAAAATCCAATTCAAATGTTAAAAAACAATTTATTTTTTATATAATTATAAGAGTGGAAGTAAAGATAGAAGAATCTTGGAAAGAAATGTTAAAAGGTGAATTTTGTAAAAGCTATTTCAAAAGGCTTGTGAATTTCATAAAAAACGAATATAAAACTAAAAAGGACAAAATATTTCCACCACCAAAATTAATATTTAATGCATTTGATTCTTTGCCATTCAAAGATATAAAAATAGTCATACTTGGACAAGATCCGTATCATGGAAAAGGACAAGCTAATGGTTTAGCCTTTTCTGTTAATTCAGATATCAAAATACCCCCATCACTACAAAATATTTTTAAAGAAATAGAGAGAAGTTTAAAAATTAAAACTATTCCAAATGGAGATCTAACACGATGGGCAACACAAGGCGTATTTTTACTAAATTCAATATTAACAGTAGAAGAAGGATGTCCATCATCTCACAAGGACATTGGCTGGGAAATTTTTACAAACGAAGTAATAAAAATTATTTCAAACAATCTAAATAATATTGTGTTTATGTTATGGGGTAATTTTGCAAGAGGAAAAAAAGAATTAATAGACGCATCAAAACATTTAATTCTTGAAACAAGTCACCCATCC
This sequence comes from Borrelia sp. MN22-0132, assembly GCF_049201035.1. Classification (NCBI taxonomy): domain Bacteria; kingdom Pseudomonadati; phylum Spirochaetota; class Spirochaetia; order Spirochaetales; family Borreliaceae; genus Borrelia; species Borrelia sp. MN22-0132. Next base: position 877,519 of record NZ_CP138334.1, on the reverse strand, counting down.
CCTTACTCTGCACATAACGGTTTTTTAGGCTCAAATCATTTTAGTCAAACTTTAAAATATCTAAAAGAACACAATAAAATTGCAATAGACTTTCAATAGACTAACTTGCCTAATATTTAATTTCAATAGCCTATCAGACAAGTCATCCTAAACATTATTTTTCTTTCTTTAAAGTATCTTCATTAACAGTATCATCATTTTGATTTGTATCATCATTCCAAAACGTTGAACTTTTTTCATTTGCCTTAACATCCTTTAACAAACTGTTATCAACTCTTTTGGTATTAATAAAAGACAATGCTATCACAAAAATAAAGAAAAGCATAATAAAAAATGCTGTAATCCTTATCGCAATATTTGAAGATTTTGCTCCAAAAATAGAAGAACTACCACCTCCAAACACGCCTCCAATACTATCACCTTGTTCATCTTGAAATAAGACTAACAAAACAATCATAAATGAAGTAATAATAAAAAAGACAAAGATTAAAAATCTAAATAACTCCAAAATACCCCCCTCTATTTAGCCACCTTATTAACTATATTCAAAAATGAATCGGCCTTTAAAGATGCACCTCCAATCAATGCTCCATCAATGTCACTCTCACCCATAAGGCCTTCTACATTATCAATATTAACAGAACCACCATACTGAATAATAATGTTATTTGCCGCTGAAGCTGAATACAATGATTCAATCTCATGCCTAATTGCTCTGTGAACTTCTTGTGCCTCTTCTTTTGTTGCTGTCTGTCCAGTTCCAATTGCCCATACAGGCTCATAAGCTAAAATTATTCGTTTAAGATCAGATTCAGACACAGAAATTAATCCTTTTCTAATCTGATTTAAAACCACATCTAAAGTTTTATTATTCTCTCTCTCCTCAAGAGTTTCCCCAATACAAAAAATTAAATACTTAAATGGATGTTTAAGTCCTGCAAGAACTTTTTTATTTACTACTTCATCAGTATCCCCAAGATAAGTTCTACATTCAGAGTGCCCAAGTATTACGTAATCGACCCCAAATTCCAAAAGCATAGAAGGTGAAATTTCACTTGTTCTTGCTCCACTATCCTCATAAGACATATTTTGTGCACCAAGAAGAACATTACTTCCCCTCGTAACTTCACAAACCTTACAAAGAGATGTAAATGCGGGTGTTATCATAACCACAACATCATCCTTAATATTTTTAACTCCGTCTACAATTTGTTTAGCAACACCTGCGGCTTCCATACTTGTATAATGCATTTTCCAGTTTCCCGCTAAAAATATCTTTCTCATTTTACTTCTCCAACACTTTTATACCTGGTAAAATTTTTCCCTCAAGATATTCAAGAGAAGCACCACCCCCTGTTGAAACATGGGTTATCTTTTCAGATAAATTAAATTTATTCACAGCAGCCACTGAATCTCCTCCACCAACAACCGTAATTCCAGAACAATTTGCAACATATTCTGCAACCTTTGCTGTACCTTTAGAAAAAGCATTAAATTCAAAGACCCCAAGAGGCCCATTCCAAATCACAGTCTTCGCACTAACAAGAACTTCTCCAATTTTTCTCAAAGTTTTCTCACCAATATCCATACCAATCTTATCATTAGGGATATCAACAGAATCAACATACTCAGGAATAGAATCTTCCATAAATTCACTTGCAACAATATGATCAAGTGGTAAAATAACTTTCACATCTAATTCTTTTGCCTTTTTCAAAAAAGATGAAGCCACATCAATATATTCACTCTCCAAAAGAGACTTTCCAATAGAATACCCTTCTACCTTTAAAAAGGTATATGCCATTCCACCACCAACTACCATTACATTCGATTTTGGCAAAAGAGACTCTAGTACTGCAATTTTTGAAGAAATTTTTGAACCACCAATTATTGCAACAAATGGACTCTCAGGATTTCTTAAAATTTTGCCCAAAAATTCATCTTCTTTTTCCATTAAAAATCCACCAACAGCTGGTAAATAAGCTGCAAGGCCTGATGTAGAAGCATGTGCTCTATGAGCAGTGCCAAAAGCATCATTTACAAAAATATCACCATTTTGAGATAATTTCTTTACAAAAGCATCACAATTGTCTTCTTCTTCCTTATAAAATCTTAAATTCTCAAGTAAAACAATATCTCCATTTTTCATACAAGAAACAGTAGTTGCTACTTCATCACCAATGCAATCAGGTATCATCTTAACATCTTGTCCTAATAGTTCTGACAACCTTTTAGCAACAGGCATAAGAGAATATTTAAGATTTTTCTCTCCCTTTGGCCTACCCAAATGACTCATAAGAACAACTCTGGCTCCCTGAGACTTAAGATACTCTATTGTAGGTAATGCAGCCTTAATTCTGGTATCATCAGTAATGTTCCCTTCTTTTAAGGGAACATTAAAATCACATCTTACTAAAGCACGCTTGCCTGAAAAGTCACAATCCTTTATTGTTTTTATTGACATTTATAACTACCTCAAGACCATTTTTTTCTTATTTCATTAACTTTTGTGCAAGATCAACTACTCTTGTAGAATACCCAAATTCATTATCATACCATGAGAGTACCTTTACAAAACCATTTAATAACACCATTGTTTCAAGACCATCAACTATTGAAGAATGAGAATTTCCCTTAATATCTGAAGATACTATTGGATCTTCTGTATATCCTAAAATACCACTAAGTTCTCTAGACTCTGATGCTTTCTTAAGCACAGAATTGATCTCTTCTTTTGTAACATCTTTTTTCTTAAGTTGCACTGTAAAGTCAACAATAGAACCTGTTGGAACAGGAACTCTCATAGAAGTACCATTAAGTTTACCCTTAAGTTCAGGTAAAACAAGTCCAACAGCTTTAGCAGCACCTGTTGAAGTAGGAATAATTGAAAGAGCCGCAGCTCGTGCTCGTCTAAGATCAGCATGTGGCAAATCAAGGATTTTTTGATCATTTGTATAAGCATGAACAGTAGTCATAAGACCTTGTTCAATCCCAAAAGTCTCATGCAAAACTTTTGCAAGAGGTGCAAGACAGTTTGTTGTACATGAAGCATTAGAAACAGCTCTCAAATCAGAAGTAATCTCATGATCATTTACACCAAGTACAATTGTCTTAATCTCATCCTTAGCAGGTACTGTTAAAATTACTTTTTTAGCACCGGCATGCCCAACATGATCAAGATACCCACCTCTATCAGTTGTTGCTGTTGAAAACACACCTGTTGATTCAATTACAACATCAACTCCAAGCCTACCCCAAGGAAGATTTTTTGGATCGCGTTCAGCAATAATCTTTATTTCTTTTCCATCTACTACAATTGACCCATCCCTTACCTCTACTTTTTTATTATATATTCCAAAAGTTGAATCATATTTCAAAAGATGAGCAAGTGTCTTAGAATCTGTTAAGTCATTTATTGCAACAACTTCAATTCCTCTCTCAAAAGCAATTTTAAAAATATTTCTACCTATACGCCCAAAGCCATTAATAGCTAGCTTCATACAACTCCTCCATCATTTTGTATTATCTACTAGAATTATTAAATAATAAATTAATTAACCACAAGTGTCAAACTATTTTTTTATAAAAACTGTATATCCTTCCTGAATATAATCTCTTAAAAGAGTAGGTGCTTTTAAAATTCCTCTGGAAATGTAATCACCAATCTCTTCAATAGAAATTTCACCTAAAATATCTGACTTACTATAGTTAATAAAACTAGAACTATCACTATTATACTTTAAAGCCCCTTCTTTAAGAACTAAAAAAACATCTCCTTTTTTCACATCATTCACATGTCCAAGATTAATAAGAACATCATCTCTCTTAATCTGAAGGATCTCTCCCTTTTTAGGTAAATAATTATTAAAATCTCTAGAAAAAGAACTTAAAATATCACTTAAATAAAGAACTCCTCCCGAATTATAATCAAAAGTCTTAACTTTAACACCCGTCTTACCTGAAAAAATATCTACTCTTAAATTAGCCGAATTTTTAAAAATATCTACATCAAGATCGAACATCAAAAACAAATCAAGATTATTATCCCTTGCATAAGAAAATTCTTCAGAAAAACTACTTACCAAATAATCTTTATCTTTATTATAATCGAATCTATAATTAACTACTTCTATATTTAAATTACGATCAAGTATTCTCTCAGCATATTTTAAAATTAAATCATTTGCACCAAAAATTTTGTTCTCATTTTGAGTAAAAATACCTACCCTATAAACTGTTTGATTATTATAAAGCCTATTTAAATCACCAATAGTCTTATAACCATACTTAAAAAACAAAGAACTTCTAATATCAAATGTAACTACATCATAAAAATCTAAAATTTTAGTATCTGTAACCTTTCTATGCTCTATTAAATAATAGAGTTCCTCATAAGCCATCACATCTAATTTCATAAATTTATAAATTTTAGCAAGCAAAAACCTAGCACTATCATTATCAGGATAAATATCAATAGCATTCCTTACATTAAATACTGCTCTATCTAAATTTAAATTTTTAAAAGCCTTAAATCCCTCATTTTCATATCTTTTAGAAATTCCTATATTAGTACCATTATTTTTTTGAAATGAACTCCTAAAATTAGATACAAAAAAACTTTCTTCAAGAGCTATATCGTAAAATTCTAAGTCCTTTTTCATACTTTTAGCTCTCTCAAAGTTTAAAACAGCTTTATCAACTATTTCAAGTTTCAAATAAGAATAACCAAGCAAATAATAAAGTTCATCAGAATTTTGATCAACAAGTATTGCCTTTTGAAGAAAATCGGTTGCATCTTCATATTTAGACTGATATAAATAAACAAGGGCAAGTAAACGGTAAGCATCAACAAGTCCAAAATCTCTATAAGTAGTTCTTACTAACATTAAGTAATTTTGAGCATATTTCTCAGCAACTCCTAAACTATTAGTCTTAATAGAAAATTCTGCCACCCTTTTATGAAAATCTGGCAAAGAAGTAAAATTACCCCTTACTTTGTTTATTAAATGCTGTGCCTTATCATTCATGTTCAATTTTTCATAAATGCTCATAAGACGCTCAAAGGCATTATAATTTGTCTGATTATATTCAAGAATAGATAGATAATAATTAGCAGCTGCAACAAGTAATCCTTCTTCCTCAAAAATTGAAGCAAGTCCCACTAAAGCATCAATATTATTTTTTTGCTTTGCTAAAACTTCCGAATAAAATTTCTTAGCCTGTGCTGTTCCATTATTTTTAAGCAATATATTCGCATAAAGAATCTTATATTCAGTATCACCATTTGACATTTTATAGGCTTTCTCTATAAAAAACTGAGCCTGATTATATATCTTCAATAGATAATAAATTTCTGCAATAAACTTATATGCCTCATAATAATTAGGATTAATCTTTACAGCCTCAAGAAGTTCGTCAATAGCATCATAATACTTTTGCATAAGATAATATGTTTGCGCATTTTGATAATATTTGATTGCAGTTGTAGTATTACCTATTAAACTCCCAAAATTTAAATTAAAAATTAAAAGCATTATCAAAAATCTCTTCAAATTCATAAACCTTCCTTCTGGGAAATTTTTATTACTTTAATGTTTCTTTGATGCATATTTTTAATGGTAAATGTTAAATTATTATATTTTATTTTTTCATTTTTCAAAGGAATCCTTCCGAATAGATCATAAACAAATCCCCCAAGAGTATCAAAGTCCCCATCTGGAAGACTTAATCCAAGTTTTTCATTTAAATCTTCAATCAAAACTCTAGCGGTACAAAGATAACTCCCATCATCAAGAGGTACTATTTCATCAAGCTCATTATCAAACTCATCTTGAATATCTCCTACAATCTCCTCAAGAATATCTTCAAGAGTTACAAGACCTGCAACTCCCCCATATTCATCAACTACAATAGCAATATGAATATGATTTTCCTGGAACTCTTTTAAAAGTGAATCAATCTTCTTACTCTCAGGAACAAACATAACCTTTCGCATAATATCTCTTAGATCTATTTCATAAAAATCTCTCTTCCACATATGCAAAAGTATATCTTTCGTATGAATTATCCCAATAATATCATCTATTGTTTCTCTATAAACGGGAAATCTTGAATGATTGCTAGATGTCACAACTTTCAAAATTTCATCTTTACTCCCAAAATAATCAACAAAAACCACACTTATTCTTGGAATCATAATTTCTTTAACAATTGTTTCCTTTAGAGAATTAAAATTCTTAAGCAAAGATGTTTCAAATTTCGACTTTTCCTCAACATTTTTATAATCAGCATCTCTTATTTTTTTATTTTTAAAACTCAAAAACTTGAACATCAAAATACCCTTCTGGTTTCTCTTAAAACTTTCTCCTGAATAATTAACATCTCTTCATTTTGGAAGTCATTTGTTTTGTGAGTATATCCTATTAAATGTAAAATACCATGTATAGTATTCCTTTGAAGTTCATCGTACAGTTCAACATTAAACTCCAAAGAACTAAACTCTAAATATTCAAGAGATATTATAAGATCACCTTGTATTTTATGATCTATTTGTCCACTCTCTTCAAGATAATTAAAAGAGAGAACATCAGTGGGCTCAGATTTTTGTCTAAATTGACTATTTAACTTTTGAATGTACTCATTATTACACAAGATAACAGAAAATTCATATTCTTTAATACAAAGAAAACCTAGAACAGATAAAATAAAATTATAATAAGCATCCCAATGTTTAAACTCAACACCTTCTGCCCATAAGTTTAACTCTTCTTTTATCAATTCACTATATCCTAAAATAATTATAACTTAAAAAAATATTATATAAACAGACAAGATTTTAATTTTTTATTAAAATTCTCTACACATGCTAAACTTTAAATAAATCTTTAATTGCATCTTCAAAAGAATCTTTTTGAATAAAACCAACAGAAACCCTTGGCTTTTCTCCAACAGGAACAAAAATAATAGTAGGAAGACTTTGAACACCAAGTGCCATAGAAATTTCCTGTTCTTTATCAGTATTGACTTTATAAAAATCAATTCTATCTCCATATTCTTTTGAAAGTTCATCATAAATCGGAGCAAGCATTTTACATGGGCCACACCAATCAGCATAAAAATCAATTATTGCAGGTTTTTTTCCCTTAAAATCCCACTCTTTATTATTTTTATAATCAAAAACCTTATCAATAAATTCCTGCTTAGTTAAACTAATTGCCATATTTTCTCCTAAATCAATCGATTTTTCATTATAACATAAATACAACATATACAATATAATTAATAAAGGATTACATATAGAAATGAACTTAATATTAATAAACCCAGATGAACTTAAAAACGGATTGATACTCAATGATTCAAGAGTAAAACACATAAATGAGATATTAAAACTTAAAAATAATGAAACATTTAAGTTTGGTATTATTGGGGAAAAATACATTTACTCATGCGTATATCAAAAAGATGTAAAACTTTTTTTTAGAGAAAATCGTAAAATAGCAAAGTCAAACAAGCTAAAAAAGTTAAAAGTAATAATTGGTTTAGTGCGACCAATTGCAGCAAAAAGAATAATTACACATCTTGGAAGCATCGGAATATCTGAACTGATTTTTTTTAATGCTTTACTTAGCGAAAAATCTTATTTATGTTCCAAACTCTTTAAAGAAAGGGAATATGAAAAATATCTAATAGAAGGTGCCATGCAAGGTGGAATCACCTACATACCAAAAGTCAAAATTTTTAATAATCTAAGAGGAGTTTTAAAGAACACAGAATATGAGGGAGATAATACCACAAAAATACTACTTGAAAGAGAAAGCAAAAACAAATTAGTTGACTTAAATATACAAACAAAGAATACAGCTGTTATTATTGGACCAGAGAGAGGATTTATAACAAAAGAAATAAACTTAATCAAAGAATATAATTTTAATGCCTATAATATCTCATCAAATATTTTAAGAACAGAAACGGCCACAATTGTAGCATCCGCTATTATCACATCAAAAATGAATATTAAATAATATTTTTTAACATCTTAAATATGTATCAAACAAATAAGCATATTACCAAACATTTCACTTTTAAATTCACTTTAAAAGTGAAAAGAATACAAATAAAACAAATAAACTCAGTTTACTACTGTTTGATTCACAAGTTTATCATAAATATAAAGTTCAATTATCGAACCTTTTAATGCCTCATAAGGCAATTTAATAAGTCCGCCCTTAGATCTAAAAGAATAAAGCAAAGAACTACTTCCACTAGAATCCTTGATCTTAACCATTATATCCACACTAGATGAGTACATATCCAATTTATAAGTCAAAAACCCAAAAACACTTGTATCATTTCTCCTTGGTTCATTAATAGTAATTGTTAATTTATCTAAATTTTCAATTTTACTACCGGGAGATAAAGATTGAAAAATAACACTTCCAAAATCATTGCCACTTGACAAATTCACATCAAAAGCAATCTCATCATTTAAAAGAGAAATAATCGCATCTTTATAATAAAGACCAATATAATTTTTTGCATATTTAACAGGGGAGCCTCCTTGCCCCTTGCTTACTAAAAATTGAAGATCAACTAAGCTTGAAATCTTAGTACCTGGAGATGGTTCCTGACGAATTATTGTCCCCTTTGGAAGAGTACTCTCAATTTCAATGGGTTTTAACAAATGATAAAGCATCCTGTTATTATTAATTGAATTGGCTTTTAAATTAATAAGCACATCATCAATATTTTTTCCAATAAAACTATCAACTTTATTGATCACAGCTCCTTTACTAATAAAGATCTTAACCTTACTATCAAGTCTTAAAACAGTACCTTCCTTAGGATTTTGATCTATTACCTTTCCCTTATCAAGAGAAGTTGATGAAAATTTAAGTTCAACATAAGGAATAAGTTCTTTATTTTGAAGCTCAGTAATTGCATCTTCAAGATAAAGTTCACTAAGATTCGGAACAACAACAATATCACTACTTTTTAAAAAAATAAAAAATATTGCACACGAAATAATTAAAGAACCAAAAATAGTAAGTATTAAACCCTTAGCTACATGTTTGGGCAATGTGAGAACTTTCCTATCGAAATTTTCATTATATTCACACAAATCATTACTACTACTTAAATTTTTATCATCTAAAAAATTTTTATTATGTGGTGGTCTATTATCACTCAATACTATATCATCTCCTTATAGCCTCATATTTAAGATTTAAGAAAAATTTCACCTATCAAATCCCTATTTCCATTATAAAAAGACTTATAATCTACAACCTTCCTCCCAGATCTTTGAAGCTCTAATAACAATAAAATTCCATCTCCTGTCTTCACCAAAATACCTTTACTAGGATCAAATGAAACAATTTTTCCTATTGTCTGATCACTATAATCAGTAGTCTTTATAAAGTCAGCTCTATGAAAAATAATTTCATCTTTATCAAGCTTAGCTCTTGCAAGTGGCCAAGGATTGCAAGCATTGATCTTATTCTTAATCTCAAAGGCACTCAAATTAAAATCAAGCATTCTATGTTGTTTATTTAAAAAAGAACAATATGTTGCCTGGCTTGAATCTTGAACAATGCCAATATGTCCTTTATTCAGTTTACTTAAAGCTTCCAAAACAAGATTAAAGCTATTTAAAGAAACATATTTAAAAACATCATCACTTGTATTAAAGCTCTTTATTTCAAACTGACTCTGTGCTAAAATGTTGCCACTATCCATCTCCAAAGCCATTTTTTGAATAGTAATCCCTCCAATAGCATCACCATTTAAAATAGCGGTTTGAATGGGGGAAGGTCCTCTATATTTTGGTAAAAGAGAAGGATGAATATTAACACAACCCATTGGGAAAATATCTAAAAATTCTTGCCTAAATATCTTTCCATAAGAAAAAACTAACATAAGATCAGGTTTTAATTTCTTAACCATTCCTATTACATCAGAATTAAGTACAACGGGATCTAAAACAGTAATATTCCTATTAATGGCCTCAACTTTAATGTCATTAACTTTTAAAAAAAGACCACGACCACTAGGCTTATCAGGAGCAGTTAACACACCAACTACATTATAATGATCTGAGACTTTCTTTAAAACCTCTAAAGCAATACTGTCAGAACTTGCAAAAAAAATCCTCAAGTTTTAATAAACCTCCTTTTTTTCATATAAGGCTCCAACAATTCATTCTTAAGTTTATCCTCATAATAATCAATAAAAAGCACACCTTTTAAATGATCCATTTCATGCTGAACAATTCTGGCTAACAAATCTGAACTTTCAATCTTAAAAAACTCACCATTTTCATCATAAGCTTCAACTACAATAGATTTTGGCCTCAAGAGATCATAATAAACTCCAGGAATACTCAAACAACCTTCTTTATAAAGAACAAGTTCAACAGAAGTTTCTGTTATCAAAGGATTAATAAAAATTAAAGGTTTTGACATTGCATTTTCTCTGATCACAAAAATAGACAAATCAAGACCTACTTGAGGTGCCGCTAGCCCAACACCATTATTAGCATCCATCAAATTTACCATTTTAAAAGCAGTATTTCTAAGCTCATTATCAATATTTAAAACCGCCTTTGTCTTTACTCGCAATAGATCATTAGGATAAAAAAATATTTTCATAAAACCCTCAACTAAAATTTAAACTATAACTTTATTTGTCCAAAAAGCTTCCATTCCTCATTTTCTGCTTCTGAGAAATAAATACTCCCTTTCCTAGACTTAGGAAAAGCATAAAGCTTACCCTCATTTTCATCCTTAAATACTAAAAATTCCTTAAGCTCTATTTTTGAAGGAAGGAGTTTTTTGTCTTGACCATTCATTTTTAATCTCCAATGACCGTCCAATGTTTTATAAAAAAAAACTTTGTCATCAAGAGTATTAATTTCATAGTTATTCTTTTTATAAATAATATCATCTAATTTAGAAACTCCCAAAGCATAATTTAAAAACTCTTGATTGCTCTGAACAGTATTCCTAATAGAACCAATATACGCGGCCTTAATTTGCTCACTCTGTGAATTAACAAAAAACAAGGTGGGACTTTTTTTTAAATTAATCTTACCAAAAATTTCATTATTCACATCAATAATTAAAAAAACATTATTTTTAGCAATAGCCTTAAGAAGGTTATCATCTTCAAACGACTTTAAAAAATCTCTTATCAAATTACCTTTAATATCTTTTCCAACCAATATTAAAACATTTTTATGTAAATTTCGGGCCTCATTCATAGCATCTTTATAAGAATCATAAAAAATAATATCTGATGACAGCGAAAATAAATGCACAAAACCAAAAACAATAAATATTACAAATAAGCTTACAAATCTCATATCTTATTAGTTAATATCTCTAAAAATTTCAGCTCATCACCACTAAGATATTCTTTCAAACTAGAATATATAAATTCATGATAACTATTAATATAGTCTAATTCATCCTTTGAAAGCATTTCGGTAACTATTAATTCTTTTTCAAAAGGCACAAGAGTTAGATTTTCAAACTCCAAAAAAGTTCCAAATTCATTTGAATAACTTTGCTTCACAAAAACTAAATTTTCAGTTCTAATTCCATATTCAGAATCTCGATAGAGCCCAGGCTCAATTGAAGCAATTTCAGAACCTTTAAAAGAATAAGTAGACAAAGGACTAATAGAAACAGGAAGTTCGTGAACATTAAGAAAAAAGCCTACCCCATGACCTGTTCCATGAGCAAAATTCAATCCTTGCTTTAGCAAAGGAAATCTAGCAATACCATCAAGAGAAGAACCTAAAGTCCCAAATGGAAATTTTAAAGACGCAAGAGCAATAAAAGACTTAAGGACTAAAGTATAATCTTCCATCTCTTTACAAGATGCTTCTCCAATTAAAATAGTTCTTGTAACATCTGTTGTACCAAGTTCAAGGTAAGAACCTCCAGAATCTATTAAAAGCAATCCATTACCATCAAGATTTTTAGCTCCTTTTGTAGGTCGATAATGAGGCAAAGCCGCATTTTCTTTAAATCCAACTATTGAATCAAAACTAGAACTAAAAAATTCATCTCTTGCTGTCCTAAATTTTAACAACATATTTGCAACATCAACCTCATCTAACTTAGAAAGCTCATCTTTGCTTAAACTCTTAAATTTATACAAAAATTTAATCAAACTCACAGCATCAATAATATGAGCCTCTTTCATCTTACTAATCTCATAATCTGATTTTATCGCCTTAAGTTCATTAACAATACTCCCTCCAAGTACTGCATTTGATTTACCAATAGATTCCAATATTTTAACATTACTCTCAACTGATATAAAAAATTTCCCTTCATGATTAATCTCTGCTAAAAACGAATAAAAATTACCATAATCTTCAATCTCAAAACCTTCGGCCTCAAACCTCTCTCTTAACTCAGAATCAAGTTTATCAATATTAATAAAAAGAACATTCTTATATCTCTCACTTCTAGCAATAAACAAAAAAGCATAAAATAAAGCGGATGATTCAATATCCAAACCTCTTAAATTTAAAAGCCAAGCTATTTCATCCAAAGAGCTTATGATAAAAAAATCAATTGCCTTTTCTTCTAATTTTGCATTAACTCTATCAAGCTTATCCGTTCTTCTATCGATTTTTTGAGCTTCACTCAACTCAAATATCTTATTGCTTTCTAAAACGGGTCTATCCTGCCAAATTTTAGAAACTAAATCTTCATGTAAGATCTCAATATCTGTATGTCTACAATTTTGAACCAAATCATTATAAAATTTTATATTAACATCTTCAGAATAAATTCCAAGCCTTAAGCCCTTAAGATTTGCATTTATGTAACTAAAAATATCAGGATACCCTTTAACTCCAAGTCTCATCAATTTAAACTCGGTTCCTTCAAGTTCACTCAATGCTTGTAAAAAATACCTACCATCTGTAAAAAGCACTGCCTCTGTTTCTGTAACGATTACTGTCCCAGCACTTCCTGTAAATCCTGTAATAAATTCACGAATATTAAATCTAACATGAGAATATTCACTCATATGTGGATCATAACTTGCTATTAAATACGCATCGATTTCACTTTTCATCATCAAATTTCTCAATGAAAATATTTTTGTACTAATTCCCATAAAAGCAAGCTCCTTAGATTTTAAAAAGTAACTTTTATTTAATTATAACAAATAATTCAATTTTAAAAAATTTCTTTATTTGTTATAATTAAATCCAACGGTAAAATCAAAGGACAAAAGTATGAAAGATATTAAGGCTATTATTTCTGATCTTGATGGCACACTTCTACTCTCAAATAGCCAGATAGGAGCTTTTAGTGAGATTGTAATAAAAAAACTAACAAAAGAAAACAAAAAGTTTATTATTGCAACAGGAAGAAGCAAAAATGAAATAATTTCCCTTACAGAACACTTAAACTCACATGTTTCATTTTTTATAACATTAAATGGAGCAAGAGTCTACAACAATCAATGGCAATTGATAAGTAGTTATGACTTGTCCTCTGAAATTGTAAATGAGATTTTAAATCTCAGAGAGAACAAATACAAAGATATACCCCATTTTTTACAAAAATCTGAAGATATAGATGAAAGGCTTTACGCTGATAACATAACTAAAAATGCTATTAATAATATATTTAAAAAACATGAATTGTTAAGGAAACACAAATATATAGAACATGAACTAAAAGATATAAGTATAAAATATCATGAAGTCAACAGTTTTAGAGAAATTAAAAACTTTAACAATATAGCAAAAATATTATTACTGCATGATGAAGAACCTCAATTAATAAAATACGAAGCAATAATTTTAGAAAAATACAGAAAAGAAATAAATGCTTATTTATCAACACCACACTCACTTGAAATTGTTAATAACAGAGTTTCAAAGGGAAATGCATTAAAAGACGTCCTTAAAAGCATCCATATTAATTTAAATGAAGCAATTGCATTTGGAGATGGGTTTAATGATGTTGACATGTTAGAAAATGTAAACAAAGGATTATTAATGGGTAATGCAAATTATAGACTAAAGAAAATGTTATCATATTTAGAAATAATAGGCACTAATGATAATGAGGCTGTTGCACATTATATTAATGACAACATTTTAGAAGAACCTGTATAGCATAGGACACAATATGAAAACAGATTTAATAAAATATGCAGAGCTCATTATCTTAAAAGGAATTAACTTACAAAAGAATCAATGCATACTTATTACAGGTTCAATTGAAAATTACGAATTTTTAAAAATTCTAGCACAAAAAGCTTATGAATATGGGGCAAAATACGTAGAACTCAATATTGAAGACACTGACATTTTAAAAACCAGATTAAAATCATCACCAGAAGATCTCTTAGAGTTTATTCCAGATTTCAAGCATAAATTTTTTGAAGAAATGATAAATGAAAAATGGGCAAAGATACGAATTGATAACACAGAAAATTTAGACACATTGAAAGATAATGACAGTAAAAAAATATCAAAATACTTTAAAGCACTAAATATAGCATCAAGAAAAGTTTCAAGTGCAATAATGAATAACGAATTAGCATGGTGCATAATTTGTGCTCCAGGTCCAAAATGGGCTGCAAAAGTTTTAAATAAACCTGAAAATCAAGAAACATTAGAAGAATTTTTTAAAATTCAAAAAAAAATCATGTTACTCGACTCAAAAGATCCAATAAAGGCATGGGAAGACCATGGAAAAAAACTTCATCAAAGATGCGAAATCCTAAATGAACTCAAATTAGAAAAAATAATTTTTAAAAACCAGAAAACAAATTTAGAAATATATCTTCTAGAAAGTTCTATTTGGACAGGAGGAAGTGAAAAAATAAGAGGAACGGATATTGAATTTAATGCAAATATGCCTACTGAAGAGATTTTTACAACCCCTAATTACAAAAAAACAAATGGAATCATGTATGTAACCCGTCCAATAACGATACTTGGAAACTTAATAACCGGAACATGGCTAGAATTCAGAGATGGAAAAGTAATCAACTTTGGATGTGACAATGAACATTCAAAAAACATATTAAAAAAACATATGGAAACTGACATTCAAGCACAATATATAGGAGAAGTTGCATTAGTAGACTGTAACTCTACAATATATCAAAGTGGTTTAACGTTTTACAATATACTATACGATGAAAATGCAAGTTGCCACATTGCACTGGGCAATGCATATCCCTCTTGTTTAAGCAACGGACAAGAACTAAAGACTGATGATGAAAAATTAGATTATGGCTGTAATGTTTCTTTAATTCATACAGACTTTATGATTGGTAGTAATGACATAAACGTCATTGGCATTGACAAATCAAACAAAGAACATACAATAATACAAAATGGACAATTCGTAATATAAAACGGAGTAATCAAATCATGATAAAAGAGTTATTCACAAATGACCTTTTCCTGTCTTGTTTCGTTTCAGGCATTGTTGCACAAATGATTAAATATATTATTCAAGCAATGAAGACAAAAAAATTCAAAACAAACCCAAAACACCTTTTAAAAAGCATTTTCTTGGAAACAGGAGGAATGCCCAGTAGTCACTCTTCAACAGTAACAGCTCTTGCCACATCAATATTAATAACAGAAGGAATAAACACTAACTTTATCATTGCTCTGGCTTTTGCTTTAATAACAATAAGAGATTCATTCGGAGTCAGATACATGGCAGGGGTTCAAGCAGAATACCTAAACGCTTTGTCAGAACAATTAAAAATGAAAATCAAAATTGAACCTTTAAAAATCAAAGTGGTTAAGGGACACAAAAAAAAGGAAGTATTTACAGGAATACTTATTGGTATAATTTCCGCATGGGTAATATGCAGCCGAATAATATAGAATAATATAAATAACAAATTATAAAGGAAAAAATGAAACTACCAAAATTTTTACATATACTGTTAATACTATTACTAATCTCTTGCAATATGGCAAAATTTGGAGATTATAAACCAATATACTTCAAAGGAGAAGAAGATTTAAAAACCGCAAATGACTACATAAACTCATTAGGATATAAAACAATATCTGAATACACAACAAAAGTAAATATATTAGACTTCCCCAATTTCAAAGAGATAACAATAGACAAATTAATTCACCTTAATGACTATGATCTTCGCAAAGATCTATTTTTAAAAAAATTATTTAACCTCTTCAATATAGAAAAGAAAAAAATACTTTATGTCGAATCAGCATTCACCAATAGCGATCTTAGAAAATTAAAGCAAGATCAAAAGATTGAAGCAGAAATGCACTCACTTAACTACAAAACTAAAATTAAATATTTTTCAAGCATAACATTCATAACAATTATGATACTTTTATTACTATTAAACATCAAATATGCACCCTTTATAATCCTTTTTCTAATAAGTTCATGTACTATATTCATATTTAGCGATGAAATACTATATTTTTATCCTTTAACTATACTCTCTTACCTATTATTTACATTAATTGATAATTTTAATAAAAATTACAATAAAATATACCCAAGAGATATTAGCTTCACAGTATTAATTAAGAAAATTAAAATTCCAATATTTTTATTTTTATTTATAGTATTTTACTTTATTGTTATCATTAATTTTCTCACAACCAACCTCGAAGCACTTCTGATTATTTTTGTATCAATATCAACACTTTGTATTTTTTTAATATTCACTTGGATAAAAACTGAAAGCAATCTCAAACACACATTTTTATCCTTAATTGAAATAAAAGAACAAAAACGAGAAACAAAAATACTAAAATTCAAGATCCTCATACATATAATGTTATTCATAGCATCATTAATGCCATTCTTTTATGCACAAAATATACTTAATGCTTATAACAACTTAAATTATCTTTACAGTAAAAAATTGAACTATTTTGACTATTTAAACCCCAACAATATTTACTTAATGGTAGGACATAATGAAGAAATTCCAAATATTGTGGGTTATATGTATCACATATTTTACCAAAACGAACTTAAATATAAAATCACATCTCAATATGGCAAAGTAAACACACATGTAAAAGAGGACTACTTTGAAATAGAAAACAACAAAATAACTATCAACCAAAAAACTGTATACAAAGTAGACAAAGGATTTATATCCAAAAACCTTAATAAAGAACTCTCAAAATTATTCTTAGATAATGGAAATCCAATTTTAATATATAAAGAAACATCTGCTAATATTGCAATCAATAAAGATAATTTTACAACTTTGTTCACTCTCTCATTACCGTTTTTCTTATTGCTATTCCTATTTAAAGCAATAAGATTTACAATTCTTTTAAATATGAGTGAAAAAAGCTATAAAAAATATATTAGAGGAAATATTTGATGTCTAACTCAAAAAAACTAAAAATAAAAAAGCAGTATAAAGTAAATATAGATGAAATTCAAATGCCTGAATGTGTTTTAATTCCACTAGAAACAGAAAATGCAAAATCTACAATATACATCATTGAAAATCAAAGAATCACAGAAGGACAAATATTATCAAAAAATAAAAATGCAGAACTATACACATATTCCCCAATATCTGGAACAATCGAAAAAATATATACAGCTAATCTTCCAGGTGAACACCAATTAAAATCAGCATTAATAAGATTTCACGGAAGAATAAAAAACGAACAAGAACTCTCAGTTGAGGAAGAATCAAGAGAAAAAACACTAGAAAAGTTAATTCGACTAGGAATTCCCTGGTTTAATGAACATTCACTGTTTCAATATGTAAGTAAATGCAAAAAAATAGATAAAATGCTTTTCTTAATAAATGGTAAAGATCCATTCACAAATATCTCAGAAATATTAATAAAAGAAAAATTAGATGAAATTATTTATGGTTTTGAAACAATAGACAAAATATTTAAATTCAAAGAAATATTAATAGTACTTAGCAACTATCACTTAAAAAAAGAACTTGCAAACTTAAATATATTTCAAGACAAAAGATTAACTATCAAATTAATTCCCAATACTTCATATCCATATTCAAATCATGAAGTAATCATGCACTTTTTATACAATGAAGAGAGCATAAAAAATAATATAAATCCAAATAAAAACATACTTTTAGCTAATGTCGAAGACCTTTATAATGTATATAGTACACTCAAAACAAACTCCCCGTATAAAGAAAAGTTTATAACCATAAACGGCAACAAAAAAATACAAAGTAAACTAATCAAAGTAAAAATTGGAACATCTATCCAACAAATAATAAATGAAGATATTGATACAAAAAAATATGACATATTTATAAACAATCCTGCAAATAAGATAAAAATAAACAATCTAAATATACCTATAACAAGAGATATATACAGCATTACAATATTAAAAAAAGAATCAATATTGAGTAAAATAAAATTCTTAAAAACACCTAGTTTTTCACCACTATATATGGAAGAGATTATTTTATCAAAGATTAAGGGCAAAAATAACATTTCTAATAAACAATTACAATATCTGCAATATACTGAAACTGAAACAGAAGATGAAATAAACAAAGTAAAAAAAGAAATAAAGGAAAAGATTTTAAATTTAAGCCTCAACAATGAACCAATATACACTGAGAATAACTTAAAAGATATCTATTTAACCATTATCCTAGCCTTAATACCTAGTTTAATATTCTCTTTTACAAACAACATAAAATTTTTAATTGATACTTTAATATTAACAATGATAAGCTTGTGCTCATATATTCCAATAATGCTAAAATCCAAACATAAATAT
The DNA here is from genome assembly GCF_049201035.1 of Borrelia sp. MN22-0132. Lineage (NCBI taxonomy): Bacteria > Pseudomonadati > Spirochaetota > Spirochaetia > Spirochaetales > Borreliaceae > Borrelia > Borrelia sp. MN22-0132. The sequence continues at coordinate 858,728 of NZ_CP138334.1, read as the reverse complement.
CTCTCATTCTTTATATATACTTCATTAATTATCAATATAATCTTACCTTTAAATTTCCCTATCATATTAAAAATAATGACATTACTTTTTACATTTTTAGTATTTTTTTATTTCTCAAAGCTTTCCAAATTTCTTGTAAACCCCATATTAATATCGTTCATGTTTTTATTACTAAACTTTCCATCAAGTTTTAAGAATACATATTCTAAAAAACTCTCAGAGCAAGAAGATATAATTCCTACCTGGAATAAAATAATGCAGAAAAGTTCAAACACTCAAAATTTAGAAAGCCTAAAAGAATTTAAAAGATACGAAAACAAGCACATTGATATGATTGAAAAATTTATAAATGACAATATATTATCTAATCTAAATATAATGATACCAAGATTTCACGTTGAAAACTTGTTAGGATTACAAAACGAAAAATATTTATCCCCCATTTTGATTTACATTGGTTTCTCATTTATTCTTGAAAAATTTATCATAAATAAATTAATACCACTATCTTTTTATGTAAGTCTGCTACTAATTGCTTATATCCTCAAAAGTCTTGGTCTTTACAGTTATATAAGTTTTGATATGCTAACTCTAATAATATCACCAATTCCAATGATTTTAGTATTTACAATGAGCACAGAATTACAAATAGCCCCCCCTTTTAAATTTGAACAAATACTTTATGGAATTACATTATCTTTAGCATATTTTATAACATTAAGCTATATTCCACTTGAAACTTTAGCAGCTGTAATATCCATTTTTATCCTACAGATAAGTTCAACATTAATAAAAAAATATAGCTTAACATTTCAGATTAAAAAAATATTGCATCATTTAAGCATGAATCAAGCAAAAACAATAAAATATAAAAACGAAAATGGAGAAGAAATTATATAAATTATGAAAAATAGTTTAATAATGTATCTATTAGTAAATAATCTATTACTAATACACTTTATCGGAATTGAAGACATAAAAATCAACGATAACAAGACATTATCAAAAAAGTATTTGGTCGTTATAATAACTTCTTTATTAATTTATTCAAGTCTTTTTTACGTTTATAAATTATTCTCAGAACATAACTTATTATTTATAATACCAATTATATATATAACATTGATCTATATACTAACGATAATACTAAAAACATTAAACAATATCTTAATTGTTTACAACAACAAATCAAAATATTCAAACGACTTTCTGCTATCCAATAGTAGTTTAATTGCAATAACATTCTTTGCATTAGATAAAAGTCATAACTTTTTAGAAGGCATTAAAATAATCATTTTATCTTCATTCAGCATCTTAATAGCTCTTATATTAATAACCCTAACAAAGAAAAGTTTTGAAAAAAAATTAACATCAAAAATATTAGCCAATGAAACAATATATTTTTTTATAATGTTCATTTTATCTTTAATTCCAAATATAATTATGTTAATAAATAATATCGAGGGTTTATAATGAGAGAAAAAATAAATGAACTTTTGGAACAAATTGAAAATGTATGGAGGAAACTTTGACAGCAATAAGATCAAGATAGAACTTAAAGAATATGAAAAACAAATGAATGATGAAAATTTTTGGAATGATAATAAAAAAGCACAAGAGATCCTTAAAAATCAAAATATTTTAAAAGCCAAAATTGAACCTTGGGAAGATTTGATATGTAAACTCAAAGACTTAAGAGAACTCTGCGAAATTGCAGAAAACGAAGAAGATACAGCGCTAATCGATCAAGACATTAATAAACTAAAAGAACAGTATAAGCATCTCCTAACATTATCTTATTTTAAAGAAGATATTGATATCAATAATGCATTCTTGACAATACACTCAGGAGCAGGTGGCACAGAAGCTTGTGATTGGGTTAGCATGTTATATAGAATATACCTAAGATATTCTGAAAGACATGGGTACAAAACAGAACTCATAGACTTACTTGAAGCTGAGGGGGGCATTAAATCTGTTACAATTGAAATAAAAGGAGAATATGCTTACGGATTTTTAAAAAGTGAAGTAGGAATACATCGTCTTGTAAGAATTTCTCCTTTTGACGCTGCAAAAAAGAGACACACATCTTTTGCATCTGTTTTCATTGATCCTGTAATTGATGATAAAATTGAAATAACAATTAAACCAGAAGATATTAGAGTTGATACATATAGAGCCTCAGGAGCAGGAGGGCAACATGTCAATAAAACATCTTCTGCTGTTAGAATTACACACCTTCAAACGGGAATAGTAACTCAATCTCAAACCGATAGAAGCCAACATAGAAATAAAGATCTAGCAATGAGAGTATTAAAATCAAAACTTTATGAACACTACAAAGTACTAGAACAACAAAAAAATAAATCTAAACAAGAGGAGAAAAAAGATATATCTTGGGGCAATCAAATAAGGTCTTACATCTTTCAACCCTATACTTTAGTCAAAGATCACAGAACAAAATTTGAAAATCCAAACATCATATCTGTTATGGATGGAAACATTGATAACTTTATAGAAGAATATCTTAAATGGAAAAATCTAAGTTAATTATAACATTATTTTTAATCTTAACATTAAAACTAGCATATCCTCAAAGTAAAATTGAGTATGGTTTTTCTTATATCATCAACACACAAGATGAAAATAAAAATCTTCAAGAAGGCATTGAGCAAACACTAGATAAAATTTATAAGACAATCAATGAACATATTGTAAATAATAATGATAAAGATTTCATCAGACACATTTACATAAATCAAAATATAGTGAATAAAGAACGAGAGATTAGCAAACTAAAAGAAGATATGGACAAAAAAAAGCTACAAAATGCAATAAGTTCCAGAGAAGAAAATAAAATAGAAATCAAGATAAACGAGCTTAAAAAAGACATTGAAAATATTAAAATTAAACAAAAAGAACTTGAAGAGTACCTTATAAATTTAAAAAAAATGAAAACAAAATACATAAAACATAAAGAAAAAATACATCCATCAAATTTAAACACAGAATTTTTAATAAGTCAAGAGCTATTTTTCATCAATTATATACATCTTAAAAAAATAGAAAAATATTATCTAGTTGAAATTAGCAATATCACTCCTCAAGGAGTCAAGGTTAAAAAAGAAATTTTTCACCTATCATCATCCGTTGATGATATTGCAAACAAAATAGCAGAGCTTAGTTTTGAAGAAATATTAGGAAGAGAATTTATTAAAATTAAGATCAATGTCATCAATAATTTAGATGCTAAAATATATATAAACGAACAATTTGTATCAAAAGGAATATATAACAATGATATATGGGATATTTCTAAACTCCCGAACAAAGAAATTATCATTAACATAATAAGCACAACTTACAAACCCCATACAGTAAAGCAAAAGGTAAAAAGCGGAGATACAATTAACTTAAATATCAACTTACAAAAAACAAATTCTGGAAAAATACCAATTACAAGTAATGTAACATCCAAAGTATTTAAAAAAGGAATATTCATAGGAGAAACTCCAATTGAAATTGAAGAACCTGAGGGCATAGAATCTATTTTATTACAAGCTAAAGGATACAAAAACATGTTCAAAATGATAAGCAAAGAAGATAAAGAAATTAATATTGAAATGTTAAAAGACAATAAAAATGAACTTATTATAAAAAGAGATCAATTCTATATAAATCTCGGGATCTTCACATTAAATTTAATAGGTACTGCCTTTGCCATAACAAAATACAATGAATCATCAGAACTTTATAATATCGCTTTAAAGAATATTATTAGACGTAAAATATCACCTCATGATCTATACAACGCAAAATCAGAACAAATGATTACAACATTTTTACTTGCTACAGGAATTACACTTTCTGTTGGCAGTTTTATACCGTTAATAATTCATATGGTACAATATATTCAAGAAGCAAGCAGAGGTGAATAAATTATTGTAAAATTATTTAGCAAACAATAAAAAATAGGAGAATGAAAATTTTGGGCATTTTCGACAAGATAAAAAATTTATTTAAGAACAAAGAAAAAACACAAATATTTGAAAATTTAGAAGATATTCTCTTAGAAGCAGATATTAAAAATGATATAGTAATTGAAATAATAGAAAATATAAAAAAACTTAAAGTCAAAGATGAAGAAGAAACACTCTTAAAACTAAAAGATTTTCTTAAAAGTTACATAAACCAACAATCCCTAAACTTAGAGAATAAAAGATTAAACATATTATTGATAATTGGGGTGAATGGAGTTGGCAAGACCTCAAGCATCATAAAGCTTGCAAATAAATTTAAAAATGAAGGTAAAAACGTATTAATAGCTGCAGCAGACACATTCAGAGCAGCAGCAATTGAACAAATTAAAATACAGAGCGAAAAAATTGGAATTAAAGTCATATCTCAAAATCAAGGAAGCGACGCAGCAGCAGTAATATTTGACAGCATCTCAAGTGCAAAGACCAAAAATTATGATATATTAATAATTGACACAGCAGGAAGACTTCAAAACAAAGAAAATCTAATCAAAGAACTCCAAAAGATGGATAATGTAATCAAAAAGCAAATGAGCAAAACAAATGCTAACTATAAAAAAATATTAGTAATAGACTCTATCTCTGGAAAGAATATAAATAATCAAACAGAAATATTTAACAAAGCAATAGAAATTGATGGAATAATAGCCACAAAATTTGACTCATCATCTAGAGCAGGTGGAATAATAAATATCTCAAAATTATTTAAGAAACCAATATACTTCTTTACATTTGGGGAACAAGTAGAACATATTAAAGAATTCAACATTGATGACTACTTGAATAAATTATTATGACAAAAAAGATAGTAATATTATTCTTAATATTTATAATACCAAGTACATATGGGCAAAATTACTTTATATCCGACATATTTTTCAATAAATATCAAGAAATATATGAAATCCCACAAACAGGATTCTACATTGAATACACGAAAATTAATGAAATTGAAAAATTTAGTCTCTTTAAAGACCTACAACTAATAAAATACAAAACACAAAAAACAATAAAAGATGATAAAAAAAAATTAACATTCTATAATGAAAAAGATATCAAAACAAAAGAAGAAATTTATGACAATTTGAACAATAAAATAAAAGAAATAAAATATAGTCCTAAAGGAATAATTCTTGAATCTGTCGATTTTTTTTATAAAAACAATGATTTAATTTATAAAGAAATCAAAATTTTAAACCAAAAGCCAAAAACACTACACTACATGAAAGATTCTAGTGGCAAGCTTTTAAAAATAACAGGTTCAGATTTTCAAGTTTGGAATTACGGAATCAATGGGGAGATAAAGTCCACATACTTCGACATAAAAAAGTCCAAAACAAAAGTAATTCAATATGATGATCAAAAAAGAAATTTAGAAAGCATAATATTAGACAATAACAAAATCAAATCTAGAGAAAAAAATCAATATTTAGATGATAATGAAATAATCAATACCGAAGAAAAAGAAGAAGGCAACATAAAAATTATATCAAAATATAAAGGTCCTAACTTAATCAAAAAAGAAATATACAAAAACAATAAAATAACAGAGATCAGTGATTTTGAATATAATGAATCTGGAAACGTTATAGTTGAAAATGTAACTGTAAAAGAAAACAAAAAAGAACATAACACTAAAACAAAATATGAATATAATTCTGATAATAGGTTAACGTCAAAAACAATTTATGAAAATAACTTAATATTATTAAAAACTGACTATTTTAATGATCATGAATACGAACAAGAAATATACTACAATGGAAATCCTATCTTTAAAGTAAGATACAAAAATGACGAAATTATTGAAGAAATAAATAAAAATATTAACAGAGATAAAAATGGGATTAAATAAATTTTTATTGAAAAGATTGATTTTAGATGAACAAAATAGTTTATCACTCACAATTGTAATAGTTTTAAGCATAGTGCTTGGACAAATAATTATCATTATCACAATATCAATAATGAATGGTTTTCAAAATGACTTTTTCACAAGCATATCTACTCTAGAGAGTGGTAATTTAAAAATTGAAAGCCAATTAAATGATCAAGGGCTTAATGCTCTCAAAGAGATTAAAGAAATAATTCAAATAAATAAAATCTATGAAACACAAGGCATTGGAATTGAAAACTATTACTATCCAAGTATCTTGAATATCATTGCACTTGACACAAAAGACATTATAGAAGATAAAAATTTTATCCTACTAACAGGCCTTACACAATCTGAACTCCAACTTAACGATGATGAAATCATAATAGGAGATGTACTCTCATATAACTTAGGCCTACTTGAAGGCGACATAATAGGATTAATATTAAGTGATGAAATAAAAAATTTACAAATATTAAAAAACGAAGTAAAATATTTTAAAATAAAAGCCATTTTTAAGAGCAATTATGCCAAAATAAATGAATCCACAATATTTATGAATATTAATTACTTTTACAAAAAACAAATTATAAAAGATTCAGATATTAAATATCAAATAAAAACACAAAATTTATATCCTAGCAAAAGCTTAATAAACAAAATAAAAAATATTAATCCCAACATCCAATTTAAATCATGGAACGAATATAATAAAGAATTCTATAAAGCACTAAAAATAGAAAGGAATACAATGTTAATCATTTTAACAAGCATATTTCTTGTCATTGCCGTTAACACATATTATTTACAAAAAAGAATTATAATCAATAAAAGCAAATCGATTTCAATAATCTTATCCTTAGGGCTTAAATCGCAAAAAATCAGGGAAATTTTCTTAATTCATTCAGTAATAATCTGCATACTCGGAGGAATTATTGGATTAATTGCGGGCATTATAATATCTTCAAATATAAATGAAATTTTAAATGTAATTGATATTTTAATAAACAGCCTGATTAATACTATAAATTATGTATTAAAATTAAAACTAGAAAATATAGAAATCAAAATAGTTAAAAACACAATTACACCTAAAATATTTTTAAGTGATTTAATGTTCACACTATTTTTTGCTTGCTTGTTTACCATATGCTCAAGCCTAAAGGTAACAAAAAAGATCAAATATGTTGATAAAATAAACGGAGCCTCATAAATGAAAAATATTATGTGTATAACGGAAATACATAAAACATACACTAAAAACAAAACAAAAATAAAAGTATTAGAAAATTTAAATTTAAATGTAAAAGATGGGGACTTTATTTCAATTCAAGGTAAAAGCGGATGTGGGAAATCTACACTTTTTAACATCATATCAGGAATTGATAAAATGGATTCAGGCGACATAATTTCATGCGGAATATCTTTAAAGAATGCAAGTGAAAAAACCCTAAGTTTATATAAAAACAAAAAAATAGGTCTTGTATTTCAAAATCACAATTTAATTGATGAGTTTAGTGTATTTGAAAATATTATTTTACCTAAAATAATTGAGGGGAAAGATAACTTAGAAACAATAAATAGAAAAGCTCTACGCTTAATGAAAATATTAGAAATAGATACAAGAGGAGATCACTACCCTTCAGAGCTCTCAGGAGGAGAAGCACAAAGAGCAGCAATTGCAAGGGCTTTAATAAATGAACCAAACATAATCTTATGCGATGAACCTACTGGTAATCTGGATATTAACACCGCAAAAACGGTAGAATCTTTATTAATAAACACAGCTAAAACATTTCACAAAACACTAATTTTAGTCAGTCACAATCCAGAATTTTCAAATAAAGCAGATATAAAATATGAACTTAAAGAAAAAACACTAAAGAGAATATGATGCGTCCAAATATCAAAGAACTCACAAAAATAGCATACATAATATTTATAAATTCAAAAAATAAAAAAGCCTTGATTGGTTCTGGAATATCTTTAAGTTTAGTAATGATTCCTTTAATTATTGTCTACTACATGTCAAACAATATAATGAATTCTACAATAGAAAAATATATTGAAAATGAAGGATTTTCCGTACAAATTGAATATAATGAAATTCAAAAAGATACATATCTTAAGTCTAAATTAGAAAAATTAAAAAAAGAATACCAACATGATGAACTAAAATATTTTTTTGAAAGAAGAACCTACGGAATAATCGGAAATAATAAAAAACAAGGTGTATTAATAAGAGCAATAGAGAACAAATTTATTGATGAAAATAAGCATATAAAATTAATAGACGGCACAAAGAGCTTCAACAAAAATGAAATATTGATATCAAAACAAATTAAAGACAGACTTAATTTAAACATCAACGAATCTATTTATATAGTAGTACCAAATAATAAGCATCAAAAAATATTCCCCAAAGCAAAAAAGTTTAATATATCAGGAATCATTGAAACGGGTTTAAGAGAAGTTGACAAAAACTTAGTTCTCATCTCACTACAAGATTCAAATATCATGTCGGAAGAATTTTCTAAAAGAATAATTGGAATTTCTATCAAACCCAATATCAAAGAAAAAACTGATAATTTAAAGAAAAATATTCAAAAAGAATTTCAAGAATACAAAATAAAAACATTTTATGAGCTTTATTTAAACAAATATACAAACTTAGATATCAGCAAAAAACTTTTAATATTTATTATGGCATTTATTGTAATATTTGCAAGTATTAATATATCCTCATCTCTTTGTATGTTAATACTTGAAAATAAAAAGAAAATTGCAATATTTAAATCAATTGGAATGAATAATTCAAGTCTCAAACTAATATTTATATTAATAGCACTTGTTCTAAGCTCAATATCTTGCATAATAGGAATAATCATTGGAAATTACATAACCATTAATATCGAATATTTAATTAATATAATAGATATTATTATTAATACAATTTTAAAAATATTTGGAACTTATAACACAGAACTTTTAAACTCTGATTATTATATCTCTGAATTTAATATCAAAATAAGCTACAAATTTAGCTTAATTATTCTCTTATCTTACACGCTAATTAGTATTACAACAACGCTTATTCCTCTAAATATTATTTCAAAGTTTAAAGAAAAAGAAATTCTATAAATAAATCAATATTTTATACATAAAAATACTATCTTACAAATACATTCACAATCTTAATAGAGGACAACTCTTCTTTAATATTTGGATAAATCTCTTTTGGGAAAATCGTCTTTAACGAAAAACTTTGCCTAGAGTAAGGCTTAAGAAAAGAATTGGCTTCAGAAATTAACTTTCGCTGCAGCGATCTAATAATCTGACTATCCTTAGAAACATAAGTCATTTCAATTTCCAAACCTTTAATATTATCTTTTGAACCATTGTAAACCTCTATTAAAGAATTAGCCTCATAAATTCCAAAAGATTCATTAAAATAACTCCCAAGATATTTAAAATTTAATATTGAAGAACTTGTTTCTAAATTAACACTAGACAAATTATCAACTTCACTAAAAAATTCAACTAAACGTATATCAAGAACCATTTTTTTAGGATGTCCATTAATCTCTTTGGAAATATTGTATATAAAATCAATTGGTGCATATACACCTTTACTCCATTTATTAGGAAAATCACTTGTTTTTTCAAAAACCTTATTTAAAATAGGCCTTCCTAAATCATCATAAACAGTAACACCATAATAAATCCTTTTAATAGGCTCTTTATCTGAAACAACCCCTGCTCTTAGCTGATAAGCATGTGCATCTCCAAAAACTAACACCTTAGCATCTTCAACTTCAACATGATATAAAACATAAGGACCTGCAGCAAGATTAACAGATTCAACCACTAAATCAGATGCCCTTGTAACTGAAGGTAACCCTTGAAACGTGGTCCTATTAACATCTTTTACTTCATCAAACTCTTCATAGCCATTAATAAAGGGATGCATTATTGTATATGTAATAAATGCAATAATAGCTATTAATACAAAACTTAACAATAATATTAGCACTCGATGTTTTAATCTCTCAGCTTCATCATACTCTTTTAAGTTAATCCCACTCACTATTCCAAATTCTCGAGCCTGTAAACTTATATGAATCAATTTTTTATTTACATTTTTACCATCTATTCTTCTTACAAGTCTCTTATAAAAATTAAAAAATGAAGCAAAAATAGATTTATTATGAAGAGAATACAAATATATAGTCTCAAGTTCTCTTAAAGAATCACTCAGTTCCCCCATTTCTTCTAATCGCTGAGCTCTATCATATATCTTAGAAAAACGCATTTCAATATTTTCAATATCAGCATCAGAGATATCTGCTCGTTCAATAATATCTTTTATACCGTTTTCTTTTAAAATCTTATTTTTATATTTAGCCAGTTTAGATAAATAAATCTTAATTCTTTCTTCAGAAGTCTTACTCATTATCTTCTAATTCATCAACTTTTTTTAAGAGCCAATAAGCAATATTTTTAGCAGTATCTTTTGTAATAGAAATTCCAACAAAAGAATTTATTAAAATTATCTTCTCTTTAGAACTCTTAAACTCTCCAGAAATCTCTTCCAAAGCACCCTCTTTAGTCTTAGTATAAACAATTTCTTCAGGAATTTCTGTGGATTCAAAGACAAGATCACAAAAAATCTCTCCAGTATTAGTTACACTGCCATAAATATTATTAATAGGTACTAATTTATAATCCTCTGCTTTTTCAAATCTGTAAATTATTTCTTTCATAAAACGAATTATAACATAAACGTATATTTAATATAAAAGCTTAAAATTAAACATAATGATAAAATATAGACATCAGAACACAAACTGACTTAACAAAAAAATATAAGAAATTTTATATGTCAAAATAAAATTTATAAAATAAAAAATAATGGTATAATTTTTAAAATAAAAATTCTTACATAAAAATAAAGAGTACTAAACAAATGGATCTTAACCTTGTAAAAAACACAAATGAAAAAGTCAAAATCCTAAGGAAAGACTTCCCTATTCTAAATAAAACTATTAATGACAAAAAAATCATTTATTTTGACAATGCCGCAACTTCTCAAAAACCACAAAGTGTGATTTCATCTATAGTTGAATACTACACAAATTATAATGCAAATGTGTACAGAAGCGGACATGAACTTGCAATACAATCCAGCTTAAAAGTAGAAAAAATAAGAAAAATTGTTAAAAAATTTATCAATGCAGAGTCTTATAAAAACATAATATTTAATTCTGGCACTACAGATGGAATAAACACAGTAGTAAATTCATTAATCTTTTCAAAACTTTTAAAAAAAAATGACGAAATCATCACAACAATGCTCGAACACAATAGTAATTTGCTTCCTTGGATAAATATTGCCAAATTTTTAAAATTAAAAATTAAACTTGCAAAATTTAATGAAATGGGAATAATTCAACCATCACAAATAAAAAACTTAATTACAGATAAAACAAGAATTATTGCTATATCTAGCATAAACAATATATTAGGAACTATACAAGATTTAGAAACAATTGGAAAGCTTGCTAGAGATAATAAAATTATTTTATTCATAGATGCAGCTCAAATGGCGCCTCATATGAATATAGATGTAAAAAAAATAGACTGTGATTTTTTAGTATTCTCAGGACACAAAATGCTTGCTCCAACAGGCATTGGGGTCTTATATATATCAGACAAAATTATAGATAAACTCAATAGTTCCAAATTAGGAGGTAACACCATAGAAAATATTTTCATAAAAAATGGAGAGCTTAACTTTAAAACTCTTGAATCTCCAAATAAATTTGAATCGGGCACACCAAACATTGCAGGAATCATTGGTCTTGGCAAAGCAATAGAATATATTAATAACGTCTCAATGGAATTTATTCAAGAACATGATAGAGCACTAATTGAATATTGTGTTACAAAATTAAAAGAAATTGATGAAGTTGAATTCATTCTCAATAAAGATATCAAACGGAAATCAATAATATCATTTACAGTAAAAAATATTCACTCACATGACATCGAGACATATCTTGATACAATGGGAATTGCAATTAGATCTGGGAAAACTTGCGCTTACCTTGCATTTCTTTCAGAAAATATCAAAAAAGACCATCTACTAAGAATAAGCTTTTATTTATACAATACAAAAGAAGAAATTGATACTTTCATATCCTATTTAAAGAAAACAATAAAAGCATTTTATTAAATTTATCTTTAAAAAAGCTCACAAAAGTTATTAATTAACTTACATAAAGATTACAATACTCAATAATATCAAAGATAATGTGTATAAAATCTAGTCATTACATAAAACTTAAATTAAATCAATATAAAATTATTATTGATTTAATCAAGCAAACCTCTTAAAATTGAAACATGTTTTCAGAAGAAACAAAAAAAGAACTAATAAGATTTAGCAAAATAAAAAAGTATTATTTTAAAACAGATAAAAATCAAAGTTCAGTATATCACCAATCTAAGTGCGGCGACCAAATAACTTTTAAAACCAATGAAAACAACGAAAAAATTAGATTAAAATACAACGCATATGGATGCATAATTTTTCTCTCAAGTGCTTATACTTTAACTAAGCTATGTGATAACAAACCTAAAAAAGAAATACTAGAAATAATAACAAAAACAATCAATAAAGATTTTGAAAATTTAGAAGAAATTGATAAAAGCCTTAAAAATTTTGAAAATTTCTTATATACAAATAGAAAAGATTGCTTCATGCTACCATACAAAGCTCTAAAAGAGATCTTAAATACCACATATAACTTTTAATTTAAGGAGAATTATATGAAAATATACTCTCACTCATCAATAGGATATGAAGGAGAACTCATTGAAATTGAAGTAGATATTAGAAAAGGAATATCAGGAATTGATATTGTTGGACTAGCTGGAAGTGAAATCAAAGAATCAAGAGAAAGGGTAAAATCCGCTATCAAAAATTCAGAATTTACCTTTCCAAAAGACAGGATATTAATCAATCTAGCACCAGCCGGTATCAAAAAAATCGGTACAGCAATTGATCTTTCAATCGCAACAAGCATTATAGCTATAAAAGAAAATCAAAACAATAACTTAGAAGTTTTAATACTAGGTGAATTACAATTAGACGGACAAATACGAGCAATTAAAGGGGTATTGCCTGCCATTTCACTTGCAAAAAAAAGAGGCATCAAATGTATAATCATACCTTTCGACAATTTAGAAGAATCTCTTTTAATAGAAAATCTAAACATCTGGGGAGTAAAAACTTTAAAAGAAACCCTAGAAATAATAAGTAATCTTAACAATAATATATTTCCAGCAAAACCAACAATTAACTTTAAAACAGAATACAATGAAGAAAAATTTGAATACGATTTTAAAAATATCAAAGGACAACATAGAACCAAAAGAGCACTCGAAATTGCAGTCGCTGGAGGTCATCACATCATGATATTTGGGCCTCCTGGAAGTGGAAAAACTCTCAGCATAAAATGTGTACAGTCAATCTTACCTCCACTTACAAATAAAGAAATCATTGAAACAAATAGAATCTGGTCAGTCGCGGGTAAATTAATAGATACAAAAATCATAAGACAAAGACCATTTAGACAACCACATCAAACTGCAAGTAAAGAAGGAATAATTGGTGGAGGCTCTAATGCACTTCCTGGTGAAGTATCACTTGCTCACAATGGAATTTTATTCTTAGATGAAGCTTTGGAATTCCAAAAATCAATACTACAATCACTCCGCGAACCAATAGAAGATAAGATGATATCAATAGTAAGAGCAAGTTCAAAATCATTCAAATATCCTGCAAATTTTCAGTTAATGATTGCTACAAACCCCTGTCCTTGTGGCAACCTTGGAAAAAATGATACAGAATGTTTTTGTTCACAACAAGAGGTTTCAAACTACTGGAAAAAACTTGGAGCAGCAATGCTTGACAGAATTGATATTAGAGTACCAGTTAAACCAGTAGACAATACAAAATTATTCCAAGAAGATAATGAAAACTCGAGTGAAATAAGACAGAGAATAATAAAGGCAAGGAACATACAAAGTAAAAGATACGCAAATACTGAAAATATTCACAAGAATTCTGATCTTAAACCAGAACATATTGCTATATTTTGTGAATTAGATAAAATACTAAGAGAAGAAATGATTTATATGTTAAATAAACTTAATATATCATCAAGAGCAACTCATTCAATCTTAAAAATAGCAAGAACAATTGCGGATTTAAAAGAAGAAAACCATATCTCCAGAGAATCATTATTAGAAGCAATTGAACATAGAAAACATGGAGAAAGATTACTAGAAGAGTAAAAAAGCCCCAATTGGGGCGAAATTAAAACTCTATTTTATCAATATAACTTTTCAGTTGAGTAGCAGAAATTTTAAATTTTTCAAGTTCTCTATCACTTATTTTAAAATCAAGAACCTCTTTTACACCATCTTTACAAACAACAGAAGGTGCTCCAATATAAATATCCTTAACAAAATTACCATACTGCCCATTAATATATGAAGATATCGGCAAAATAAGGTTTTGGTCACTAATTATTGCATTGACAATTCTTTTAATACCAAGTCCAATAGCATAATAAGTTGCACCTTTAAGTTTAATCACCTCATAAGCAGCATTAACAACATTCTTGTGCATCTCATCAAGTTCTTCATCACTTATTTTTCCTTCAGCAAGATATTCTGATAAAGACTTCATAGCTATTTTAGTCTCATCCCAAGTAGCAAAAGAACTATCTCCATGCTCACCCATAATATATGAATGTATATTTTGAGTATTAACATTAAAACGCTCAGCTAAAAAATATCTAAGTCTTGAAGTATCAAGCGTTGTCCCTGTACCAATAACCTTATGAGTTGGAAAATTGGAATATTTCATTGTCACATAGGTCATAATATCAACAGGATTACTTGCAATTACAAAAATACCACTAAATCCACTTGAAACAACACTTGTTACAATTTCTTTAAAGATTTTAGTATTTTTATCAACCAAGTCAAGTCTTGTCTCACCTGGTTTTTGATTAAGACCTGCTGTAATTACAACAATATCAGCATCAGAACAATCATCATAATTGCCAAATTCTATTTTAATATTTTTTTCTAAGAACATCTGACCATGGTTTAAATCCATGACTTCACCCTTAGCCTTGTCTTGAGCTAAATCAATAATTACAAGCTCATGAACAAGTGAGTTATCTATTGTCAAAGCATAAGCAAAGCTTGAGCCAACACCACCAGCTCCAACAAGAACAACCTTATTACGTTTAAGCATAAACTATCTCCATATAAAATTATTTTATTGGTATAAAATAATTTTATAACAGTTTAAAACAATTTAACAATATTTTACAAAAATGAAATATCTTATAACTTGGTTATAAATAATTGTACCAATCATCAACAATTAATATCGCTGCAATAAAAATTTAACTGTTTAAGCATAAAATTAATTATCATCTGATTTAAGAATAGCAAGAAATGCACTTTGTGGTATCTCAATATTCCCTATCATCTTCAGTCGCTTCTTCCCCTCTTTTTGCTTTTCTAAAAGCTTTCTTTTTCGAGTAATATCACCCCCATAACATTTAGCAGTAACATCTTTCCTAACAGGTGAAATTGTTTCACGCGCAATAATGTTTGAACCAATAGCTCCTTGAATCGCTATTTTAAATTGTTGTCTTGCAATCTCGTTTTTTAATTTTTTACAAATACTTAAAGCCTTTGTTCTAGCACCATCCTTAAAGATTAACTGAGATAATGCATCAACTCTATCACCATTAACTAAAATATCCAACTTAACTAAATCTGTTTCCTCATATCCTAATAGTACATAGTCAAAAGAAGCGTATCCACGACTTACAGATTTAACCTTATCATAAAAATCAAAAAGTATCTCAGCAAGTGGCATCTTATAAATAACTTCAACACGTTTTGTATCAAGATAAATCAAATTTTCTTGCACACCTCTTTTAAGCAAACAAACACTCATAACATTCCCCAAAAATTCAGTGGGAACAATAATATTTGCTCTAATATAAGGCTCAAGAGCAACTTCAATGTTCTCATTTCCAGGAAATTGTTCAGGACCCTCAATAAAATAGGAATTCCCTTTTTTGGGAATAATTTTATAACGCACTGATGGTGATGTTAATATCACATTAAGATCAAATTCACGTTCAATTCTTTCCTGAATTACCTCTAAATGTAAAAGTCCCAAAAATCCACATTTAAATCCATGCCCAAGAGCAGCCGAGGCATCTTTTTCAAAAGTAAGTGACGCATCATTTAATTTAAGTCTATCCATTGCCTTCAAAAGATCATCATACTGATTAGCATCAACTGGATAAATAGAAGAAAACACAACGGGTTTAACTTCCTTAAACCCTTCAAGAGGCGCACTTGCTGGATTATCAACAAGAGTGATAGTGTCTCCTATCTTCACATCTGATATATTCTTTATTCCCGCAATAAAATAACCAACATCACCTGCTTCCAAAAGCTCTTTTCTTTCAAGAATTATTTTAAAAATTCCAATCTCTTCTACCAAATATTCCCTATCTGCATGCATCAGTTTAATTTTGTCGCCAGTTTTGATTTGTCCTTCAAAAATTCTAAAATGCACAATAACACCACGATAAGAATCATAATGTGAATCAAAAATTAAAGCTTTTAATGGACTCTTAACACTCCCTTTGGGAGACGGAACATATTTACAAATAGCCTCAAGCAACTCATCAATTCCTATTCCATTTTTAGCTGATATGGGAACAGCAATATTTGAATCTAATCCTAAATCATGTTCTATCTGCCCTTTTACAAAATCAATATCAGCACTTGGGAGATCTATTTTGTTAATAACAGGAATAACTTCAAGATTATGTTCAAATGCCATATAAAAGTTTGAAACAGTTTGAGCCTCTATTCCCTGACTAGCATCAACAAGTAAAAGTGCTCCTTCACAAGATGAAATTGCTCTTGAAACTTCATAAGAAAAATCAACATGCCCTGGAGTATCTACAAAATTAAGTTCATAAATATTGCCATCACTACACTTATAATCAATAGTAACTGCTTGACTCTTAATTGTAATACCCCGCTCTCTTTCAATATCCATACTATCAAGAATTTGACTTTTAAATTCACGATCTGAAACTATCTTGGCCTTTTGTATAAATCTATCTGCTAAAGTTGATTTACCATGATCAATATGTGCAATAATACAAAAATTTTTTTTATAAGAACTAATTGTCAAACCTCCCCTAAATTAAAATAAAATATTTAGGAATATTATACTAATACACACTTTTATTAAGCAAAAAATTCCTGATATGAATTTTCGATTTTAAAACATAAGGCGAAAATTTAGGAGCAAGATCAACAATCAACTTCCAAGTATCTATAGATCTTAACGTATGTTTATGATCATCATAACCATAAGTAGCATAAGCAATGGTATACACTATTTCCCAAAAATCTGTAGACTCAAAACTAGTTTTAACATCAGTATATTCATTTATTTTTTGAACAAAAGATCTTAAATTTTTAAACTCATAAAGCGGTTCATAATAACTAACACAGTCATACATTTTAGTCAAAATACCAATCGCAGCTACAAGTCCATGAGTAATTGCGAGTTCATAAGCACCAATCTTTAAATATACTTTTGATAATGACTGATGGGTATCGATAATATTGTATTTATTAAATCTATAAAGATTAAAAGTAAAATCTAAACCAGAAGTTCCCCTTACCTGTTTTAAATAAGAATGTAAATAAAACGATATATTAAATTTATTACCTGCAGTATTCTCATATTTTTGAACGAAGTAGTGATAATTATAATAATCATCACTACTTGAGAACTTACTTAAAATTTCATTCAAGTAATCAATCATATCAACATAATTATCTTCAATCTCAGCAATCTTTGCCAAAGCAAAAAGTATATTTTTTTCAAAAGATTTATCTAATAAATAATCTTTATCTTCCAAAGCCTTTTGAAGATGTAATTTTTCAAACACAACATTGCCAATCATGCTATAAGCAATGGATAAATAATAATTAGCTTCTGGATATATTCCTTTTCTAAGCAAAGCTTCCTGCAAATAACTAATTGCACTAGTAAGATTAGATTTAATAAATCCTTCCTTAGAATAAATAAATTGTCGTCCCTTTTCAAGTAAAATCCAATACGGAAATTCTTTCACACCTGATGAACTTAAATTGAAGACAAAACTGAAAATAAAAAGGAGCAAAAAAAGCCTTAGCATATCTATAAATATATTAAATTTTCTCACAAATTGCGAGAAAATTTAATGCCTAATCCTTCAAATTTAAACAAATTTAAATATCATCAAGAATACCATTACAAAAAGGGCAACAGATTCTATGAGACCTAAAACCAAAAGATTTGTCGCAAATCCCTTGCCAGTTTCAGAAAAAGCATCACAAGCACCTGCAGCCGTTCTACCCTGCGCAAAAGCAGAAATAGAAATTGCAAGACCACCACCAAAACCAGCTCCAAATAATAACCAAGGATCTGCCTGTGTCATTATCCCTGCTAAAGTATTCATCAATATATAACCATATATTATTTGTGTCAAAGGTGCTGATACAAAAACAATTAATAAGAAAGGAGCTGGCTTACCTTGCATATAACATCTTTTCCATGCCCCAATAGCAGCACTTCCGGCAGCTCCCATACCCAAAGCTGAACCTATTGCGGCTATTGCTAGAGCCGAATTAACTCCTATTAAACCTATATTCATAATTCCCTCCTTATCTAATCTTTAATTTTTAATTTTTCTAAAAGGCCTATAAGAATACCCATTCCATTCTTGCCCCAAATGGTTTGAAAATTCAAGCATATTAAGTCTTACCCCATGAACAACAACAGATAACAAAGATAACGTTATATTTAAAATATGTCCAAAAAGTATCACAATAATGCCACTTATTATAAGACCAATATTAGATGATTTTAATAAAGCTGCTGACATACTATTAAAACTATCAGAAATTGCAAGTCCCGCAAGTCCGACAGCAAAAAGTCTAATATAAGATATTATGTCTGCAAATCCTGAAACAGTAGCTAAAAATTGCTCTATTATGCCTCCAAAGCTCTTTAATACGCACATAAAGAAGTTTGAACCATCTTGTTTCTCAAAAATAAAAACAAGTATAACTCCACAATATATCATATTAAGAACAATGCTATGCATAGGAAACCTACCTTTGTCAAGTATTAAATTGAGAACAAGATAATAAAGCCCAGGCATTATAATAAGCCAACCAATTTGAGCAATTGAATGTATATGTGGTTTTTCCTTCACTTTTTGAATAAAATTCCACATATGAGCTAGTGATATTTGCAAAACACCTATTGTAAAACATATAAACATAATATTTTGAACACCATTTGTACCCGTCAAATACCCAAGTTTTAAAGACTTTAAAATAGGAAATAACTCAAGAATAAAAAGATTACTGCCAAACCAAGTACCAGTCATCGAACCATATATTATTGCTGATGTACTTAGATAAAATATTAAAGCATGAATAGATGTTAAAGGCTTACCTTTTATAAAATTGCCTAAACTAAGAAAAATACCTACTAGTAAGAATATTATTCCATAAGCCGCATCACCAATTATCATTCCAAAAAACATAAAGAAAAATAACATAAAAACACAACTAACATCTCTCTCTTTATAGCCAGGAATTGTATCTAAAACATCAAAAATAGGCTTAGCAAGCTTAGCAATTCCCCTTCTCTTTATATAAGTGGGAACAACATCATCATCCGGCTCTGCAAATTGTACCACAAATTTACCCTTAAGATTTTTAAGATCCTCCCGCTTATCTTCCGGAACGAATCCTGTAATATATACAAAATTATCATACACTACATCCATGTCAGCCATAACTTGCTCAAACTCAACAATTTGATCATACTCTTTTATTTCTTCTCTTAAAACATCCCTATATTTATTTAAAATTGATAATTGAGTTAACTTTTGATCTAAAATTTCATCAACAAATCTTAACTTATTCTCAATAAAATCAAGGTCAAACTCAAACTCATATTCATCAGCTGTATCTATTGTTTGTTTAGAATAATTAATAGTTACAAAATAGGCCATACCTTTATAATTATTAATAAGAGCAACTTTTGTTTCAGAGCATGCCAACAATTTTTTATATTCACCAATCCCAGACTTAAAAAATTGCACGTAAATATTACTTTCTCTCAATTTATTAACTAGTTCAAGAGAAAAATATCCCCAAAAAGATATAATATCTCTCTTATGAAGTAATGACTGCTGCATATCCCTTAAATCTTTAATTTCAGAACCTAAACTAATTATACTCTTTGCAACATCTAAAAAATTCTCATTTGAAGAGCTTAAAAGTTTTACTTCAGAATCATCCCCAAGTAAAGATAAAGCCTGAACCAAAATTCCCCTGTCTTCAATAACTTTCTCTAAAGATTCTGAAATTCTATTGCAAAAATTAATATGAACAACTCCCAGTTCTCTTAAAATTTCGAGTGACTCTCTTTTATATTTCAATAAAGTCAAAATCAAAACTTTGCTCATTTTTACAATCATAAACACATCCCTATCTATTTTTAATCAAGCTAGCTTTAGCCATTTTACCTCTTACAACAGCTGCTGTTTGCTGATCACCAAGATAAATATTAATCTTTTTTATATTAATTTTTGCAGCAGGTATCATCACTTTTTCAAATAAATTTACCCTTTGAGAAGTAGTATTAAGTTCGGATTCCAACAACCTAATCTGCTCATCTAAAACCTCAAGCTCTGCATTTATCTGAATCATACTCTTAATAACCTCTATTCCCCTATCTACCCAATAAGGAGTCAATAAAAGATTATACTTAATATCCTCATATTCAATAAAGTCAAATACAGGAATATTGATGCCTGCAATATTTGCAAAACTCCTTACTACCCTTTTAATTTGAATCCAATCTTGGAAAGTAAATTTTTCACCAAATAAAGAAATCCAAGATTTAATATCCCTCTTAAGCCTATCTTGCTCAAGCTTGCGAGTTCTTTTAAGAGCCTCAACTTTTCTAATTTCTAAATGAAGTTGTTGTTTCTTAAGCTGAAGAGTAGGCAAATATCTACTAAACATTTTAAGGCTATCTTTTTGTTTTTTAAGCTCATTTTTAGTTAATTTAACTTTAGGCATTGCCCATCCTTTTTTTGAGGCCAATATTTCTCTACAAGTTCTGTTCTAATTCCAGTTTCTTTAGGTTCAAAACAACTAAAGAGAATTTCCCACCCCAAATCCAAGGCCTCTTCCAAAGGAATATTAACAGATAAGTCCATCAACTTACTTTCAAACATACCACTGTACTTAATAAGCTTCTCATCCCACTCTGTCATATTAAATCCCATAGCTTTTTTCTCTATAGATTCCTTTGAAGATGCATAAAGCTTAATCATCGAATCCATAATCGTTCTATGATCATCTCTTGTATTCCCGTTAACCATTTGCTTAAGTCTTGAAAGAGAACCAAAAGGTTCGATTCTACCTCCCTTTAAATAATATTGCCCTTCAGTAATATAACCCGTATTATCAGGAACTGGATGGGTAATATCATCTCCAGGCATTGTAGTAACTGCAAGTATAGTAATTGAACCTGCCCCTTCAAAATCAATAGCTTTCTCATATCTATACGCAAGCTGAGAATACAAATCACCAGGATAACCTCTATTAGATGGAACTTGCTCCATAGTAATAGCAATTTCTTTCATAGCATCTGCAAAATTGGTCATATCAGTCAAAAGTACCAAAACCTTTTTCCCTTGCAAAGCAAATTTTTCGGCAACAGCAAGAGAAATATCAGGCACTGTTAAAGACTCAACAACAGGATCATTAGCTGTATTTACAAAAAAGATTGTCCTACTTAAAGCACCACCCTTTTCAAGAGAATCTTTAAACGTCAAATAATCATCATTCTTAAGTCCCATTCCCCCAAGAATAATTAAATCTACTTCCGCCTGAAGAGCTATTCTTACAAGAAGTTCATTATAAGGTTCACCGGATACAGAAAATATTGGTAATTTTTGAGACTCAACAAGAGTATTAAAAACATCTATCATTGGAATTCCTGTTCTGATCATGTTTCTTGGAACAATACGCTTTGCAGGATTAGCTGATGGCCCGCCAATTTCAATCAAATCATCCTCAAGACTCGGTCCTCCATCTTTTGGATTACCAGCTCCATCAAAGATTCTACCAAGCAAATTCTCAGAAAATGTCACTTGCATTGGATGACCTAAAAACTTAACCTCGTCTGCAGTTGAAATACCTATAGTTCCGTTATAAACCTGAAGAGAAACTTTATCTCTATCCAACTTAATAACTTCTGCTAAAGAACTTGCATCTTTTGACCTCACAATGGCAAGTTCTCCATATTTAACATTTTGTGCCATTACAGTTATTACATTCCCAACAATAGATTCTATCTTGCTATATACTCTCTTCATTTATGCACCTCGAAAATCCAACTTCTTAGAACGTACTAAATCCTTTAAAGTATTTTCTAACATATTAAACTTTTCTTCTTTAAAGGGAGTAAGATTCATATCCAAAATATTTTGCCTTAATTCATTTACAAAACTTTTTGCTTCCAATTTATTCTCAAATTTAAAATCCGATTGTAAAATATCGTAAAGTATATCAAACATATAATTTTGACGCTCAGGACTTACAGCAGTATCAACACTATCGAACGAATTTTGTTGCAAATAACATGCATCCAAAAGCTCAGATTTCAAATAAAATAAAAAGTCACCAATACTTATACCTTCCTCACCAACAACTTTCATCATCTGATTTATCTCATTCCCTTTTGTCAAAAAAGATCTCGCATATTCTGTCTTTTCAGATTCAACAACCCCTCTATACTTACTCCAAGACTCAAGAGGATTAATGGCTGGAAATTTTCTAGCATCTGACCTCTCTCTTGTAAGACCATGAAAAGCTCCTACAACCTTTAAAGTTGCCTGAGTTACCGGTTCTTCAAAATTACCTCCAGCAGGACTTACAGAACCACCCACAGTTACAGAACCAACACTACCATCATTTAAAACAACAACACCTGCCCTTTCATAAAATGATGCAATTACAGATTCAAGATAAGCAGGAAATGCCTCTTCACCTGGTATTTCCTCAAGACGTCCTGACATCTCTCTCATAGCCTGAGCCCATCTTGAAGTTGAATCTGCCAGTAAAAGTATATCAAGACCCATTTGCCTATAATATTCACCAATAGTAATAGCTGTATACACTGATGCTTCACGAGCAGCAACTGGCATAGAAGAGGTATTACAAATAATACATGTTCTCTCCATTAATGATTTACCTGTCCTTGGATCTATAAGCTCAGGAAATTCTTTAAGGGTTTCTACCACTTCACCTGCCCGCTCACCACAAGCAGCAATAATTACAACATCAACATCAGCATTACGACTTGTAACTTGTTGAAGAACTGTTTTTCCAGCACCAAAAGGCCCAGGAATACAAAATGTACCACCCTTTGCAACCGGGAAGAACGTATCTATTATTCTTGTTTGAGTTACCATAGGCTCACTAGGAATAAGTCTCTCTTTATAACTGGTAATTGGAACTTTAACAGGCCAATGAAATGACATAGTGATGATATGCCTACCCCCAGCATCATTTTCAATAACAGCAATTTTATCATCTACAGTATAATTGCCATCACTAACGATCTCAACAATTTTGTAAGAATCTTTCCTATAAAATGGAATCATAATTTTGTGCTTAATTGTACCTTCAACAACAAATCCAAGATAACTTCCTGCAACAACAATATCTCCAACCTTTGCAGTTGCATTAAAATTCCATTTCTTACTCCTATCAAGTGCACTCAAGTATAAACCTCTCTCCAAAAAAAAACCAAATTGAGCAGCAAGTTCTGACAATGGATTTTGAAGACCATCATACACCTGACTTAAAATACCAGGACCAAGTTCAACCGTTAAAAGCTTATCTGTAAACTCTATATCATCTCCAACGGCAATTCCCTTAGTCATTTCAAACACTTGAGCATCAACTTCACCATCTCTAATACGAATTACCTCAGCTTTTAAACTGCGTCCACCGGTTTTAATAAAAACAATCTCATTCATGGAAACTGTACCAACTATCTCAATAGTAACCAAATTTCCAATAACTCCCACTACTTTTCCTCTAGCTTCCATTCAAATTCCCTTTAAAAATTTTTACTCATTTGCATACTTAATTTTTGACAAATATCATCAAAATTCTTCTCGCCTATCTCTTCTATAAAGAGATTTCTTCTTGAAACTAACATTAACTTTAACAAATAAATTACTAATTTTTCAAAGTTAAAATCATTTCCCACTTCAAGTTCTGTTAGAAACTGCCATTTTAACATATCAAGTCCTAATTCTACCTCAAAAGGATTTTCTTTAAGACAAAGGGGTTTTAAAATTCCTAAATAATAACTAGAAAAATAAGGGGATTCTAAATACACATCCTTTGGAAATCCCAACTTCTCAGCTCTAATAGTTGCCAAAGTATATCTTATCATTTCTTCAAATTCAAGAAATTGATCAATTACCTTCAAATTTACCCTATCGAATTTAGATTCTGACAAACCCTTTAGACAAAGAAAATCTTCCCTGCTTAAAGCAATCTCAATATTATCAAAAAAACCTGATATATTTCCCCCCTTACCAATTTTTAAATCAAGATAAGGTAATGACGACATAACATAGTAATATGGACTTAACATACTACATCTCCTAAATCAACTTTATAACTTCTTTAAACCTTGGATTTAAATATTCAAAAAGAATATCAGCAACAGTGTCTGATGTAAAATCATAATACAAATTTCCATCTCTTTGTTGAATTTTAAAACCTTTACTTATGCCTTCAAAAGGTTTAATCTCAATTGAATCATCAAGTCTATTTCCTATCTTTGCTCTTAAAACAGATAATAAATTAGAAAAATCAGATCCATTAAGCATTATATCTATCTTATCGTTCTTACTCCAAATATCTACAACCTTAATAATAAGGTCCCTCAAAAAATTATCATCATACACTCTAGAAACAGAATCCTTTAAAGCAGTCTTAAAAAGAGATTTAATATTTTTTTCAGTACCAATAATCAAATCCCTAACTGCTTGACGAGATGCCTCAAGAGAATGCCTTTTATACTCATTAGTTTCCGCTTCAGCTTGTATTTTTAAGTCCTTAGCATCACTCTCAGCTTTTAAAACAATAGCCTCAGCATCTCTCTTTGCATTAAGAATAATCTCATTTGCTAATTTTTCAGCTTCCTCAAGTCCATCTTTTTTAATTTTATTTATCAGATCTTTAACTTCAAACTGCACTAGAACTCCTTAATATACAAAAAAATAACTCAAAATACTTAATAAACAAATCTTTCAATAAATAAGTATAACAATAAATTTTTAATCATTAAAAGCCAAATTACTGAAAATTATACATCACTAAAAAAATCTCCTATAATTTTATAAACATTCATATCATGAACTATAGAAAGTTTTTTTCCTGAAAATCTTTCCTTAAGCTTTTCACCAAAAACCTCAATACCCCTTTCTATAACTCTGTTACTAAATTCTACATCGACTATATCAAGAGTTATTATTTCAATAATAACTAAATACCCTCTTCCAAATTTAGAACCATATCCAAGGGTAAAAGAAGTAGTAACACGAAAAAGCCCATCCAAAAGTCCATTAGCTGCCGTCCCTCTAGAGAGCCTACTTGGATGCACTTTATAAGAATTACCAAATTCATCTTCAAGAACACAATCAACATCAAGACAAATCTTAAACAATGCATTCTCAAATTCCTCAAATCTTGATATACCCATTTAAAATTCTACTATTGTTTTTCCAACTCCTCCATCACTTGGATAAGCAAAATAATATTTTTTAACAAATTTCACATCTCTTAAGAATGCATGTATTCCTTCCATAAGAAGACCTTCTCCTTTGCCATGAATAATCTCAAATTTACAAACATTCCTCAGTAACATATTATCTATTTTCCTGTTTAAAAAGTCTATAGCCTCAACCACTCTCATTCCTCTAATATCAACAGTTAGACTCAATTCATCATCTTGACTCTCAAAAGAAAAACTAAAATTTTTATCACGATCATTTTTAGACTTCTTATTATCCAATATTTTCTCTAAATTCGAAGATGCAACCGTAATATTAAAAACACCAGTATTTACAATAAACCCTTTTTTAGTAACACCTATTATTTCCCCCGAAGCATTTGACCCAGAGACTCGGACCTTATCACCCACACTAAATTCAATCTTAGTGGCAATCTCTTGACTAAGCAATCTAATTTTAGCAGTTTTGGTAATTATATTATTTGTAATATTAGATATAAATTCCTTATTTTTAGTAGTACAAACACTGCCCTCTTTTATCTCTCTAACTAAATTTTCTAAAATTTTCCTTGAATTTTTTAAAAATTCTTTCTGCTCATTTATCAATCTCTCTTCAAAATCTATTTCTTTCAAGATAATATTATTCCGAATATTATTAATCTCTATTTCCTTAAGTTCAATAAGCTTAACTTTATCTTTTAATTCCTCTTCAAGTAAATGAATTTCCTGCTCCTTTTTTGTAAGTCTTTCCAATATTTCATTAACTTCCGTTTTATTAGATGAATGAATCTCTTTCGCTCTAAGTACTATATTAGAATCAATAGAAGACTTACTTGCAACACTAAAAGCAAAGCTTTCACCTGGAACAGAAAATATTAAATTATAATTAGGTTCCATTTTGTTTAAATCCATCTGCATAGAAGCATTAACAACAAATTCATGGGTATATGCAAAATATTTAAGAACATTGTAATGAGTCGAGATAATAACACAAGAATTAATATTAATTAAATGCTCAAGAACAGCTACAGCTAATGCTTGTCCTTGTTCAATATCAGTACCTGAACAAAATTCATCAAATATTAACAGGCTATCTCTTGTTGCACACTTTAAAATATAAGCAATATTATTCATATGACTTGAAAAAGTTGAGAGTGAATTTGCAATTGATTGATCATCACCAATATCAACTAAAATATTATCAAAAATCTTAAAAGTACTAGACTCATCAACTGGAACAGGAATTCCAAATTGGAACATAGCGCCCAAGAGAGCAACTGTTTTCAAAGTTGCCGTTTTACCACCAGCATTAGGACCTGTAATAACTACAACTTTATTATTTAAAGGACAAAAATTTATAGATTTTGCATGCTGTATTAAAGGATGACGGGCATTGATAATATTAATATTACTATCAAATTTAGGAAATACTCCCTGATTTTTTATTCCATAAATTGCTCTGGCCTTTAGAGAATCATAATATAAAAATTTATTATAAAGGGCTTTCAAAAGAACAATATGTTTGCGAATCTCATCTGAGAGTTCTTGCAGAATTTTTAAAACTATACGCTTTTTTTCAAAACTTAAAAACCCTAATCTATTATTTTCACTAACTATATCATTTGGTTCAATATAAAATGTTTCACCAGATGATGAAATAGATATGATATTACCCTTGATTTTATTTTTAAAACTAGATTTAAGTGCAATAGTATATTTGCCTGATTTATAATAAATAAGCGTAGAGGTTAAATATTGCGAATTTAAGCTTATTATCTGCTTGAGATGTTTTTCAATTTTTTTATCTAAATTTCTAATTTCAAAATCAATCTCATCATAATTTTTGACAACACCCCGTTTTATTTTAAGTTCATCAATATCAATATACTTACATAAAATCTCTAATAAATGCTTTAAACTTGGATCTACAAATAATAATTCTCTCAAAATTTCAACTTCATTTTGAATCTTAAACTCATTTTTATCTAAAAAAAGCATTATTCTTAAAACTTCTCTTAGAAAAAAAATAATATTCTTAATCTCCTCAAGAGAAATTCTTGAGTTCTCTTTAAGAAGTAAAACAATAGAACCACTTATACTCTCAAGACAAGAATTTGGATATTCGTCATAAACTTCAATAAGATTTTTGATAAGTTTAACAAAAAAACATACTCGACTAACTTCTTCCTCGGTTTTCAATATTTGTTGCTCACCTAGAAGGTTAACCGTATCTGAAATAGCTACGTAAGAAGCAACTGAAGCTAATATTTGATAAAAATCAATTTTTTCCAAATATTTCTCTTGCATAACTCTTATATCTCTTAAGCTCATTTACAATTTTTAAATAACTATTGTATCTAACTTCTGAAATTTTAAATCCAATTTGATTCATTATAAAACAATTTGGCTCATTTGCATGCAAACAAGAATTAAATCTACAAAAATTATTCAAATCTTTAAATTCTCTAAAATAATATCTAAGCTTAAGGGGTTCTAAGCTTTCAATTCCAAATTCCTTTATTCCAGGAGTATCAATTACCACTCCATTATCAGAATGAAAAGCCATAGCATAAACTGTAGTATGTCTGCCTCGTGCATATTTATAAGATATTTCATTTATAGCCTGCGCTGCATTTAAATCCACCTCATTTATAAGTGAAGATTTTCCAACTCCAGACTGCCCAACAAAAGAAGTTCTCGAATTCTTAATAATTTCCTTTATTTCTTCAATTCCCTGCAAAGTGATAGCAGAAGTTTTAATAACCCTATAACCTAAATTTTCATAAATTTTAATTAGAGTCTCAACTTTAGTGTTTATACCCTCATCAACCTTATTTATCAAAATAATAGGAGTAATCCCTTGTTCCTCAGCAACTACTAATACTCTATCTATAAATGAATTTTTAATCTCAGGAAGACTAGCAGAACTAACAATTAAAACATTATCTATATTTGAAACAATAACTTGCCTAAGAGCAGCCTTCTTATTATAACGCCAAATGACACTTTTTCGTTTAAGTCTCTCTTTAATATATACCTTGCACTCATCATAAATATCTCCACAAACAAAATCTCCAGGAATTAAAGGACTATATTCTTTATCCTGGATATTTAAAATCTTCCCCTTAATAACTCCTTCATAAATTTTATTGGTATTAACATTAACAATAGAATAAATATTATTCACACCCCAGAGAACTTCAAATCTAAGGTCATTCAATTGATTATTCCTTTAAAATGCAAACCATATTTTTTACAAAAATTCTTATAGAAATACAAATTTTCATCTTGTGTTAAATAAAAATAACGTGTAAAACAATCATCACAACTCTCAATGTTCTTTAATTCTTTAACAAGCTCATTAGTTACAAGTTCACGATTCTCATAAACAGGAATTCCTAAAAAATTTTCAATCATGTCTTTAATGTGCAAATAATGTGTACATCCTAAAAAAACCATATCTCGCCTACTAGCTTTAACCTCTAATTTTAAGAAATTTAAATATTTAAGTGCATCTTCCTTAAATCTATCTCCATATTCTACAAAATTCACAAGATCACTTGCAGGTTTTAAAACTAAATCCCAATGACAATCTTTTTCTCTTTGAATAAATTTACTATTAA
This sequence comes from Borrelia sp. MN22-0132, assembly GCF_049201035.1. Lineage (NCBI taxonomy): Bacteria > Pseudomonadati > Spirochaetota > Spirochaetia > Spirochaetales > Borreliaceae > Borrelia > Borrelia sp. MN22-0132. Next base: position 829,169 of record NZ_CP138334.1, on the reverse strand, counting down.
TGGTAGCATGTGTCGCAATTAAAATAACCCTCTTATATGCAAGCTCTTCTACTAAACCAACTGAAGGCAAAGTATATATTACAGGAAAACTAAAATTTAACTTGTCATATACACTAACAGAAGCTGTATTACAAGCAATAACAATTGCAGCAACATTATACATTTGTTCCAATTTCAAAACTAGTTTCAAAATCTCTTTTAAAAGAAAGTCTGAACTCTTCTCACCATAAGGAAAGTTCTTGTTATCTGCAATATAGACATAATTTCTCTTAACAAGCCTTTTGCTTATATACTCAAAATAAGAAAGTCCACCAATACCCGAATCAAAAATAACTATAACATTCTTTAAATTGCTCATAAGCCTTACTTAAATCTAAGTATAAAAATTAATTTATTCTCTTTCAATGACAATTGATAATATTTACAACCTAACAAACTTTCAAACTATCATAGTTTAAATTATAATTATTATTAATACCAAATCATAGAAGAGGAAAATATGCATAAGAGCATCAAAGAAATTTTAAATAATCCTATATTAGATAGTATAATCACAGTGAAAGGATGGATTCGCACAAAACGCAGTAATGGTAAAATCTCTTTTGTAGAAATTAATGATGGCTCAAATATTAAAGGAATTCAAGCGATCATTGATGAAGAAAATCATCAATTTGAAAAAAAAGAATTTAAAAAGCTCACAACAGGTGCCAGTGTATCATTAACCGGAATTTTAATCTTAAGCCCAGCAAAAGGACAAACCTATGAAATCAAAACAACAAATTTTAATATAATTGGAGAAGCGGATCAAGAAACATATCTTTTACAAAAGAAAAGGCACACCTTTGAATTTTTAAGAGAAATCCCTCATTTAAGAATTCGTACTAATACATTTGGGGCTGTAGCCAGAATTAGAAATCAAATTTCTTATAAAATTCACGAATATTTTCAAAAAAATGGATTTTTATACATACATACCCCAATTATTACATCAAATGACGGAGAAGGGGCCGGTGAAATATTTCGTGTATCTACCTTAGATTTTAATAACATCACAAACGGAAAAGAAGTTGACTTTACAGACGATTTCTTTGGTAAACAAGCATTCCTTACAGTAACTGGACAACTGCACGGCGAAGCTTATGCAATGGCCTTATCAAAAATATATACATTTGGACCAACCTTCAGAGCAGAAAATTCTAACACAACACGCCATGCCTCAGAATTTTGGATGATTGAACCTGAGATGGCATTCTTTACACTTGAAGACAATATCAATTTAGCAGAAGATTTTCTTAAGTACATTTTAAAAGAAACTTTAAATAATTGTAATCAAGATATGGAATTTTTTGATAATTTCATTGAAAAAGGCTTAATCAAAAAAATTGAAGATGTAATAAACTCTAACTTTGAAGTCATTACATATACCCAAGCAATTAAAAAACTTGAAAATGCAACAAAAACATTTGAAATAAAACCTTACTGGGGAATGGATTTACAAACAGAACATGAAAGGTATTTAACAGAAGAAATCATCAAAAAACCTGCCATAATTATTGATTATCCAAAAGAATTTAAAGCATTTTACATGAAAATGAATGAAGACGATAAAACTGTTAAAGGAATGGATATTTTAGTTCCACGCATAGGAGAAATAATTGGAGGCAGTGAAAGAGAAGATAATTTGGATAAGTTGAATAAAAGAATAAAAGAGCTAAATTTAGAAACAGAAACTCTTAATTGGTACTTAGACTTAAGGAGATTTGGATCAACTCCTCATTCTGGATTTGGACTTGGACTTGAGAGATTAATACAATATATAACAGGAATGGCCAATATTAGAGATGTCATCCCATTTCCAAGAACTCCTAAAACTCTTTATTTCTAACAAAAAACTTTATGAGGAAACAATTGCAAATAAAAATTTTATGTCAACTAACATTAATGTTATCAGCATTGATGTTACATTCAATAGAAAAAGAAATCACAGGTAAAAAATCAAATTATCAATACAGTAAAGAAACGCCCAAGATTAACAAATCCAATAAAATAAACTATCCACACAAAAAAGAAGACTATCATCATAACATTATAAGAAAAAAAAATACAAATCTACAAATTGATAAAACCAATAAAAAGCAAGACGCACAACAAACCATAAACAATATCGTAAAAATAAGAAAATCTAACAAAATATATTATCCCCAAGACAAAAACAACATACAAACATCCAAATCAAAGAAAAATATATGGTATAACATCAAAGTCCATTCAATTCATACGAAAGATAGATTTAAAAAAATAAAAGCACTAAATAAAATAAATACACAAATAGAAAATAATTTTGCTTTAATTGGTCCAATCTCAGAAGATAATTTAGGAGAAATAACAAAAGCATTACACATCATAGGGTATAATGAACTGGAATATATCAAAGTCGAACAAAACTAAAGTTTGCTAGACAAAAATTTTAAAATATCATTCAGTTCATCATCTAAATTAAAAAAACTTAATTTATACTCATCTTCTGATAAGCCTATTAACTCATGATTACTGTAATGTATCCAGGTGTTTAACTCATCTTCACTTGAATATTTATTAACATAATAATCCGGTTTATAATCCAAATACCCACGTTCCTTATAATCATAAACAGCAATCTTAACATTTTTACTATCTATTCCTCTCTTTAGAACTTCTTCTCGCAAATAAATAATTGTACGACCAGTATCAAAAATATCATCAACAAATAAAACATTATCCCCTGCTCTTAAATATTTTGGATCATAAGTCCATCCATCTATCATTATTTTTTTTTGCTTATTCGAAACATCATATGATCTTGCAACAACAGCAGCATAAAGAAGGGGTTTTTCTGGCTTAACAAATTTAAAGAATTCACTAATAATATTACCAAGATAAGCACCTCCTCTTAAAGAAACATACATAATATCAGGAATAAATCCATTTTTATAAATTTTATAAGCAAGCTTAAGACCATTTATTCTTATCTCTTCATAAGAAACAAATTTTTTCATTAATATAACACCTCAAAACGCATAAAAATTAAGATTTATCTAAATATTTACCTTTGCATAAAATCAACATATTTGCTACTCTGGCAAGCGCTCAACATTACAAAATAATTCATAATTACTCATCTTTAATTAAAAACAAAACTCATTAATATAAATAATAACTCTTCTCCTAAAACACTTAAAAAATAAATTCTTAGTTAGAATCACTTCCATTTAAAACTTTAACCTCTTCACAAAATATTGCCTTACTAAAGTTGAGAAATTTTAAAATATAAGACAAAATTAATAACTCTAAGCTCTAAATAGGCTTAAAGATATCCATTCTTTAAGCCTAAACTAAAAATAAAGTTTATTACTAAAAAGATACTTTAAAAGTTTGACCATCTCTTAAAACAGTATAAGTATTCTTCCTATGTTCAACAGCATCATAAAAATCTCTTAAGCTTTTAATACTTTTTGAATTAACAACCATAATGATATCTCCTGTTGAAATTTTAGGATTTGTACCTAAAGTTGGATCAACACTGTCTACAACAACTCCATTAGTCCAATTTCTTAAACCAAGTTGAGTCCTAACCTCCTTAGTTAAAGGATAAACAGTAAAACCTGGCATCAATTTTAGCTCTGAGACATATTCTTTCTCATTACTAATTTTGGGCTTAACATCAAGTTCTATTTCAACATTCTTTTTCTCTTTTCCTCTTAAAATTTCAACTTTAATTTTCTCTTTCGCATAAAAATCATTAATATACTGCTTAACATCATAGAAAAAACTCATTGAAACATCATTGATCTTGCTAATTACATCACCTGCTTTAAGCCCTGCTCTAAAAGCAGACGTACCATCATAAACCCCCGCAATAATTGCTAATGATTCAAAATTATCCTCATAACCTAAGCTTTTAAGAAGTTCCGGGTCCTTACTTCTTAAACGATGCAAATCAACTCCCATCCAAGCCGATTCACTCTTCTTACCACTCATCAAAACATCGAAAATACTTTTAGCGTTATTAATAGGAACAGCAAAACCAAGTCCAAGATTACCCCCAGAAGGAGAAGCCGATATCCAAGTATTGATCCCAATAACTTCTCCTTTAATATTTACAAGAGGTCCCCCAGAATTACCACGATTAATAGCTGCATCTGTTTGAATAAATGAATTTCGTGCTTTTAAATTAGGATTAACCGAACGATGAAGACCACTTATAATACCTGCTGTAACTGAAAAACTAAAGTTATGGGGACTCCCAACAGCTATAACCCAATCCCCTATCTCAAGCATATCACTATCACCAAGTTCAGCTATTTCAATAGATGCATCATTAGCCTCAAAACTAACTAGTGCAATATCTTTTTTATCATCCTTACCTACTAGTTTTGCTTTATAAGTTTTATTGTCATAAGTTCCAACTTCAAATTCAATCGCATTATCTACAACATGACTATTTGTAAGAGCATAAAATAAATTTGTTTTCTTAGAATCTCTTCCAATAATTACTCCAGAACCACCCCATTGCGCCTTTTTTTCAAGGTTAAGACCTGGAATATCAAAAAAAAAGAATAAATGGAAAAGATCGCGTGTTTTAACTATTCCAGTAGCATAAATTTCCACAGTGGATGGTAAAATCTTTTTAGATACCTTTCTAAAAGAATCTTGAAGAGACTCGCCAGCATCACCTTTCTCCTGTGCAAAAACAATAGTATTTTTATCAGATCCTAAATAATGTATTCCAACAAAAAATCCAATAGTTAAAGCTAAAAAGCTTGCTAAAAATACGGAAATAAAATTTTTCTTCATTTTATACACCTCCATAATATAAAACCAAATCTTTTAAATAACACTTAATTAATATCTATCAAATCTTACTCAAAATCAAAGGCAAACCATCAACAACAGCAACAGTATGTTCAAAATGAGCAGAACAACTAAAATCAGATGTAAACACCGTCCAACCATCATTCTTAACAGAAACTTTATGGCTCCCTAAATTTACCATCGGCTCAATCGCTAAAACCATACCCTCCTGAATTCTAACATTTTTAAAAAAAGGCTCATAATAATTTGGAACATTTGGTTCTTCATGCAAAGCAAAACCAACACCATGTCCTGTATAATCCCTAACAATTCCAAAACCAAATGGTTTAATATAATTTTCTATAGCTTTTGAGATATCTAAAACTCGATTACCAGCCTTCATTTCATCAATTCCTCTATAAAGAGCAGACTCTGTAACTTCTAATAATTTATTGATCCTAGGACTTACTTTACCCACCTTAAAAGTCTTAGCCATATCACTATAAAATCCATCTAAAATAACCCCACAATCAACACTAATAACATCTCCATATTTCAGTTCTCTTGTTCCAGGAATTCCATGAATAACTTCTTCATTTATAGAAGCACAAATAGCTCCCTTAAATCCAGCATATCCCTTAAAAGCAGGCTTAGCCCCATTCTTAACAATAAAATCACTAGCAATCAAATCAAGCGTTTTAGTGTTAATTCCAGGAGTAATATTTTTTTCAATCTCTAAAAAAGTCTGGGCCAAAAGTTTTGCAGATGCCCTAATTTTCTCAATCTCTGCTCTAGACTTTAATCTTAATTTCAAATAATCAATTCCTCTCTTTAAGTATTTCTATCATATTCATATAAAGTTTACCTTCATTAGTTTCATAAAAAAAATTAGAAGTTAAAATAGCTTCTCGTCCCTTTTCAAATTCACCTAAATAAAGATAATTAATTCCACGCTTTAAATACACTTTTGCCACATCTTCACGTTCTCTTAAAGTAATTTTACTCTTATCATCAAGAGTGAAAGGCAAAAGAGAAACTGTCTTACTAAAATATTCTTCAGACTCTTTATAATTTTTTTGATACAATTTTAAAACCCCAAGATTATAATAAAAACCATATAAATATTTGCCCACTTGATTCTCAATAATCACTTTTTCCGCAACACTTAAGTCTTTTTTAAGAAAAAAATAATAAAATTTATAGAAATAATACCAATCTTGAACTTCATCGACAGAATCATAAATCTTAAAAAATAAATCTAAATCTTTTAGATCAGAATAAAGAAGCAAATTCCAAGCCAAAAGCTGAGCAACATCAGCACTATAATTTGATCTATAAAATAAACGCCATAAAAAAGACTTTTTAGCCTCATATTTTAAATTTGAATAATTCAACACAAAGTAAAGTTTAAAAAATAAAGGACTCTCTTTATACTTTTTTGCAATCTCATTTGCATTAAAATAATCATTGGCTTCAAAATAAACATTAGCCAAATAATAATTCACAATTTCATTTTCTTTAAAATTTTCATTAGCCTTATTTAAATAAGCAATAGCACGCTTTAAATCATGCTCCTTCTTAGCAATAAATGCCAGACCAAGATATACCATCATACTATAATCAGGAAAATTAGTATAAAGTTTTAAATATTCAATCTTAGCATTATTAATATCACCCTTCTTCAAATAGGCGTCTGCTAGCAAAAACATCAAACTTGGGTCATTACTATTATTAAGCTTAAGATTTGCAATAGTAAAATCCAAATTATCAAGACCATAAGAAATATAGGCAAGCTCTTTAGAAAAATCCTTATCTTCCTTTATCCTCAAAAGTATTCTCTTAGCAGAATCTAAATCCTTTTTCTCTATATACAAAAGCATTGCATCAATTAAAAATGCATTATTCTGAAGATTTAAACCTATAGTCTCAAAAGTAAAAGCATCTCTTTCATGTTCTATTTTGATTAAAAAGCTTTTAATATCTTTTACATCATAGCTTAAAATTAAACTTTTAATAAAAGCCTCATCATACAAATGCTTATATTCCTTATATCCTAAAAGATACTGCTTTGCAATATCATAAGCCTCTAAAACAGCTCCCACCTTAAGTTTTGAATATACTTCAAGTGCCCTAAGCTTTAAATTTCCCGGCAAACTTTTAACACTTAAGTCCAAAATATCCCTCATCAATAAATAATGTTTAATTTTAACAGAATAAAGCTTTGCTCTTTTAATAAGAGAAAGCCACTTGTATTCAGTATCAGCATAATAAGAATAAAATCTCATTGCATTTTCAGCACTCTCTAAACTTTCATTTAAAAGATAACCATCAACTTCTACAAGAATCTCATTAAAATCTAGTTCGCCCTTTAACATATATAAAACGTATGGATGCAAGCTCAAATAAACAAAAATTGATATAAAAAGGACTAAAAATAAAATAAAAAACAACAACACCTTATTTGCTTTCAAATGAGCTCTCCATATTTTTCAACAAAGCATCAAGTATTCCATTAACAAATTTATAAGAATTTTTACTACCATACTTTTTGGCAATTAAAATAGCCTCATCTATTATAACTCTCTTGGGAACATCTAAATTTTGAAACTTAAGTGAATACACACTCATCCTCAATATGGCAAGATCAACCTTATCCATACGGTCTAAACGCCAATTAAGAGAAATATCACTAATCAATTTGTCAATAGATTCTAAATTATCATAAGTACCATTAACCAAAACAGAATAAAATAATTTTAAATCTTCTTCTAACTCAAATCCATGATCTTCAAGATTAAAAATATCATAAATATTATCTTTTGCCTTACAATTAACATCAATACTGTAAATTTTTTGAAAAGCTAATACCCTAGCCTTATGTCTCAAATCCATAACCAATATAAATATCTTATCTTTATTTTAGACTAGAATCCAAAATTTGTATACTAGCAGACTTATTGAGTTTATCATAAAGCTCTTGTTGTACTCTAACAACAATTTGCTGCTGATGAATATTAACCATATTATTTTTTATGGCATCCTTTACAGTCATATCAATATTAGGAGATATCTTATCTTGAAGACCTAAAAATCTCTGAGAATACATTTCAGTAACTTTAACTATATGAAAACCTTCTTTTGATGATATTGGCTGAGAAATGTCTCCCTTCTTAAGCATAAATACTTCTTTAATAAAATCTAATCCAAGAACATTTTGTGCATTTTGATCACCTCTTGTCAAGAATCCAAGATCACCATTTTTAATCTTAGAACCCTCATCACTTGAATATTTTCTTACAGCTTCCTCAAAGGTAATCTTTTTCGATTTTATCTGATTTACAATATCCTTTGCATTTGCAAGAACCTCTGATCTCTTTTTATCTTTTGAAGAAAAGAAAACATGACTAATCCTTGCTATATCAGGATTAACAAACTTAGTTTTATTAGCCTCATAATATTCAACTACTTCTTTTTCTCCTGGGATTTTTATTTCTGAAAATTTAGGCTGAGCAATCTTTAGAACTAACTTTTGTGCAGAAAGAGACCTCTTCATTGAAGATAAAAGCTCATTCCAATTTGTACCCTGACTTTCTATCATTTGTTTAATTTGCTCATCTGTAAGATTTAAAAGTCCAAACTGAGTTCTAATTGTTTGCATAACTTCCGAATCTTCAACCTTAATACCTTGCTTTAAAGCCTCTTGACCAAAAAGGACATCAGCTATTAAAATCTGCAAAACTTGCTTTCTCTCAGCATTACTTAAATCTTCTCTACCTTGTGTCTTTTTCAATGTATTTACTTTAGAATCAAATTCTGTCTTAGTAATAATTTCGTTACTATGCAAATTAATAATTACAACAGGAGTATTTTGAGCAAAAGTAGTTATTCCTACAACAAAAAATAACAGAAAACACAAAACATTACCCATAAAAATCACCTTTATATCAATCATCGAACTAAATCACTGCATAAGATTTTAACAAAACATTAAATTTAAATCTAGTTTAAAATAAGAATATCATTCATCTATATAAAAAGGCCGCCATACCCTGTCCACCTCCAATACAAAGAGAGGCAATTCCTTTTGATTTATTATTTATTTTAATAAGACGTGCAAGGGTTAACAAAATCCTAGCGCCACTAACTGAAAACGGATGCCCTAAGGCAATAGCCCCTCCATTAACATTGATAATACTATCTCTCACATCATATTTTTGATGTAAAGTTTTCACAACACTTAAAGATTGTGCTGCAAAAGCTTCATTTGTTTCGATAAAATCAATTTCACTTGGGGTTAAGTTAAATGCCTCTATAATCTCTTCAATAGCAAGAAAAGCCCCAAATCCCATATAAAGAGGATTTAAGCCTACACTTTTAAAACCACCAACATAAGCTAAAGGTTGTAATCCCATTTTGCAAACAAAATCCTCACTTGCCAATATTAAAAAACAAGCTCCATCATCTAAACTAGAAGAATTGCCGGCAGTAACAGTACCTCCCTCCTTAAAGACAGGTTTTAAAGACGACAGTTTCTCCAAACTTAAACTATCACGTATCTCCTCATCACTACATATAACACTTTTAAGTTTTGTCTTTTTATCAAAAACTGATAAAGGATATATTTCATCATTAAAATATCCACTATCTCTTGCTGCTGTTGCCTTAATATGAGAATTATATGCAAAATGATCTTGCATTTCTCTTGTAATTTTATACATTTCAGCCAAATTTTCCGCTGTAAGTCCCATCACAGTACTACTTGGAGTATCAACTAATGCATCTTTATATATCAAATCTTCTATTTTAAAGTCGCCAAATTTTAAACCATCAAATCTGACACCTCTTGGCAAAAGATAAGGCGCATTACTCAAATCTTCTACACCACCAGCTAAAACAATTTCACTACTACCAAGAGCTATAGAATTAAACGCAAGTTCTAAAGACTTAAGTCCTGAGCCACAAACTTTGTTTACAGTAAAAGCAGGAGTAATTTCACCTAAACCAGCCTTCAAAGCAATTTGTCTGGCAATATTTTGACCAAGCCCTGCAGAAATTACATTTCCAATAATAACCTCATCCACTTTCTCAATATTATTTCTCCCAAGCAAAGCCTTAACAATATCTGAGGACACATCAACAATATTCATTCCCTTTAAGGCACCCCCAAATTTAGTAATCGGCGATCTAAGTCCGTCAATGATTGCTATTTTTCTCATATAAAACCCCACACAAAAAAACTAATCTTCAACTATATAATAACAAAACACAATTTGAAAAAATAGAATATAAAAGATATTATAAATGATTTGATAAAAATTATCATCAACATTAATTATCAAATACACCAAAAACACAATGATATATTCAAACAAAAATGTTATATTAATTACTAATGTATTTAGCAAAACTTAGCCTCAAAATGACAATTATAATGCTAGCAATTAATTCTCATGCTTATAACCATTTAATCAAATATCAAAATGATAGGGTTAATAAATACCACTTTAACAATCTAAATGACGGCCTTGGATTTGCATTCTGTGATTTTTTTGATGATCTCAGAAGCGGTTCTTTAATATTTATCCATGAATCAAAATATAATTTCATGATAAATGCAGAAGCACACATGTTAACTTTTAGAGGGAACAAAGATTCTCCTGAGCAATTAAGAAGAAGAGTTGATCTCCTAGAAATTGGATTTATGTATTATTTTCCATTCTCAATACAAACAAAAACACAATATTTTGGAAATATTGATATTGGTATTGGTATTAAAAATTTAATCTATGGAAACTGGGGCGGAGCTTTAATACAACAAGCAGTGCATTTTACCCTAAGACAATTAAGACCAATTCCTAAAAATTATGAAAATTACAATTACAGAGGTTTCTTAAGTACAGCTATCAATTATTCTTACATGAAATTTTTTAATCTTGAAAATTATATAGACTTATCTTATTTTGCAGACTATTTTTTCAAAACAAGCATTGCAATGGACTTTAGAAATGAGTCTATAGGGATTGAAACTAAACTCTTTTATCAAATTCAAAGTAAAATAAATAGCATAGAAACATATTCAAAAATACAAGAAGCAGAAACTGGAATTGGAATTCAATATAGACTTCATTCTAAAAACTTTTTTACAATAAATAACCTTAATTTAAACAATTTTTCAACCAAAGAAAAATTTTTCAGTGTAGGAGGATTTGGCATAATCTTTACTGAAGAATACGACAATCCCTCGAAAGATAACTTACATCTCCTCAACCAAAATTTTTCTTTTGGATTTGACATTATGATCCCATTCCAAACTAGAAATTTAATATATTACATAATAAAACCTTCATTAAAATATTATTTTGCCATTGCAACAAATTATGATATTAATTTAGCTGAATTCAATAGCCGTACAAATAGATTTTCATCCGGATTGATGTATGAATTATTCACAAAAGATCGATTTATATTATACATATGTTCTGGAATATTTGTATCTTACAATCAAGATAAAAAAGATATAAAATCCATTTACAGACCATTAAAAATAAAAGATACACTGCAAGCAGGACTTGAAATTGAACCTGGCATATCAATAGAAACACTTAAATACAATAAAGTAACATATAATGTAAAAATATTTACAAAAATTAATTATCACCCAATTGTTCATAACACAACAAATTATACTTTAGAGACACATAAATTAAATTTTAATTACCTTGGAATCGGTATAACAATAAACATATAATATAAATACGTCAAATTAGTCAAGTTATATGAATGCAACAAATAATATTAATAATCATTTTCATGTTCTTTATTCACAAATTTAACAACATGTGGCAAAAATAATATATCAGCTCTTCCTGTAGGCCCATTTCTATGTTTAGCAACAATAATTTTAGTATCGATAGCACTAATCACTCTCTCATCATCAGAGCCACTTCTTAAGTCCTTATCCCTATGAAGTAAAATAACAATATCTGCATCCTGCTCTAATGCACCTGATTCTCTTAAACTAGCAAGACTGGGTTCACGTCCCTCAGTATCTCTTGTAAGCTGTGAAAGGGCAATAATTGGAATCTTAAGTTCTCTTGCAAGCTCTTTGAGTGTTTTACTAATTGAGGCTACCTGCTCATGACGTGGAATATTCCTAGCTTCGAGGGAAATAAGGCTAATATAATCAACAAATAATATATCTATACCCGAAAATCTCTTAAGCTTCCTAGCTTGAGTTGCAAGCGTTAACAAACTAATATTAGCAGTATCTTCGATATAAAATTCAGAATTACTAATATCATTCACAACATCATTGATTGCCTTAATTTCATGACCTGACAAAATACTATTTTGAATCTTAAAACTATCAATATTAGCTTGAGCTGCTATTATTCTTTTAATCAAAGCATCAGAAGTCATTTCAAGAGAAAAAAAACCTACTTTTCTCTTTTTATCATTCCTCAATGCAATACTTGATGCAATATTAAGTGCAAAGGCAGTCTTACCAACACTAGGACGAGCACCAATAATAATAAAATCACTCTCTCTAAAACCTCCAATAAGACTATCAACCTTCTTAAAACCACTTGGAATACCAAAATTAACTTCTCGTTTTTTCATGCTTCTCTCATATATTTCAGCATGAACTCTCTCAGCAATAATTTTTGCATGATTAAGATTTTTACTAGAACAATCTAATTCAATTGAAAGAATATGCCTTTGTGCTTCTTCCACAAATTGTTCAACTTTTTTTGTAGAATCATTAGCTAAATCATTCAGTTCCCTAGAAATTTTAGAAATATCTCTTCTAATGCGATGTTCTTTAACAATTTTCGCATAAACATTTATAGTCTTATCAGTTGGAAGATACCCTGAGAGAAAACTCAAATAATCCTGCAATCCTGTTAAAGCTTTAAAATTACTTAAAAGCTGTGATTTAGGTGTTAAAGAAGATACTTCCTCAAATACAGTTATTGGATCAATATTTTCTCTTTTTTCATAAAGAGAAATCATCGCTTTAAAAATCATCTCATGATTTTGACTATAAAAATCATCCGGTTTTAAATATAATAATGCCTCTTCCACCTTTCCTGGATTATAAAATATACTAGAAATAACTGCCTTTTCTGCGCCTTCGTTAAAAAGAAGTGTAGAGGCTGTACTTACTGAAGTAAAAGCCACAAACTATACCTCTTCTTTAAACTTCCTTTTCAACACTTTTGGACTTTTTAAGAGAATGTTTTTTCTCTTCCCTTTTTATCTCAACTTTAATGACAGAATTAATTCCCTCATAAAGCTTAATAGTTACATCATAAATTCCAAAAGTTTTTAATGTACCATGGTGTATATCTATTTTTCTTCTCTCAATTTCAAACCCAAGCTTTAAAAGCTCATCGGCAATATTTAAGCTATTGATACTATGAAACAATTTTCCACTATCATTAGACTGCATTACGAATTCTAAATTGATCTTATCAAGTTTTTCTTTAAGTTCAAAAGCTGCTTTTTTTCTTGTTTCTTGTCTCTTAAGTATTGATCTCCTTTTTTGATTGAAAATATCAATATTATGCTTATCTGAAAAAACAGCAAAACCTTTTGGTAACAAATAATTTCTAGCAAAACCATCCTTTACATCAACAATATCACCTTCTTTTCCAAGATTAATAAAATCTTCTCTCAAAATTACTCTCATCATCTCTCCTTAATATTTCTTCACAAAAGGAAGTAAAGCCATATATCTAGCTTTTTTAACCTCTAGTGCAAGACGCCTCTGATGCTTAGCAGAAGTGCCTGTAATTCTCCTAGGCAATATTTTTCCTTGCTCTGTAATAAACTTCTTAAGGAAATCAAATTCTTTATAATCAGGAACTCTGTCCATATCACAAAATCTGCATGTTTTTTTCTTAAAAAATCTAAAATTAGGGTTTTTTTTAAAACCATCTTGATGTCCATCAGTCCTTGAATCTCTCTGATGGGAATCTATATCTTTATACATAAATTCAAACTCCTAAAAAGGTATATCTTCATTAAAACCGTCATCAAAACCAATATCCGTAAACGAATCTGGCTTCTTATAATTTTCAAAACCAACATCATTAGCACCTTTAGTAGCAATAAGTGAGCCAAACATTTGAATATCATCTACTAAAACACTGCATCTATTCTTCTTATCTCCAGTATTTTTATCTTGCCAACTCTCATACCTTAAAGAACCACTAATCACAACTTGTTTTCCTTTCTTAAGAAAAGAACCAAGACTCTCAGCTCTTTTTCCAAAGAGAGTACAATCAAAAAATTGAGCATAATCCATCCATTCGTCATTTTTTTTAACCCTTCTGTTATTAGCTAAACCAAATTTAAGAATAGCCATACCTGCCTCAGTATAAGTAAGCTCAGAATCTCTAGTAAGCCTACCAGATAATACTAAGGAATTAATATCGGCCATCTACAACCTCCTCAATCTACTTTTACATCAACATTAGAATTAAACTCTGATGATTCTTTTTCTTTAATATCTCTATTATCCTTGAACTCTCTAAAATTTCTTCTCTTAACTTTTTTGACACTAACCTTTTTGTTAATCTTAACCAAGATCATATGTCTTAACAAATTTTTAATAAGTTTTAATTGAATTTCAAGTTCTTTCAAATTCTCACTATCCATCTTAAATTCTATTATTTCATATCTACCACGCAACTGCTTCCTAATAGGATATTCTAATGCCCTCTCTCCAAGAGAATTTTCAGCAAAATCACTAGCATTAAAAGCTGTTAACTGTTTTTTTACCTCTTCTAAAGCAGCTTTATATTCAAGTTCTTCACTCTTAAACAAAAAACAAGCTTCATACTTTTTTATCATTATAACTCCTTATGGTCTTAATCGTACCATAAACCCTTTAAATTTATGGCAAAGGTTATCTCGATACTATAATAGATTATTTAAATAGTATATAAAAATACTTATTTTTTTTCAATATTGAGCAAAAAATCTTTTCAAAACACTCCTCACAGAACAATTAAAATCCTACCCCCACTATCTTTAAAAATTATTCTATTAAAAGGTACCTTTTATACACCATACAATAAACCCAGCTAAAAATATTAAGTTCTTAAAAGGTTTCTTTAAAATAAAGACAAAGCAAAAAAATAACTTATCTCACACAAATTCATAATTTTAAGTACATCTTCTAACCTAAATAAATTCTAATTATCCTCATCATCCTTATTGAGTTTGTAAACTTTTCCTGTTAAACCTTGTCCTTCAAGCTTATCATCTTCTTTCATTTCAATATATGCTTTAATACCATGTTTCACATTATCAGATGCAACAATAGCACTGGTCTTAAAAAGTTTTTCAGGAGAATAATTTTTAATCGCTTGTTTTATATAATAAACATTTGTTCCATAATCAATTTTAATTGTATTATCAATTGTAACAATATTTAAAGCACCTGTTTTGTTAAGAAAATCTTCTGATATAAGCTCAGGACTGAAAACTACAAACCTTAAGTTTGTTGAGACAACATTAAACTCTTGAATATTATCAAGACCTCCAAGACCTTGAGCTATAAGATGCGCAATTCCCATTCCTTCAACTTCCCCTTCACTACCAGCAAAAAATGGCTCACCAACACCAAAAATCTGAAAATCAAAATAATTATAAACCCATTTAAAAGTAAAATAATACAAAGCAAAAAATGCAAATCCTAATGGTAATAAATAAAGCCAATTTGTCTTGTCATGTCCCTGTAATACCCCAAACATTAGAAAATCAAAAAATCCAGCAGAAAAAGTCACACCAACTGCAATATCAAATATATTAGCAATCAACAACGCAAACCCAGTATAAATGGCATGTATAAAATAAAGCAAAGGTGCAGTAAAAACAAATAAAAATTCTAAAGGCTCTGTAACTCCAGTCAAAAAAGCTGTAAAAGCACCTGAAAATAGCAAAGACACGATTTTACTCTTATCATCATGAATGATTCCTCTATAAACTCCCAATGCTGCCCCAGGAAGTCCAAACATAATAGAGAGATAAAACCCACTATTGAACCTGGAAATACTTGAGGAAAACCTAATAAGATATGGATCTGCTAACTGAGCATAAAATATATTCTGAATACCACCAACAACTTGACCATCAATAACTTCTGTTCCTCCCAACGAAGTAAAATTAAAAGGAAATGTAAGAATGGAATGAAGCCCCAAAGGAATGAGCAGTCTATTTAAAAATCCATAAAGAAAACTATTAAAATAGTTAAATTTAGCAATAAAAAATCCAAAAGAAGTAATTAATTCATTAAAATACGGCCAAATTAAAACAAATATTATCCCTAATAAAATACAAAAAGGAAAAACTACTATGGGAACAAAACGAAAACCAGAAAAAAAGCTTAAAGGCCCAGGCAACTCGATACAATAAAACTTATTGTGCAAATATCCAACTAATAATCCAACTGATAAAGACCCCAAAATACCTGTATTTAAAGTTTGAATTCCCAAAATATTTACTTGACCAATAGAAGACATTAAATTAGGCTCAACAAGTCTTGAAAACACATCAAGAAAATAATTTTCAGTAATATTAAAAATCAAATATCCAACAAGACCTGAGAGTGCAGCAGAACCCTTTTGAACTCTAGCGATCCCAACAGTAATCCCTATAACAAAAAGCAATGGAATATTCAAAATAATGATATTACTGGTACTCTTAATAAGCCCCAAAACAACTTTAACAACAAAGTTATCAACGTAAAATAAATTAGAAGGATTTAGCAGTGCAGATCCAATTCCAAGCATTAAACAAAAAACTGTCACAACAGAAATTGGTAGTCTTACTGCACTAGAAAACTTTTGAAAACTAGCAAATCTAAAAACTTTTAAAAAATTTATCACTCTAGACCTCTCCATTCAAAAACTTAAGACAATATGCATTATATAGCTTTTTTACAAAAAAAAGGTATTAATAGAAAAAATTTAAGAAGAAAATTATGCAATAACATCAATTTAGCCTTCAGTTTCATACTAAACTATTCTTGATCACTTGATTTATGTACTTTTTTGAACTAATATACCTAAAATAAATAAGAACAAATGTATGTTCTAAAAATAAAAAAAATAAAAAGCACAAAGGGAAGACTAGGTTTATGTTTGAAAAAGATAAAAAATACACATCACATAATGAGCCAATACCTAAGAATGAATTGTTTAGCTCAATATCTCACTTATTTGGCATTATTTTATCAATCATAGGAACAACAATTCTCATTACTCTATCAACTCATTCAAAAAAGTATCTCCATGCAGTATTATTTCTTATCTATGGTTCATCAATGACATTACTATATACCATGAGTACTCTTTATCATATTTTTACAAAAGGAAGCAAAATAAAACAACTCTTTAGAAAATTTGACCATATTTCAATATTTATATTGATAGCAGGAACATACACTCCACCATGTCTAATTCTCATGCCAAATGTTTATGGAAAAATAATCCTCATAACCGTTTGGGGATTTGCTATCCTAGGAATTATTTTTAAATCAATATACGTAAACAGTCCTGGATGGCTTAACGGATGCATATTTATACTTATGGGATGGAGCATCATATTCGGAATCAGACTCATTTATAACATTCTCCCTATACAAGGATTTTTATGGCTAGCACTTGGGGGTATTCTCTACACATTAGGGGGAATAGTTTACTCAACAAGCAAAAAACTTAATCCAATAGCAAATATGAGAATGCATGATCTTTTCCATATTTTAATATTATTTGCATCTTTTGCTCATTTTTGGTTCATGTTCAAATATGTACTCCCTATTGATTAAATATCAAATAAGATCTGCTTGAACAAAACAGCATAAATTGACTAAAGATTACGTAAATCATTAAAAAAACCTAATATAAAAAGACTTAACATCAACAAAATACCAAAAATATAAAAATAATAAATAACTTTCGCCCTAAATCGTTTCCCACGCAAGATTTCAATTAAACTAATAAGAATTTGACCTCCATCAAGCATTGGAATTACAACAAAAAATAAATTCATACCAGCAATAAGTAAATTAAAAATAGCAATAGTATTAAACCAAGATAATATTCCAACAGAAAAAGAATCAACAATAATGTTAATCATACCAACAGGTCCTGTAACATTTTTAGCATTATTCTTAAAATTAGTGAATAATGCAACAATGGAGTAAAGAATATGACCTAAAATATCTAAGACCTTATTAAAAGAATTTTTAATAGCAATCCCTAAATTATCTGACTTAACCACTCGCTCTAAACCAGGCAATAAATAAATTCCTAAGCTTTTATTAGTATCTTGAAACACCAACTTAGAAGTTAAAATCTCTCCATTTCTCTCATAATTAATATCCACAATGTTAAAATCAAGCTTTTCAATCAAATTGTTTAACTCCACATTATTATTTAAAATAATATCATTAATGCTTACTATCTTATCATTAGGTTTAAGACCGGCAACTTCAGCTGAAGAATTTGTTTTAACTTTAGAAACAATAAGATTTATCCAAGGACCAATTTCCTTTAAAAGCTTATCTAAGCTTGTATAATCTTCAAAACTAATAGTCTTACTGTCCCTTAAAACTATGAAAGTTACTCTTGAATTTTTTAAAGGAACAACTTTATTTAAATCGGAAAAATATCTTACATCACTATTATTAACGCTTAAAATAATATCCCCATCTCTAAATTTACTCAAAACACTATCATTAATAACTACTATTTTATTAGAATAATCAGGATAAACAATACCTATCATTTCTATTGCAATAAAAACTATTAATGCAAAAATTAAATTAAAAAGAGGACCTGCAAAATATATTAATATTTTCTTAAAATTAGAAATACCAAAAATAGAATCTCTATCCGCTTCAAGCTGCCTATTTAATCTAAGCTCATTTTCTAAATGTTCAGCTCCTTTAAGCTTACAATATCCACCCAAAAAAATAGGAGAAAATCTATACTCTGTGTCTTTTATTTTAAATTTAAAAAGACTAGGGCCTATCCCTATAGAAAAAACTTCAACCTTAACTTTAAAAAGTTTTGCAAAAAATAAATGACCTAATTCATGAATGAATATTATAAAGGTAAACGCCAAAATACTAAGAAAAATATACATCAATTACTCCCAAAAATTATGACAAATATAAATAAAATATAGGACCTGTCAAAAGATATGAATCAATTGAATCAAGAGCACCACCTCTACCAGGAATAATATTGCCAGAGTCTTTAACTCCTGCACTACGTTTAAGTCCAGATTCAAATAAATCACCAATAATAGTAAAAAATCCTATTAAGACACCAAAAATCATAGCTTCTCCATAAGTTAAATTTATCAACCCTAAACATACTACAACTATTGCAACAATAACAGAAAATAATATACCGCCTAAAAATCCCATTATCGTTTTATTGGGACTAATAATTGTAGGTCTATAACTATTTTTTCCCAAAAAATATCCAACAAGATAAGCAAAAGTATCATTACCACTAACCATAGAGAAAAGTATTAACAAAAGAATAGGTGCTCTTGGCAAAGTAGTAATAGCAACAACAAATGACATCAAAATACCCGGATATATAAGTATGAAAATTATCGAAGTTGCCTGAGATAAAAAATTAACAATTTCATTCTCTTTAATGAAAACCAAATTAACAATCCAGTTACTAAAAACTAAAGTTATAAACAAATAAAATATTATATTTATACCCAAATCAAAAACATTGAAATGTACATATGTCAACATTGGAGGAGCTATCCCTAAAAAGAAAGATAAAGTACTAGAAATGGAAGAAGATTTAACCTTAAGCAAATCATTAATTTCCTTTGCAGCAACTCCACTAAACATAAAAACTAAAATATTAATAAATAAATAATTATTGAACTCTAAAAATATTAAAAACAAAACTAAAGGAACAAAAAACAAAAATGTCCCCAGTCGTGCAATAAACGCTAATTTTTTAGACCTAAGATTAAATAAACTTTTATCTCCCAAAATTTCTCTTCCTATTTTTAAAACATTCCAAGTCGTTATCATAATGTGAAACGGAATACTCTGGCCACAAAACACTTGAAAAAACAAATTCACAATAAGCAATTCTCCATAAAAGAAAATTACTTATTCTCATGTCTCCACCAGTACGAATTAAAAGATCAAGATCACAAAGCTCAGGATTATCCAAAAATTTAGAAAACACAATTTCATCTAAAGCCTCAAATTGTAAACCACTTCCCAAAATTTTCTTAGTAGCTCTAACTATTTCATTTCGACCACCATAATTAATTGCCAAATTTAATACAAGCCCATCAAAATTTCTTGTAAAATCAATAACATCGATGATTGACTTTCTTACTTCCTTACTTAAAGCTTCAATATCTCCTGATAATAGTATTTTTATATTATTTTTACTATAAAATTCAAACTCAGAACTTAAATAATCGGCAATCAAAAACATCAAATGCTCTATTTCAAATTTTGTCCTATTCCAATTCTCTGTAGAAAAAACATAGAGAGATAAATATCTTATGCCTAATTTAAGAGAATATTTAACTATTTCCTTAGCTCTCTTTAAGCCTTCTTTGTGTCCTTCAAACAATGACAGACCTCTTTTTAAAGCCCATCTTCTATTTCCATCCATGATGATCCCAACATGCATTGGAAGGGAATTATTATTCATAAATTTAAACTTCCATTATTTCTTTTGTTTTTACATCAAAAATCTCATCTATTTTCTTGATATAAGAATTAGTATCTCTTTGAATATCATCTAAAATCCGACGCAAATCATCTTCAGTAATCTGAGAATCTTTTTCTTGCTTCTTGACCTTATTATTTAATTCCTGCCTTACATTTCTGGCCGCAACCTTATATTCTTCCGCAATTTTTTTTGCCTGCTTTACTATTTCTCTACGTCTCTCAACAGTCAATACAGGTACTTTAATTCTAAGGACTGCCCCATCACTTGAAGGATTCATAGAAAGATCTGAATTAAGTATAGCCTGTTCTATTTTAGATAATAAGCTTTTATCCCAAGGCTGAATTACAATAAGCCTTGCCTCGGGAATACTAACATTGGCAACCCTAGTTAAAGGGGTTTTTTCTCCATAATAATCAACTAATATTTTATCAAAAAGAGAGCTATTTATCCTGCCCGTTCTTAAAGATCTATATTCACTCTCAAGAGATAAAAGAACTTTACCCATCTTTTCATCCAATAAAGCCTTATATTCCTCCATTCAAGCCTCCTTAAAATTAAAAAGATCATAAATAATTACCCAACACTTAAATATTTAAAATCTACTATCTCTATCTTCGTTAAAATTGCTTTAGAAATCTCTTCAATCTTTTCTTTAACGGTAAGCTTATCATCCTTTACAAATCCTTGTTCCAAGAGAGCAATTTCGCCCAAATGCTTTTTAAGTTTCCCAGATACTATTCCTTTAATTACAGCTTCAGGTTTACCACTAGCTTCCATCTGCTTTGTAAACAATTCTTCCTGTTCTTTAATATAATTAGGACAAATATCACCAACGCTTAAATAAAGCGGTGCAAAAGCTGCTACATGTAAAGCTAAATCCACTGCAAGATTATTTAAACTCTCATCTTCCATTTTTAAAATATCATCTACCTTTAATTTAATAAACACACCTATCTTAGATTGCTCTCCATGAAGATAATTTTTTAAAAGTTCATTAGATGCAATATTTGAAATATAAATCTTACTTACATGAATATTTTCCTTGATTGTGGCTGCTAAATTTTTAATTTCAAGCTCTTGCTGCTCATCTAAAGAATCTTTACCACTTTCAACCAATTGTTTTATCAAAGAATTTCCAAAAGTCACAAAATCACTATTCATAGCAACAAAATCTGTTTCACACGAAATAAGCAAAAGACCCACTCTCTCTTTATTTACATAAGAAAATACTCGTCCCTCCTTAGCATCCCTACCACTTCTCTTATAAGCAGATGCAATACCCATCTCTCGAAGTTTTTTCTTAGCCAATTCAAAATCACCACCAACAGCATCTAATGCCTTCTTACAATCACCAAATCCAGCTCCAGTCGCATCTCTAAGTTTTTTTACCTCTTGAGGACTAATACTCATATTATTCTCCTTAAATTTTATAATTCTTTTTTTTCATTCTTAACTTCAATCTCACTCATTAAGTCTTCTTCATTCAAATTTTCAACTATCTGAATTCCAACCTCTTTATCACTCTCCAAAATAGCATCAGATATTATCTTAGTAAATAAAGCAACGGAACGAATTGCATCATCATTTCCAGGAATTGGACAGTCAATCACATCCGGATTACAATTTGTATCAACAACTGAAATTATAGGAATACCAAGCTTTCTAGCCTCATTAATCACTATTTGTTCTCTTTTAGGATCAATAATAAAAACGGCACCGGGAAGCTCTTCCATATCTTTAATTCCTGTCAAATTTTTAGATAATTTTAACTTTTCCCGATTAAGTTGAGAAACTTCCTTTTTACTAATCATCTCAAAAGTTCCATCTATTTCCATTTTTTCTAATTTCTTTAATTTCTGAACTGATTTTTTAATAGTATTAAAGTTTGAAAGCATTCCACCAAGCCATCTATTGTTAACATAAGGCATATCACTTCTTCTGGCTTCTTGTTCAATTATCTCACTTGCCTGCTTTTTAGTACCAACAAACAAGACCTTTTTACCACTTTTTATAACACTTTGAACAAGTTCATAAGAATCTTTAATACCTTGCAAAGTTTTTTGCAAATCCAAAATATGAATTTCATTTCTCTCTGAAAAGATAAACCTTTTCATTCTTGGATCAAGCCTTTTTACCTGATGTCCAAAATGAACTCCGGCCTCTAAAAGACTTTTCATAGTAATAACTGCCAAAATGACCTCCTAAATCCTTCGCTTTTACTCACTACTTACTTATATAGTGGAAATTACGTTTTCTCTAATAAGAATATCATAAAACAAACCAATTGGTAAGCCTATGATATTTGAATAACTACCATTAATATATTCAATCAAGATATCTGCAACACCATTTTTCAAACTTATACCCCCAGCTTTATCTTTCCAATGACCAAGTGAAATATAATGATAAACAATATCTGGTGTTAATTCCCTAAATTTAATAAATGAAATCTCACAGGCTTTAACTATTTTCTCTCTTCCTGGAATAAACACACAAAAACTAGTCTCAACCTCAATAAGCTTATGACTATATCCCATTATCTTACTAAAAACTTCCTTTTCATCACTTAGTTTTCCAACATAAATCGAATCATTCTTTAACAAAGTATCAACAGTAATTAAACATTTATCCTTGCCATATTTCTCAATAGCATTAGTAAGTTTAAGCACCGCTATCCTCTTTGTAATACCAAATTCACCTGATTTCATTATTGAACCTTCATCAATATCAACACTAAGGGATAAAAATTTAATTTTCAAAGCCTCTAAAAACTCTGCTCTAGCAAAAGAATTTGATACAAGTGCAATCTCAAAATTTTCTTTATAAATCATTTTTACTTCTCTCAGCAAATCCTAATAAAGATATCAAAATTATTGAACCAATAGCTGGGAACAAATAAAATAAAACATCCACTTGTCTATTATAATAATCGGAATAAAAAAGAGGTATAAAAAATAAAAATAAAACACTTCCTAAAAAACTTATCAAATAAATCAGCAAAAACCCAAATCTCAATATACCAAAAAAGACAACAAAAAAGCTTACCACAAAAGAAATAATAATATTAGTTAAAATTAAATGAAAAAAAAACGTTACCATGCACCGCCTTTAACTAACTCGACAACTCAAAACCATGCAGACTCCCTAAATTTACAATAACACTATATAAATCATCTTCAATAACATTACCTACTGCCATAACAAAAATTACTAAATTATATTTAGGAGAAACATCTTTTGTAAAAAAGCTATCGCTAATATGACTAAGATCAAATGGCCTATCTGTACTGTTCGTGACTTTAGATTTTTTCAAAGCTTCAGAAAACTCCCTATACAAATCATTAACAACATAAGATCTATATGTCTTGATACTCCTAATAAGGGGTGCTGAAGAACTATTACCTTTCCTTATATTAATAAAAACCGAACCAGGAATACTTTTTCTCAAATTTTCAAAATTAAGTTCAAAATATAAAGAAAAATTTCCTTGAATCCAGCTTTTATCTAATTTCAAAGTCGGAGTTCCTGAAAAACGATCACCATCCAAATTAATTTTATAAAATCCCCTTTTATTAAACTCATTAATATTATTAAAAACACTCTTTAAAGCATTAAAATCTTCTTTAACACTTTCTGCAAAACCCCTAAGATAGTAATTTGATCCTTCTGGATAAAATTTATAATATATATCAAAACCCCTAACCCTAGAATTATGATTCTTACCAAAATACCAAGAAGGCAATGCAAAAGCAAGAGTATCTCTAGAAGCTCTACTATCAATAACCAAAGGAGAATCGACTATGATAATATCCTCAAGACCACAACCAACTACTAATAGAAAAACAATTAAAAACATAATATTATTATCAAATTTTCTCATACTAAAACAAAAAAACAAATTAAATCATCTAAACTGCAAAAGCTTATTCTTGGCAAGATTAACATATAAGTTATTTTCATAAGAAAAATTAGCAATCTCTGCGTATATATCAATAGCCAATTTTTTATCTCTAGTCTCAATTAATACTGCCTTACCAAGCAGAGCTCTAATTTTAATAAAATCTAACTTAGTCTGATTAATCAGATTATCATATATGATTAAAGCATTATCCACCTGCCCCATTTTTTCATAAATCACAGCTTTATTAAGATAGGCAAGTTCCCTTTCAATCCATTTTGAACCAATAACAATATCTAAATCCTCAAGAGCTTCTTTGTATAAACCTTTACTTTGAAAATAAGTAGATCGGGCAAGATAAAACCGTGAAAGAAATTCATAAGCAACATCGTTTCTCTTATTTATAGACTCTTCTATCTTAGACTCCAATTCTATCTTCTCTTCAATATTTTTTGCTCTTAAATAAAGATTTAAATCCCTCTCAAGATTTTCTACTACTTCCCCTCCTGCCTTCACATAATCTACATCCATCGAACTATAAAAACAAATAACAATTCCCACAAAAACAATAACTGCCAAAATACCTATAAAAAATTTATTTTTAAACATTAGCATTCCTCTTGAACAGATTTGCAAATGGTTTATAAGATTCTTCATCATCTTCCTTAAACAAATAAGAAGAAATTTCTTCGCTTGATTTTTGCTCTTTATACGCCCTATAAGAAAGCAAAACTAATCTGTTTTTAAAATCAATATTGGTGATTATAACTTTAAGTTTGTCTCCAATATTCAAATTTTCAAAAGTCTCCAAACTGGACTCTTTTGTATCTCCAAGTTGTATTTTACTAATAAATCCCATTATTTTACCATAAACTCTTACCTGAACTCCCTTTGACTTCTTCTCCACAATTTCAACTTCAAGAGTATCACCTTTCTTATAGCTCTTAGAAAAATCATCCCAAGGATTCTCTTCCAACTGTTTAATTCCTAACTTAATATTTTGCTTCTTTGCATCAAATTCAATTACTTTCCCACTAATTGAACTTCCTAATTTAAAGTATTCCTCAGGATTAACTTCGTCAATCCAAGAAATATCAAATTTACTAATATATGCGTCTATACCTTCTTCAATGCTCACAAAAGCTCCCGTCTTTGTAATATTTTTAACAACCCCCTGAACAACTTTACCAACAGCACACCTTTGAGCCAAATTATTCCATGGATTTTCATTAACTTGCTTAATACCTAAAGATATTTTTTGATTTTCCTTGTCTATCTCCAAAATCTTAACTTCTACGATTTGACCAACTTTAACTAATTCCTGAGGACTTTTTATAACCCTTACCCAAGAAAAATTACTTATATGAATAAATCCTGATATCTCACTATCAAGCTCAACTACAGCACCAAAAGGTAATATTTTGACAACTTTGCCCTTTACAATACTTTCAACCTTATATTTAGCCTCAATAGAATCCCAAGGATTTGTCTTCAATGCCTTAAGAGATAACTCCATCTTTACTGCATTTACATTTAATTTAATGATTTTCAATCTTAACTTATCACCAACACGAATAAAATCTTCAATATTCTCAACACGATTAAATGCAATATTTCTTTTATGCAATATTCCTAAAACAAGATTTTTAACCTTTATAATAGCACTATAATCTGTAATTCTCTCAACAACACCATCAACTATATCCCCCTCATTATAAGAACTAACAAGTTCTTTTTTCTTTAAAAACTCTCTCTCTCTCTCCAAAGTTCGTCTATCAAGAATAAGCCTAAGGCCATCCGTTTTATCTGCCTGAATAACATAAAACTCAACCACTAAACCTCTTTTTAATTTTTCATCTCTAAATTTAGAACTCAAATAAGATGGCATAAATCCAATAACATTTTCATTAATCTGAACTTTATAACCACTTGAAAGTTCAACTAAAATCTTGCCTTTAAGTACCTTTCTATTCGAAATATACTCATCGATCTTATCTTGCAAATTTAGAGAATCAAGCCTTGCAACACTAAGAACTAATCCTAATTCTCCTCCTACTTTTGTAACTATTGCATCAAGCTTATCTCCAATATTTGGAATGGTTTCAAATTCATCGATTCTAATAAAACCTTCAGACTTATAACCAATATCTACAAGCACATAATCTTTCATGACATTTATAACAACACCAGAAACACTACTACCTAGTTCTACTTTTGCAAGAACCTTTAGATAATTTTCTTGTAAATCTTCTTGATTTTCCATCCTCACCTCTCTATCACTTTTTTTTCAAATTAAACGTCTTTATGATAATATTACATACATCATCTAAGCATTTATAGCTCGTATCAATATAAAACACTTCCTTATCCAATTTCAATTTACCATACTCTTTATTTTGATCAATTTCATCCCGTCTCTCTAGTGCTTGCTCTAACTCATTTAAAGTTATATAATCACTCCTTTGATTATACCGTCTTAAAGCCCGCACTTTAACAGAAGCATCAAGATAAATCTTGACCTCAGCTTCTGGAAATACTACAGTAGTAATATCTCTACCCTCTATTATATAATTATCATCCTCTAATTTAACTATTTCTCTTAATTTTTTATTAACAATATTTCTAACACCTATATAAGAAGAATAAAGAGAAACTTGAAAATCTATTCTTTCATTTAAAATATGACTTATAACATTTATACCATTAAGCAAAAAATCAACACCATTAAATTTGATATCATTTTGTGATACAAGTTCCAAAATTTTACTCTCACTAAGCAAATCATATTCGTTTAGTGAAAACCTTTGAGCAATCAAAGTTATTATCCTATAAAAATAACCAGAGCTAATAAACTTAAAACCTAATCTTACCCCCAATGCTTTTGCAATCGAGCTTTTACCCGAAGCTGACGGGCCATCAATTGCTATTACCATTTAATATTCTCCCAAAATTTGTGTCTTGAATTTATTAATCTTAGCTAAAGACAAAACCTTAATTTGCCCTTCTTTTAAATCATCCAATTTAATATTACCTATTCTAATTCTGTGAATTTTCTTTAAAAAAATATTCTTACTTAAAAAAACTTTTCGAATCTCCCTATTTTTACCTTCCGTTAAAACTAACTTAACAGAATTATTGCTAAGCATTACATAAGATTTCAACTTAAAGATTTCCCTTCCTATCTTTATTCCATGTTTAAAATTAATAAGCAAATTCTCATTAACAGCCCTTTTTGACTCAACAATATATTCTTTTTCAACCTTACTCCTTGGATGAACAATATTATTTGCAAACTGACCATCATTAGTAAAAAGTAAAATCCCAGAACTCTTAAAATCAAGTCTACCAATTGAAAATAAACGTTCTTTAAACAAAGGCTGAACTAAAGATATTGCCAACTGTCTCCCCTCTGGATCAAAATTAGAACACAAGTAATTTTTAGGCTTATGAAGGGCTATATAAATCTTATTTTCAACTTTACAATCCCTAAAAACAAATACTTGTTTTCTACACTCCACTCTATCGCCTAAGAACACCTTATCTCCAAGCTTTGCAAGGGTATTGTTTATTCTAACAGAATTCTTTCTTATAAGATCTTCACAAAATCTCCTAGAGCCCACACCTTTCTCTGCCAAAAAAACATGAACTCTAAGCCCTTTGCTGTTTGTATTCGTCAATACTTGTTCCCTTTCTTAAAACCAATTTATCATTTACGTAAACTAAATCTATAATATTTGACATTTTATATTCAAGAACGATTAAAAAATAACAAAATCTCTCAAAAAAGTAAAACTTATCATCAAAATTTAATAAAAATTCAAAAATAAAATTATCCTCCTTGGTTAAAAGAGAAATAATTTTTGTTTTTTTATCAAAAATTTTAGCGTCATATATACCTAAAATAACATTGGATCTAAATTTATTACGTAAAATATTATCATGCTTTTTACTTATCCTACTGACTTTACTTTTAACCTTATTAATACCTACCATATAATTTTGAACATTATCCGCACTTTCAAAAAAAATACTATTTTCTCTCAAAAAAGAAAATGTAGATACATTTAAACACTTCTCATCTTTTAAATTTCGAGTTAAGGACTTGGACTTGGCGTATTTTTCACTGAAATTTATCAATTTTTTAATCATCTCCCTTTCAACTAACTTCTTATCTTTTAATTTTACTGGATAAAAAATTTGTGTCTTTAAATAAAGCAAACTGGTTGAAAAAGAATAAAACTTAATTAAGTCTTTAACATCTATTTCAATACTCTCAGAAAATATCAAAAAATCTTCTACTATTTTATTTAAATTAAAAGTCTTTAAAATTTCTCTTTTATTTTTTATATAATCAAAGAAAATTTCTATTCCCCCTTTAAAATCATCACAAACAATTAAATAATCATCTAAATTTGTCATTCTATTCTTTATCTTTTTTAACATTAGGTAGTCCAATTTCAATAGAATCTAGACTTAAGCCTTCAAAAATTATCTTTCTAAGTTTAACCTCAAGTTCATTAGTAAGTTCTTTTTCTTTAATGAGATAAATAATAGCACTTTCTCTACCTTGTCCTAATTTATCATCTCCTATAGAATACCAAGAACCTATTTTTTGTATCAACTTATATTTAATCGAAGCATCTAATATGCTAGCTTCACGTGAAATACCTTTTCCAAAATAAATCACAAGCTCGATTTTACGAAAAGGAGGTGCTACTTTATTTTTCACAACCTTAACTCTTACCTTATTCCCAATAACATCATCTGCAGCACTCCCCGTTACCTGTTCAATTTTCCTAACCTCAAGACGAAGAGAAGAATAAAATTTTAAAGCATTTCCTCCAGTAGTAGTTTCTGGATTGCCAAACATTACACCGATTTTCATTCTTAGTTGATTGATAAACATAATACAAGTCTTAGACTTTGAAAGTATACCCGTAATCTTTCTTAAAGCCTTGCTCATTAATCTTGCTTGAAGCCCAATCTGACAATCACCCATTTCTCCATCAATCTCTGCTTGTGGCGTTAAAGCTGCAACAGAATCAACAACAATCAAATCAACTCCACCACTTCTAATTAAATATTCAGCAATCTCAAGAGCTTGTTCCCCAGTATCAGGTTGACTAAGCCAAAGTTCATCAATATTAACACCCAAAGCTTTTGCATAAACAGGATCAAGAGCATGTTCAGCATCAATAAAAGCTGCTATTCCACCATTTTTTTGAACTTCAGAAATTGCTTGAAGAGTTAAAGTGGTTTTTCCAGAAGATTCAGGGCCAAAAATTTCTATTATCCTTCCCCTTGGATATCCTCCAACACCAATTGCCTCATCAAGCAAAATAGAACCACTAGGTATGCTCTCTATGCCTTTACCCACAGGAGACTCTCCCATCTTAATAAGACTTCCTTTCCCAAAATCCTTCTCTATTTGAATTCTAGCAAGCTCAATGGCCTTTTCTCTATTTAATCTATCATTTAAAGAATCATCTATTTTATCTTTTAATTTCGACATTTTACCTCTTCTAATTAATTTTGGCAGGTTCTATCTTTTTAACATAGTATTGAAAATGAGTATCATTTATTACAAAATCAAGATTATCACCTTCTTTTGCATCTAACAAATTTTCTCCAAAAGGGGATTTATATGATATAATGCCTTCGTCAGGATTTGACTCCCAAGGTCCAAATATCAAATAAGACTCTTCCCTTTTTGTATCTTTATTAATCATAGTAACTTTTGTTCCAAACCCAACAACAGAGCTTTGAAGTTCTTTAGTGTCAATAACTTTTGCAACATCTATTTCTGACATAAGAGAATTTAATCTCTTTGTTAAAAACTGTTGTCTTTCCTTTGCAGAGTGATATTCTGCATTTTCTTTCAAATCACCAAGTTCACGGGCCTTCCCAATTTCTTTAGAATTTTCAGGTATTTCTACATCCTTTAAATACTGCAATTCCTTTTGCTTCTTACTAAGAGAACTTAAAATAGTTAAAAATCCTATCTCGACTTTATCCCCCGAAGATTGCATTTTCTCATCTTCAAATTCAAGATCAATAAACACACTTCTTATTGCAGTTTTAATATGTAAAAGATCCTTTGGGGGAAAATCTCTTATATAAAAACAAGTCATATATATTCTTTTGGCAAGCTCTTCATCCATGACATTATTTAAAACAATACTAAGATATTTATCCTTAATTAAAAGATTCATTACCATTTTATAAATTCTCTTGTTAGCGACAGAATTATTTTTATTATTAATCTTAACAACACTATCTGTTAAAATTTTGATCAAATTTATTAATAATTCTGAATCAGAATAATCTAAATCAAGCGAATACGAAGTATAATGCTTTAAAAGCCAAATATAAGCATCTTTATAAACTTTATAATTTTTTATGACATAGTTAAAAAGATCTGCTGTCTCTTTTATATCTTCTTTATAAAGAAAATCTATCAATTTTTTATTAACATAACAAGGAAAAAGCTGCTTATAATAAACAACCCAATCAACTAATTCATCCTTGATTAAGGATACCAACTCCTTTTTAATCTCCGCATTCAAGATTGAATCAAAAAGATCAACTATATCCTTGGGATACTCCCTTAAGAGAACCTCCAAACTAATATCTTTTTCAATATTAATCTTAAAAGCACCACCCCTCTCAGAATTTTTTAAAGATTTAAGTATTACATAAGAACTTATAACATAATGATCAACTTTTGCAAAATTATTAACATAAATCAAAAAGTAATTAAGCATTTCCTCTTCAACATGTAAATCCTTTACAACACCACCAGCGGTACAATAGTGCATAAAAATTTCATATCTTTTATAAAAATCCTTTTCTACTTTAAATTTATCATAAATCTTTTCATTAAAATTAGAAGCTCGCTCATTATATATATAACAATCGGCTTTTCCAGATGCCATAACAAAATGAGGATTATCTTTTAGAATTTGTTTAGCTTTTACACTCCAAGCATTCCACGCACTCTGAGTCATTAAGCTTGGAACAAGTTCTCTTTTTATCCCTTTAAGATCAATTGACTTATAGCTTTTAATAATTATCCTTAAGGCCCATTCAACATCTCTCTTCAGATTCTCTACAAGCTCTTCTTTTGGTTTAATCGCCTTTAAAACTCGAATATCTTCTTTCTTAAGAGGAGATAGTGCAGATATAGCCATATCAAAACTAATAAAATGTCTTCGTTTAGAAACAAAATCAACCACAATACCTTGTTCATTTACATCCTTAACTATTCCTACAAACCAGGTTTGATGATATACAAAATTACCCTTAGCAAAAAATAAATATTTCTCAAAATCAGAATAAACATCAATAAAATTTTTATCCAAATTTTCAAGATCAGACTTTTCAAGATATTCTTCAATATTTTTAACGTCTTTATATTTTTCTCTTAAAAAGAGAACTAAATTTTCTCTTGCTTTTTGATTTTTATTGTCAAGCTTTAAAATTCCCTTCAAAATCTCTATTGTCTCATCAATATTCTCACTTACAGAATAATGTTCATATAAATCTTCATAAAGAACAACAACCTTTTTAAATCCGAGCTCTTTCTCAACTTTTTGAAGTATAAGAAGAAAAGAATCAAAATCATCAGAAACATATCTGATCAATTTAGACCACACCTCTCTAATACCTGACATTTGTTTTTTATCGATAAAACGGTAAATAGCCTTTCTAAAAAAATATATTGATTTCTGCAAATCAATATTCTCATAATGCGTAGCAAGTTGCCTTACACATACAGTATCATCAACATCAGCTTCAACAATGCGTATCCAAATACCTGGAAGTTTATCATTCTCATTATTTTGCGAATATATCTTTGCAAGCGTATAGAGTGCATGCTTATTTTCAGAAGTTAAAAGCATCTTGTGACATATATGTTCAACAAGAGACCACTTCAAATTTTGTGAAAACAAGTCTACCACTGTAAGCAAACTCATATCATTAAGCGGCCTTCTACTATATATAAGCATGCCTGAAATATAAAGACCAGCAATACTTTTCTTGACATCCTTTAAATGTTTACCACAAATATCTAAAGCTTCTTCTGTTAAATTTTCAGAAATTATACTATCTATTAATTCATCCAATTCCCTTATCTTGGCAAGAGAATAATTATTAACAACTATCCTTGTCCATTTATCCTCCTGCAAGATATTATCTAATCTTTCTATAGTAATATTAGACATTCAACTCTCCTAATACCAATTTTATTAAAAACCAATCTAATTGACATATTGCTGATATATTCCTATATCTATTTCCTTAATATAAGATAAAATTTCATCAATCCGAACACGATCTTCTTTTATCCTTACATAATGATCAATAAGCCAAAAATATTTATTAATAAGCCTTGGAAGTAATATGCTCTCATTTATCGATCTATAAGACTTCTCCTTAAGCTCATTACGCAAACTATAAACAGACTGCTTTAAATGACCAAGTTCAATAGGCCTTAATTCTCTTTTTATATTAAAAACACCATTTAGTGCTCCATAAACAGGTATCCACTCCTTAACAAGAGTATCAGAAATATTTCTATCACTCTTAATAGCTTCTATTAATTTAAGTATCATCTCAGATTCAAGCGCATCTATATCTATCTTTTGGGGATTAATAAAAAAAGCCTCTCTAAATAATACCTTAGACTCCTTAATCTCATCAATAAGGGCATAAGAATCAGCAAGTTCAGCAACTACATCTGCATTATCTTTTGCATCTCCTAAAATCTGCAAAAAAACAGTTATAGCTCGCTCATAATTACCCATTCCCTTGTAAGACTTAGCAATCTTTATTAAAATATCTAAGTTCTCTGGCTGTAATTTATATATATTTTTATATATCTCCAAGCACAATTGAAATACAAAATACTTAATTGAGTTACGACCTTGAATAAAATCAAAATTCATCTTTTTTAAATATCTTCTAGCAAAATTATTCCATTCTCTTATTAAAAACTCAGCCTTCTCATAGTCTTTATCTATTCGATCAAGACTTTCAACTTGACCATTCCAATACACAGAACTCTTTAAAGCAGTTAAAATCTCAATATTATCAAAATCAAAAGAATGTGCTTCTTCTGATTTCATTAAAGCTGTCTTAAAATCACCTTTTCTGAAGCTTAAATAAATATCTTTGATTAATTCCGCGATTTTTTCTGATGACACATTCCTACCACTTTAAAATATGTATAAATCCCAAATGAGCTTACATAATTATAACATTAATAAATTTTTAGTCAAACCGGTCTTTTTAAAACAAAAAACAATATTTTATTTATTATTTTTTTAAGATAAAATTTATATATAAAACATAAAAAATAATATCATGAGGGTAACTTCAACTTTATGGCAATGGAACCTAATAAACTTATTAATAAATCTATTAATTATTATAACTCTCACAAATATTCAGACGTAGTAAAACTTTTAGAAAAGGAAATTTTCCTTTATAAAAATTACTATTTTTATCATTATATTTTAGGAATGTCTTATCTTCGAATGGGAAATTTAGGAACTGCTCAAACATATCTAAAGAAAGCTTACACTTTAAATCCAACAGAACCAGATGTAAAGCAATCAATTGCAATACTATTAGCAGCTCAAGGCAAAGAAGATAAGGCTATACAAATATGGCTTAAAATGATAGAAGAGAATCAAGAAATACAACGATCAGAATTCTCCCTAGAAACCATTAGAAAAAATCCTATTCAAGGAGCACTATTCCTTAATAAAAACAAAATATATGCCAAGCTATTTCCAGAAATCAAAGTAGAAACGGGACAAAATTTATCTAAATTAACAAGAACATTACTAACAATAGCAAGCCTTGTATTCTTATTGATAGCAATATTCTTACTCATACATTCAAAAGAAACAATTAAGCTGACATTAAGTAACTCTAAGGTAAAAGAGAAAAAAGCTATTAACAATATTGCGGCATACATTGATGATATCAAAATAAATGACAAAGAAAAAATTGAAAACCATGAAGGACAATTTGTATTTATACTCACTGAAACTGAAATCAAAAATTCATTTCAAAAAATAAAAACTCACCTAAAACAAGGCAAAGATAATTTTGCAAGAATTGAAATAAATAAAATATTAAATTCAAATGCATCAGAATCAATTAAACTTAAAGCTAAAAATCTTGCAAGTTTTATCTCAAGGCCTAATTTTATTACATTCAACGATTATTTAGTTCTAAAAGAAATCAAAAAAAATCCATTAATTTACTCAAATGTATATGTCAAATGGGAAGGAATTGCAAATAATATTGAAAAAAAAGACAACATAACTTACTTTGACTTTTACGTAGGATATAATAAAAATGCTCTTGAAGGCATTATAACAACAAAAACAACCTTTGATATTGATATCAATTTTAAAGACTACGTTGAAATACTAGGACAAATAGACTATGACTATAACACAAACATATTAACTCTAAATGCAATTACGATACGCAAAATAGAAAAGCAAAAGAACTAATACTTAATAAGGAATCAAAGGCACTAAAGCTTAAATAGCTTTAAGTTAAAAAGGTGTGCATAAAAATTTGTCATTACCCTTAATAAATTTTATAGCTTCATCAAAAGACAACAACAATTCTTCCTTTTTAGTCAAGTCTCTCACTTTCAACTTATCCTCTCTATATTCATCTTGACCTACAAAAATTAAAAATCTTATAGCCTTATTAAGAGCATATTCTATTTGCACCTTAATATTTTTACCCTCTTTACTCTTAGGATATACTTCACAAGCAATATTATTTATCTTAGAATAATCATGTCTTCTAAATTTATCCGCAAGCTTATAATAATAAGCTTGTAAATTATCGTCTATATTAACAATTAATACTCTAGAACTGGCCTTAACCACAAACAACTTGATATAATTAAATTTCTCAATTTCAATTATATCTTGAATTCTATCTATACCAAAAGATCCCCCAACCCCTGAAACTTTTTGCAAAGAGCTAGAAAATAAGGATAATAGATTATCATACCTTCCACCACTACAAATACTCCCCATATTAATGCCTATCATCGTAGCCTCAAATACAATCCCGGTATAATAATCAAGCCCACGAACTATCTTAAGATTAAAATTAAATGCATCTTGAATTCCCAATGCACTCAAATGTACAAAAACATCCTCAATCCTCTTAACAGCATCATTGTTCTCTAAAATACCTTTTAAGGTCTCCAGTTTATCCCAAAAAGTCCCTTCTAAATTTATAAACTCCAATATCAAATCAACATGAGCTTCGTTTATCTGTACAAGCAAATTTTCTCTAACACTTTCAATCCCCATTTTATCTAATTTATCTATATTCCTTAAAATAAAAGCGGCTTTATCCTTTAATCCCAACTTATCAATATAAGCATTCAATATACCAATGTGAGAAAAATGAATAACAAACTTTCTATTAATACCTTCTATGAAATTTAAAAAAATCTCTTCAAGCCCACAATAAACAATAGATAAAATTTCAGCATCACTACGAAAAGTATCCTCACCTACTATATCAAAATCAAATTGCATAAATTCTCTATATCTACCCCTCTGAGTATTCTCACCTCTAAATACTTTGCCTATCTGAGATCTCCTGAAAGGGAATTTAAGCTTAGATCTATTAGAAGCCATAAATCTTGCAAAAGGAACCGTTAAATCAAAACGCATAGAAACATCTCTATCCCCGTTATCTTTAAAACGATAAGTTTGTTTTTCTACCTCATCCCCGCTTTTTCTTAAAAGAAATTCAGAATACTCAAGAATAGGAGTATCTATTAAATCAAAATTATACGAAACAAGAACACTATATATTTGTTTTATAATATGAGTACGAATTAACGCTTCTTTTGGCAAGTAATCTCTAAAACCCTTTAAAGTTCTAATATCCACTATATTTAAACCTCTATTAATTTCAAATTTAATCTTTTCATAATATAATATTATAAATATGAAAAAAAATTAATCAAACACTAATACTAAAATCATCAACTGTCAAATATTTACTATAATATAAGGAGCTTCTAAATATTTAATGCATAAAAAATTTGCTAGCAGCTTAAGATTAAATATCGTCCTCACAATTTTCCTAATAATAACGCTGTTAACCATTTATAAATATTTTGTGCTAATGTCCTCAAAAGACATACAATATTTTTCTCAAAATATAAACCACATCTCAAGAAGAGGCAACATCTATGATAGAAATGGTAAAATCATAGCTTTCTCTTCAAAATCACATTCAGTCGGAACGGATCCAAATAAAATAAAAAATATTGTAAACACATCAGAAACTCTTGGTGCAATATTGAAAATTGATCCTCAAATACTTAAAAAAAAACTGTCTTCGAAAAAAGGATTCATATATATAAAAAGAAAAATAACAAGAGAAGAATCTGAACTAATTAAAAGAATTCAGTCAGAAGGAAGATTAAAAGACATTATACTTTATCCAGACTACACAAGAATTTATCCATTTAAAGAATTAACTAGCAATATTACAGGATTTGTAGGAACTGATAATATTGGACTTACAGGCATTGAACTTTCTCTAAACACCATATTGAATGAAGATCTTACAAAACAAAAATCTATAAATGAAAAATTAAGTACAAATAACATATATTTGACAATAGACATAGATCTTCAAAAAAGCATAAACCAAATAGCTCAAAAACACTTTAAAGAAAATAAACCTGAAAATATGATTGCCATAGTAATGAATGCTAAGAATGGAGAAATTTTATCAATGCTTCAATTTCCACAATATGATGCTAATTACTATGCAAAATATCCTAAAGAAATATGGAACAATTTTGCCTCATCCCTAACCTATGAACCTGGAAGTATTAATAAAATTTTTACAGTAGCCATTCTATTAGACAGTGGATTATTAAAATCAAATGAGAAATTCTTAGATAACGGTATATACCAAAAAAAATTTAAATCAGGAGAAGTAGTTACAATTAAAACTCTAAATCCCCCTTATGGCTATATTGATCCCAGTGGAATTTTAATTCACTCATCAAATGTAGGAATAGCACACATTACAGACAAAGTAAGTAACGAATATTTCCATAATAAACTAATAGACTTTGGTTTTGGAAAAAGAGTAGGATTCCCTTTTCCCGGAGAAACAAAAGGTCTATTAACCCACCATTCAAAATGGTCTGGACGAAGTAAAGCCACAATTGGATTTGGACAAGAAATAGGAGTATCTGCCATTCAAATATTACAAGCTGCTAGCGCATTAAGTAATGAAGGAATTATGTTAAAACCCAAAATCATAAAAAGAATAAGCAATGAAATGGAAAATACAATTCAAGAATTTCAAAAAGAAGAAATTAAAAAAGTAATATCTAATCACACAGCAAAAGAAGTTCTAAAAATGATGAGAGAAGTCGTAAACAAAGGAGGAATCCCAAAACTCAAGATGAAAAACTTAAGCATTTCAGCAAAAAGTGGAACTTCACAAGTAATTGATAAAAACACAGGTAAATACTCGGATGAAGATTATACGTCCTCAATATTAGTAATATATCCTACAGAAGATCCGCAATACATTATATATATTGTATACAGATATCCTAAAAAGATAATATATGGAACAAGAATTGCTGCACCAATGGCAAAAGAAATAATAGAATTGATTGAACATCGCAATAATAAAAATGAATACAATGAAATCAAAATTTCTTCAAAAATTAGCATACCAAAACCTATAATAAAATATGAAAAAACAGAAACACTGCCAAACCTTACAGGACTCTCAAAAAGAGATTTAATGAAAATCTTAAAAAACTATACAAACATAAAAATCAACATAAAAGGAAATGGTTTTGTATACAAACAATCTAAACCACCTAACACAAAATTAAAACATATAGACGAACTTGAAATAATCCTAAAATAATTCAAGAAAATAAACTCTTTATCTCATTTTTATAAAAACTTAAAATATAATTACGCTTAACATCCATCTTAATAGACATTTCTTTACCTACTTCAAACGGTTTTTCTAAAAGAACAAATCTCAATATTTGCTCAAAAGGCTTAAATCCATTGGCTCTATTAATAAGCTTTTTTATCTCATCATTAATAGCTTTAAGAACAATATTATTTGCAATAATCTGCTGCCTATTGTGAGCATCAAGAATTTTTTGACCCATGTTTTCTAAATATTTATTTATCTCTTCAAAATTAGGAAGAATCAATGCACCTAAAAATTTTTGATCTTGACCCACAACAACAGCCTTTTCAATGAGTAAAGATTCTTCAAGCTTAATTTCAATTGGAGCAGGCTCAATATTCTCTCCATTATTTAAAACAATAGTATCTTTTTCTCGTCCTATGATCTGAACAACATTATCCTTTGATAACTTAACAATATCACCCGTATTCAAAAATCCATCAGATCCAATAACCTGTCTTGTAGCATCTTCATCTTGATAATATCCAATCATAACTTGAGGACCTTTAATAAATAAAATTCCCTTGCCTGGTGTTTTAAGCTTATTGCCATTCTCATCCCTAATCTCAGCAATAGTTCCAGGCAATATCTTACCACAAGTACCAATCATTATCTTTTCATGTTCATTAGACGCAACACCAGGAGATGCTTCTGTTAATCCATAAGCATTCGCAAGCTCAATCCCAATTGAGTTAAAAAACCTAACAACAGATAAAGACATACTACCCCCACCAGTGACCCCAACAACAAAATTATTGCCTAAAATTTTCTTTATCTTTTTAAAAATAATTAAATCTCCCAAAACTTTAAGAGGAAATAAAAAAATCAGACCCAAAAGCCCTAAGATTTTTTTCATAGGAAATAACAAATCAAATCCATTATCAGGATATAATCCTAAAATCATTCTATAGCAGATATCATTTAAATATGCTGATTTAACAAAAATCTTAAATAACAATTTTGACAAAAATGGTTTCTTGGCAACCTCTTTAAAGATATTTTGCCTTATTGCAATCCAAAGCCTAGGCACGGCTGCAATATAATGAGGATTTATATTTTTCATATCATCAAGCATGTTTCTTGGAACAATACTTGAAAATAAACAAGTCATACCTTTAAGAAAAATATTATAAGAAAATGACCTTTGAAATGAATGCCAAATTGGCAAAATACACATAAATATTTGTCCCTCACTAGTATTAATCATTCGACTAAAACTAGACACCTGATAAAGAAAATTAGCATGAGAAAGCATTACTCCTTTAGGATTCCCTGTAGTACCAGAAGTATATATTATTGTTGCCATATCATCAGGATCAATATTACTTAAAATTTCAATAATCTCTTCATCTCGCCTTGACTTATCTCCAATTAAAATGCACTCTTTATAAGTATAAATTTTAAAATTATCAAACTGTATTTTATCTTTTTCATCTAAGTCATCAATAATAACAATTATAGGGTCAACTTTAAAGTTGATCTGAACAACCAAATCAAGAAGATTTAAATTTTCCACTATTATTATATTGGGAAGAACATTATTAATAATCACTTCGGCTTCCGAAAGGATAACATCAGCTCCTTTTGGAACATCTACAGCACCTAAAGCCAAAATCGCAAAATCTATAACACTCCATTCAATCCTATTCTCAGAACAAACAAACACTTTATCTTGATATCCCAAACCCATCTTTTTTAAAAATGCTGCAAATTTTAACACATTATTTTTTAAATCTTCATAAGTAACCTTGAAATAATCTTTGTTACTTCTATATATTTGTGCAACTCCATTGCCACGTTTTTTAGCAATTTCAAAAAAGTTTTTTACTATTGACATATGCCCCTACTACAACAACGAATATTATAAATAAATTATAACACCTTAAATAACAAAATCATAATTCAATTTTCATTAGCTTAAATTTGTCAATAGATAAAAAGTTTTATAAAA
The DNA here is from genome assembly GCF_049201035.1 of Borrelia sp. MN22-0132. NCBI lineage: Bacteria > Pseudomonadati > Spirochaetota > Spirochaetia > Spirochaetales > Borreliaceae > Borrelia > Borrelia sp. MN22-0132. Next base: position 788,722 of record NZ_CP138334.1, on the reverse strand, counting down.
TAAAACATGCATTACCAAAAATAAATAAAGATTTAGTTGCCTATAACAAAAAATTTAATCCCTTCAGTAGGATACTCTTGATCCAACATCTCAACAGCATTTCTTAAATTTTCTATAACAAATAAATTATCAGTATAAACCACAAGAATAAAATTTTCTTCAGGCCAAATTTCATTATCTTGCTTCTCACCTGTTCTCCCTTTTCCTTGAACATTATATATCTTAGTATAATATATACATTCACCTAAATCTTTTTCTATCCTATGCATATGTTCATGAATATCAAGCTCTAAAGATAGATTAGAGATTATTTCTGCCCTGTACACATACCCTCCTAATCTTAATCCTCATCAATAAAAACATCATTCGAACTACCATCAATCTTAACATTTCCTAATATTACTTTTAGAAATATCAATACTATTTGCAGTTATATTTTATCTGAGAACCCCCTACTCCCTCTCTTAAGATCAATTTTGTCAACAAAAATCCCTGACTTAAAAGAAATAAAAGCTTTCATAGAAAGTTTATAAAAAATTTCAAAAATAATAGGAATAAAAAGCAAAGTCAAAAATGTACTAGCAACCATTCCACCAATAAAAGTAAAAGCAATTGGTTTTACAAGATCACTCTCACTTGAACTTGAGAATGCAAGTGGAAAGAGTCCTATTATTGATGTTAAAGCAGACATCAAAATTGGCCTAAACCTGGAGCGACCTGCCTCAAGCACTGCATCTCTAAGATTAAAGCCCCTCTTAAGCAACAAATTAATATAATCTACCAATACAATACCCGTATTAACAACAACACCAATAAGCATAAGCATACCAATAGCAGTAAAAACAGAAACCTTTTCTCCAGATATAAAATAAAACAGTACAACACCTATTAAGGTTAATGGTATTGTAAAGAGAATAACGAATGGCTTTAAGAGAGATTCAAATTGTGCTGCCATTACTCCAAACACAAGCAAGACAGCCATAAACATTATCACCCCAAAATGCTGCATACTACTTGTAAACTCACTGTATTCTCCTCCAAACTTAACCAACACCCCATCTCTCTGAGGAACCTTATTAGTTACAAAATCTACTACATTTGCTGTAATTAAAGCTAAATTTTCACCTGGAGCAATACCTGCTGTAAGCTTTACTACTAAAGACTGATCTTCTCTGGAAATCTCACCAATTCCTTTTGTTTTCTTAAGCCTAACTATTGAAGAAAAGGGAATTTGAACACCAGATGCATTTAAAATAGATATTTTATCTAAATCTTTAAAGCTAGCAATATTGCCTCTATCAAGCCTAAGCAAAATATCATAACTTACTCCACCTTCAATATAATTTCCTGCTGAAATTCCACCAATATTAGCCCTAATTTCTCTTGAGAGAGTTTCCATATTAATTCCATAAGAATAGGCCTTTTCTCTATCTATTTCTATATCAATTTGCATCTCTTCTAGTATATTAAGTCTAGGATTGACAAGACTAGGGAATCTTTTCTTTAAAAGACTAACTAAAAATTCTCCATATTCTCTTGCATACTCAAAATCCGAAGCAATAATTTTAATCTCAATAGGCGACGCACCAAAAGTACCTTCTCGTGAAGAAGCATTAGAATTAAAATCAGGATAAAGCCTCTCAACACGTTTATAAACTCTATATCGAACATCCTCTTCATCCTCAACGAATTCTCCATCAACTTCTTCCTTTAAAGGAAATGCAACATTAAAGGTAAAACCATTTGAATTTATTTCAGAAATGATACTCTTATAAACCTTAATTTCACTTTTTACAATCTCTAAAATTTTATCTGAATAAAACTTTGAAATTTTCAAACTTGTCTTATGAGGAAATTTAAAATCAAAACGAATTAAAGAAGAATGTTCATAGGGAAGAAAAGATACATTTAAAAGAGGAAATAACACTAAACTTAAAATAAAACTAAAGAAAATAATCAATAAACAAGCTAATTTCCAAGTTAAAACATAGTTTAGCAATTTAACATAAAATCTCTCTCCAACAAAATAAATACCATACAAAAAATCATCAATTCTTTTAATCAATTTATTTTTAATAGGCTTTTGAGAAGCGGTATAAAGCCCAATATAATAACTTGAAAGCACAGGTACTAAGAAAACTGCAACAAACAAAGAAGCTACTAAAGATATTACAATAGTAAAAGCAAAATCCCTAACAAAATCACCAATAACACCCAATTCAGCCTTAAAAATAAGCATAGGAGCAAATACACAAATCGATGTCAAGGTTGCAGCCATAATCGGCAACATCATTTCTTGTGTTCCAAGAATAGCAGATGAAATAAGCTTGGCACCCTTCTGCCTATATTTATATATATTCTCTATTATAACAATAGAACAATCTACAAGCATACCAACACTCAAAGCAAGACCTGATAGACTCATAACATTTAGTGAAATATTTGCAAAATACATTAAACAAAAGGTAATAATAATCGCTAATGGTATTGTGATACCAATAATAATTGTCGCTCTAAAGCTCCTTAAAAAGAAAAAAATAATACATAATGCAAGAACTGCTCCAGAATAAGCTGAATTAGCAACAGAAGAAATAGCCTTTTTAATGTGTTCAGCGTCATCATAAGAAATGTCTAAAAATATATCCTTTGGAAGTGAAAGCTTGATTTTTTCAACCTCTGCATTTACTGCATCTGAAACAAAAACAGAATTTGCATCACTCTCTTTTTGTATAGATATCACAATAGAAGGCTTATCATTATAATATACATAATCCTCTACATCTTGAGCAACACTCTTAACACTTGCAATATCTCTAAGTCTAACCTGAACAAATGAATTATCACCTAAAGAATAAATACTTGGTTTCCTATAAGCAATAACCACATTTTCCAAATCCTTAATTGAATTAAATCTTCCAGATACTTGTGCTTGATATTCCAAATCATTATCTAACATGTTACCAACCGAAAATTCAACATTTTGAGAAGAAATAAACGGTACTATTTCTGATAAAGTAAGTCCATATGCCTCTAACCTATTCTGCGACACTTCAATTAAAATATGCTTATCTCCACCTCCAATAACTTGCACACGTCCAACCCCATTAAGTCTCTCCAACTTAGGCTTAAGAATATTATCTGCATACCTTTTAAGTTCTAAGATCGGTCTATCTGAATACATAACAAACGATATTATTGGCGAAGAGCCTAAACTTCCTCTATAAATCCTAGGTAAGCTTGCTTCTTTTGGTAAAATTTTTTTTGAAATCTCAAGTGCATCTCTTATTTCATTCAAAGCCAAATCTAAATTAGTTCCATGATAAAACTGAAGATTAATACTGCTATGGCCCTTAAAAGAACTACTAGTTATTGTCTTTATGTTCTTAACTAAGGATAGGTTACTTTCTAGAATACTTGTTACTTTTTCTTCCACTTCTTTTGCCGAACTTCCTGAATACTGAGTAGAAATAGTGATATAACTGTCTCCAATGTTGGGAAGCAAATCTATCTTTAATCTTGAAAAAGTATAAATACTAAGCATCATTAATAATGAAAACAATATTAACATTGTTATTGGTTTGCCAACAACTTTTTTTACTAACATACTTAACCTCAAAAATCAAACATTGTCTTCAACATCAAGCCCATCTCGAATATCAACTACATCTACATAAGCTCCATCAGAAAGAGAAGAAATACCTTCAATAACAACTAAATCACCCTCATTAATACCATCTCGAATAGACATAATATTATCTATTTCAAAATCTATTAAAGGAAACACCCTTTCAACTGTTTTTGTATCTGGATTTAATCTAAATAAACAAAGTTTACCTTCCCTTTCAACAAAAGCATTGCTTGGAATTTTAATCACATTTTCTAAATGATTAGTAATAAGTTTGACCTTGGCAAACATACCAATAATCATTTTTCTTGTGTTATCCCCTATAGGTTCAAGACATATTGCAACAGAACGACTTTTAAAATCCAAAACAGGAGATATTTCTGAAATCTTAGCTTTAAATTTTTCATTAGGATAAGATTCAAGCTCAATAATTGCATCATTGCCAACTTTAACATCTAAAATATATTTCTCAGAAACATAAGTTTTAATCTGAATTACATCCATTCTACCTATTAACGCAATACTTGTTTGAGTCTCAACTGTTTCTCCAATTTTGTAATTAATAGCTAAAACATACCCAGAAATCGGGGCTCTTACTGGACTTTTTAAATAAAGAAAACCTGGTTTTGAAGGATCAAGTGTCGCAATAATTTGCCCCTTTTTTACATAAGTTCCAAGTTTCATATTAAGAGACACTATTTTACCTGTAATATTGGGAAATACCTCAACTTTAACTTTGGTATCTACATCGCCATTTAAAGAAATATAATTACTCAAAGCACCCTGCCGAACTCTCATTGCAACAACTGGAAATCTATAAGGCTCATTAGTAACATCATTGGTAGTATTATTGGTATTAATATCTCCTTGTACTTCACTCTCAGTCCCCTCATTACATGAAAGGACAAATAATAAAATTAAAAACAACAAATAATACTTAAAGCAACCTCTCATATTAAAAATCGAATTCATAAAAAATCCTTATCAATCCAACTTATTTATTAAATCTCTATACTCAAGTATTGCATTAGCATAATTTAGCTTATCTTGTATAAATTGTAAATCACTCTGCTTATAGAAAGCTTCAATGTCATTTAATTTAATAAGATCTATAGTACCCACATTAAAGGCATCAAAAGCTACTTGATAATTCTTCTTAGACATCTCCAAATTTGTCTTGGAGTTATCTAAAATAGACTTATATAGTCTTACACTTTTGCGTTTTTGAATAATATTAGATTCAAATTCACGAATCTTACTTTCAATTTGATTCTCTAAGAATTTTAACCGATAATCTCGTTCCCATATCTCTGTAAAACTTTTTGAAAATGGAAAAATCTCGGTGAAGCTATAAGTTAAACCCAAAGAAAAATGTAATCCTTGCTTAAATGAACCACTCAAACCATCACTAAAAGAAATGCTCCCAGGATTATAAGAAACTGAGAACGAAAACCTTGGCAAAAAAGCATCTAGCCAAAGACTCTCAAGAGTAGTTTTCATAATTTTAGTTAAATTATTTAACTCTCTAACTTCTAAATACCCATCAATATTTATGACTTCATCAAACAATGAAATGTCTAAGATTTCATCTGATAATTCTCCTATAATCTCAAAATCTTGCAAGATATCCAATCCTAATAATAATTTAAATCTTCCTTTTGTCTTTTCAAACTTAATAATTTGTTCATCTAAACTAGGCTGAAATCTAATATGCTTAAGCTTAGCATCAAGATAATCTATCTCAGAAATAAGCCCATTATGATAAGAAATTTTTACTTGCTCAAATTTAAGTTTGCTATTTTCAAACTGACTTTCCAACACTTTTAAAATACTTTTAAAGGCTAAAAGCTCATTATACATTTTAAGAACATTTAACCTAATATTTTTAATGACTTTTTCTCTGCCTATCTTAGCAGCCTCATAATTAAAAAAGGTAAGTCTAATGTTATTAACGATAGATGGGGATACTGAAAGATCAGCAGCAACACCAAAATTCAAGCCCCAATGTCCCCTCCCTTCTAAATTAGGCATAAAAGGGTTTTGCCTTGAAAAATTTGAAGAAAACCCTAAATTTGGGATCAAAAGATTCCAAGAATTATCTTTATATAATTTTTTTATCTTCTCTCTATACTCAGCATCTCTAGATTCCAAACTGTTCTCTAAAGCCATACGAATAGCATCTTCAACAGATATTTTAATAACTTCTGCATAAGAAGAAAAAGATAAAATAAAAATTAATACTAACCTCTTAATTATTTACTCCTATAAATACAACAAAATACTTATGTCTTAATATATTAAATTTAACAATACTGATAATAATTAACATAATAGTAGCACAATATTGTAATATTATTACACACATGCATATTTTCAAAAAATTTTTTATAATATTCAACTTGATACTTATTTTATTAATCAAAATATATCAAAACACTCTTTCCAAAATTGTTGGTTTTCACTGCATATATGAACCCAGCTGTTCAAATTACGCACTAGAATGTCTCAAAAAATATAACATCATAACAGCTCTTATTTTAATTACATTAAGACTGCTTAGATGTAATGCTCTATTTAAAGGGGGTTTTGAATCATTACCAACTGAAAAGCCAATATTAAATTCATTAAAAATCTTTAAAACAAGATTAATTAAATAAATTTTTATATTTATCTGGAACCCAATTTTTGACATATTCTTTATGAACATCAACGAATTCAACAGCATTTCTATATTCCTGTCCAGGCTCCTTATAATTTTTCTCTATTAAAGATAACAACAACTCATCACCCCAATAAAAATTATCAAACAAATAATAAGCATCGGGATCAGCATCTTTAAGTCCAATTCTAACAAGAGAATGAATACTCTCAGGACCTCCCATTGACAACAAAGGATCATCTAAAAATTTAATATCATATTTGGTAAATGCCCAATGAGGCTTCCATAAAGGAACTAAAATCCACTCATGCTTCTTAATGGCAGATTCTAAACTTGCAAGCATTACACTCTCACTTGAAGAGATAAGTTCATATTCTTTATCTAATCCATAACGCTCGAGGGTTCCTTCTACAGAAAGCTGCGTACCCGCTCCAGCATCTATGCCTACCATTTTATTTTTAAATTCAGCTCCTCTACCCTTAAGTTCAAAAATACTTGAAATTGTAACATAACTTGGCACCACAAACCCTTGTAATGTTCCCTCATAATTAGCACCAAGATCAACAAACTTATCTTTAAATTTTTCATAATAAAATTTATCGGCCGTAGGCACCCATGCAGATACCATACCATCTACCTGCCCTGATGCTAAATACTGATACATTATAGATGTTGTAACAGGTAATATCTCCACATTATATCCTATTTTCTCAAAAACAACTTTCATAATATTGGTAGCAACCGTTTCTCCTATCCAATTAACATATGCAATCTTGACTGATTTTACACTTTTAAAGCCACTATCCTTAGAATTATCATTCTTATCACAAGAAAACAAAATTAAAATAAAACTTATAAAAACAGATATCAATAAACCTTTCATAGATCAATTCTCCCACTACTACACAAAAATAAAATATTATTTATTATACATTTCAAAAAATCTTTTAAACTTATTTTCTTTTTTCACTCCATAATTATCAGTATTTAAGTAACTAAACTTGATAAAAATAGCCTGCATAATTCTATCTAAAATAATAGCTATTACTACAACAGCTAATCCAGATATTAAGCCCTCACCAAAATGCAATCTCTCAACAGAATATATTACAGTTCTACCAAGTCCTGATGAACCAACCATTGCCGCGATTACTATCATAGATATTGCCATCATTATTGACTGATTAATTCCCTCTATTATGCTTTGAAGAGCTAATGGCAACTGAATCTGAAAAAGAATACGAATATTACTACTTCCAAAAGATTTTGCTGCCTCAATGACTTCCCCTGAAACTTGAATAATCCCTAGTCTTGTATATCTAATAACTGGAGGCATTGCAAAAATTATCGTAGCAAAAATAGCTGAAGATGTACCCATACCAAAAAAAGGTATAGCTGGTATTAAATAAATAAATGGGGGCATTGCTTGCATTAAATCAAGCAATGGTTTTAAAAATACATAAAATTTTGAATAATATCCACCTAAAATACCTATTAAAATTCCCCAAATTACCGAAAAGAACACAGACACAAAAATAATTGATATCGTATCCATTGAAACTTCCCAAAGATTAAAATACAAAATAAAGCAAAAACCTAACATAATCAAAAGAGCTAATCTTTTCTTTAAAAATAAAAAGCTTAAAACACAAATTAGAATAATAAAAAAAACAGGATTAATTAAAAGAAACAACTTTTTCAAATTATCATAAAAAAAAATTACGATTTTCGCAAACCCTATACCGTTAGAATCCGAAAAATTGTCAACTAAAAAATTAAAAGCCTTATCTATATTAGCAACTATAAAATCTCTATTCATAAATAACTATCTCGCCAACAAACTAGCAATCTCCCCTAAATCAATGTATCCAATAATATCATCTTGTTCACCTTTTATAATCAAATAATCCAACTTATTTAAATACTTAACAACACTTTTGATCTCATCATCCAAACCTAAATTTAAAGAAATAAGATTATTACATTTTTTATTAACAGACAAATCATATAAATTAAAATTATTATTCTCTTTCTCAAGAATAACATTACATTTATCAGCATCACCATTAAGAATAAAATCTATTTTAATAATATCCTTAATTTTTAAAATATTTAAAACGGGAAGATTTTTAATAAAATTAGCTATAAAATCAGTTTTGGGATCCCTTAATATTTCTAAAGGCCTACCCACCTGAACAATCTCACCATCCTTCATAAAAGCAATTCTATTTCCCAATTTAAAAGCTTCAATCAAATCATGAGTAATAAATACAACCGTCTTTTTTAATTTGTCTACCAACCTTAAAAGCTCACATTGCATTTCTCCTCTAATTAAAGGATCAAGAGCTGAAAAAGCCTCATCCATTAAAAGGATATCAGGGTTAACCACTAAAGCTCGTGCTATGCCTACTCTCTGTTTCATTCCACCTGAAAGCTCATTTATATATTTATATTCAAAACCTTCAAGACCTACAAGTTTTAAAATATCAAGGGCTCTTTGAATCCTAATTTTTTTAGGAACATTCTTAACTTCAAGTCCATAAGTCACATTCCTTAAAACATTCATATGTGGGAAAAGTCCAAAATTCTGAAAAACCATGGCAAATTTATCTTTTCTTAAAGCAGAGAGTGCTTTTTGATTAATATCATTCATTTCTATATTATCCACTAAAATAGACCCAGAATCAACTTTGTGTATACCATTCAAACATCTAACAAAAGTAGATTTACCACAACCTGACATACCCATAATAACTAAAATTTCATTCTCATAAACATCAAGACTGATATTTGCATTTGCAATAAAAACAGAAGATTCTTTGTAAATGTCAGATCTATCTTTACCACTCTCATAACTCTTTATAGCCTTAACTATTTGTTTTTTATTTTTATTATAAGAAAATGTTTTATAAAGGTTCCTGACTTTAACACTAACCTTAGACAAAGCAAACTCCTAATGTAAAAACATTATAATTCTATATAAATCAATATTAATTATACTAAAATATCAGAATCTTGATTGACACAAATAAAAATAAGGGTCTCTTAAAAGACCCTTATTGAAAAATCAAATTTATCTAAGCAATGATAATACATACTGAGGAACTTGATTTGCTTGTGCAATCATAGCCATTGCGGATTGTGTCAAAATGCTGTTAGTTGTAGATGCAACAATTTCATCTGTCATTGTTGCATCTTTAATTTGAGCATAAGATGATTTTAAGTTTTCAATAGCATATTCCGTGCTAGCCTTAATAGACTCAAGTCTGTTCTGGAAAGCACCAAGATTTGCTCTTTGATCACTTACCATTCTAATAGCATTTTCTATCTTTGAAAGTGACATATTAGCATCAACAGTAGTTGTAACATTAACTGGAGAATTAACTCCACCTTGAGCTGGAGCTGCTGCTGGTGCTGGAGCAGCCTGAACTCCCTCTTGTTGTGCACCTTCCTGAGCTGGAGCAACCTGAGCACCTTCACCTGCAAAAAGGTTTGCAACATTAGCTGCATAAATATTAACAGCAATTGCTTCATCCTGATTTGCACCCACATGTACTCTTAATGTCCATGAAGCTTGTGATCCAGCTAATGATGCTGGTGTGTTAATTTTTGCAGGTTGCATTCCAAGCTCTTCAGCTGTTTTTATATTTTGAGCAGCTGACTTGTTGGACAACATATGCATTTGGTTGTACTGAGCTTGATCAGCAATTCTGTTGATTTCATCTGTAAGTTGCTCAACTTCAATTTGAATAGAACCTCTGTCTGCATCTGAATATGTACCATTACCAGACTGAACAGCAAGTTCTTTCATTCTTACTAATACTTTCTCTACTTCATTTAAATTCCCTTCTGTTGTTTGAATAAAATTTATAGCCTTTGAAGTATTTCTAGAAGCCTGAGATAATCCTCTAATTTGAGCATTAATCTTTCCTGCAACACCCATTCCAGCAGCATCATCAGATGCACGATTAATTCTATGCCCACTAGAAAGTTTTTCTTGAGTTTTGCTAAGATTAGCAGCATTAATGCTATTATTCCTTGAAGCATTTATAGCTGACGTATTATGATTTATGATCATATATCATTTCCTCCGTGACAAATTAATATAATTTTTTGATATTTTAGACAAATCCATTTGTCTTTTTAAAAGGATATCACAAAAACAAGAAAAAAATAAATACAATATTAATTTAAATTTGTTATCTGTTTTGCCTCTGTAGATTCAAAGACTTAAGGATTTCCTCTTGCTCCTTCATACGCTTTACAGTAAAATCCAAAGTATTAAGTTCTCCTTCAACCTTCTGTTCTCTTTCCTCATACTTCTTTTTATAATCTTCAACAACATTTTTCTGATTGGGAATTTTGAGATCATAATCTCTGATCTTATTATAAATAAATCCTCCAGAACTTATCAAAGGAGATAGATAATCGCCAAGCATCTTAGCAAGTCCATCATCATAAATGCGGTCATCATTAAAATCAACTGCAAAAAGTTCCTTGACTGAATTAATATTGCTTTGTATTATCTCATTAAATTTTTTCTCGTCAAGCCCTAAATAACGCGAAAGCCCCCCCGATGAAGACATAGAATTAGTAAAAACCCCTATTTGATTGATAATCGAAAAATTAGGATCATTAGTCCTATATGAATTAAACATGATTAATTCTAATCTTGATCTAAGATTTTTTAATGCAAGCTCTGCCCTAAGGATTCCCAAATTTTTATAAGCTTCTTCCCTCTCTTCATCACTGAAATAGGACCATTCTTCAAGTACATCCGATTTTTGACCTTCCAAATTACTCTCATTTGAACTTACAATATTAATTTCAGCAAGAACCTGATTATAAGCTACCAAAAAATCTAATAAAAGTTTTTTAATTCTCTCATAATCAGGCTCAACTCGAACAACAATAGTATCATCCGATGCTTGTTTTAAATTCAATGTAACATTCGGAATTAAATCATTAACGGTATTCGAATCACGCTCAACATCAACTCCATCAAACTTCACCTTTGCATTTTCTGCAAAGCTCTTGGCATTTATTGGCAAGAACCCATCTCTATTCTTTGGATCAAAGATCTCAATATTGCGAATAACAAAAACCTTATTATTAAGTTTATTTTCGATATTGATCTCTTTTAAATCCAAAAGTGAACCAATTTCAACCTCGACTTTTTCAAAATCACTTGCAACATTTATTGGGGGCAACTCCAAAGAATTTGTACCACTATGAATTTTAATCATATTAATCTGAATATACTTTCTCTCTTTCAAAGGAAGTTTATGATCAGATTCAAGATTAATTATACTATCTTCACCCTCAACCTTAGCACCCTCAAATGTAGCATCTCCAGGATTAAAAACAATCTCGTTTAAAATACCTTTATCATCTGAATCATAATATTTAATTTCAAATTTAATTTTACTTCTACTACTAACCTCAATATTCTCTGGAATACTTATTGAAATCTCTGAGAGAGGCTCTAATACAATATCATCCTTATCAAGAAAAATTTTATTACTACTACTTTGTTGATTATTAACGATTTCTGTCAAATTAGGACTAAAATTTGTTGTAAGCTCACTTAAAATACCTATCTGTTTAGCAAGCTTTAAAGCCTCACCTTTCATGATAAGTTTATTGTTCTCACCTTCCTTTAAAGACCGCAAAATCAACCTACTATTCCCATCACTATCACTTCTCACAATTTTAGCAGATAAAAATCCCTTGCCTCGATTATTAATATCCTTTACAAGAGACTCAATATCTCCATTATTCCTAATCTTAATCTCTTTATTACCAACTAAAAATACATAGTCTCCTGAAGGAATACTAATATCCTTTTGTTTAAAATTCGCAGATAAAAAAATATCAGAACTTGCTATCTGATTAACATCAATTTTATAAGTTTCATTTTTAGCTCCATAACGAGCAGATAAAGAGAGAATATCATTATTACTAGAATTACCTGACATGTAATTAAAAGGACTATTAAGAGACATAATTTGCCTTGCAAGTGAATTTAAAGTAGAGATCTTTTTATTAATCATTTGCCAAGCTCGTTTCTCTTGCTCTAAGTTTTCAAGTTTTTTTACAGATGAATCTATCTTGGCCTTATCAGGTTTAAGCATCGATTCACGGATTTCTTTAGTATTATATTTATTATCCACACCTGGAACAAAAAATCCAGAAGACATTACAACACCTCTTAGTTAGAAATTTTAACATAAAAAACATAAATTTTTATACACAAAATCATATATTACGTCAAAACTAACAACAGAACTCCTATTAAAAGACAAATAAAAAAACAAGCATCTTTAAAAAAGATATTTGCTTATAGTAAAATTTAAGTTTATAGGAGAGTAAATATGCCAAATTTCTGTTTGTTCAATTCAAAATCTGTTCTGACAGGCAATGATAAAATAGACAATTCAGCGGTTCTTATTAAAGACAGTAAAATCTTTGATATTGTAACAGCTGATCGACTTGAAAAAATTGATCTACAAAACTATGAAATGATTGATATTAAGGGCAACTATATTACCCCTGGTCTTTATGACAATCACATACATGGATTTCACGGATACGGAACCGACCAATGCTCAACAAACTCAATAATTAAAATGTCACAATATTTAGCAGAGTATGGAGTAGTAGGATTTCTACCAACGCTATACCCACGTCCAACTGAAGAAATGATTGAAACAATCAAAGCATGTACCGAAGCAATAGGCAAAGAAAAAGGTGCAAAAATTTTAGGACTTCATCTTGAAGGACCATTTTTCTCTTCTGAAAAAAAAGGCGCCCATCCTACCTCCTATCTCCAACAACCAAGTATTGAGGTTATGAAAAAATTCATAGACGCCGCGGGGGGGACCTTTACGGATTCCTTCGGAAGAAAAAGAACAAATATTGCAACAATGACCGTTGCACCTGAACTTAAAGGCATGAGAGAGCTTGCAATGTTTTGCATGGAAAACAACATAACACTTCAAGCAGGACATACTAATGCAAAATATGAAAATATGATCGAGGGTTTTCAAGTAGGAATACTTCACACAACGCACTTTTTCAATGCAATGTCAAAACTTGATCACAGAAATCCAAATGCAATAGGAGCAACTTTAATTCATGGAGATGTATCTTGTGAAATTATTGCTGATGGACATCACATTCACCCAAAACTTGTTTTAATGCTTAGAAAACTTAAAGACATAAGCAAATTAGTGCTTGTAACTGATGGATTAACTCCAACACTACAACCGTCTGGAAAATTAATAGCTAATGGAGAAGAAGTATACCTTAACGATGACGGATTATTTCATATTGTAGAAAGCGACACAATCGCAGGATCGGCTCTCACAATGATACAAGGCATTAAAAATTTAGTAGAATTTGGATATAGCCTAAGCGATGCCATTCAAGCAAGTTCATACAATCCAATAAGGATAATTAATCTTGAAAAAAAAGGATTAATATGTCATGGTTATGATGCAAATATAAATGTCCTTGACAAAGACTTAGACTTAAAATTAACAATGATAGAATCAAAAATCATTTTCAATAAACTTTGATTTTATTCATTTATAAACATAAGGAGCAACAAATGAGATTAATCATTCGATCTAACTATAATGAAATTTCAAAATGGGCTGCTAATCATGTAGCTATGAGAATAAAAAAGTTTTCACCAACAAAAGAAAACCCATTCATTTTAGGACTCCCAACGGGTAGCTCACCAATTGGAATGTATAAACATTTAATTGAAATGAATAAACTCGGAAAAATTTCATTTGAAAATGTAGTCACATTTAATATGGATGAATACATAAAATTAGATAAAAATCATCCTGAAAGCTATCACTCATTTATGTGGAGCAACTTTTTTTCACATATAAATATCAAAAAAGAAAATATACACATGTTAAATGGTAATGCTACTAATCTTATAAATGAATGTGAAAAATATGAAAACAAAATTAAATCTTACGGTGGCATTATGCTTTTTGTGGGAGGAATTGGACCTGATGGTCATATTGCCTTCAATGAACCTGGATCATCACTGAGCTCAAGAACAAGAATTAAAACTTTGACTCAAGATACAATTATTGCAAACTCAAGGTTTTTTGAAAATGATATTAATAAAGTTCCCCAAAGTGCCTTAACAGTAGGCGTTGGAACAATTATGGATGCAAAAGAAGTGATGATTATAGTCAATGGACATAATAAAGCAAGAGCATTAAAACATGCTATTGAAAAAGGAGTAAATCATATGTGGACAATTAGTGCTCTACAGTTACATAAAAACGCAATCATAGTATCAGACGAAGCTGCAACATATGAACTAAAAGTCGGTACAGTAAAGTATTTCAATGATATTGAAAGAGATAATTTTAATAATGACATATAAACGTTATTAATTTCTAAAGATAATAAATCTAACATAAACTAAGCACAAGACATAAACTCTTTAAGCCTAGTTTACGAAAAGCTTAAAATAACATTATTCTATGATTTCATTATATACTCTTGAAACCTCTTCCCAATTTAAAACCTTAAAGAACGCATCAATATATTCAATCCTTCTATTTTGATATTTAAGATAATAAGCATGTTCCCAAACATCAATACCTAAAATAGGTTTATAGTCTTCCATCAAAGGACTGTCCTGATTTGGTCTTGATATTATCTGCAATTCTTTACTTGCATGAATAACTAGCCAAGCCCAACCACTTCCAAAAATACTAATAGCTGCATCTCTTAAGGCCATCTTAAGATTATCAAGACTGCCAAAAGTAGCATTTACATGCTCTTCAAAATTTTCTAAAATATTATCTTTGTTCCCAGGTTTTAAAATCCTAAAATACAAAGTATGATTAGAATATCCACCAGCATTATTCCTAATAGCTGCTTGGAACTCTTTGGGAAATCGCTGAATATTTTTTAATATACTTTCAATATCCTGAGAATAATTTATTTCTGTCTTCTCAAGAACAGAATTTAAATTTACTGTATATGAATTATGATGTTTACTATGATGAATTTCCATTGTCTTAGAATCAATGTATGGCTCTAAAACATCATAAGCATAACCAAGTTCTGGTAATTTAAACACAAAATCCTCCTTTTAACTTTTTCCATGACAATTTTTATATTTCTTTTCACTGCCACAATAACAAAGTTCATTCCTTCCAATTTTAGGAGTACTTCTAATTATTTGAACTCCTACTGTATTACCTCTGTCTACCGAAGCAATGTCTGAAAATTCTTTATGAGTAGCACGAACATTTTTAGGCTTGTTATTTTTATAACTACTAGAATTAACATCCACTCTCACCTGTAAAGTTCGCCTTAAAGTTTCAACCTTAATATCTTTAACAAGCTCACTAAAAATCGCAAAACCTTCTTCTTTATATTCAGTAATTGGATTTTTATTAGCATAAGATCTCAGATAAACCGATTCTCTTAAAGAATCAAGATTTGCAAGATGATCTTGAAACTTAGAGTCAATATTCCTTAAATATTCATGTTTTAAAAATTCATTAAAAAATTCAACTCCAATTAATTCTTCCTTTGCATCTAAATTAGTCCTTGCAATTTCCATTAACTTATTTTTCAAATCCACAATATTCATAGTTTCAACATAACCAACACTTTCCATCATATAAGCAAAAATTGAATTTATCTCATTTAGTACAGAACTCGTAACTACTTCTCCCTTAACTTGATCAAATAAAAAATCAAGATATTCTCTTAAAGAGAGAAGAACACGTTCTTTAATATTATTATCAACAAGAATTAAATCTCTTTGAGAATAAATAAACTCCCTATGCTTTGTTATAACATCATCATACTCTAAGAGATGTTTTCTAATCTCAAAATTTCTATCTTCCACATGCTTTTGTGCATTAACTAAGGATTTCGTTAACAAAGAATGTGCAATAGGCTCACCTGTTGCCATTCCAAGTTTTCCCATCAAAGCTCTCAAATTATCGCTTGCAAAAAGCCGCATCAGATCATCTTCAAGAGATACATAAAACCTTGACCGACCAGGATCTCCCTGTCTTCCTCCTCGTCCCCTAAGTTGATTATCTATTCTTCTTGACTCATGACGTTCACTACCAATAACATAAAGCCCACCAAGAGCCTTTACTTCCTCATAATCTTCAAGATACTGTTCTCTCTCATTTTGCATAGCCTTCTGAAACTCTTCAAGACTCATGCCCATTCCAAACTTTTTACGAACTCGATGCTCAAGATTACCCCCAAGCTTAATATCAGTACCACGTCCAGCCATATTAGTTGCAATTGTAACAGAATGTTTTGCTCCCGCTTCAGCAATAATTAACGCTTCACGAAAATGATTCTTTGCGTTTAAAACTTCATGTTTAATACCTTTATTTTTAAACATATTTGAGAGAATTTCAGATTTTTCAATAGAACCTGTCCCAACAAGCACAGGTTGTCCTTTCTTATAAGCCTCATAAACTTCATCCGTAATTGCTTTAAATTTAAATTCCTCGGTGTAATAAATAATATCATCCTCATCTATTCTTTCTACCAATTTATTAGTTGGAACAACTATAACATCAAGATTATATATTCTATGAAATTCTTTTGCCTCTGTATCAGCCGTACCAGTCATACCAGAAATTTTTTTAAACATTCTAAACAAATTTTGAAATGTAATCGTTGCCATAGTTTTATTTTCACTTGCAACTTTAACACCTTCCTTAGCCTCAATAGCCTGATGCAATCCATCAGAATATCTGCGCCCTTTCAAAATACGACCTGTAAACTCATCAACAATTTCAACCCCAGAATCCCCAACAATATATTCTCTGTCCTTTAAAAAAAGTAAATGGGCTTTTAATGCCTGAGTCATATAATGAACATAATTAAAATTAGAATCAACATACATAGATCCCTTAATTATGCCTTTTGAAACCAAAATTTGTTCAAGATTATTTAAACCATTTGCCGTAAAAGACACTCTCTTACCCTTTTCATCAATCGTATAATCCCCATCAAGCTCATCGATCTCTAAAGGATAATCTCCAGTTTTTGGATCTTTAGAGCATTCTCTTAAAAGCGAAACAAGAGAATTGACCTCAAGATAAGCACTAGTATCTCCTTCTGTAGAACCTGAAATAATTAAAGGAGTTCTAGCCTCATCAATCAAAATAGAATCAATCTCATCGATAATACAATAATTAAAATTTCTTAAAGATTTTTGAGACAAATCAAAGCACATGTTATCTCTTAAATAATCAAATCCAAGCTCATTATTTGTAACATAAGTAATATCTTTATTGTACTCTACCTTCCGTCTAGCAGAATCCATATTAGACAACACAACACCAACACTAACTCCTAAAAGCTCAAAAACCGGTTTCATCCAATTTGAATCACGCTCTGCAAGATAATCATTAACTGTAACAATAATAACACCATCACCAGTTAAACTATTAAGATAAGCAGCCTGCACTGAAGATAAAGTCTTACCTTCTCCCGTCTTCATCTCTATTATTTTACCCTGATGGAGCGCAAGTCCAGCAATAAGTTGAACATCATAAGGTCTCTCCTTAAGTCGCCTTCTGGCAGCTTCTCGAGACAAGGCAAATGCTCTCTCTAAAATATCTTCTAAAGTTTTACCTTCCTTAAGTTCATCTCTAAATTTTTCTGTTTCCATAATAAAATCTTCATCTGACAAAGACAATGCCCAAGATTCAAGCTTATTAATAGTTCTCAAAACAGGAAAATAACTTTTTAGATCCCTTTTACTTTTTGAACCAATAGTTGCTTCAAATATTGCTCTTAACATATCAGGTATCAATTCTCCTAAAATAATTGACTTTCAACCATTTAAAATAATAACATCTAAAACATGAAAAAGTTTTATAAAATTCATTTAAATCTATTTTTTATGATTATATCATGTAATATCAAAACTTTAAACGAAATTGGAGAACAACAATTTAAAATACCATTTGGAACGTTACCTGGAGAAATAACACCACTTGTAAACAAATTTACCAATTCAAGCTTTGATATCAAAACATATAATGGACTTGTATACATTGTAGAGGCAAAAGCAAATAAACTCATGATTTTTAATTCTTATGGGAAATTAATTCAAACTTACCAAAATGGAATATTCAAAACAAATTCTGACCTTAAAATCAAAAAAGTAGATTTTGAAAATATTAAGGCAATTTATCCATCAAAAGACTTTATTGTAGTATCAGATAAGCTAAATAATAAGAAATCTAAATTCGATGAGAAAGAAAACATAGCATACTCCACACGAATATTTATTTTAAATAAAGATTCATCTGTAGAAGTATTGGGACAAGAAGGACGGAATGGAACACTATTTCCACAAGTTTACGATATCAATATTGACGACAAAAACAATATAGCAATAATAACTATATCTAATGAAGGATATATAATATACTCCTACGATAAAGATCTCTCACCCCTCTACAAAATTTATGTTAATACAAATATATTACAAATACCGGAAGAAGAGAAAAAAAAATATAACATATCAATAGATAAAGTATTTTTTGAAGTAAACAAAAAAATCATTTATGTAAAGACAACTCACTATGAAAACATTAGAACCAATGAAAACATTAACGACCTTGGAGTGAGGATCAAAAATCAATATTTTTACACAATGAGCTTAAACAAAAATAAGGAATTTGAAATAAAAAATAAAATTACACTACCCCAAAACTTATTAGATGATCAACAAGAAAGTTTTATAAACATCATTGGAATTCAAAAAGATAAAATAATAGCATCCACTAACATGAAAAACCTGTCTAATACTTTAATATGGAAATTGGATAAGAAGGGCAAAATAAAAGAACAAATGGTCCTAATCGAACCACCTAACCTTAAATTTCTTGCTGAAAGCCTATCTAAGGATGGAATACTTAGCATACTTTATGGAGAAAAAAGTGGGGTCAGCGTCTATTGGTGGAATTTAAAGACTTTACTTAAACTATGAAATCATTAAAAAGTCAACATTTATGAGAAATAAAAATTGCAAAAGTAAAGTACAAAATAATCATAAGCAAAGAATAAAAAAAAATCTAACTCTGGGAATTATCTTTGTCATCATGCTAATTATTATCAAAATTGTATTAATTCCTAAATTACAAAAATTGGAAAGCAAATACAACCCTACCATCACAATAGAACATAAAATAAAAAATGAAAACCTATATATCAAAATAAATATTAAAAGTCAAAACATGAAAGACTTAGGAAAAGCCAATATAGAAGTATACTTAGATAATAAACTTATTGAAAATAATATGATTTACATAGACAAGATTAACTATACGTTATATACTAATGTTGCATACAGGAAAAAGGGTTTATTAAACATAGTGCTAATAAATCAGAAAGGCGATAAGGCATATTTTAGTAAAAGATTAAATCTTGGAGGATAATAGATGTTGCAAATATATTTTATATCTGTTTTACTTAATATCTTGGGGGGGATAGTGCTAGCATTCCCAATTTTGGGAGAAAGATTTAAGTGCTTAATCATCTTTGAAGAATTTATAAATTTAATTAACAATAACAAAAATGTAAGAAGCATTTTTGGCACAACATTTTTAATAGCTAGCATCTTTGAAATAATCATACCTTATGATTTGCCAATAATTGGAAATTTATTTCCTGCTATCAGTTTATTTTTTATTGGTTTTATCCTCGTCTTAAGTCAAAAAATGCCCACAAGTTTTCAAAATAATAAAGAATATGGAAAATTCAAATCTTTCATTGAAAGCAATAAAAAAGTAATAGGAATCTTAGCATTAATAATTGGAATAATTCATTTTTTTGCACCAAGAGTACCTTTTCTTTAAAATTAGCTTATGAGATACAATTTTAATTACAATTCCAAAAAATAAGACAATGAAATAAATCAAAAGAATATACAAAAATGATTAAAAATAAAGAAATCATAATAAATCTTAAAAATTTAGAATATAACTTAACCGCAATTAAAAATCATATTCAAAAAAAAGAATTAGTAGCCACACTAAAAGCTGATGCATATGGACATGGGCTTATTCAGACATTTAAATTTTTAAAAGAAAAAGGAATAAATTATTTTGGCATTTTCTGGATAGATGAAGCTTTAAAGATTAAAAAAATAGACAAAAGAGCAAATATATTGCTCTACATCAACACAGATAAAAATGCAATAAAAAATCTAGTTAAGTTCGATATTACACCCTTTGTTGCTGACTCCCAATATTTATCACTAATAGAACAAGAATGTAAAAAACAAAATAAAAGAATCAAGGTTCATTTAAAAGTTGATGTTGGAATGAATAGATATGGAATTAAAATAGAAAATGCTCTTAATCTAGCAATTCAAATTCAAAATTCAAAATCAGTAGAATTTGAAGGAGTTTGCACACATTTACCAACAACAGAAAATAGAAAAATCACTCAAGCACAAATCGAAAAATTTGTTCATTTTATAAACGAACTTAAGACCAAGAATATAAAACCAAAATTCATTCATGCTTCTAACTCAGAACACATAACAAACTATCAAATAAGTGAAAAATTTAATATGGTACGACCAGGACTTATTTTATATGGATATCATCCAAATTCAAACGGCTTAAACAATAATTTACAACTTAAACCCGTACTCAGCTTATATTCAAAAATCATATTTCTTAAAAAGATAAAAAAGGGAGAACAAATATCATACTCTGGTCTATTTACGGCAAAAGAAGATATGCAAATTGGACTTTTACCAGTTGGATATTTCGATGGAATTCCACAAAATACATCTAACAATTTTTATTGTATAATAAGAGATAAAAAATGCTTCATTAGAGGAAAAATATGTATGAATATTTCAATAATAGAAATCCCTAAAGATCTAAAAATTAACATAGGAGAAAAAGTAGAAATTACTTCTGAAAGATTAAGCTTAGATATACTTAGCAAAGAATCTGGTATGAGTAAATATGAAATACTTTGCTCCATTGGAAAACATAAGAAAAAGAAATATTTATATTAAATTACCTAAAGAATCAAACTTTTGAAAATCAACTAAATTTCCTTTACTATCATAAATCCATTTATAAACCGAAATACCCCCAATATCATCTCTTAGCCTTAAATCTGGACCATGATTTGTCTTTTTTGAAATCTTGCCAAATTTATTATACTCATATTTATACACACTAACACCGTGAATATCATCTTGTAACTGGCCTAAATTACCAAAATTTTTCTGACTAATAAGTCTATTTTGTTTATCATATTCATAAACATACTCAAAAATAGCACTCCGATCTGCAACCAAAACTCCACTCTTAGAATAATTACTCTTCAAGATCAAATTGCCATTAACATCATATGCAAATTTATATCTAAAAACACCTTCAAAATCATCTATAGGATTATCAAAATCTCCATAATGCTCTTGAGACTTAAGAAGGCCATCCTCATTATAAGCATACTTATAAATCATCACCCCATTGGAATCACTAATTAAATTAAAATCTTTATCAAAGAAAAGATTTTCAATTAAATAAAACTTATTATCATACTTATAACTATAAACTGCAATACCCTTAAAGTCATTCATTATTTCATATTTTTCCTCATAACTAGCTGGAATATCACTATTATAATTTTTATTTATTCTATTACTATGATTTATTACCCTTTTTTCATTATTTTGCATATAAAAAATGGTTTTTCTCATAGCATAACCATTCTGACTAACGGTTAAATTATTGTTAGCATCATAATTATACTCCTTATAAAAATAGTCTTTTTCTTTTAAATTATATTCATATCTATATATTGCTACATTATTCTCATCGGGAGTCAAATTATTTTTAATATCATAATTTAAAATTTCAATGAGCTTGCCGTCAAAATCATAACGATACGTCTTTATTGCAACAGAAAAAGGGTTTGAATACAAAGAACCTACCGGATCTAAATATTCTTCCCTTATAATATTATGTGAACTGTCATAAGTTAATCTAAAACCATATATTCCATTCTTAGCCTTGATATTATAATTGTTATCATCGTAATATAAAACTGTTTTACTCCGATCAGAATCATCATAAATAATTTTAGTATAATAAACATTATTTAAATCTTTAATTTGAAAACCAACCTCACTAAACCTATAAACATAAAAACTACTATCATCATTGTAAATAAAATGATAATAAGCAATTCCATACTTATCTCTTATAATCTCATTAGATTTATTATAATTAAAAATACTCTTTGGTCTGCCATTTGGAAAATATTCTATTTGTTCAACACAAACATCTTTTAAATTCTTAGCAGCAAAACCTCCATTTAAAAATAATCTCCTTTCTATATCCCCAGAATATTCTATTTTGATCTGATTTGCACCAAAAAAAGAAGGAATTAAAATACTAAGTTTGCCAACATAATCAACAAATACAAGCCTGCTATCATCATAAGTAAATTTATATCCACACTCTTCTTCCGCATTTTCTTTACTGATCTCATATTTCCCGATTATCCTATAATTAATATCATAATCAACAAATCTATAATAAATTTCTTCTGAAAAAAGAGCACAAGACACAAAAAACATCACCAAAAACATAGTCATTCCTTGATCAATCAACATTATTTTGATAAACTTATTATACAATAAATTAGTTTAAGTAGGAGTTTAAGATGGCAAAAATTTCTAAAAATGCTCAAAGAAGTGGCTCTAAAGAATTATTAAGCAAGTGGGGCGGAAAAATTATAATGAAGTCTAAATTTGAAAATGGTAAAATAAAACACTATGCTGAATGTCAAACCTCAAAAAATACAGCAAGAAGACCTAAAGATTTATTTTAAAATTTATTTTTTATTTAATTTATCTTCAAATTTCAACCAAGCTTCATCTTGTTCACTTTTAGTATAGGCCCTATTTAAAGTTGCTTCCTTAGGGGTTTTGCCTTTTCTAACATAAGAACTCCTAATTTGATCCCTTAACTCTTCTCTTTGTTTTCGTCTTTTATCTAGTTGTCTTTTCACTCTTTCATTTGGATCAAAAAGTTCAGCATGCTCTTTAACCACAATCTTAGAATTTAATCTAGATAAAGCCTCTTTATAACTCTGCTGTCTCCCTGTTAAGAATAACACAAGCCTCTTTAACAAAGGCAAATCTCTATAAGCAGCATCTAAAAGATTAGATAGGTCAACTTTATAAATCTTATAAAGTGGTAAAAACGTATTACTATTTTTAAAATATTTAGCGGCTTCGGTTTTGATTATATCCTTAAGATGGGTCTGAATATTCTGTGTTTTAGAAACTCGTTTATAATGCGAAACAATAAAATCAAGAAATGCGACCTTATTTTTTAAACAATAATCATTTATATCATAATTAGCAATAAATTCAATCAATGTTTTTTCAAGACCTTCTTCTGTTAAAATAGTAGAAGAATTCTTCCCACTATTAAATACTTTCACAAAATCATTTCTCAATTTATCCCTAATATCAACTAAAATTTGATCGAATTCCTTTAAAAACATAGAATAGGCACATGGCTTATATAAATACATTCCACGTTTAATACTAAATATTTTGGGTAACGAACCCTTAATGTTAGACTCAAAAAAGTATTCATTAGCCGTCTTTAAAAAATATTCAGAATCAGATAATCCTTCAGCATGCTCTTGAAGAATATTTTTAAATTCTTCTATATTAATAAATCTTGGTTTAAACTCTATTGTTTTTTCAATTGATTTCAAAGTTTCATCAATCTTAATGCTTTCTAAATTTCTAAGTTCTTCTAAGTTTTTCTCATTAGTAATATAAATATTTAATACTTCTAAAAAAGTAAAGTAATGTTTAGAAATATTAACACCTTTCTTATTTAAAATTTCTTCCTTATTTTCTAAAATTCCTAAAAGCAAATTATAAGCAACTCTCACACCATTAATACCCTCATCTAACATTCGATCATACTCACTAAGCTTTACATTTTTAGCTCTCATAAAAATATCTTTAACTATTCTGTTAGAAGCAATCCCAAATAAAATTCTCTTCATAAATTCAATAAAATATAAGGCTTTTCCTGATGGAATTATTAAAGAATTCAACACAAATATCTTTTTTGATGAAGAATTTTCTTGAAAATATTTAAGATTAATGTCTGAATTTGAAAGAATGACAAACTCTTTTTCAAAAGCCAATAAATTTTTATCTATATTCTTAATTGTAAGTAAAGTACTAAAGAGTTCTATTCCCACATAATGCTTTAAAAACAAATCCTCGATAGCATAATAATAAAAATTATAACTATTTTCATCTGTTATTATTATTTTATAAGGTACCATTTCCCCATTGGATGTTGACTTATTAATAATAATTCCTCTCTTAACCTCATAAAGCTTGCGAAATAAAAAATCCAATTCTCCTTTAAGACCACGAATTTTAACAGAATAATCTTCGATAAATTTAGCATAATCTATAACATTGTGCTTATGTTCCAAAATAATCCTTAAAATCATTTTTTGAGCATCTGAAGAAATCCCTATTTGAGAAATCAAAATCTCCACTTCTTTATCATTGAGATAGAAAATTTCGGGTAATTTTTTCATCTTATATTTCCAAGCTCCTCATATACAAAACCATCATAACATATAATAACATATTGACAAATTCAATAAAATTAAAAAACACCAAATAAAAATGAATTATATAAAATATATAAACATAAAAATAGAATAGCAGGTCCTCTACTAAAAGCCCCTTGAAATCTCACTATGAATAATAACATTAAAGATACAACAAACATGATACTAAAATCAGCCAAATAAATATCACTCATGAGTACTGGATTTACAAAACTACTACTAGATAAAATAAACCCAATATTAAATATATTACTTCCAATGATATTACCAATGGCAATATCTGACTCCTTTTTAATTACTGCAAAAAGAGAAACGACGATCTCTGGGATGCTGGTCCCAAAAGCTACAAAAACAATTCCAATCACTTTCTCACTAATATTAAAAACATTGTGTGCAATGTATATTGAACTATCTATTAACAACTTTGAACCGAAATATAAGAAATATATACTTAATAATAAGAGCAAAGTATTTAAAAATAAAAACTTAAACCCATAATTACAATTAAGATTTTTTAAATTTTTTGGAACAGAATTATATTTTTTCTCTTCTTTATAAAATAAAAATAGATAAGATAAAAATAAAATTAAAATCACCAATGAACTGGTTTTATAATAAGGCACCTTAAAAAAAGACAAAGTATTAAAATCAAAAGAAAGCAATAAAAGAAGAAACATCAATAAAAATAAAATTATAAAAGAAAATTTGAGTCTCTTAAAATCAGTTTCAATCCTCAAAAACAACCCTGTTAAGGGAAGTGCAAGCAACATATTAATGATATTACTCCCAATGATATTAGAAACAATAATTTCATTTTTACCCTTAAGAGATGCTATTAAACTTGTAAAAAGCTCTGGAGTACTTGTTGATAAGGATACTATTACAACACCAATTAAAAGACTAGGAACTTGAAAATAAGTAACAATGTTAACAGAACTATTTAAAAGATAATTCCCACCAAGATATAACAAAAAGATACTAAATATTACACAAAAAAGATGAATATGTGCCAAAAAAATTTCCTTCCACAAACATTTAAGAAAAATTTAAAAATTCGCTTAAATCATTCTTAACCATATAGTAAATATTAGATGCATTCCATAAACTAAAGCCATTGCCTAAAGATTCCTTAACTCCTTTTAATTGATGAGAAAAATATTTTAAATAAACTTCTTTACTCACACGGCGTTCAGAACCAAGCAAAAAAGCTTGAACATAAGGTCTAATTATAACCTTACCTGATGAGAATACAACAGCTCTATTACTTCCTTCCTTATAAATTTTATAAGCTCTCGTAGTATAGTATAACTCATTCTTTAAAAAATCGTTAGTATAATGAGAAGGATAGAACATTGGAGAAATAACATCAACATAATCCGCAATCATAGAAATATTTTGACCAATACTATTTGTAATAAACCATCCATTATTTCCGTAAATGTCAATAGAAATAGGAATATAAATATTTTTTCTAGCCATAATTAAAAAAGATTCAAGAGCATCAATCGCATGCATCTTATATTTATTAAATCTTGAAGTTATAAGAGACACAGGACCATCTGTTGGAAATCTAATATAATCAAACTGAATCTCATCAACTCCAAGAGACTGAATTTCTTTTGCAATAGATAAATTATAATCCCATGTGTCTTGCAAGAAGAGATCTACCCAATGTTCCTTTTGAATAAATTTAAAAGAATCACCATGCTCAACCTTTACAAGGTTTGCCCAAGGCTGATTGGTCTTTTTATTCCAAAGAGCATACTCACAATTATTATAAAAATAAAGTTTCGCGTCTTTAAACACAACAACTCGTGCAATAACATATATTCCAAGTTCTTTTGCTTTATTTAAAATATAAGGAACATCTATCAAATTTTTAACAGCCTTTATCTTGTTTGGCAAAGCTAATTTACTTGAATAAGTTAAAATACCACTATCATCTTTAAAGTCAATAATAACAGCATTCATGCCTAATCTTTTTATAAACTCAAATCTCTCATCAATAGCTGTTTTGCTTCGAAGAGTGTAAGCCGTTAAATAAATTGACCCCTTATTAGAAGCAAGATGCATCCTTTCTAATTTTTCAACAGAATTTTCTCCATACACAGAAAATTGACCATCAAAAGTCCATTTGCCATCAACATAGGAATAAAAATGATTATCATAAGTTCTAACTAAAAGTTTTTCCATTTTTGCATCCGATAAATCAATAATACGCAATATCTGTTTCTTAAAGGGAAAATCCAACTTCTTAACAACCCCTAGAGTTGTATTAATTAAAATAATATCTCCATAAATTCCACAGGAAAAGTACAACTCATTTACATTGTTTCTCGAAAACTCTATTGCACTAACCATATCATAATAACCAGCACCCAGATATATCTTAGAAATTAAAGAATTTAGACTCGTAAAATCCAAACTATCATTAACACTTAAATAAATTCCACTATTAGAAGTACCAATAGCAATACGCTTATATTCTCCTCGAGATAATGCACTTGATGTAATGTAAGAATTTTTATTAAATTTCTCATTATCAACTAATTTTCTAAAACTTTTAAAATAATCATGAGAAACATAAACAGAGTCATTAGTTGTCAAAAGGGAATTTGAGGAATAAAAATCTTCATAAATAGAAGTTATTCTCTTAGACACAGGTCTTGCAAACGGATATATCCATCTAGTCTCTAGCCCCTTGGGTTCAACCTTAAATATCACATTATTATGCTTTTTATATAAAGCACCTTTATTAATAAAAAATAAGCCACCATTCTTAAAATATTTACTCTCATCTAATGAATGCAAATGAAAACACAAGAAAAAATAAGCAAACAACAAACAAATTATATACACAAGCATTATATATGTATTAAGTTTCATATAAATGACATCCAGCCTTTTTAAAAATAAATATTAAAAAACAAATATCATTTTAACAAATTATTGAAGTTCCTATTAAGTTCTTCCATAAAGTTTTGTAATGTCACTTATCTTTTTACTTAAATCGTCACTCAAATCACCACTTAATATTCTAAAATTGTTAAGCATTGTATCAGACATATTCATACTAAAATCAGATACCAAATCAAGATAATCTTTCATTGGAATTATTACACTATTTGCAACACTAGCCATCGCCCCCCTTATCATATCCCAAACAATAGCATTTTCATTAGTATCGAAATAATCAAAAATATATTTCTTATGCTCATTATCAACAGAGTTAACAAATCCACGAATAGTATTACTCTCATGAGTACCTGTATAAACAACACAATTTCTTATATAATTATGGGGAAGATATATATTTGTGGAATCAAAATCAAATGCACATTGCATCATTTTAGTTCCGGGGAAACCAAAATAATCTCTTAACCTAAATGTATCTCCACGATCTTTTACAAGGTCTTCAACCCAAATTTCTAAGTCATTAATCTCATTTAGAACCTGTTTAAAAAAATCTTTCCCGGGACATTTTACCCATTGTCCACCAAATAGCAAAGATTCTTCTGCAGGAACCTCCCAAGTTGATACAAATCCTCTAAAATAGTCGATTCTAACAATATCCACATATTTACGCAAAAAATCAATACGATTAATCCACCATGCATAGTCATCTTTTCTTAAAGCTTTCCAATTATAAGCTGCATTGCCCCAAAGATATTTTTTGCTAAACAAATAATCAGGAGGTATCCCCGTTACCTTATCTTTACTTGCATCAAACCTTAATTTAAAATATTTTTGATGCGCCCAAACATCAGCAGAATCATAAGACACAAAAATAGGAACATCACTTACTATTTTAATTCCAGCATTATTAGCATATTTTTTTAAAGCTTTAAATTGTGAAAAAAAGAAATATTGTAAAACTTGTTGAATGTTGATCTCAACCTCAAGTGTCTCTCTAAGCTTAGCTAAAGCCTTAGCATCCCTTTTTAAAATTTCTCTACTAAATAAAAGATTAAAAGCCTGTGAAGATTGAAACTTAGAATAGTACTCTTTAAAAGCAACAAAACTTGAAAAATCTAAAAGCCAATAAGCAGCTGATTTTTTAAACTTTTCAAATGCATGAATCTCATCAATCGTTGCCCTGTGCAAAAAATTCAAAGCAGCATTTCTTAAAACAACTTCTTTAGCTTTTAACTTATCATAATCAACATATCTATCTTCCAAGCATTCAAGAGTGCCTAAGTCTATGTCAATAAACCTCTCAATAGCATTTAAATCAATATAATTGATATTACCAGCAAATGCAGAAAAACTTGAATAAGGAAACTCCACAAAATTAGGAGGCGAATAAGGTAATATCTGCCAATAACCTTGTGATGAAGCGGCAAGAAAATCTATAAATTTATATGCCCCTCTCCCTAAATCACCAATACCGTATTTAGATGGCAGAGAACTAATATTTAGCAAAATTCCACTTTTTCTTTTCATTTTTTATACCTCAAAACAATTGACTATTTAATTAATATCTTAAAACAACCGTCCACATACAATCATTATAACTAAAATGTAAAACTCACAAAGCATTATTCAAAAGATTTAATGAAATATTTCTCAAAAAACATAATCTCAATCATGATATAATTTGTTAAATGAATATTAAAATTGTTATATTACTATTTTTAACAAATACTCTAGCATTTTCATCTGAAATATTAGAATTTAAATACACTAAGGGGGCTAAATTCAGAATAGAAACTACAGATAATCAAGAAATTTACCTAAATGGAAGATTTAACTCAAAAACCAAAACTAATATCCAAGTTTCAAGCGAAGTAAAAGATGTAAAAAACAATTTTGCAGATATCAAATCTTACTTTAGAGTGTTAAAAAGAGATAATGAGAGCGACGTTTACTTACTTAAAGAAGAATTTGAAGGAAATTTTAGCATAAACAAACAAGGCGAATATAAAATTAATAATGCTCAAAAAAGACCTTCTGTTAGAGGCATCCCAAGATTCCCAAAAACACCCATAAAAGTAAATGAAACTTGGACATATCCAGCAGAAGAATATATTCAAGCATCTGAAATTTCACAAGAAATAAAAGATTTTGTTACAAAATTTGATGTAAATTATGTGTACAAAGGCAAAGAAAAAATAAATGGCAAATACTACGACATAATTCTATCAAATTACAAGTCTAAATATAACGTAAAAAACATATTATTCTCTCAAAAGGTTAACCAAATAATTTATTTCGACTCAAAATTAGGAAACATATATAAATATAATGATACATATGAATTTCAAATGCAAAATGACAACAATAATATCAAAATGACTGGAAACTCATTTGGGAAAATAATCTCTATTGAGTTACCAAATGACAACATAATAGAGCATGAAGTCAAAGAATATATTAGAACAAAACAGATAGACTCTATTAACATAGAGAAAAACAAAAATGGCATCAAATTAAGCTTAGATATTGAATTTTATCCTGATTCTTTTCAAATTCTTAAAAAAGAATACAACAAACTAAAACACATAGCCAATTTATTAGAAAAGTTTAAAGACAACAATATTCTCATAGAAGGACATACAGCAAAGTTTGGAACAGAACAAGAAATGCAAGAATTGTCTGAAAAAAGAGCTCATTCAATTGGAAACTATTTATTAAAAATGAAAGTAAAGAACAAAAACCAAATATTTTTTAAAGGATGGGGTGCTAAAAAACCTAAGTATGAAAACTCATCTCCTTTAGCATCAAAAAATCGAAGAGTAGAAATTACAATTCTAAACAATTAAATATTAAATTGATCGCTTGCTCTTTTTTTCTTTTTTAGTCTGACAACTTATACATAAAAATGCATAAGGAATAGCCTCAAGTCTTTCTTTTGTAATACTCTTATCACATGCCAAACAATTACCATAAGTATTTTGGGAAATTCTATAAAGCGCCTGATTTATTAAATGCAACTTCTTTTTCTCAACTGAACTTAAAGCTTCAAGATTATTTCCATCCATATTGTCAAATGCAATATCAATGATGTCCTTTAAATGCATATCATTATTAATGATCTCTCTTTTACTATCCTCAACAGATCTTATAGAATTTAATATTTCTTTTTTTGATTCTAAAAGAAAATTTCGCATCTTTTCAACAAATTCATGCTCAAAATTACTTTTATGCATGATATTACCTCCCTATAATAAATTACAATTTTTAAAAAACTCCGTGTAATTATATAAACAATCCCATATAATGTAAACTAGTACATTAATTTTTAATAAAAAATAATTGCAATGATATTCCTAATTGTGTACAATTGATTCTGTTACATAAATAACAAGGGGGCATTTTGAACACTAAAGAAGAAGCTATTGAAACTGAAGGTATTGTTAAAGAATCTCTCCCTAACACAATGTTTAGGGTAGAACTTAAAAATGGGCATTTAGTTTTAGCTCATCTATCTGGAAAGATGAGAAAACATTTTATAAAAATAGTTCCTGGAGATAGAGTGAAGGTTGAGCTATCACCTTATGATCTTACAAAAGGGAGAATAGTATATAGAGAAAAATAAATACTTATATCAAAATAAGTTAAATCAATTAACAGATCGCTATTACTTTATATTAAACTATCTTTAACAGATGCAATAAAGTTTTTATGAATCCATCCCTGAAGGCCATGACTTGTTTGAATAAGAACAAAGTCATCTTTTCTATTAAGTAGATAAACACTTATATTCCCGTTTAAGAATCGCCAGCTTCTTGAAAAATTATCAGGAACTTTATAAAGAGAAACTAGATCACCTTTAATAATTCCAATCTCAGACTGCTGGTCAACATAAAAGTAATATGTTTGAAATAAAGTAAAACACGTTACAGATAAAAGCAAGAACAAAATAATTCTCTTTAAATTTTTTGCATAAAATTTATAAGAAATAATCACTATTAAAATATTTATTAAAATTAAACTAATAATAAAAAAAATATTAGACCAAACAAAACTATTGTTTCGAATATTTTCATTAACTCCATTCTTAGCCTCAATAAAATCAATCACCCTGTAAAAGGTATCATTACTTGGTGAAGTAAAAAATGCTTTATAAGCTGAATAAATTGCATCAAAATATCTATCCATTTTATTCAAAATGAGAGCTCTGTTTAACCACAACCCTGAATAACTTGGATTATTTTTAAGAATATTATCAACTCTATTAAGAGCATTATCATAATTTTTTGATTTATAATCTTCAATTAAATCATTTATATTATCTTCTGACAAAGAACTATCGTTAATAGCATTAAGACTAACAGCAAGAGTTAATATTAAAATAACTAATCCACAACCTGATGCAATAAAGAACTTTTTATATTTAATAAAAACAGCTAAAGAGAATAAAATTCCTGGTATCAAAATTAAGTAATAAACGGGAACAAAGAATAAAAAAGTTTTATTCCTATGTTTTAAAATATCATGATATGAAAGCAAACTAAAATCTGACAATAATTCTTGACCAGAATCATTATTATTTTTCAATTCCCCATAATATTCATATTTTAGTCGTTTACCATCAAGTTTATAAACTTTTCCATCATCAGGATTTAAATAAGTAAAATCACCAATATTTAAGAATAAATTACCCTTATTATCTGGTTTAAGAGTATATATCCTAGATATACTGCCCTTATAACCATCTTTTGAAGGTTCAAAATTATAATTTTTTTTATTATAAATAACTTTAGAGTTATAAGTTTCAATTTCTGGAAAACGAATATGTGGAAGATTACCTTGCCCTGTAATTTTTATTAAAACAGTAAAAGTATCTTGATTAATTAAAGTTGAATTAGGAAATTCATAATCAATTTTAAAAGTTCCAACGGCCAAAGACTTAACCTCATCGGGTATTGGTTTAATTTTTAAAGAAATACCAGGACTCATACGGGCAATATTTTCACCTATATTAAAAGAAACACTAGGAATAACAATACCTTTTGAACCTCTAAGAGGGGTTAAGATAAAGTTATAAAGGGGTACATCCAAGATTTCTTTACTATTAAAAGTCCTATACTTAATATTTTCAAATATAGGGGTTCTATCAATCATTGCATCTTTAACAGCGTTAAAAGAACTAGCAATAGACTTCAAATTATTATTCACAAGCCAATTGACACGCAAAACAAACCCAACACTCTGATACTCATAAATTTCTTCTTTATCAAAATCCCAATACAATTTAACTGGCAAACCAAAAAACTGCGACTCATCTTCTTTTAAAACAACCACTTCAAACTCTGAACTTAAATAAACTTCCCCAAGATAAACAACTTTTAATGAAGGAATCTTAACAAATCCCAATTTATCAAAATCATACTCAATTTTTATTTCTGTAACAATATTATTTCCATCTGGTACCTTTGATATCGAAGCAATTTCGGTGTTATCATTTATATCTTTACTTATTTCAAACTTTAATGACGTCTCATCAATATCTTGAGATAAATTTAATCTAATCACATGAACAACCTTAGTTCCTTTAAGGACCTTAGTTGATACTAAATAATCGGTACCAGATAAAGAATAAATTTCAAAATTTATAAAAAATAAAACTAAAGATATCACCAATCTTCTTGTAAAGACACAGTTTGTTCTTCTGACCTTGTTACCCATAAAACCCTCTCAAGATTTTCAATATACCTTAAAAAATTTTCATTATTCTCAATAAAATTTTGACTTCTCTTAACACTTAAACTATCTAAATCGTCTGGAATAGTTCTTTTTTTAATTATTGCAAGTTCAAGATTATATTTAGCATTATAACTTGCAGGATTGATCCTTAAAGCTTCCTTAAATGCCACCTCTGCTTTTCGATAAAGTCCTTGATTATAGTATATTATTCCCTCATTATAGTTTATATTAAAATTCAAAAAAGAATCATTATCTCTTTTTGCATACGAAAACATCCGAAGAGAGCTTTCATACTCTCCTAAAGAATAATATACAATCCCAAGATTATAATAACTCCATGACGTAACTTGCTTATCATCTACAAGATCATAATAAGTGGAAATCGCACCCTGATAATCGCCTCTAATATATTCATAATTACCAATGGCCATAAGAGACATAGCTCTAATATTAGAACAAGATAAAAAGGATGCAAACATAAAACTCATTAAAAACCAAATTAAAAAGTTTCGTCCCATTTAATGACCTTAACAAATAGATACAATACTATAAATAAAAAAGAGATAGCTAAAAAAAGCTTATATCTTAGAATACCAATAAGCAAAATATCACTTGAACTTTTTTTCATTATATCATTCCTTATCTCATTAATAACATAATTAGTACCTTTTAAATATAAATTATAATAAGAACCCTTAAGAGAAGACGTTAAAAGATACAAATTATCCTCATCAAGCATGGCTTCCACTACATTGCCATTTTTATCCTTAACACTTAAATTATTATCAATCAAAGGAAATGGCTTATTACTTCCAATCCCAACTACAAAGCTTGTAAGATTAAGTGCATCAATCAACTTAGAAAAAGTATAATAATTATTCTCACCCCATTCATCTCCATCTGTTAAAATTACCAAAAAATTATAATAAGAACCATCTTTTATTCCCTGTATGGTACTAAAAACTCCTTCACCTAAAAAACTACCAGGAAAACTTATTAAATTAGGCTCAATATAATTTAACATCTTATGTAAGCTAGCTTTATCCTTAGAAAATGGCAACACTAACAAGGATTTACCTTTAAAAACAGTAAGTGAATACTCAACATTCTCAAAATTATTTAAAATCAAACTAATAAAATTCTTAGCACTCTCAAGCCTATTAATCGATTTTCCTTCATCAAAGGTTAACATACTACGAGAAATATCAACAACAAAAGATATCCTTAAATTTGATCTTTTATCCTCAGTAGCTTTTTGCCCCCAAGAAATATCCAAGATAGAAACAATTAAAGAACCCAGACTCAATACAAAAAAGAACATCATAAGAATTTTTTTTATATAATAATTTTTAATGTAAGCATTATTAACATACATAAGACTTAAAGTCTTAAACAATGGAAGCGCTTTTCTAAAATTATAAATATATAAAAAAAGAACTAAAAATAAAATTATAAACAAGTAAAAAGCATAATAATTGCCTATACTCATAACACCTCTTCCAAAAAGACCTTAGACAAAATGAAGTAAAGGATTAATAAGAAAAATATTACCAATAAAAATTCATTGTAAACATCATCATTATCAACCGAAATTTTAACCTTTCTCTCCACATTTTCCTTTTTCGAAAAATCCTGTATTGCAAGTTTAAATGAAAAATCATCACCTACAGAATAAAAAAGTCCTCCTGTTTTACTTGAAATCTCAAAAATCATACTAGAATCATAAATCTCTCTTAAAGTACCTTGATAAAACTTACCAGATCTCAATTTAAACCCAACACTAAGCTCTTCACTACTACCAATCCCAATAGAGTAAATTTTAACATTTAATCCTTGAGCAAGATTTATTACCTGATCCTTATAAACTTCATCCGAATTAACTACACCATCTGTTAAAACAATCACTGATCTCTTAGGTGCTTCCGAATGCTTTAAATGAGAAAGAGCAATGGAAATACCAAGGGCCAAAGCAGAACCATTGCCAAGATCCATAATATAAATATCGTCTAATTTTTTAGAAAAAAAATCTCTATCAATTGTAAGTGGAACTATTAAAGAAGCTTCCTTAGCAAAAGCTACCAATCCAATATTGTCATTTTCTCTCTGATAAACAAAATATTTAATCAATTCTTTTGCAAATTCAAGTCTATTTTTAGATGAAAATTCAATAGCACCCATGCTAGGAGATATATCCAAAACAATAACAATATCAGCTCCACTACTAAGATAAGTCGTTTTCTTCTTCGAAATAGAAGGACCTGCTAAGGTTAAGATCATAACTGTCATTGCTAAATAAAATAAAGCATAAGTCATAAAATATAGCAAATTCAATCCATAATCCTTTAATTTTATAGAACCAAAGTTTCCATAAATAGATATTGGAAATTTAACTTTTCCTCCTCTACGCTTAAAAAAATGGCTAAAATAAATTATTAATGGAAGAATTATAAGTAAAAATAAATATAAAGGCTCATTGAATGTTAACATTATCCCCTCTATTAAATTCTTCAAAATTAAAAGCTGCTTTCCTTAAATCATCTAAAACAAGTGATAGATTTCCACCTGATAAATTGATTCCACTAAATTTACTAAAGTCAGAAAGCCTAAGCATATTAACAAAAGTTGAACGAATTTCATAAGGAACGTTAAAATTTTGCAAAATTTCAGAAATTTCCGTCGTAGTAATTGCATTAAAATCAAAACCTGTTTTTTTAGACAAATAAACCCTTAAAGATGAATTCAATAAATTATAAAAAATAACCTGTTCTTCGTGACTCTTAATATAATTAGACAAAATAATCATTTGTTTCTGAAACACTTTATAAGGTTTTCTTAAATTATGCTTCATTATTAAAAACACTAATAACTGCTTGACAATCTTCAAAAATTTAATAAAAAAGTAAGGAACTACTACAAGAGCTAAAACAAAAATAACAAGATACGTACTTGTTCCTGGAAGAAAAAGCACTCCCTCTATATCCTGAATTTTAAGAACATCATCATCTGCAATTAACTTACTAGTATTTATTTTGACATTATTGAGAATTAATTTAAAAGATTTATCATTGCTGATAATATCTCCAACATAAATACGCGGAAGAGTATTGCTGCCGACATAAAACGAAACAAAATATATTATTACCTCCCCGCTCTCAGGTCTGTAAAGAAGTGAATTAACCTCAACAAACTCATTTTTAATTTCCTCAAATTCAGCAGGGATAAATTTTTCATTCTCACCAAGAATTAACGAAAATTTAAGCTCAACAGTATCTCCCACATAATAACGAGTTGGGATAAATATCTCATTTTTTATCTCATAAGAGAATAAATAAAAAGACAAAAAAGACATGACAAAGACAATTGTGTTTTTCAAATATCATTCTCCTTTTTTAAAAGAGCTTTTAGCTTTCTAAAAACATCATCTTTAGTACTAATTTCTATAAAATTAATACCTCTTTTTATGCATTCTTTTCTCCATTTGATTTTATCTAATGTCCAATAATTTTTATAACTATTCAATATCGTTTTACTAAATCCAGAGGTCAAAAAATCTTCACAAGTTTCAATATCTTCATAAGTTAAAAATCCATATTGAGGAAGATTTTCATCAAAAAAATCTGTAAGCCTTATTGCAATAATATTATGACGTTTACTAAGAACAGTTAAAGATTTAAAATAATTACTGGCTTTAAAATCTGAAATAATGATAATTAAAGATCTTTTCTTATAATATTCAGCTGTATTTTTAAATACATAAGTTAAATTACTTCCTCTCTTAAGGTGCCTATTTATTGTCTCATTTAAAATTCGCCCTAAATGTGAATGCCCCTTTCGAGATGAAATAAACTTATCCGTTTCACTTGAGAAAAAAGTTATACCTATCTTATCATTATTAAAAAATGCCATATGAGCAAAAATAGAAACTAATAAATCTTGAATTTCCTTTTTACTAGTCAAGCTTCCCAGACTCATTGAAAGAGAATTATCAACAAGTAAATGAAGATTCATTCCCTTATCTTCTCTAAAAACCTTAGAGAAGATGCTATCCGTTTTCGAACTAACATTCCAATCAATCAATCTAGCATCATCCGTCTCCTCATAAGGTCTAAACTCATGAAATTCAAGACCAAGACCCTTAAAAATAGAACGATATCCACCAAAATTAAGCTCCAAAAGCATTTTTCTGGAGAAAAATTTTAAAGCTTTTATCTTAGTCTTAGTACTAGCATTTGATTCATTATCATATTGCATATGAAATTTAAACCCTTAAGGAAGCGCCACAGCTGAGAGAAGTATCTTAATAATATCATCAGTATTCATCTCCTCAACCTCTGCCTCATAAGATGGGGTAATTCTATGTCTCAACACATTATAAGCCACCGACTTAACATCTTCAGGAAGAACAAACAATCGCCCCTCATAAAGGGCATTAACACGAGCACATTTGAGCAAACTAAGTGATGCCCTAGGAGATGCTCCAAACTCAATATATTTAGTAAATGGATAAGTTTTTTTGTCATTTTCACGAGAAGCCGCTATTAAAGTAACGATATAAAGCATTATCTTATCATCTACCTTAACCTTACCAATTGTACGCTTGAGATCTGCTAAAGAATAAGCATTCATTATTTTTGCAACTTTAATATTCTCAAGCCCGCCATCAACTGAGAATATTTTAAGAAGCTTAATTTCATCTTGAATAGAAGGATATTTCACATTAACCTTTAACAAAAATCTATCAAGTTGAGCTTCTGGCAAATTATAAGTCCCCTCTTGTTCAATTGGATTTTGTGTTGCAAGAACAAAGAATGGATCAGGAAGTTTATGTGTCTCATCTCCAAGAGTTACTTGACGCTCACTCATTGCCTCAAGAAGTGCTGATTGAACCTTTGCAGGTGCTCTATTAATTTCATCCGCTAAAATAATATTTGAAAATACAGGCCCCTTTCTAACCTTAAAAGTCCCTGTAGTACTCTTATATACCATATTACCTGTAAGATCAGAAGGCAAAAGGTCCGGGGTAAATTGCACTCTCTTAAACCCAAGATCAAGAACATCTGAAACTGTTTGAATTGTCAATGTTTTAGCAAGGCCTGGTACACCTTCAAGCAAAACATGCCCTTCAGTCAAAATTCCCATTAAAATAGCATCTATCATTTCCCTTTGACCAAGGATTCTACTTGCAACTTCTCTTCTAAACTTATTTATTAAACCTAATGCATTCTCTACTTCAGAATCTATTTGAAAACTACTTTTCATACCACTCCTATCGTACTAAAATTTTTCATCAAAAATAAAATATAAACGATAAAATGAAAAAATAAAATAACTACTTATAAAGCAAAAGAAAATTCCTCTCTTTATCATCACTCATTGTTGATGATTTTATTTCTATTTTGTTAAACAAGCATTCAATATGACTAATTTCAAACTTAATCTTATTTAATTTACCCTTATAAGCCATAATCACCCCCCCATCTTTCAAAATCAATTTCAAAATCCTTGCATATTCTCTTATATCTCTAAAAGCCCTGATTGTAATAAATTCGTATTTATTTTGCTCTTTATCAACATCACGTTCTAATACCTCAACATTGTCTAAACCAAGTTCTAAACTAATCATCCTTAAAAAAGTAGCTTTTTTATTGCTACGTTCAAGAAGAATATACTTTCTAAAGTTATCAAAAAGAGCCAAAACAATCCCTGGAAATCCAGCTCCACTACCTACATCAAGTACTTGCCGTGGATTATTATCTTTGATAATAGACAATCCCGCTACAGAATCTAGAACATGTAAAAGCACTGCATCAAAATTTCGATCATTATTTGACACCAAGTTAAACCTAGTATCAAATAATAAAACTTTTTCTATATAAAATTTTAATTTATCAATGCCTTTTGAAGTAAAAGAAACTCCTAAAATTTTCAAAGAAAGTTCAAAATCATTCATCATAAAGCCAAATTAAGCACTACCTTATTTTTAGGACTTGAAAAATATACAAGTAAAACTTGTATATCTGTATTTCTAACACCAGAAATCCTACTTGCCTGAGCAAGATTAGCTGGCTGGATTTTAACAAACTTTTCCCTAGCCTCTCTGGATAAACCATCAATTTCATAATTGAAATCAAGGGGTAATTTAATAAGCTCAAGGTTATTCATTTTTCTAATTAAATCTCTTTGTCTATTAATGTAGCCTTCATACTTAATATCTAATTCAACCTGTTCAAGAATCACTTTTGAAGCATTAAACTTAGGATCTATATTAATAAGATCACTTAAATTGATATACGGATCTTTTATAATATGATAAAAATCTTTACTAATATGTTTCTTTAACTGTAAAGTACTAGCTTCCCTTTCCTTAAGACGCCTCTGCCTCAAAAGTTCCTTAATTTCTTCTACTTGCTTCTCCTTGAAAAAATATCTAGAATATTTTTCCTCACTAACCAGCCCAACTTCATATCCCCACTTAATCAACCTCTTATCACTAGTATCATGTCTTAAATTAAGCCTATGTTCAGCCCTTGAGGTAAACATTCTATAAGGTTCCTTAGTACCCTTAGTAACAAGATCATCAATAAGCACCCCAATATAAGAACTTGTTCTTGGCAGTATCATTGGATCCTTCCCCTGCAACTTAAGTGCTGCATTAATTCCAGCCATCAATCCTTGAGCTGCGGCTTCCTCATATCCTGATGATCCATTAGTTTGTCCTGCAACAAAAAGTCCTTTAACCCTTTTAGTCTCAAGACTTGCATATAATTCAATAGGATTAATATAATCATACTCAACAGCATATCCAGGTCTTGTAATAACTGCATTTTCAAGTCCATCAATACTATTGATCAATCTTTTTTGAACATCCTCGGGTAAAGATGAACTTAAACCATTAAGATACATCTCTTCAGTACTCAGCCCTTCAGGTTCAATAAATATTTGATGTTTATCTTTATCTTTGAATTTTACTATCTTGTCTTCAATTGAAGGACAATATCTTGGCCCATTCCCAATAATTTCACCGGAATAAAGCGGAGAGAGATGCATATTGTCACTAATTATTTCATGGGTTTTTTTATTTGTATAAGTAATGTAACAAGAGAGTTGAACTTTATCTATCTTAGTATTTGAAAAGGAAAAAGGAATGATATCAGAATCTCCAAATTGAATTTCTGTTTTTGCAAAATTTATACTCTTTCTATGAACCCTAGCAGGAGTACCTGTCTTAAGTCTACCCATCTCAAATCCAAGTTCAAGTAAAATTTTTTCAAGACCATAGGCAGCAGGTTCAGAAATTCTCCCCATACAAGCTCTATATTCACCAATAAATATTTTACCTCTAAGAAAAGTTCCGGTTGTAAGAACCACAACACGAGATGTAAATTTATTTCCCCTCTCTGTAACAACACCTTCGATTTTATTACTCATAGAATTAAGCAAAAAGTCACTAACGGTATCTTGAAAAAGATCAAGATTGGTTTGCCTTTCCAATGTTTCTTTTGCCTTAACCTGATACGCCAATTTATCAGCCTGAGCA
Source organism: Borrelia sp. MN22-0132 (assembly GCF_049201035.1). NCBI lineage: Bacteria > Pseudomonadati > Spirochaetota > Spirochaetia > Spirochaetales > Borreliaceae > Borrelia > Borrelia sp. MN22-0132. Next base: position 747,562 of record NZ_CP138334.1, on the reverse strand, counting down.
CGTGGTGCCTGAACAGCAGGCCCTCTGCTTTTATTTAAAATTCTAAATTGAATCATACTAAAGTCAATAAGGCATCCCATCTCTCCTCCAAGAGCATCAATTTCACGCACCATATTTCCCTTAGCAAGTCCACCAATAGCAGGATTACAAGAAAGTTTACCAATCGTATCTAAATTCTGAGTAATTAGAAGCGTCTTAAAATTTAATCTTGCAAGAGCTAAGGATGCTTCAATACCAGCATGTCCACCTCCAATCACAATAGCATCGAAATCCATATCTATATCTATTTTCCTAAACAAAAATTCTTAAACATATTGTCAAGTACATCTTCACTAGTAACCTCTCCCGTTATTTCGCCTAAAAAATTAAGAACTTCATAAACATCAAATGCCAACATATCATAGCTTATACCTTTTTCTATCTTATTTAACAACTCAATAATTAAGGTATAAGCTTTTTTTAAAAGTTCTACTTGGCGACTTGATGATACGATAACATCATAATCATCAATATCAATATAATCAAAGCATGTCAATGACCTTATCTTATCATAAAGAGAATCTATGCCAAATAAAGTCTTAGTACTAATCTTTACTAAATTTGATGAATTTATATTATCCGAATTAAAAAATTCAACTGTTTGTTTATTTGATTCTAAATCCATCTTATTTAAAACAAAAATCACCTTAGAATGTCCCTTATAAGAATCAATAAATTTTAAATCGTCATTTGTTAATCTTGCACTCAAATCAATAACATAAAGCACTAAAGATGCTTCCTTAATTAAAGAATTACTTTTAACGATACCCAACTGTTCAACAAAATCACTAGTCTCTCTAAGTCCTGCTGTATCAAAAACATTAAATAAAATACCATCAAATTCAAAGCTTGCTTGAATGTAATCTCTTGTAGTGCCAGCATAAGAGGAAACTATAGCCCTATCTTCCTTTAGTAACAAATTAAAAAGAGAAGATTTGCCAACATTAACAGAACCGGCCAAAACTAATGCAATTCCATGATCAAGTTTCCTTGCAGTATTATAAGAATCAATCAATCTCTTAAGTTCATCTCTGCTTTTTGAAATAACCTCAAAAGGAATGGTAACCTCATATTCACTTGTTTCATAATCAAGATGAACACTAAGTGCTGAGAGAAAATTTAAAATATCTTTTTTGATCAAATCTATTTTAGTAAACAAAGAACCTGAAAGCTTGTTAACAGCAAGAGCATGGGTCTTATTAGTTTTAGCAGAAACTAACTCATTTACTGCCTCTGCTTTAGTAAGATCAAGTTTTCCAGCCAAAAAAGCACGAAGAGTAAATTCACCAGGCTCAGCCATTCTAAATCCCACTTTCAAAAAACAGCCTATAATTCTCTTTATACCAATAGGGGAGCCATGGGCCATAACCTCTATTGAATCTTGACCTGTAAAACTTTTTGGAGCTCTATAAAGACAAACAACAACTTCGTCCAATTTTTCACAAATTTCTCTATCTATTAAATACCCATAATGAATGGTATGACCAGACGCTTCAAGCAGTCGCTTAGGATCTGAAAATATTTTAGAAAATTTTTCAATTGAAGAAATCCCACTACTACGAATCACACACAAAGCACTACTAAGTAAAGGAGTAGCAAGTGCAACAATATCATCTTCTCTGTGAAAAAACTTGCTCATAGACTACAAAAATTATAACATAGCATAAATGGCAAAGACTAAAAATAAAAGAAAAAATTCAAAAATACAATTACATAAATAAATGACCTAAATTTGTAAATATTATGAATTTCACTTATAATTTACTTTATAAAGATGAAAACCAAATTAGAAACTGAACTGAAAAATACTTTACAAGAAGAAGTTCTTTTAGTAGAAGATATATATGATATGTACCTAAATATAAAAAGATATCTTGATGAAAAAAACGAAACGATGTTTAAAGAAGCAATAAATAAAACAAACATTTATCTTCACAAATTTAAAGATATAGAACAAAAGAGAGATGAGCTTTGGAAAAATTTTACAGCTCCTGAAAAATTTGAATCAACTTACATGGCTATAGAAAAACTGTGTTCGGTTTATAAAAAAGAGATATATAATTATTTTCATCGATTAAAAATAGGGATATTGAATATCCAGAACTTAAATTACTTAATATCAAGCTACACAGAAACATCTCTTGGTATTTTAGATCTAATATTTAAAGACGCTCAAGAAAGCGTAGACAACATAACTTATAAAAATCCCTATGGACCAAAAAGCGGAAACTTAAATGAAGCATCCGTTTTAATAAACAAAAAACTTTAACTACTTAAGGAGTTTTAAATGGATTCAACATTTTCAGGAATAGAAATTGGGAAAAAAAGTTTATTTGCACACAAAGATGCTATGAACACAATTGGACATAATCTAACTAACACGTCAAAACCCGGATATTCAAGACAAAGAGTTATAATGAAAACTGAAATGCCAATTTATGCTCCTCAATTAAATAGAACAAACAAAGTTGGTCAACTAGGTCAAGGAATAATGGTTCAAACCATAGAACGAGTAAGAGACGACTTGCTTGATATAAAAATAGCTGAAGAATCACATAGACTTGGCTATTGGAGTTCAAAAGACAAATTTATCTCTCTGCTTGAAAATGTATATAATGAACCGGAAGAACAATCAATCAGAAAAAGATTAAATGATTTTTGGGACAGCTGGCAAGATTTATCAAAACAGCCCCAAGGACTAGCTGAAAGAAATATTATACTAGAACGCGGACAATCTTTTGCAGAAGTAGTAAACAGCAGATTTCATTCTCTTAAACGAATATACACAATGGCAAATGACGAAGTAAAAATCACTACTGAAGAGATAAATAACTACCTTAGGAATATCAGTGAGCTTAATAAGCAAATTGCAAAAGCAATCGCCATGAAAGATCAGCCAAATGATTTAATGGATGAACGGGATTTAATAGTTGATAAACTAAGCAATTTAATCAGTATCTCCATAGAAAATAAGCGAGACCCTAATGAATTTTTAATTTATGTAGAAGGAAAACATCTAATTCAAGGTGCAATTGCAAATGAATTTATATTAGAAGCAGCCAATGGCCCTACAGGAACTAAATGGAATATTTTATGGAATAATGGAGAACCGGCTAATATTAATACGGGAAAATTAGGGGCTCTTATTAATGTAAGAGATAACGAAATTAAAAACGAAATTAATGAAATAGATAACATGGCAATTAATATCACAGAGCTTGTAAATGAAGTTCACGTGTCAGGACACGGCCTTGATCAAAAAAACGGAAGAATTTTCTTCGACCAAGAATACAAGCTAACCGATGAGCGTGGACGACATGACAGCAATGGAGATGGTCAATTTGATTCTGTTCATATATTTAAAATAAATAGTACAAATGAAATTTTTCCAGAAGAAAATCTAGGATTTTCAGGAATACTCAAATTTCAAGCAATCAATAAAAATGATTTTATAGAAATATCCTACAATACAACAGATACCGTCCAAGACGTAATAAATAAAATAAATAACTCCAACTCACAAGTCACTGCAAGAATTAATGCAGAAGGAAAATTTGAAATTAAGGCAATCAAAGAAGAAGAAAACGACAATGCTATTTTTAGAATTAGATATATTGAAGATTCTGGGATATTTTTAACAACTTACACAGGCATTTTAAATGCATCGGGAACTGAGGGTGCTTATAACTATCAAGACATTAATACTACCAACCAACTAATAAATACAGCTAGCTACTCAATAGCTCCTCTCAAAAATCCAGCTGCATGGCTTAAAGTATCTAGAGAAATTGCAGACGATCCATCAAAGATTGTATCGGGAATTAAAACTCCAACAAACAACGCTCCTATTGGAGACAATAAGGCAGCGTTACGTATTGCATCTTTTGTAAACTCACAAATCATGATTGGAAAGAATGCAACACTAAATGACTACTTCGCAAACACGGCTTCCAATATTGCAATCAAAGGACAAACAGCAGAAATTACAAAAAATAGTCAAGAACAAATACTTAAAAGTTTAACTGATTTAAGACTATCAATATCTGGTGTCAATAAAGATGAAGAATTAGCAAACATGATAGAATTTCAACAATCATTTATTGCCGCAAGCAAATTCATCACAGTTTCTGCAGAATTAATAGATACAATCATAAATAAAATGGGAGTATAATGTATGATAAACAGAGTAAGTCATCCTTTGACATATGATAACTTAAAGACATCTTCAACAGACAAAGAAGTAAAAATAACAAAACTTTTAGGCAGCCTATACCAAGGTGGAAAAAGAATTACAAATTTGCGAGACGATCCAACAGGTGTCACTCATGCAATAAGATTAGACAGTGATATATTTAAGCTTAATACCTATGTTAAAAATATCAACAGCGCCAAAGGAAAATTAAGATATATGGAAGGGTATTTACAATCCCTTGCAAATATTTTAACTCGTGCAAAAGAAATAACTGTCCAAGGTGCAAGCAGTACATACAAAGCTGATGATAAAAAGATAATAGCAAAAGAAATAAATGCAATACTTGAAGATGTCGTTGCAATAGCAAATGTAAAAGGATCAGATGGATATAGCATATTTGCAGGAACTAAAATTGATAATGAAGCATTTAAAGTAATTAGAGAAAACAGGATAAACAAACTAACTCAAGATAAAGCAGAAACTCAAATAGTAAGAATAGACTACAATGGAAACCAAACAGAACAAACAACTGAAATATATAATGGAATTTATATCCCAAATAACTATCCTGGAAGCGAAATATTTTTTTCTCACAATCATTACATAACATCATCAAAAAATGTTAATGGATTTATTGTCAAGGAAAACACAAAAATTTATATTGATAACATTGAAATAGTATTAACAGCAGGTGATACCGCTGCTGACATTATTGCCAAGATAAATGAATCATCTGCTCCTGTCGAAGCTACTCTTGATCGTATTTTAAATTCAATAGTCATACAAACAACAATACCTCACCAAATATGGATAACAGAAGAGAAAGGTTCAACAGTACTACAAGAGCTAGGTATTCTGACCCAAAATAATGATACCAAAGAACCTCCCTATAATATTGCAAACAATGCTGAGGTTAGAAATAAAACAATTTTTGATAGCTTAATTGAGTTAAGAGATAATCTAGAAGAAAATAGAGAAGAAATTATTGGAAGTAGAAGTTTAGCAGAAATCGATGCAAGTTTAAATAAAATTTTTGCAACATTAGCTGATCTTGGCACTAAAGAAAATAGGCTTGATAGAAGTTATGAAAGGATAACTAAAGAAATAATGGATATGAGAGATGATATGGTTAAATATACCGATCTTGATGTCACAAAAGCAATAACGGAACTTAACATGACAAGTTTAGCTTATCAAGTATCTTTAGGGGTTTCCGCAAGAATCATGCAAACAACATTATTAGATTTTCTAAAATAAAATGAAAAACGAAATTAGTATAAAATTTAACTTTCCTGAAGGGATACTGGGATTTGAAGAGATTAAAGAATTTATAATCAAAGATTCTGAACACAAACCTTTCTCTATAATGCAATCGATAAACGGAGAAATAAACTTTTTAGTAACATCGCCCTTTAATTTTTTAGAAAAATATTTGCCAAATATAGAGGAAGAAGATTGGTTAGATATCCAAACAGAAAATGAAGATGAAAAAGTCATACTATGTATAATTAACATGCATGTAAAAAACTATAGAGAAATAACGGCTAATTTAAAAGCTCCAATCATATTAAACAAAAAGAAATTAATTGGGAAACAAGCCATATCTACAAATGAAGAGCATTATCTTAGATATAGAGTCTTTAAGAAGGAATAAATATGCTAGTATTATCAAGAAAAACAAACGAAAGCATAAAAATAGACTCTAACATTGAAATTTCAATATTAGAAATAAAAAAAGATAGCGTTAAAATAGCTATAAAAGCCCCTGAAAATATCAAAATACTTAGATCTGAAATTTATGACATCATCAAAGAAGAAAACAAAAAATCAATACTACAAGACAAGAATAATATACATAAAATTAAAAATTTATTTGATTATTTTAGTAAATAAGATTCAATTTCTGCATCACTAAGTCTTACATAAAAAGGTCCTGACAAAATATCATCTCCCTGTCTGTTTTTTAAATATTTAAACTTGCCAAGCTCCGTCAAAACCGAACCAAAAGAATCCATATCACTGATAATCTCAAACTTATTTTTAAGCTTTTCATAAATAAATTCAATACCATTACCCACAATAACAAATTTAAAGTCAAAACTATTTAAATATTCAAATAACTCTGATTCAGAAAAACAAAAAATTTTCCCGCAAAATTTAGAATTCTTATAACACCCAAGGAAATATTTACCTGCTGTAAAACTTAAAGTTAGCGTATCTGCGCTTGTATTAACCAATCTCGCAAAAACATCAAATGTAGGTACATTCACAAAAGGAATTGAGAGACCTAAAGAAAGCCCCTTAAGAAAACTTAAACTAATTCTCAAGCCTGTAAAAGAACCAGGACCAGAAGAATTAATAAGTAAATCAAGTTTATTTAGATCAATACCACACTCTAATACAAAATCATTAAATAATTTTGGAATACTAAGAGCATAATTAATCTTATCTTTACCCTTAATTAAAGAAAAGACCTCACCATTAATTTCAAAATGAATCAACAAAGTTTTATGTGAATATTCAATTGCAAGGGTATTCATTGCTAAATTCTAAAATCCTACTAGTATTTTTTATTTTAAATGTTAAAAACACCAATCTATTCTTTGGCAAAACATCAATAATTATCTCTGGCCACTCAATAGCTATTATAGCTGACATATCTAAGATAATCTCCATTCCACCAATAAGTTGAAACTCATCTAAAATATTCAAACGATACAAATCAATATGATAAAATTTAAAATCTACAAACTCATAAACATTAACAATATTATAAGTTGGACTTGTAAAGTAAGAAACGCCAAGATTTAAAGCCAAACCTTTTAAAAAGGTTGTCTTCCCAGCTCCCATATCACCACAAAGACCAAATATCTTACCAATAGGCAAGGGATTAAAAAAAGATTTAGAAAAGTTTATCATTTCCTTTTCTGTTTCAAAAGATAATGTCAAGGAAGCTCACCTTTTATATCAAGATCAATAACATGCCTCTTGATTGCAACCATCAAACTAAGAACAGGATAATTTAAAGGATCTATAAAATCAATAGTGATATGTTTCTCACCTAAAGGAGTTACTTCTATTGTAAACTTCACTTGCTTAGTCTCACTAAAACCCTTATATTCATAAAAAGCGTCAGCAAAATATACTCTTCTATAATATATAAGACTATCTTGCTTACTGATATTATCAAGAGAAATAAATTTCACAAATAATATTCCTTTAAATAAAATCCCGAGAAGCCAACATAGGAATATTTTCATTTAGCGCTATTTTCAAAGATGGGACTTTCATTTTTAACTTTTAATACGCCTATGCAACTATCCGTTAAAAAAATACTTAAATCCCCCAATTTAGTGAGATGTCGCAAAAAATAACTCTAATCCCTACAATTAAACTTCCCAGGAAGTTTTTAATTTTTTATTTCGTAAACAATTTTTTTAAAAGTTTCAATATCTTCAATTGCTAAATTAGATAAAATTTTTCTATTAAGTTTAATATTAGACTTTCTCAAACCTTCAAAAAACTTTGAATAGTTAATTCCCATACCAGTTAAAGCAGCAGAAATTCTTACAATCCATAAACTTCTAAAATTCCTCTTACGAGTCTTTCTATCTCTTGTAGCATACATCATGCCTTTACGAAGAGTATCTTTGGCTTTCTTATAATTACTTTTCTTAGTACCCCAAAAACCCTTGGTTTTCTTTAAGATCTTCTTTCGTCTTGCAACGTGAACTATCCCATTCTTAACTCTAGCCATATAATCTCCTTAAATCAATATTTAAGCATAAGGCAATAAGGTTTTGATTCTCTTAATCTCAAAACTTGAAACCAAACCTGACTTACCCAACTTCCTTCTTCTCTTTGAAGACTTTTTTGTCAAAATATGTCTTAAATTTTGCTTCTTATATTTAATTTTACCTTTTGAAGTAAAAGCATATCTTTTTTTTGCACTTTTACATGTTTTCATTTTTGACATTTACATCTCCTTAATCACTACTTCTTAGACTTAGGTGCAATAATTAAAAACATTGTTTTGCCCTCCATCTTAGCAGGGGACTCTAAAACATAATTAGACTCACCTACCCTCTCAAGAATACTCTCTAAAATTCCATAGCCCAAATGAGTATGAGCAAGTTCACGTCCTCTAAATCTTATAGTAACTTTTACTTTATTACCCTCTTTGAGAAATCCTAAAATATTTCTATACTTAAAATCAAGATCATGAGTATCTATCTTTGGCTGCATCCTAACTTCTTTAAGTTTAACTATTTTTTGATTTCTTTTTTGCTCTTTTTGACGCTTTTCCTGATGAAATTTATATTTCCCATAATCAATTATCTTGCAAACAGGTGGCACTGAATTTGGGGAAACCTCAACCAAATCAAGCTCAGCATCCCTAGCACACTTAATAGCATCTTCAATTGGCAAAACAGATTGAGTTCCATTATCAAAAATAACCCTAACCTCACGGGCCTTAATCTTATGATTAATTCTCAATTCTTTATCACCGGATCTTGATCTATCCTTACCGGAACTTCTATTTATCATTTAAAAATACTCACTCCTCAAACAGCATTAATCAATAACTAATTTTAATATACCTTCTCTAAAAAGTAAATTCGAACACATATCTCTTAAACACAATAATAAAAAGAATTTTTGAAAAATTATAAAAAGTAAAAATTTAATTGATTAATAAGTCATTTAAAAGTAAAATTTACCCATTATGAATATATTTTTACTAACAAGCCTACCTTTAGTTTTTAAACTATACATGATAATAAAACATCCTCAATTAAAGTTAATTAAGCAAAATTATATTCATGCAACATCAATATTATTTGCAATGACCATTTTTTCTCTACTATATTTGATAGAAGAATTCATATTATATAAAAGCTTGCTCATAAATTACCAAACAAAATTCAGTTTAGCATATTCAATATTTATTAAAGAACAAATATATTACTATGTTTTTCCATTATTTATATTCACATTTTTTTTTACATTCAATCCAAACTCATTGCTTAAAAAAAATCCAATATTTTTAATATATTTTGCATTTGGACTAATACTCTCTAAAAATCTAGCACTCATCATAACAAACAGTAAAGTTTTTGGCACATATGAGTATATTAAAATACCGCTTCTACATATATTAGAACTAATATTCACAGCAATTATATGCGAAAAAGGAATACGTCTTCATATAACACAAAACATAAATGGATATCAATTAATTTTTATTCCTATCTTGATCTTAGAAGCAATTATAACATTTTTAAAAGTATTAATTTTAACTAACGAACAAATTTACGCTCTAATAACATTAATAATACTATTAGGAATCACAATCGTAAACAAGAAAGCCATTGGAACTGTAAAATAATGATACATACAATAAAGACTTTTATTATTGCAATTATTTTAATTCTAAATTTAAGTTGTAAAAACAATAAAATCACAGATAAAAATTTTAGTTATGTCATAATTTTTTCAGACGCCACAGAGTATTTTTTCAAAATTAAAAATTCTCCATTCATACAAGATAAAACACTCTTTATCAATGAAAAAAACATCGAAATTATTAAAGACAAACTAAATAATGTAAAAAAAATACTTTTAACACATAAATCAAACAATGAAATATTTAATATCAATAAAATTAAAAAAAAAACTTTTTATCTATCTAAAGTAAAATTTTCATTAAAAAAAGCAATAGATTTTATATTCAATAACCCCTCAATAGATTTAACAAACTCATTAATAATGAAAGACAACACACTAAATCAAACGGATTCAAAACACTTGGAAAAAAGTGCAAAAGAACAAAATATAAACATTACTACAATAAATGATAAAAATATTCTGTATTTAAAAAATTTGATTACTCCAAAAATAACAAAAGTGATCCTATTCTCAATGAAAAATAATCACGTTCTTTTAAAAAAATTATCAGAATCATCCTTTTTTAAAAAAATAGAATTTATATTGATTGGAAGTAATAAAAAAGATTTAAAAGAAATTAACACAAAATACATAATCAGCATGAATGAACTCGATTTGCTTGAAATAACAAAAAAAATTAATAAAGATTTTCAATACGAATTCAACATCTATGAAAAAACAATATAAATCTAATTATAAATTAACATACATTTAAGTGAATTGATAAGCAACAATTGACAAACAAAAAATATTAATTACTAATGAGAGAAAATAATTGTTAAATTAAATCATTAAATAAATCCTTAAAATTACCATACAACGCAGTTATAACGCTATCCACATCACAATTTTTAATTTTTGCAATCTCAAGACATGTATATCCTAAAAAACATGGAGCATTAATCTTGCCCCTTAAAGGAACTGGAGCCAAAAATGGACTGTCTGTTTCAATTAAAATATCTTCAATATTTAATTTCTTTAAAACTCCTCTTAAAGGCTCTGAATTTTTAAAAGTTAAATTACCTGCAAAAGATATCTTAAATCCAAAATCAAGAAATTTTTTAGCATACTCATAATTACCTGAATAACAATGCAATATGCCTCTACTTATAAAATTGGAAGATTTAATAATATTGTAAACATCATCATAAGCCTCTCTTACATGCAAAATGACGGGCTTTTTATATTTACTAGCCAAATCCAATTGAATATTTAAAGTTTCAATCTGCTCCCTTTTATTATCTCCTTTAAGGTAATCAAGTCCAATTTCACCAACAGCAACAACGTTTTCCTTTGCTAAAATACTCTCAATCAATTCAAAATCATCTCTTAAAGCCTTACTTAAAGGATGTATTCCAACTGTTAGTGAAATATTAGGATAAGCATCTAAAAGTTGCTTTCTCTCATAAAAATCACTAGGATACAATCCAATATCAAGAAAATAAGAAAATCCATTTTTAAAACATTCATTAATAAGATAATGAGTATCAATAGAATTTTTCTTAAGTTCATTAAAATGAACGTGAGTATCTATCAACTTTTCTAAAAAAATAGATCTTTCAAAATTAAGATTCATGAATCCATCTTTTTTTTAAGGTTAGTAATGTAGTCAATGATAGTAACATTTTTCATTCCAAGTTGCAAGAAACTTGACAAAATATCTATAGCACTTTCAATCTGACCTAATGACTCATAACATTCAGCAGCATTTACATATAATATTGAGTTCTTAGGATTGGTTTTTATCAAATTTTTAATAGCTGACAATGCCTCTCCATACTGCCCCTGCTCCTTTTGAAGTAATGCAAGACCAAGTATAGCAAACATGTCAAAATCAACATCAAGAGCTTTTTTATAATAAATTTGTGAATTTTCATACTCTCTCAAGTACCGGTAAGTATCACCTACTCTTGTTAAAACCAGACTATTCTTTGGATCCTTATCTATTATTGTAAGCCAATATTTTAAGGCTTCATGATACTCTTTACTTCCTCTATAGCAATCAGCAAGTCCAAAAATAGCATAAAAATTATTAGGAGAAATTTCCAAAGCTCTTTTGAAAAAATAAATTCCCTTGCTAAATTCCTTTAATTTCCTATAACAATTTCCAATTGAAGTTAAAACACGAACATCAATCTTAACCTGATTTATTTCATACATCCTAAGCCAATATTTCAACGCTTCTTTATATTCCTTAAAGTCATAATATAGATGTCCAATACCAACAAGAGCATAATCATTATCAGGTACAAGTTCTAATACTCTTAAGTACGATTGCCTAGATTTTTGAAAATTTTTTAATTTCCTATAAGAAGAAGCAACTCTTGTAAGAACCGTAATATTTTCAGGATCATATTTCAAATATTCTTCCCATACATCTGTAGCCTTCTTATAATCACCCAAACTTCTATAACAATCTCCCAATCCAAAAAGTGCATAATTATTATTTGAATGTTTAGCAAGGCATTTTTGATAATAAATTATAGCTTTATCAAAATTTCGCTTCTTCCTTTCAATGTCTCCAAGTCCAACAAGAGCATAATTATTATCATAATCCTTTTGTAAGATATCATTAAACAATGCCTCTGCTTCAAGAAGTCTCTCTTCCTTTATCAACTGATATCCCCTTTTGGATTTTTCAGTAACATCAAGAAGCTCATTATCAGAAATTTGCGAGATATCCCCAAACTCACCTAAAAGTTTCTTGTCTAACATAAATACCCCTTCTTAACTGGTTTATTAAAGACATAACATTCACTTCATATATGCTATTTAAAAAACATATAAGATCATAATTTATATATAAAAATATCAAGATATTAATAAATCTCTAATATCCAATCTCAATAAACATATTATATAAAAAATTAAAAAAATATACTTAAATTCGTAAACTTAAACTTATTTATTTAAATCGTATATAAAGCCTATAAAATAAAATTCATGACCAATTATAACAAAAAAACTCAAAAGTAGTATAAAATAATACTACTTTATTAGGAGAAAATTAAGATGTTTTTAGAAAAATTAAATCCCATCGAAAGCAAAATAAAAATACTTGAAGAAAAATTACAAGATACAAATTTAATTAAAAACCAAAAAGAATATGCAAAAGTAATAAAAGAATATAACTATTTAGAAAAAATCAAAGAAAAAAAAGATGAATATGAAAACATAATAAGCCAAATCGATGTGAATCAAAAAATTTTGTCCGAAGAAGAAAATTTAGAAATGAAAGAATTAATAAAACAAGAATTAGCTCATCTAAATCTCAAAAAAGACGAAGTTGAAAATACAATCAAAATATTACTCTTGAACCAAGATGAAAATGACAGTAAAAATACAATTATTGAAATTAGAGCTGGAACAGGGGGAGAAGAAGCTGCACTTTTTGCACATAATCTTTACGAAATGTACATAAAATATTCTGAGAAAAAAAAATGGAAAACAGAGCTTATTAACTTTAATGAAACAGAACTTGGTGGATTTAAAGAAGTAAGTTTTGAAATAAAAGGTAAAGAGGTATTTAAAAAATTGAAACATGAAAGCGGGGTACACAGGGTGCAAAGAGTTCCTATAACAGAATCCAATGGAAGACTTCAAACCTCAGCAGCAACCGTTGCTGTACTACCTGAAGTTGAAGAAACCGACATTGAAATCAACGAAAAAGATTTAAGAATAGATGTTTACAGATCTTCTGGTGCTGGAGGACAACATGTAAACACAACAGACTCTGCCGTTAGAATTACACATTTGCCTACAGGAATTGTAGTACAATGTCAAAATGAAAGAAGTCAGCACAAAAACAAAGATCAGGCTATGAAAATATTAAGAGCAAGGCTTTATAAATTTGAAGACCTCAAAAAACAAGAACAACGCTCAAATGACAGAAAGCAACAAGTAGGTTCAGGCGATAGATCTGAAAGAATTAGAACATACAATTTTCCACAAAATAGAGTAACAGAACATAGAGCAAATATTAGTCTTTATAAACTAGAAGACATTATGCAGGGAGAACTTGATCTTCTTCTCGACACACTAGCCCTAAAATTACAAGAACAAGCACTAAAAGATAACTCATTATAATTTATTTCAATGACAATAAACGAAGCAATAAAAAATTCAAAACAATATAATTTAAATACTCTTGAGATTTTATTACTACTTGAAAAAATCTTAAAGAGTAGAAAAGAATTAATTCTTGCAAATATAAATAAAAATTTAACAAAACAAGAAAAACATAAATTATTGTGTCAAATAAACAGAATAAGATCAGGCACACCCATAAACTATATACTTAAAACAAAAGAATTTATGGGTATTGAGTTCTATATAAACAAACATGTACTAATTCCTAGAGAAGATACAGAATGTTTAGTAGAAGAAGCTTTAATTCAAATTAAAAAGCACAACTTAAATAAAATTTTAGATTTATGTTGCGGAAGTGGATGCATTGGCTTAACAATTGCACATTATATTAAGTGCAAAGTAACACTATCGGATATTTCAAATAAAGCATTAAAAGTATCATTAAAAAACACACAAAAACTAAAATTAGAAAATTATATAGAAATACAACATTCAGATCTGTTAAAATACATAAGTAAAGAGTTTGAGCTAATAATCACAAATCCTCCTTATTTAAATAAAGATGAACTAAAAACAAAGGAAAAATTAACAAAAGAACCAAGAGCGGCTCTTTTAGGGTTTGGAAAAGACGGGCTTGAAATTCCAAAAAAAATAATAAGACAGGCAAAACACAAGCTTACCAAAAATGGACTCTTAATAATAGAAATGGCTCCTTGGCAAACAAAACCTTTAAAAAATTTTGCAATTCAGAAAGGGTTTGAGTATTTAAAAACTATATATGACATTGAAAGCAGAGAAAGAGCATTGGTCTTAAGGATAAAGAATGATACAAGTCTATGAAATTGCATACTTACTTAAAATAAATGATATTGATAAACTAAAAAACATTTTTAGAAAAACTGTCAATAATATCTATCAAGATGAGATTCAAAAAAAATTAATATTTAAAGCTCTTGAAATATCAGAACAATTACACTATGGACAATATAGAGAAAGTAAAGAACCATATGTCATACATCCAATAATGGTTTCACTATTTCTTATAAAATTTCAACTAGACTTTAAAACAATAATAGCTGGGCTACTACACGATGTTCTTGAAGACACAAGTGTTAAAAAGGAAGAAATAATTAAAGAATTTGATCAAGAAATTTTAAGTCTAATTGATGGGGTAACCAAAATTCACGACCTACACAATAAAACAAGAGCAATCAAAGAAGCAAATACCATTTCAAAAATGTTTTTCGCAATGACTCATGATATTAGAATAATAATCATCAAGCTTGCAGACAAATTACATAATATGGCAACTCTTTCTCACTTACCTAAAAATAGGAGGGAGAGAATTGCAAAAGACTGTCTTGCTACTTATGTACCAATTGCAGAAAGACTTGGTATCTCATCACTTAAAATATATCTTGAAGATTTATCATTAAAATATCTTCATCCAAAAGAATATAAAGAAATCAAAAATTTTTTATCCGCAACAAAAATAGAAAGAGAAAAAAAATTATATAAGGGAAAACTAATAATAGAGAAAGAACTTAAAAAAATTGGCATCGATGTCACAATCACAGTACGTTCAAAACACTTTTACTCAATATTTAGAAAAATGAAAACAAGAAATAATAATATTTCTCAAATCTTTGATACCCTGGGAATAAGAATAATTTGTAAACAACAAAAAGAATGCTATGAAATACTAGAAATTGTACATAAAGTTTGGAAACCAATACCTGGAAGACTAAAAGATTACATAGCAATCCCTAAAGAAAACAAATACCAATCTCTACATACCACTGTAAGAATACCTGAAGATAATCAATTGATAGAAATACAAATTAGAACAGAAGAAATGGATAAAATTGCTAAATATGGTGTTGCTGCTCACTGGCTTTACAAAGAACAAGTCGAATTAAAAGCTGATGATATATCATTTATCAACCGAATCAAAAAATGGCAACAAGAATCGGTTAACAAAAATCAATACTCAATGCATGACATACACAAAGAACTTTTAAACACATTTATATATGTCTATACACCAGAAGGAGAAATAGTAGAACTTCCATTTGGCTCAAACTCAATTGACTTCGCATACACAATACATACAGATATTGGGGATCAAGCACTTTATGCAAAAATTAATGGTAAAATTAGCTCACTAACCAAACCATTAAAAAATGAACAAATTGTTGAAATATTTACCTCTCCAGAGGCAAAACCTGATGTAATTTGGCTTAACAGTGTTAGAACAAAAAAAGCACGCTCAAAAATTAGATCTTGGCTTAACAAAAATGACAATACAATATTTGTAGATAATAACATAATTGCATACCTTATTGGAGAAAATAAGGAACAAAAAAGACTCTTCAGCTTGTTTAAAGCTCTAACGAAATCCAAAATAAAAAGTATTACAATAGCCTCTGACTGTAACCCACTAACAGGTGAAGATATCATTGGGATAATACAAAAAGATACAATAGTAGTTCACAAAGAACATTGTAGAGAAATTGCACATCAGAAAAAAAGCCACCTTGTAGAAGTAGAATGGGAAGCAACACCAACAAGGAAAGTATATCATATCATAATATTCTTAAAAAATTTAAAAGGTCTTTTTAATTATTTAGATAATCTTTTTACAACTTTCGACGTAAGACTTATTAGTGAAAAAATAGAAGACTGCGGAAATGGACATGGAATAATTAACATAATTATCTCATCAAATGCAAAAAACGTATCAATGATTTTTACTTCACTTAAAGAAAATCCTAACGTTCTCCAAATAATGCAAGTAGAAGAAGACATAAAAAATTATGATAATTAAGACATTACTCTTAATCCTAATACAAACATTTATTTTACATAAAATAATAAACGCAGACGAAATAGAACAATGTGGCAAACAAATAAGAAAACATATCACAAAAATTAATGAACTAAACAGATCTTTAGAAAAGATAAAACGAATAGAAAATATCTATGATTACATAAAAAAATATTTTCTAGAAAATAAGATTTACCACAAAGAACACTCACTCCAAGAAATTGGATTTATTGGATACTCGCAAAAAACAATTCACGTGAAAATAAAAGGCACAGAAAAAACTAACTATAATATCATTGTCCCAATAGAAGCACAATATGCTCTAAAAAACAACTTAGCAATTGCTATTGTAATAACACTAATAAATAATTTCAAGAACAAAGAGATAAAGAATAACCTAAACATTTATTTTATAGAAGACGACTCACATAAACAAATATCAACAATAAGCAGTAGATTGTTATTAAATAATAATGCACTTGACAAAAATATAAACACAATATATTTAATGCTAAATGAAGACAAAGAAAATAACCTAATAGAGTTTAAAAATCAATCAAACATAATAAATTCAAAAACAAGTCTAAGTTTTTTAGAAAATTTTATACAAACATTTGAAAATAATAAAGTAAACTTTAACGTATCAAAAATAAATGACAAACATATCAATGGAATATACAATTTGTATTTAAAAGAAGAAATTCCAATTTTAATAATAAGCAACAATAAAGAATACTCACTCTTAAAACATGTAAAAAATAATAATCTTTGTGACATTTATAAATCAATTGAAGAGACAGTCAAAACTAAAAAAAATAATCAAAGTGAAAATGAACTACACTATATCATTATAAATATGCCATTTAAAAAGTGGATAATCAATGAAAATACACTTATTATAATAATATATGCTATTTGCAATTTCATTATATTAGTGTTCATTACAAAATTTAAAAAAACTAGTATCATACTTAGAAAAACGAAAGAAAATTACCATAAAATTATAAAACTATTTTTCATATTATTCCTAAGTACATATATCTCTACTCTAATCACAAATAAAATGTTAACAGCATATGAAAATTTCATAGACTATAAGATTATAAATCCAATATATCTAGTAAATTTTTTTCTAACATTATTTAACTTCAATCTTATATCTTATTTCACATATAACTTTAAAATACATTTAAGCCTTAAAGAACTTAAATATTTAGCAATATCAATCTCTATAATTGAACTTATCATAATGTTATATATCAAAATAGAATTTATTTTAATCATAATTTTAAAAAATATACTAATATTAAGCATTCCTAACAAGACAAAAATTCTAAAAAAGATAGTAATAATGCTTATTTGGATAACAAATCTCATACTAATAACGTCAATACAAACAACCTTAATGACGACAAAACCAGTTGCACTAAGCTATTTCATATCAATTTCACTTTTCTCTGCAATACTTACCAACATCGTAGAACATTTAAAATATAAAACTGAGACAATAAGACAAGAATTTACAAAATTTGAAAAGATTGAATCTATCATTCTTTTTCTAATAATCGCCATTACCATAATATCACACGACATAGAAAAAATTTCAACAATAAAAATAGATCAAATAATAAGCTTTCCAGAAAAAACTAACAAAATTAGAGTAGAATACCTACAAGACAACAGAAATACAATTCAAATTTCAACAAAAGATTTTAATTTAAGCTTAGAAAAAAATAAAAAATACACAGAAAAGGAAATTCAAACACAAGAAAACTTAATAGATTTATTTTTTCAAAAAATAGATATAGCTGAGAGAACTATCTATGACATTAAAATTACCACAAATAAGGTTACAAAACAAATTAATCTATTTTTAAAAAATGCATCTGAACTTATCATATACCAAAGCAATACACCATATAAAATAGCATCCAACAATATAATATTTACAATAAACAATATTAAATCAAATACAACAAATATAACTTTTACGGTTAAATCTCAAGAAAAAATTAAATATGATGTTTTTGCTTACTCTGACATCAATAAAAACTACGTCAAAATATACGATCAAAAAACCAAAAAAGAAGTTAAAAACATTAATATAGACTATTCATACACAATAAAGTATTCTGGAATACTTCCAAAATCTGCAAAATACAATCAAAATCCCTTTTTTAAACTTCAAAATGACAAGGAAATTGAAAATTTAAAAAATTTGAAACTAAATTAGTTTTTCAGACGGTTAAAATCAATCCTCTCCTTCCTCTTTGCATAACTTTGAAAAGCTAAAGCTATCAATTTATCAATCAAAGCTCCATAATCAAGACCATCATGTTCACACATCTTAGAAAACATAGAAATATCTGTAAATCCTGGAATTGTATTTATTTCATTAACATAAACTAAGTCAGTATCTTTTTCTATCAAAAAATCAATCCTTGCCATACCCCTAAGCTCCAAACATTTATAAGTAAAAAATGCATATTCTTTAATGTCTAACAAATGTTTGGTATCAAGATGAGCAGGAATATTAAAGACAACTGAGTTCCCAGGAGCAGTGGAATATTTAGCATCATAATCATAAAATACAAAATCCCGTATAATAATTTCACCAGGAGTAAATATTTTAATCTGCTCATTTCCAATAACAGCACATTCAATCTCCTTTGCCTTCATAAACTTCTCTATAACAACTGTTAAATCATACACAAAAGCCTCTTCAATACATTTTTCAATCTGAGTATCATTATATGCAATACTTATTCCAATTGAAGAACCTAGCATAGCCGGTTTAACAATGACAGGATAATCTAAACTTTGCTTTATGTCTTTTTTGATGCCCTCTTTATCTAAAAGATAATCATATTTCTTAAACCCAATAAAGGGCACTAAAGGAATATTAAAACTTTTAAGCAAAAGCTTACAGAAATACTTATTAATAGAAATAGCACTTCCTAAAATTCCAGAACCAACACAAGGAATATCCATAATTTTTAAAAATCCCTGAATAGCACCATCTTCACCTGTTCTCCCATGAACAATAGGAAACACAACATCAATTTTAAGATCCTTATTATTCATAAATATTCCATAACCAGGAATTAAACTAATAATAGCAGAACTATCTTTTTTAATTAATTTAGGATCATCGGGAACAGAATCTAATAAGTACCAAATCCCAGTAATTTTATCAATAAAACTTGGAAACACATTATATTTATCAAGCTTCATAAGAGCTGAATAAATTCCACAAGCAGATCTAAGAGAAATTTCATGCTCGAAAGAAACTCCTCCAAATATTAACATAAGATTTTTTTTCATCAAATCAACTCCTATTTCTCGAAATTATATCTTTAACAACAGCTTGCTCATCCCAAAATATACTTCGATCTTTATATATTATTGAGTTTTCATGCCCCTTTCCAAGAGTAACCACCAAATCGTCAGTATGTGCAATATTTATTGCCTTTTCAATTGCACTTTTTCGATCAGGAATAAAAAATAAATCTTTATTTAAAGTCTTTCCTGAAATTCCTTCCGCAATATCTCCAATTATTTGCATACTATCCTCACCTCTTGGATCTTCATCACAAAGTATTATTATATCTGAATATCTATCTGCTATTTCTCCTTGCAACTTTCTCTTAAGAAGATCTCTCTCTCCAGCAGAACCAAAAACAGAAATCAATCTATTTTTTGAAAGTCTTTTAAAGACAGGAAAAATTTTAAGAAAAGCTCCGGGTGTATGCGCATAATCAATAATTAAAGAAAAATCCTGCCCAAAATCAACACTTTGCATTCGTCCAAAAAGACCCTCAATATTTACAAGCTTATCAATAAGTTCTGACACATCAACGTTAATAACTTGACTAACAACAATTAAAGCAGCCATAACATTTTCAACATTGAAACTGCCAGTCAAATTAACTCTAGCATCATATTTAACATTCTTATGATAAAACTCAAATTCAGTAAAACCCATTTGTTCATTAATCTTACTTACAAAAAAATCAGCATTTTTATTCTCTAAACTATACGTATAAGCCCTATTAATAGTATCTAAAAAGGTAGAAAAATTTTTATCATCCATATTGACAATACCAAAACCACCATTCGCATCTGCAGAAGAGAAAAGATTAAGTTTAGCATCTAAATAATGCTGCATAGTACCATGAAATTCAAGATGTTCATGACTAACATTAGTTAAAACAGCAACAGAGTACGCAATATCAATTAATCTTGATGTTCTAACATCAAGGCCATGCGAAGTCGATTCAACAATAGCATATTCAACATTATTTTCTACCATTTTACTAAGAACTAAATGAATTTCTGTTGACTCTGGAGTCGACTGCCTATAAGGATTCTTAACTAGAGTTCCACTTCCGTCTTCAAAGAATACCGTTGAAATAAAACCAACTTTCACACCCATAGATTTTAATAGAGTATAGATATAAAAACAAACAGAACTTTTACCATCAGTTCCTGTAACGCCAATAATCTTAAGATTTTTTGAAGGTTCATTATAAAAAATATGAGCAAATCTTGACATAAATTTTTTTATATTACAAGAATCAATTTTAATATATGTCACATTGGGATCATAAAAATCAATATCATTAGTATGCACAATAACATTACTACCTCGTTCAATTGCCGAATTAATAAATTTTTGACCATCAAAATGAAGTCCTGGAAGAGCAAAAAATACAAAATGAGATAAAACACATCTTGAATCATATGTAAGTCCCAAAATTTCTACTTCACAGGACCCTTTAATTTCCTTTACAAAATCCTTATCTAACTTAGATAAAACATTATTAAGCATTTTTTTATTCATATTCATAAACATATTCATAAATATTACAAAAATAAAAATTATTTTTATAGAAAAACATATAAAGAAAATATTTAAAAAAGTTCAATCACAATAATTCAATCATAAAAGATACTGTTTACAATTTAAATATTTTTTAATAAACTAACTAATGTTCAAAATGGCGCCGTACCCAAGTGGCTAAGGGAGAAGTCTGCAAAACTTTGATTCGCCGGTTCGATTCCGGTCGGCGCCTTGTAATCCTTAAGTAAAAAGCCAATGCAATTTTTTTTACAAAGACAAATAAAACTAAAGAAAATGCTTTGAAGATAAATTAAAATAATACTTATGTTAGAATTAACAATTATATTAATATTCATAATATTATCGGCAATTTTTTCAGCATCAGAGACAGCCTACACATCATTAAGTCTAATTCAACTTCAAGACATAAAGAAAAAAGGCAAATTAGGAATAATAGTATACAACTTAGCACAAAATCCATCAAAGCTTGTAACGACAATTCTAATTGGGAATAATATTGCCAACATAACAGCAAGCGCCCTTACAACAAAATTGGTCCTCGACAAATATGGAAACAATGCACTTGCTTTATCAACTGGAATCATAACAATAATAGTGCTTATATGCTCAGAAATATTCCCTAAACAGATTGCAATTCTAAATAATGAGAGCATAGTTTTATCAACCTCAATCTTACTCAAAATATTAACAATCTTATTCACACCAGCAATATATGTAATTAATGGAATAGTTAAAATTTTACTAAGCCTATGTAAAATAAAAGCAAGTCAAAAAATGACTAAAGATAGCATTAAAAACATGTTATTTTTGGCCGAAAAATTAGGAATTTTAGAAAATGATGACAGAATATTCATGCAAAAAATGCTAAACATAGGAGAAGTTAGGGCTTCTGAGATTATGACACACCGAACAGAAGTATTCTCACTCTCAAGCACATCACAATTAAAAGATAAGATCAAACTAATTAAAAAAGAAGGATATTCCAGAATTCCTGTATATAAAGGCCAAAATAGAGAACAAATAATAGGAATTTTAATAACTAAAGACCTAATTGAAATAAGTAAAAAAAAACTTGAACAAAACATTATTAAATTTGTAAAACCTGCCGTTTTTGTACAACAAAACAAAAGGATAAAAGATATACTAGATATCATGAGACAAAAACAAAAAATAATGGCCATCGTTATCGACGAGTATGGAGGATTTGCAGGAATACTTACAATAGAAGACATAGTAGAGAAAATCTTTGGTGCAATATTTGATGAATATGATTTTGAAGAACAAAAACAACTAATTACTAAAAAAAATGAAAATATCTACCTAATATCGGGCGAGACTACATTTGATGAGATTGAAGAAACAATTGGAATAAAAATTCAACACAAAGATTACATAAACACAATTGGAGGATACATAATGGATTTACTTGATAAAATACCCACGGGAGGAGAACAGGTTAGCACAGAACATGGAAAATATTTAATAGAGGAAATCCAGAATCATAAAATAAAAAAAATAACATTTACAAAACTTGAAAAGGAGTAAAAATGTATAAAAAAAAGGAGACAAAATGTTAAATGATATCTTAAAATTTTTCAACAAAACATATGAATATATGATAATTCTAATTGTATTAGTAATCGCATTACTAATAACCATTGCAAATATTTTTGTGGTGGGACCATCTGATGAAGCTATAGTTCTTCGTCTTGGCAAGTTAAATAGAATACTTGAACCAGGCATACATATAAAAATTCCATTAATTGAAGAAAAATTAATTGTACCAGTAAAGATCGTACAAGAAGTTAAATTTGGTTTTAATACAAATAATAACACAGGACTTAACTTGAACGAAGATGACGGAATAATTATTACTGGTGACTTAAATATAATTAAGGTTGAATGGTTAGTACAATATAAAATCAGTGACCCATATTCTTTTATGTTTAAAGTAGAAGATCCTGCAAAAACTATAACAGACATTGCAAAATCATCAATGAACAGATTAATTGGGGACAATACTATTTTTGAAATAATTAATGATAATAGAGTTGGTGTCACAGAAGGAGTAAAAGCCTCTATGAATGAAATCATAAAAACATATGATTTAGGAATTGATATTGTTCAAGTACAAATCCGAAATGCTATGCCACCAAAAGGAAAAGTTTATGAGGCATTTGAAGATGTTAATATCGCAATTCAGGATAAAAATAAATTCATTAACGAGGGAAGAAAAAAATTCAATCAAATAATCCCAAAAATCAGAGGAGAAGCCCTCAAACTGATAGAAGAAGCCAAGGGATATAAGGAAAACAGAATAAATACCGCATTAGCTGAGACCGCCATTTTTAATGCAATCCTAAATGCATACATTAAAGATCCAGAAATTACAAGAGAGAGAATCTACAACGAAGCAATGAAGGAAATCCTTGAGAGTAAAGACAACATTGAAATAATTGACAAAAACTTAAATAATTTTCTCCCATTTAAGGAGGTTAAATAAAATGAAATATATACTAAAATTTTTATTCTCTATTGCCAAAATTTTAGCTTTTACATTAATATTTAGCTTAATATCGTTAGCTATAATGCAACCACTCTATATTTTAAAAGAAAATGAAATTTCAATCACCACAAGACTTGGTAAAATTGAAAGAACTGAAAATAAAGCAGGACTTAAATATAAAATTCCATTTATTGAAAATGTACAAATATTTCCCAAAAATATACTTAGATGGGATGGAGAACCTCAAAGGATTCCAACAGGAGGAGAAGAAAAACAATTAATATGGATAGATACAACTGCTAGGTGGAAAATTGTCGACATTAATCAATTCTATACAGCAATTAAAACAATGAATAGAGCTTCTACAATAATTAATGCAGCCATTGAACCTGCAGTCAGAGGTGTTATTGCCAAGTATCCTTTGCTTGAAATCATCAGAAGTTCAAATGATCCAATTCAACGTCTATCTGATGGGGTTTTAACACCACAAGAAATTACAGATAACACAACTTACAAGATCACAAAAGGTCGCAAAATAATTGAAAATGAAATAATTGAAGTTTCTAACAAAAATACAAAAGACATTGGTATTGAAATTGTTGACGTTCTTATTAGAAAAATTGGTTATGATCCAAGTTTAATTGATTCTGTACATAACAGAATGATTTCAGAAAGACAACAAATTGCAGAAGAACAAAGAAGTACAGGAATTGCTGAACAAACGGAAATCCTTGGTAGCATTGAAAAAGAAAAGCTAAAGTTATTAAGTGAGGCAAAAGCTGAAGCAGCTAAAATTAAAGCTGAAGGGGATCATGAGGCTGCACAAATCTATGCAAAGGCTTATAGCAAAAACGTTGAATTTTACAAATTTTGGCAAGCACTAGAGAGTTACAAAACAACACTCAAAGACAAACGAAAAATATTCTCAACAAATATGGATTTTTTCAGATACTTACATAATAAAAAATAAATTATGAAATGGGACAAATACTTGATTGTATTGTGTCCCATTTCAGCAAATACTAAAAAGTAAAGATAATTTCACAAATAACAAATTTTAGTAAAAACACTGTAAAAGTTAAAACAATAATTATCACCATAAAAATATATAATTATCTTTATCATATACTTTATCATAATGTCCCAAAGACTGAAAACTAGTATTTACTATGTTTGATAATAAGTAAAATTGACAAAAAAATTACTCACCCAAAAAATTACAAATAATTTTTTATTGACAAAAAACTTTGTTTATGAAAAAATAACTTCTGTTAATAAAAAATTACAATGTCAAAAATTTTAGCCGCTGTAGCTCAGTTGGTAGAGCAGAGGACTGAAAATCCTTGTGTCAGGAGTTCGATTCTCCTCGGTGGCAATATAAGTTAAAAGATTTTGTCTATACAATGCAGCCCACTTAAAAAAAGAAAGGATAAACTTTAGGTATCAGCTGTTAAGAGGCTATATAAGATTATACAATAAGCATAGCTGCATCTCAATTGATAAAGAATAGGATAAAATTCCTGACTCGTGCATTCAATTGTCTTAGACAATAATACTTAAAGCTTTTAAGAGGGCTCTCAATGATTTTCAAAGAAATAAAAAAAGTAGAAGATTTAACAGAAAAGGATATAATTTTTTCAAATATTGGAAATATGGCCAAATTAAGTACAAGAGTAAACGAAAAAATAATCACATTTTTAAATAAAGGTAACGTTTTACACATACCAGTAATCAATAATTACGAAAATATTCCACATGACAAACTAATAAATACAATTAATGAAGAACTTCTAAACAATGAAATAAATTTCCTAAAGGAAGAGCTAATAGAAGCATTAAAAGATATATATAAACCATTTTCAGAAAAAGATAAAATGTTTACAATCTCTGGAAGAAAAACATTAATTAATTTAAATACACTAATGGAAAAAGAACTCGATCCTATCTACTTTAAGGAAATAATTGAGGGCAGTTTTAAGATTTTACCAAAACACAAAATAATATCTATTCAAAAGATATTACTAAAAATCTATGATCATTTTGATTTCCAAAAAATCACAGAGAAAAACAATCTTAACAATACAAAAACAATAAAAAAATTATATCTACATTCAATTAGAAGAGATTATGAATTTTGCAGGGAACAAATAAAAACAGAAGGCGACTCCATATTGATACATGCAATTGATACTACGATCTACTTTTTAACAACTATTGCACAATTAAATAAAGAAAGGGCTGCCAAAGATGCTCCACGATCAACATCAAAATTCTTTATCGACAAATCGCACTACACAGAATTCACAGAATTTTTCTACGATAATGACATTATACTGCAAGCTGCACTTGGAGTACTATTACACCCAATTGGACTTATGCATATCACAATATTACAAAAAATAAGAGAAAAGATCAGTCTTAAAGACAAAAACACAAAAGAAAAATATATGTCTAAAATAGAAATTTTAGAAAAAAGTATTAATATCTCTAAAAATCTATTCCGAATGAGAGAAGATATTTCTGCCATTACAAAGATGATAATAAATGGACAAAAAAGCTATCTTAACATCAAAAATCGTGCAGAAACAACCAAAAAAAAATTCACCCATGAGCTTATTAGAATTTTTTGCATAATAGATACTTATGATGAAATGGTTAATCCAATTATAATCAAAGAACCCGTTAATCCCTTAGAAGCTATTAAATTTTTAACTGAAAACAGTGAACAATACTATTGGACAAAAGATAACCCAGAAGAATACTTAAAAAACAAAAAATTCGACGTAGAAATGCTAAAAAATTTTCTAAAAGTCCTTGCACCATTCGATTATGGAGCAATAGTAGATGTATATATAAAAGATTGCCATAAACCTTTATTTAAAGCAGTTGTTTTGAAGTATACAATAGGTATTTTTCCCATTATGTCCATTATTAAACACAAGGAAAAATCTTACAAAATTGGAGATATACTACTAAACCTTGAATCTAGAGAAATCATCACAAAGGGACAAAATGGAGACATTAAAACAAGTCCATTCAAAAATACAGATCAATTTGAATTAAGGCACAACATTGAAGAACTTAAAAGTGATGAATTTCAACTTTTGACTCCTATGCAAGGTTAATGGGCCTACACATAAGACTGAACTTTAAAAAAATCAAGTTTTGACCCCCCATACTTTCTAAAATCATATTTATAGAGTCTTAAAATATTGTTGTCCAAATTTTCTCTCGAAGGATAATGAATAATAATTTTTGCATCTTTATTTAAACTTTCATTTTCTGATATTACTTTAAGTAAATTCTCTTTCAAAGAATATCCAAAAGGCGGATCAAGATAAATAAAATCATAAAAAAGATCACTCTTTTTAAGAAATAATTCAGCCTTCCTGAAAAAAAATTTGTAAGGTTCATTCACAACTTCAAAATTCTTAATCAAAACATTTTTAGAAAATTTATTGCAATCAACAAGATGAGCAAGATTAGCTCCCCTACTTAGAGCTTCAAGAGACATTATTCCCGTCCCTGCAAATACATCAAGAAAATTTGATCCTAAAATCTGATTTAAAAAAATGGAAAAAAATGCTTCTCTAACAATAGCCATCACAGGACGCACACCAACTATTTTAGGAAAATCAACCTTCCATCCCTTATATTTACCTGCACTTACATGCATAAAAATAGATTTTAAATCATTTCCAAAAAAAATTAAATATTTACAATTTAAATTTTGATATAATTTTAATTAAGAGAGAAAAAACATGAAAGGTATTATTTTAGCTGCGGGATATGGAACAAGGTTCTTACCCATAACAAAAACTATTCCAAAAGAAATGCTGCCAATTTTAAACAAACCATCAATTGATTACATTATTGAAGAATTTACTAGTTCTGGAATCAAAGAAATACTAATAATAACTTCAAGAAGAAAAAGTGTTTTAGACAATTATTTTGATAGAGAAATTGAACTCGAAATTGTATTTACCAAAGAATGTAAAAAAGACTTGCTAGAAAAAATCAAACTTAAAGACATTAATATTAGCTTTATAAGGCAAAATGAAATGATGGGAACAGGTCATGCTCTACTGCATGCAAAACCCTGGATAGGAACTGAAAATGTAATAGTCGCATACCCTGACGATTTACATGTTGGATCACCATCCTTAACAACACAATTAATAGAATTGCATAAAAAAACTGGAAAAAACATATTATCTGTTATTGAAAATCCTAAAGACATTAACAGATATGGAGTAATAAAATTAAATAAAGACAATATTCATGTCAAAGACATAGTAGAGAAGCCAGAAATTGGAAAAGAACCAAGCAACAAAGCATCTATCGGAAGATTCTTATATACCCATGAATTTTTCAAATTTTTAGAAGAAGGTTTTAAAATTCACCAAAAAGGAGAATATCATCATATTTATGCCTTAAGAAAACTCATGTCTGAGAACAAAGTATTATACAAAGAAATAGAAGGTGAAAGACTTGATATAGGCGATATTGGGGGATATTTAGAAGCGATAATCAAAATTGCAAAACGTGATGATAAATTACTACAAATCATTAAAGATTCACTAAGGAACTAAATGAAGATAGTACCAAAATATCAAGAATTTTATAATTCTCTTAGCATATTAAAAAAATATATAAATATAAACATAGAAGAAAAAATTTTAAAATATAGCATTTTATCAAAACTTTACAAGCTCAATGAAGAAGAAATTCAAAATCTTATAAAAATAAGTCAAGATTATGAACTTAAAAAAAACAAAATCAATATCACACTTGAAGAATATTATTATGAAAAAATACAAGACAAAAAAATAAAAAATTGGATACTAGAAATAATTAGAGAAAAAAATTCATTACAAATAAAAAAAGAAACAAATCTTATCAGTAAAAGATCTGGGATAACATATAAATTAAATTCCACCAACTTTTTAAAAATAATTGAAATACAAAATAATAGCAAATACACACAAGAAAAAAAAGAATTATATAAACAATTAATATTAAATTTCTCTAGTAACTTAAAAATAGAAAATCTAGAACCAACAATAGACATATTAATAGCTGTAAAACATAGAAACAAGGAAAAAATTAAAGGCATACTAAAATATAATCAATCATTTCAAAGATTATTTAAATCAAGTTTAGGAAAAAAACAAAGTAGAGTAATAAAACTAAAAAAATTACTCATATTAACCTACTGGCCAGTAGGATGTTTATCCAAATCACTTTTCAATAAAATCTTAACAAAACATTACAAATACATAATAGATGAAGTTTTAACTCTCAAGTATGATGAGATCCTAAAATACCTAAAAACAATTAAAACTTTCAGTCTTAATAAAATTTTTTATAAAGGATCAAATAAAAATTCTAATTTCAACTATTTTTTTAGTGAATTTATGAAATATACCCCTAAAGATTTTCAAAACACTTTAAAAACTTATTTATTTTCACTCGAAAAAACTGCAATAAAACAATATCTAGAATGGTTTTTTAAAAACAAAGTACCAAATGAATGGGAAGATTTCATCTTTGCAATTGAATATCTTGAAACACATAAACTGCTCAACCTAAGTTTAAATATCAAAGATATCATCATAGCAAAATTTAAAGCAGAAGAATTTTTTGTATCTTTTGAAAAAATGAACTTCAATCCATACAAAAATTCAAAAATATTTCAAAATAAAAATATAAAAAGAATATTTTTACAAAATGTAATAAATTATATAAAAAACAACTCAACAAAAATAGATACATACGGATGGATTGCATTTTATATTTACGCAGATAAAAATGATAAAGCAAAATTCTCAAAAGATATAAAAAACTTTTTTGAGAACAAAAACCTTGAAATTCAAAATCAAATATTTGTATATTTTTTATCCTTTTATCCAAATATTGATAAAAAACATTTTGAATTCATATCAGAAATAATGATACACCTCGATAAAGATAAAATTTCAATACCTCAAGAAATAATAAAAATGCAAGAAATAAGTCCTTACAGATTAAATTATCGTAAATCATACATTTTTGTCAAATCATTAATTTTAAGAACAAGAGTACTTAAAATATTACATAAAAACATTAAACTAGCATTGCTACTTAAACTAGAAGAATTTAAAATTGAAACATTACTACCTGCCATATGCTATATTATTTGTTATTCCAAACCAAATGCATTAAAAGAAGAAAAAACAATATCATCCGAAAAAAAAGAAGAAATAATGAAATTTATTACATTTTTAACTAAAGAATAAAATAAATTTGATTTTAAGGCACTATGAAATATAGAAATATTTACTTTAAAGTAATAAAATAGTACTTATAAAAGATATGAATAAATGTTTATTATTGCTTAAAAAGCTGATTGTCTTGCTTATTTTATTACTTAATTCAGATTTGGCATACTCTCAAAGATTAATTAGAATTGGACAAGAAGAGATAAAAAATAAAAATTATTCACAAGCAATAAAAATCCTAAGTGAAGCCATTCAGAAATATCCAAAAGTACAAAACGGCTACTATTTTCTAGCAATAGCCTATAGAGAAAATAATCAACTAACAGAAGCAGAAGGAGCTCTGCTTGATGGAATTGCAATAGGAGGAGACATTGATTATAAGTTATATTTTGAACTGGGTAACATAATGTTCAAACGAGGTGAGGGTTATTACAACCTAGCAATCAAATATTATTCCAATTCAGTTAAAAATATGCCCAATTATGACAAAGCACTTCTTAACAGAGCAAATTCTTATGTTGAACAAGGAAAAATTAATTTTAAGGAAAAAAATTACAAAAATGCATGGGATTCATACACTATGGCAATCCATGATTATTCACAATTTATTACATTAAGATATGAAAGTGAAAAAAAAAATGCTATTCTCCACATGATCGCTCTGTTAAGAAATAAAAAAGCCGCTCTTGAAGAACTTGACAAAAGTCTTAAAAACAGAAATGAATACATTGCCACAGAACAGCAAAATGATAAAGATAACAAACAAGAACATATGAGTAAAAACGATAAAGATAACAAACAAGAACATATGAGTAAAAACGATAAAGATAACAAACAAGAACATATGAGCAAAAATGATAAAGATAACAAACAAGAACATATGAGCAAAAATGATAAAGATAACAAACAAGAACATATGAGTAAAAACGATAAAGATAACAAACAAGAACATATGAGTAAAAACGATAAAGATAACAAACAAGAACATATGAGCAAAAATGATAAAGATAACAAACAAGAACATATGAGTAAAAACGATAAAGATAACAAACAAGAACATATGAGTAAAAACGATAAAGATAACAAACAAGAACATGAAAAGAAAAAAACAATGTTAAAAAACAAATTTGAAGATAATTTAAAAACAGATTTTTTAATTGAACTAGACAAAATTAATTGGCAAGAGGAGTTGAATATAGATGAATAAAAGAAAAAATTTACCCATACTAATAATTTTAATAATATTACTTATTGCTTCATTTGGAGGACTTGGTTATTACGTATATAAAGAACGCCTAAATAAAAACAATCAAGAAATAATGCTAAATGAAGTAAAAAACAGCGTTATGGACAGAAATTATAAAAAAGCACACTCAATAACAAAAATTCTAAAAGATAAATACCCGCAAAATGCAGATATTGCAATGCTTGAAAACACTCTTTCCGAACTTGCAAATAACAGTCCTTTTGAATCAAAAGATTTACAAAAAGATACGGCTAATCAAATATTAGATAAAATACAAGGAAAACAACAATCAATACCTATTAACAATGAAAATTCTGAAATTGCTTTTAACAATAGATATATAAAAGATACTACAAAAATAGAAAATTACGCTGATAGGAAAGATGATACTGGAATTGAAAACGAAGACATTTTAGAATTTAATCAAAACACAATACCTGAGAACTTAAGAAAAAACATAAATAAAATAGCAAAACAACAAGAATCAAGTCCAAACAACGATAAATCTATTGAGAATAAAAAAAATCTATTTAACTTAAAAAAACTAAAAGAAAATCTCAACAAAGAATTAAATCAAACCAAGCCCACTCAGTTCAACACTACAAAACAAGTCATAAAAACACACGAACAAAATGAAGATAAACCTATAAAAAAGAATACAGATGGCTCTAGGGAAAATAAAACAAAACAAATTGACAAAGTTGTAGAAATTTCTCCCTCTATCAAACCAAAAAATAAAAAAGAGACCCCAAACACAAAAGATGCTCATAAAAATCAAATAATAGAAAAAATAGAGAGACCTTATAGTTATGTAATAAAAAAAGTACTCTATGAAATATTAGATAACATTAATACCGGGAATCCCTCACTTGCCAAAGAAAGACTTAATGAGCTTATTAAAAAAGGATTGAGTTACAAATTCAATAAAGTTAATGACTTAATTGATAAACTACAAACCCAAGAAGCGGCCAATCTCTTAATTAGATTAATAAAACAAGATATAGAGCCAAATTCAATAAGTATAGAAAAAGCTCCTTCCAAAAAGGAGCTTTTAAAGCAAAAACAACCCAAAGAAGAAAAATTCCCTACAAAAGATCACTTCACAGATAATCAAATAAAAATGAAAGAAGAACCTAAAATACATGCAAA
The DNA here is from genome assembly GCF_049201035.1 of Borrelia sp. MN22-0132. Lineage (NCBI taxonomy): Bacteria > Pseudomonadati > Spirochaetota > Spirochaetia > Spirochaetales > Borreliaceae > Borrelia > Borrelia sp. MN22-0132. The sequence goes on along the minus strand of NZ_CP138334.1, from coordinate 714,942 downwards.
CCATATTAGTCAAACCTCAATAGAATTACAATCTCTTAAAATGCTAGCATCAACAAATGAAGAACAAAAAGATTTCAAAAAAGCCGAAGAAATTTATGAAAAAATTGCAAATATTACAAACAAAGCAGAAGATCACTACAAAGTCGGAATAATGAAATTTAAACTTAAAAAATATGAAGAATCAATAAAAGCATTTGATAAAACAATATCATTAAATCCAAAGCATAAAAAAGCATATACAAATAAAGGAACAAGCTTAATATTGTCAAATAAACCAAAACAAGCAATTGAAGCTTTCAAAAAGGCAATTACAATCGACCCAAATTATGATACTGCCTACTATAAAAAAGGAATAGCAGAAGAACAAAACAATGACAAACAAAATGCTTTTTTAAGTTTCAAAAAAGCTTATGAGATTACAAAAAATCCTCATTACGCTTTAAAAACAGGAATTATTGCAAACTATATTGGGGATTTTAAAAACAGCGAAAAATATCTAGACAAAGCAAGTACTTCGATAAAAGAAAAAAACGATATTATGTTTTATAATCTAGCAATAGCAAAATTTGAAAATGATAATCTTAATGAATCACTAATAAGTATCAATAAAGCCCTTGACATAAATCCAGAAAAATCTGAGTACTTATATTTAAAAGCATCTATTTATTTGACTAAAGAAAATTATAATGAAGCAATACCACTCTACAATAGTGTAATTTTAAAAAATTCTGAAAATATTACGGCTCATATCAATCTAGCAAGAGCATACGAAAAATCAGGCAATGAACCAAAAGCAATTGAAACTCTTGAGAAAATTAGCAATAAAAATCATTTATTAGCACTAAACAATCTTGGCATACTTTATAAAAATCAAGGAAACTATCAAAAAGCAATAGAAATTTTTCAAAAAGCAGAAGCTCACTCAAGTCTTGAAGCAAAATACAATCTTGCAACTGCCTTGATTGCTATTAAAGATAATAAAAGAGCTATGGAAAAATTAAAAGAATACATTAAAATAAATCCAAACAACCCAGAAGCTCTACATGCATTAGGCATAATAGAATATAATGATAATGGGAATGATAAAATACTTAAAGAAGTTATCAACAAATTTCCCAATTACAAACAAAATAAAACAATAATAAAAATTATAGGCAAATGAATAAAATAAAATTTTTAGATAGAAGTCTAGTACAAAAAATAGCAGCAGGAGAAGCAATAGATAGACCTTGTTCAATCTTAAGAGAATTACTTGACAATTCAATAGATTCCGGAGCAGATAAAATTGAGGTTTTTCTTGAAGAAGGTGGGATTCGAAGAATACTAATAACAGACAATGGTAGCGGAATAAGCAAAGAAGATTTAAAAATATGTTACCTATCCCATACCACTTCAAAAATAAATGAAGAGAAAGACCTTGAAAAAATCCAAACACTAGGATTTAGAGGGGAAGCTCTCTCAAGTATTGCCATCTGTTCAAATTTAACAATCACAAGTTCAACTACAGGAGAAGACAGCTACCAAATTGAAGTTGAAAACGGAACTGAAAAATATTTTAAAAAACAATCCGCAATAAATGGAACAATAGTAGATGTTACGAATCTATTCCACAATTTCCCAGCAAGAAAAAGATTCTTAAAAAAAGACTCTATCGAAACAAAAATGTGTTTAAAAGTCTTTGAAGAAAAGGCTGTTACTCATCCTGGCATTGACTTTAAATTAAGTCTAAACAATGAACTAAGAAAAGTTTACTTTAAAGAAAGCTTAATAAATAGAGTTCAGAGTGTATATGGAGAAATAATAGAAAACAATAAATTTGGGAAAATAGAAACAGAATATGAAAATGTACAAATGAAAATCTTTTTTGCTCCACCCAACTTCTCAAGAAGAGACAGACGAAACATAAAAATATTCCTAAATAGAAGACCTGTTGAAGAGCACAATCTATCTGAAGCAATAATTGATGGACATAGCAGAATACTCACTAATAGAAATTTCCCAATATGTTATTTATTTCTAGAAATAGATCCCAGATACGTCGATTTTAATATACATCCTCAAAAAAAAGAAGTAAGATTTTTTAACTTACCATTTCTTCCTAAGCAAGTTTCAAGCAATATTAACGAATTTTTTGACAGAGAACGAAAAGAAATTTTACAAGATTACCATAACATAATAATCAAAAGGCAAATAACAAATGACACTCATCTATTACACCCTGAAGATGATCTAACAAATTCAGATTTTCAAGCTTATGAAATCATACAAAACGAATCATTGATTCTAGATAAACCTAAAAACAATAAAATAACAAACATAATAGAAGATAAGGTAAAATTTGAAAGTCAAAACCCAATTCAAAAAGATAAACCATCATTCAAAAGCTACATCCAAAATATTCTCCTAGAAACTTCTACAATGCCAAATGATTTTCAAAAACCAATAACAAAACATAAATTTAAATATAGGGGACAACTATTTTCAGAATTTTTAATAGTAGAAAAAGATAATGAGGCTTTCTTCATAGATCAGCATGCACTTCACGAAAAAATCATATATCAAACTTTAATAAATTCAGAAAAAATTACTCAAAAACTTCTAATACCGATTGAATTTCAAGTAGACTGTGAAGATACAGATAAAATATTAGCAAGTGAATTGGAAGAATATAAAAAATTAGATATCATAGTTACCAAAATAAAGGAACAAACCTACCAACTCGAATCAATTCCCAATATCTGCAACAAATATGAAAATCTTATCATTCAATTTTTTAAAACAAGAAAAAGTAAAACAATTGATTCGCTGCAAACTGATTTATATGCAACCATTGCATGTAGACAAGCTATTAAATGCAATGATACAATAAGTTCTGAATTTAGTCAATTTTTAATAAATGAATTTTTCAATCTCAAACTAAAATACTGCCCACATGGAAGAAAAATTTACCATAAAATTTCCAAATTTGAGCTTGAAAAAAATGTTAACAGAAAATAAAATGAACATGGAAACCGCTTATGATAAAAGATATTAAATCCAAAATTCAAGAAATGATCACACAAAGAGATAAAAAACTAGTTGAACTTGGCAAAGCACTTAAAAACAGCAACGTAATAGAACTTAAAAAATTAAAATCTTACACATCTTTAAAATTAATTGAAAAAGAAATATCTCAGCTTAAAGCAAGCCTAAATAAAATAGAAGATAATGAGAGTAAACTAAAAGAATTATATAAAAAGGTCAAAGACTATAGAAAAAGCAAAAAACACATCTTAAAAGCACATGAAAAAAAACTTAAAAAAATTACTGAAATAATAATAAACAAATATCCAAATAATCTTTCAGCAATTTTAGAATACAAAATGAATTTTACCAAATCAACACTTGAAAAGTATAAATATAAAACAACAGAAATAACAAAACTCAATGAAAAAATTAATTTCTTCAAAAAACTTATCATAAACATTAAACTAATACTAAAAGACATCATAAATAAAATAAACATAGAAAAAATATCAAAAGAATTCGAGAAAAAAATATTAAAAGAACATTTATTTTCAGACAATTTAGAAAATTTAATTGATGAATTTATAGGAAACAAAGACTTAAGCAAAGCAATCGTTGAAGAATATAGGTTAATGAATGAAATTCAAACAGAAATCGTAAAAATAAACAATGAAATAAAACATAAAAGTATAAAAGATAACATTAATAGTAAAAATAAAATAGAATGTACTATTAATGCTGTTCAAACAAATAGAGAATTAATTTTAAAAAAAATTGCCGAAGAATTTGTTGAGATATCAAAAACAGAAAAGGGATTAAATAAAACCGTAACAATTAATTCATTGTTAGAAACAATAAAAAATCTAAATCAACAGATATCCAAGTTGAACACAGATTTGATAAAAGCAATAAAAATAGATGAAATTGTAAAAGTGAAATCAAAAATGCAACAACTCATCAAAAATAAAGAATCAATTGAGGCCAAATTAAACGAATTAAATTCAAAAATAGAAATCATACAAAATGAAATTGACGAACTTGACAATCAATAAAAAATCAATATAATGATCTAAGGTATTTCTAAGCTTTAATTGGCATTAAAAATGTTTAATCACTTTTAAGAACTTTTTTAGCTTATCTTTACTTATATGGGGCCTATAGCTCAGTTGGTTAGAGCACCCGACTCATAATCGGGTGGTCCCAGGTTCAAGTCCTGGTAGGCCCAAACTAGTTTAATTTAAAAAATAAATTAGAATTCTTCCCCAAGTAATAAAACCCTAAATAAGCATCCAAGTTATCATCATCTAACTGAATGTTCATTAAATCTTCGATCTTAACAATTGAATAGAAAAAATCAATTTCATCCTTAGGAGTCTTAATCAAATATAAATTATTACCACTAATTTCATTTAACTTAAGCTTATCTTTTGAGTTATACATATAATAATGAATTAAAGTCAATTCTTCTTCCGACAAGCTTAAACTTATGACAATATCTCTACTATATACCCTCATTCCAGAATCAATAAGATGAACTTGTGCCACAAAATTTTCAAAACTCTTATCAAAAACATTAAACCTTAAATCTTTACAATAAAGAACGTTTTTCCCAAGAACAGAATCTATAAAAGAAGAAGTATATTTATCCTTAGCTACTTCAATAAACTCCTTACTATCCATGTTTTCAACAAAAAATTTGATCACATCATTAGAATTTAAAACTTTAACGGCAAAATCAAAAGTCATAAAATAATCGAATTTATCTTTAGCGAAATAATAATTAATCACATAATCAACTTCCCTTATATCAGGATAGTTCATCTCACAGGAACAAAAAAAAATAAAAAATAATAACAATATGTTACTCTTTAACTCTCTCAGCATACTCTTTAGTTTCGGAATTAACTAAAATTTTATCTCCAACATTAATAAAAAGAGGTGCTTTTACCACCAATCCCGTATGAAGGGTAACATTCTTCATTGCATTAGTTACAGTATCGCCTTTCACAGCAATCTCAGCATCTACAACCTCAAAGGCAACTTTTGGAGGCAATTTAAGATCAATAACTTCATTATCCCATTTAATAAGAGAATAAATCTCAGCTTCTTGCAAAAACAGAACCTTGTCCTCAATGTTCGAAATCCCTCTTAAGTTCACATCAAATTGCTCATAAGTTTCTAGATCCATAAAAATAAGATTTTCATTCTCTTTATAAAGATACTGAGAACCAACTTCTAACACTTCAATTTCTTCTACTGTATCAGCACCCTTTAAAGTTTCCTTAACAACAGACTTGTTTTTAAGATTTTTAAGCTTCAATCTTACAATAGAACCTCCCCTACCCATTTTTGAAAACTCTCTCTCAAGAACAATATGTGGCATGCCTTTAAAAAGCAAAAAAGTACCTTTTTCAATATCTCCCGATTTAATCGTACCCATCTAATACCTCAAATTTTTAATGTATATAATAACTTATATCAAAAAATCAAAATATTTACTATTCATTGACTTATCTAAGATTAATGATATTATATATAGTTGTAAAAGGAGTTAATTTAATGCAGGCTATCAAAGTGCTCTTTGCTATTTCACTAACTTTTTTATTTAGCAATTGTACAAACAAAGATAAAGAAAATGTCATCGCAATTGGTGGATCTACCTCGACAACCTCTATTATGGACGAAATGATCCTACGATACCAAAAAATAAATAATCAACTCAAAGTCACTTATGATGCACAAGGCAGTAGTGTTGGCATTAAAGGATTATTCGATGGTATTTATAAAATGGCAATTTCTTCAAGAGACGCAACTGAAGAAGAAATAGCTCAAGGAGCAAAAATCACAATTATTGCTTATGACGCTTTAATATTCATTACAAGCCCTGATGTCAAAATCACAAATATTACAGAAGAAAACTTAGTAAAAATACTTAACGGAAATATTAGAAATTGGCAACAAGTCGGTGGACATGATGCTAAAATTAATTTCATAAATCGAGATTCATCATCAGGCTCTCATTCATCTATAAGAGAACTGGTTCTTGATAAAATATTAAAAAATCCTGAGGAAGCTCAATTCAGACAAGATAGTATTATGGTCAAATCCAATGGTGAAGTAATTGAAAAAATAAGTCTCACGCCCCACTCAATTGGTTACATTAGTTTTGGATATGCAAGAGGTGCAATAGAAAAAGGTCTACATACACTCTCAATAAATAACATATATCCTACAAAAGAAACAATAACAAAGGACAAATATAATATAAAAAGAAGGCTAATAGCGATCACAAACAGTATTTCTGAGAATCAGAATATACTTGATTTTATTAACTTTATGCTAAGTCCAAATGGACAAGATATTGTTGAAGAACAAGGGTTCATAAAGGTTCATACAACTGAAAATAACTAAAACCATGACAAAATTGTCTTAAGAATTTAAGTTAAATATAAATTTAACAAAATTCGATTTCTATAGGGGAACTCTTTTAAGGCATGAAATTAACTTTAAAGACAAAAAGAAATATTGTTAGATTGGCTTTCAACTGTTTTATTTTTACATCCGCAACAATTAGTACCTTGACAATATTACTATTAATCTTATTTATCATTAAAAATGGAATAGCACCCTTGCTTAATAATAAAATCAAAATTTTTAATTTTCTATTCAGCACAAATTGGGATCCTACTAGCAGACTACAAAAATCTTACGGAATTTTATCTTTTATTATAAATTCAGCTTTAACAACATTTTTTTCAGTTCTAATTGCACTACCAATTGGACTTGGTTTTGCAATTTACCTGTCTGAGAAAACCAAAGGCATTTACCAAAAAACATTACAAACAATAATAGAACTCTTAGCAGGAATACCAAGCGTAGTATATGGGTTTTTTGGAAGCACATTTATAGCAACCCTTATAAAGAACACTTTCAGAAGAGAAGATAACTTAGGATATAATTTAATAACCTCAGTAATAGTTCTAAGCATAATGATACTCCCAACAATAATTAGCGTCTCATACACATCACTTAAAGCTGTTCCAAAATCATATAAACTAGCATCTCTTGCACTAGCTGCAACAGACTGGCAAACAATATATAAAGTGATGATTCCTTCAGCTGGAAAAGGAATTTTAGCAGGAGTAATACTAGCAATTGGAAGAGCTATTGGTGAGACAATAGCAGTTTTAATGGTTGGTGGGGGTTCACCTCTATTTATACAAAATATATTCTCACCTATTAGAACACTAACGGTAAACATTGCAATAGATATGGGATATGCATCTGGAACACACAAAGAAGCCTTATTTTCTACAGCTTTGGTTTTGCTATTATTAGTCATAATAATAAATTCAATTAAACACTTTATTTTATCTTCATCTAAAAGGCTAAAAATCAAGTGAATACAATTCAAACAAATAAATTATTCAATAAAATTTCATTTTGCATAATCAGATTCATTTCTTATTTTTTAATAACACTACTATTTTTTCTAATATCGTATATAGTATACAATTCACTATTCTTTACAAGCAAAAAACAAACATTATTTTTAGATGAAACAAAACACTTTTTACCATCCACATTGAAAAACAAAATAATCAAAATTGCATTTATTATTAATAAAAGCATAAAAGTGGAAGAAATTACTACGCAAGATATCTACAATATATACAATAATAAAATTTCACATTGGGGAAGCATATCAGATCAAAGTATTGACATAGTTCCAATTGCAAGTTCACAGTCAAATCTTGCAAGTACAGTCATGCTACAAACTTTTACCAAAGACAATAAATTTAATAACAGGTATATAAAGCTTGTAGAATCAACTGAAAAGATAATAAAAACTGTCAATAAAACAACAGGGGCTATTGGTTACTTAACAAAAGAAGAGCTTGAAAAATTAGATTTTAAAAAATATTCAGAAATTAAATCCCTAAAAATCAAATCCATGTCTATTTTAGTAGGCAAAAAAACACTACAAAAAAGTGAAAATGAAATTATTAACATACTAAGTCTTAATCAGATTAAAAAATTACTCATAGAAAAGAAAGACTGGAATGACTTAATATCTAAAAATATTAAATTAAATATCATAAAATACTCAGATTATGATCAAAATGCAATAAAAACAGTGGAAGAACATGAAGGCACAATTGCAGTTGTGCCTTGGCATTCTTTCTATAAAAGTGATGCTCCTTTTCTCAAATTATACTATATGAAAAAAGAAATGCCTTTAAACTTAAATTTCATATTATCTACTCCAAGAAATTCTGGAAAATACGGGGGCATTTCTTATTTAATCCTCAACACATTTTACGTCATAATATTAACAGCAATAATATCAATTTCAATAGGAATTGGTACGGGAATAATGCTTGCAGAATATACTGCAAATAAAATATTTTATAAAACAGTATCCATGAGTGTTGATATCTTATCATCCATCCCTGCTATCATTTTTGGACTCTTTGGACTTATCTTTTTTGTGCCAATCTTTGGCATGGGAATACTCTCAGGAGCAATAACAAGTTCTTTAATGATCTTACCAATGATTATTAAAACAACTGAGGAAGCACTAAAATCAATTCCTAAATCATACAAATATGCCTCAGTTGCTCTAGGTGCCAATAAAACAGAAACTATAATCAAAATTTTACTACCCGCTTCTAGTCCAGGCATATTGACAGGGATAGTGCTTGCAATAGGACGTGCTCTTGGAGAAACTGCTGTACTCCTTTTTACAATGGGGACAAATTTAGGACTTGCAAGTTCCCTAAATGAACCTTCAAGAAGTTTAACTGTACATCTACTATTATTATTTCAAGAAGGATATTTAGACAAAGGTTTTGCAACAGCATCAATACTTATAATAATGATACTTTTAATGAATTTAACATCAAAATTTCTAATCAATAAATTATATAGGATTAAGTAAATGAGCCAAGACAAAGCAATTATTAAAACAGAAAATCTAAACTTATTTTATACAGATTTTAAAGCATTAAATAATATTAACATATCAATACTAAGAAATAGCATCACAGCCTTAATAGGTCCATCAGGTTGTGGAAAATCAACATTTCTTAGAACGCTTAACAGAATGAATGATCTTGTGGAAGGAGTTAAAATAGAAGGAAAAGTTATGTATGAAGATAAAAGTATTTACTCAAACAATTTTGATGTACTAGAACTTAGGAGAAAAATTGGAATGGTTTTTCAAACTCCTAATCCATTTTTAATGTCAGTTTATGACAACATAAGTTATGGACCTAAAATTCATGGAATTAAAGATAAAAAAAAACTTGATGAGATAGTTGAAAAATCCCTAATAAAATCTGCACTATGGAATGAAGTAAAAGATAAACTTAACAGAAATGCCTTAAGCCTTTCAGGGGGACAACAACAAAGACTCTGCATTGCAAGAACTCTTGCAATCGAACCAAATGTAATATTAATGGATGAGCCTACTTCTGCTCTTGATCCAATCTCAACAGGAAAAATTGAAGAACTAATAATAAATTTAAAAGAAAGCTACACAATCATAATTGTAACTCATAATATGCAACAAGCTGGACGGATATCTGATCGAACTGCATTCTTCCTAAATGGCTATATTGAAGAAGAAAGCCAAACAGATGAATTATTTTTCAATCCTAAAAATATTAAGACAGAAGAATATATTACTGGCAAATTTGGCTAATTACCCCAAAGACACATCAAGGAACATCATTAAAGCAAATCCAACAACTCCAAATATGGTTGGAATCTTATTGTCAATATCTTTTCTCTTAGCTTCAGGTATTAATTGTTCAATTGAAACATAAATCATTGCCCCTGCAGAAAAAGATAAAGCAAAAGGTAAAATCCTAGTAAAAGTATAAACTGCATAAGATCCTAAAAATCCTCCAACAATTTCTACCAAACCTGACATCTGACCATAATTAAAACACTTCCATAAAGGAACATTACCTCTCCTTAAAGGCAAAGAAATTGCTGCACCTTCTGGCATATTTTGAATACCGATTCCTAATGTAAGAATCATAGCTCCAACTAAAGTATGAATGTCAGGAGAAGAAGCTAAAGCTCCAAAAGCAACACCAACAGCAAGTCCTTCCGGAAAATTATGCAACGTAACAGCCGTAAAAAGCAAAAAATCCTTTTTACCATGTCTTGTTAAATCTTCATCAATAAATGCTAGTTTATCAAGATCTGGCACAAATACATCCACAATATATATAAAAAATGCTCCTAATAGGAAACCAAAAACTGCTGGCATCCATGCAATATAACCAAGCTCTTCCGCCATCTCTATTGCTGGTTTAATAAGCGAAAAAAAACTAGCAGCAATCATAATTCCTGCTGAAAAGCCAAGCATGGCATCCATTATTTTATTGTTTACTTTTCTGAAACAAAAAACAGCAGCCGCCCCAAAAGCTGTGGTAAACCAAGTAAAAGTAGAACCTAAAAATCCTAAAAAAATAGGATGTAAAGTTAATAAATAATCGCCTAAATGTTTAAACATAAAGTATCCTCCAATATTAATTGATCAAAATGCCTCTTATTCTCCTTACCCCTGATGATGAAGCCTGTTCCTTTTGTATCTTAAAAATCCCAAGTTCACCAGTGTTCTTAACATGGGGACCACCACAAACTTCAATTGAAAAACCATCAATTTCATACACACTCACAATCTCTTCATATTTCTCACCAAATAGAGCCATAGCACCCTTAGCCAAGGCATCATCCAGACTCATTACAGTTCGCTTTACAGATAATTTATTTTTTATCTGTAAATTAACCATATCTTCAACTCTTTTTATCTCATCATCCATCATTTTATAAGGATGACTAAAATCAAACCTTAGTCTCTCAGCAGTAATATTACTACCTTTTTGCCTCACATGATCACCTAAGACTAATTGAAGTGCCTTATGAAGCAAATGAGTGGCTGTATGTAACTTGATAGTCTCATATGTACAATCTGCAAGTCCCCCTTTAAAGACTTTATCACCTCCTTTCTTAGAAACCTTTTGATGCTTCCTAAAATGCTCTTCAAAGCCTGTCTTATCTATACTAAATCCATGTTCAGTTGCAAGTTCTTCCGTTATTTCATAAGGAAAACCATAAGTATCATAAAGTTTAAAAGCAATCTCACCAGGAATTAATTTCGATGATAAATGCTGAATTAATTTAATAAATTCTTGTTCACCATGACGCAAAGTTTTAAAAAATCTTTCTTCCTCTGTATTTAACTCAGCCTTAATAAAATCCTTCTTTTCTGTTAATTCTTTATAAAAAGATTTATAAATCTCTTCAACAGGATCAACAAGATCCACTAAAACATGAGATTCCATCCCAAGTTTTTTTGCATATCTAATAGCTCTCCTAATGATTCTCCTTAAAACATATCCCTGTCCTATATTAGACGGAAGAACTGCAAAATTATCAGCCAAAATAAAACAACTGGCCTTAATATGATCAGCAATTATTCGAATAGATTTATCATCCTCTAAATTTTGTCCATAAATTTTGCCAGAAAATTTTTCAATCTTATCAATTATCGGTCTAAATGCATCCGTATCATAAACTGAAGACTTTCCCTGCAAAAATGTAATTGTTCTCTCAATACCCATGCCTGTATCCACACATTTCCGATCCAACTCTTCATAATTTCCATTCTCATCCCTCTTATATTGCATAAAAACATTATTCCAAATCTCAAAATATTTACCACAAGAACATATAATATCACATTCATTAGAACACTTCTCTTTGCCTGTATCTACAAAGATTTCAGTATCCGGCCCACAAGGCCCTACATTTCCAACAGGTCCCCAAAAATTATGCTCTCTTGAGAGATAAAATATTCTATCTTTAGGAATTCCAAGACTTTCCCAAACACTAGCTGTCTTTGTATCCCGTGGAATACTCTCATCACCTTCAAAAACACTAACATAAAGCCTATCTTTTGAAATATTTAAATAATCAGGTGAAGTTAAAAACTCAAAACTATACTTTACTGAAAGTTCTTTAAAATAAGCACCAAGAGACCAATTTCCAAGCATTTCAAAAAAAGTTAAATGACTCAGATCTCCCACCTCATCAATGTCTCCTGTTCTTAAACATTTCTGAACATCAACTAACATATCTCCAGACGGATGTATTTCTCCAAGAAGATAAGGTACAAGCGGTTGCATGCCAGCTGTATTAAAAAGAACTGTAGAATCATTATCAGGAATTAAAGACTTGCCTGCAATCTCACAATGTCCCTTACTCTTAAAAAATTCTATATACTTTTTACGTAGTTCATCAAGTTTCACTAAACAAACTCCTCATTTTTTCTATATATAATTAACTCACCCTTTAAAGTTAACTCCTTAATATAATTAACAAAGGACGTAGTCATTGCTTTTATATCTCTCTTTTTTACCTCTTTCAAAAAAGACTCTTCTTCTAAAATAAGAGTTTTACGTCTTCTTGAAACATTGAAAAGAATTTTATCTCTAATCTCATCACTTTTATCTTTAATAATAATCGCAATATCGTTATCTGTAAATTCTCTTAAAATATTATGCATATCATTATCTGTAATTCTAAGTATTACATTGATATCAAATATTTTTTCTTTAATCTCACTATCTTTAACAGGATTTAAAACTTTCATATCAATATTACTCAAAAGATTTTTTTCATCCTCAGAATCCATATAACTCAAAATATCAACAAGTATCTTAGAACCATCAAGTTTTTCTGTCTTAAGTTTACCCTGTATTGCAAATCTACTCTTGAGTCTATCAGAGATAATCTCAATCATATCTATATTTAACTGTCTCGGCTTGGCAAGTTCCTTAATAAACTGTTTCTTAATATCTTTTTCCAACATAGAAAAAACATATTTTTTCTGTTCTTTGGTTAAATAATTATATATTATCAAAAGTGTTTGAATATTTTCATCTTTAACTAAAACCCAAAGTTGTTCATTCTCAATACCAGACAAGTAATCAAAAGGCAAAAACGGATCAATTCCTGTAACTTTTCTATAAATTTCTTTCGCTTTTGCCTTACTTAAAGATTTATTTAATAACTCATAAGTAAATTTATCATCAATTTTTAAATATTTTTTCTCACTTTTTACTAAATTTTCAAATTCTTGAATAATTCGTTTTTTATCATCAGGGGTAATGTACCTAATTTTCGTAATTTCTCTAGTAATTGCAATTATATCAGCATCATCAAGCTCAGCCATAATTTTTGACGATTTTTCAAGACCAATAGCTAAGAAATATTTTGCTATTTTTGATATTTTACTCTCTTTGCGAATAAATCCTGGCTTCCCAACTCCTTTGCTAAGAGAACTTGAATTGCTGAAACCCTCTTTTTTGCCCCTCTTAATCAGATTGACCCATGACTTAAGCAGAGAACCTTGTATTTCAGGCAAATCATTATGTGACTCTTTTTTGTCAAATTCTCTAAAGGTCTTTCCTCCCAAATTTTTTGCATTCTGATATTTAGAAAGCCTAGGATCCTGCATAGACTCCCTCAATATTTGTAAGAACCAATAAACGAGCATGATCCTTGAAAATTTTAGCTGGACATTCTCTTAGAGAAACTTCCGAACTTAAAAAATTTTCTAAAGCACCTTTTTTTTCATAACCAATAAAGAGTAAAACAGAAGCCTTAGACAAAAGTAAAGACTTAGGGGTTAAGCTCATTCGCTTACTTGGAAGCTTTGGTGCATCATATTCATATTGATATCCTTCCATCTCAGAAAACAAAAGTTTCCTTGAGGGAAAAAGAGAAGCAACATGCCCATCTTCACCAACAGATAAAATGCTAAGATCCAATCTTGTAAATCTAGAATTAAATTCAACATTATAATTATAAATAGACAATGTTTCATCAAATTCACTGTAAATAAATGGATGAAAATTAGAACCACAGATTAAATTTTTCTTCATCATTTTAGAAAAAAATCCTTCTCTCAAAAGCCTAAAATTACTGTACTCACTATTTAAAGCAACACAACGCTCATCTACTAAAAAAAAATGAGATTTTTTAAGAGGATAATTTTGTTCATCAAAGACATTGAGAAAAGAAATAATATTTCGACCACCACAAACTCCAATACTAGTAAAATCATCTTGACTAATATTTTTTAAAAAAAAATCAAAAAACTTTCCCTTTAAATCACTCTCTTTATTAGAACACAAAAACTCCATCACCATTCCTTTCAACAAATTTAATCTAAATAATAAGAAACTGTAGTAACAACCCTTAATATTTTATTTGAATAACGCTCATGATTCTCGGAACTTCTATCAACTGAAAGAAATTCAAAGTATCCTTGATTTACGGTCTTAATTTTTTCTAAAATAGCATCAGAATTACGTAAAAACTCCAAAGCCGCATCCAAGACATTTTTAATAGAATCTGCTAGCATTTCAGGTTTAACATCATTGATTTTATCAAAATAATAACTTGGTTCACCATTACCAGTAAAGAGTACTCCTTTATTGTAAAGTTTAATAATATTTTTGCTTACCTGCTCCATTTTATCAATATCTTTAGTATAAATACCTAAAGATACATATGCATTGTACTTATAAAGAGTATCACTATAGTTTGCAATATGAAAATCCATATTTTTCATGCTCATCTCATCTTCATGAAACCCATAGCTAACAAAAAAATCTCTTATCGCTAAAAAATTTGCATTATTTAACTTATTAATCTCATCTATAATATTTCCACCTAATTCATACCACAAATTCCAACTTGAGGAAGTTGAGAGTACCTCTTTTTTCACTTAATCCCTTAACAGTAATGTAATTTCCATTCTTTATCCCAATATTCTTTATACCACTAGACATGATAAATGAATTTATCACAAAAACTAAAGATGACAATAAAAATAATAACTTTTTTGCCAACATAATTTTCAACTCCCAATTTTTTATAAACCCATAAACAAATATATTGTCAAATTAAACAATTTATTTTAACATATTATGCCATGTTAATAAACCGAAAAATCGCAATAGCACCAATGGTAGCAATTACTGACGAACACTTTAGATATATAATAAGATTATTATCAAAAAAAGTTACTCTATACACCCCAATGATTTCTGCAAAATCAATTATTATGGGCAAGTTAAACACAATTGTAAAACAAACTCCCACTGATTCACCAATTGCAATTCAAATAGCAACAAACTGTGAAAACGACGCCGCAAAAGCCATAGAAATCCTTGAAAACAAATTTAACTTTGATGAATATAATCTCAACGTTGGCTGCCCATCATCTCGTATTCAAGACGCAAAATACGGGGCCTGTTTAATGCAAACTCCAACCCAGGTAGGTAAAATCCTGCAAGCCATGAAAAAAAACACAAATAAACCTATCTCAATCAAACATAGAATAGGCATAAGATATAATAAAAGAGAATATCATGAAACAAACTATAGAGAACTTAAACAATTTGTAGAAAAAATTATAGAATATGAAATAAAAAATTTTACCGTGCATGCACGAGTAGCCGTACTAAATGGATATTCTCCTAAAGATAATCAAAATATTCCAAAACTCAGACATGAACTTGTATACCAATTGAAACAAGATCATAAAAATATATTTATTGAAATAAATGGAGGAATTATCAGTAGTAAAAACATAAAAACACATCTATCTTATGTGGATTCTGTCATGATTGGAAGAGCTGCAGCAAAAGATCCATATTTCATTGCCAAAATTTCAAGAGAATTCTTAGAAGAAAAGGAAAAAATTCCAACAAGAGAAGAAGTATTATTAAAAATGGTAGAATATATCAAAGAATATAATGAACACCTCTCAATTAATATCGTACTAAAACACATAATGAAAATAGTATTTGCAAAAGAAAATGCTCGCAAATTTAGACAAATCTTAAGTGCACCTCTTCCTAGAAATCTTAAAAATCATGAAATACTCTTAAACGCAATTGAACACTTAAGAGAAGATACTTTAAAATCTAATTCTTAGGAGATATATAATCAAAACCTGTATAGTTGACCAAATTCTTAGGTATTCGTACGCCACCTCTTGCATCCTGAAAGTTCTCAAGTATAGCAATGATTGTTCTTGTTGAGGCTAAGGCTGTACCATTTACCATATGTACAAACTTACTCTGATCATCATCCTTATATCTAATTTTAAGGCGCCTTGACTGATAATCTGTACAGTTTGAAGTTGAAGTAATCTCTCCATACTCGCCCTTATCTCCCCTACCCGGCATCCAAGCTTCAATATCGTACTTTTTATAAGCTGGTGCACCAAGATCAAAAGAACAAACATTTAAGACTCTATACGGAATCTCAAGTTCAGTAAAAATTTCTTCTTCTAATGCCAAAAACTCATTATGAATACGAGCAGAATCTTCACTCTTACAAAAACAAAACATTTCAACTTTACTAAATTGATGCACCCTAAAGAGTCCCTTAGAAAATTGTCCAGCTGCTCCTGCTTCTTTACGAAAACAATGAGAAAGTCCTGCCATCTTTAGTGGAGACTTAAGATCTAATATAGTATTATAATAATATCCACCAAGAGTAATCTCAGCTGTACCAATAAGATATTTATCTGTATCCTCAATTTTATAAAAATTACTTTCAGTGCCACGCGGATTAAAGCCAATTCCATCAACTATAAATTCCCTTGCAACATCAGGTGTGATAAATAAATCAAAACCCTTAAGCTTAAGTTTATTTAAAGCAAAATTAATAAGTGCAAGCTCTAAAAAAACAGCTTCATTTTTAAGATAATAAAACTTATTACCGCTAACCTCACATGCCCTTTTAAAATCAAAAAGATCCAAATCAAGTCCAATTTCCAAATGATCTTTTGGTTTAAAATCAAAATTTGGAATACTTCCTGACACTTTTAACACAATATTTCCATTCTCACCATCACCAACAGGAACATCAGAAGCAGAAATGTTTGGAATCCGCTTGTGCTCAATTAAAAGTTTAGATGTTATATGACTCAATTTTTCTTCCAATATAGCAATTTCAGACTTTAAAACCTTTCCAGTCTCTATTAAAGAATGCCTATGGGAATCATCTATTTGTCCTTTCATAGCGTTAGCATTCCCATTCCTTATAGCATTTAACTCCCCTATCTTAGTAACAAGTTTTTTGCGCTCATCATCAAGAGAAATTAACAGATCTATATCTAACTCAAGCCCTCTATCTTTAATATTTTTTTGAATAAGATCTAAATTATCTCTTATAAACTTCAAGTCAAGCATCACAGAACTCCCACATAGATTTAACTAAAAATAATTGAAGTCAAATAAAATAAAATGAAAAACAAATCACATCAATTATTATCATAAATATTATATAATAATTATAATAATAGTAGAATAAACTTAATATACGGAGAAAAATGTCTTTATGGTAAAAGTGTCAACAGTTCAAAAATTATTCATTTTAACATCATTAATAATGATTTTTATAGGGTGTACAAAAAAAACAAAGAAAATAAGCTTTAATGAAATTGACACATTCTATAACGAAAAAGATGAAATAATAATTCAATCAATTCTAGCAGAAGAAGAAAACGAATTTTTTAAATATAAAATTAGAATACCCAAAGTAATAGATGCCAGAACAAAAAACAATAAAATAAAAACATTCAATGATGAAGTTGAAAATTATTCAAATGAAATAGTTAACAACCTAGAGAGTGCTTCTCAAAATATTAAACAAGACTCTAAAAAACCAAGTTTAAACATAGATTACGAAATCTACCATGGATATGGTATTTACACAATAATAGTAAGTGCCACTCAAAAAATTAATGATACATCTATTACAAACCATAGAAGCTATTATATTAGCGATAACGGGGATTATATTTATAATATAGATGAAATCATTAATGTAGAAGAAGCATTTCCCTACTTTACTCAAAGGATTAAAGAAAAAATTGAAAAAACATACCCAAATAAACTACTATTTGATTTACAGCAAGCAGTGATCTACTTTGAAAATAAAAAAATCATAATAAAATTCCCATTTTATGTATTTAATTTAGACAACACAAAGGATACCGAAAATATATTCGAATTTAGTGAAGAAGAAGCACAAAAATATATAAAACAAGGATAAAATAAATCATAAATGAAAAGAAAAAAAATTTTCAACTTAATTTCAAAAACTTACCTAGAAGAATATGATACTGAAGGGTGTTATTTTAAACATGAAAGTGGACTAGAAATATTTGAACTAAAAAATACCACATTTAAAGAAAATGCTTTTGGAATAGCATTCAAGACTATTCCCCTAAATAATACTGGGGTTGCTCATATCCTAGAGCACACGATTTTTTGCGGATCAAATAAATATAGAATAAAAGATCCTTTTCTTTATTTGATGAAAGGAAGCCTAAACACTTTCTTAAATGCAATGACATTTCCAGATAAGACTCTCTATCCAGCAGCATCTACAATCCAAAAAGATTATTTCAACTTATTCAAAATATATGCCGATGCTGTTTTTAATCCATTACTTAAAAAAGAAGCCTTTATGCAAGAAGGTTATAATATAAACCCAAATAACTTTAAACTATCTGGTATTGTCTTAAATGAAATGAAAGGTAATTATTCCAACAAAAATTCTTTAATTAACGAAACTGCCACCAATTCTCTTTTTTCTGAAGGTACCTATCAATACGATTCTGGGGGAAATCCTATCAATATCATCGACCTTACATACGAAGAATTTATAGAATTTCACAGAAAGCACTATACACTAGAAAATTGTAAAATATTTTTATTTGGCAATATTGACACTAATAAAAATCTTAATTTCATTGAAAAATATATAATTAGACCTTATACAAAGGAAAAATTAAATATTAATTATAATATAGAAAAAACCACAAGATGGAATAAAGGTAAAACACTAAATTTTGATATCCCAAAAGAAACTGAAAATACACTAGGGGTATATGCAATAAACTGGTTATGTACTGATATTAAAAATATCAAAGAAAATATTGGACTCGAAATTCTATCAGAAATTCTTCTAGACAGCTCCTGTCAATTCACTATAAACATGCTAAAGAGTAACATTGGTGACGTAATAGCTGATGTTAGTGGCATCAATACAGACATAAAAGAGTGTATATTTTCATTCGGATTACAAAACGTAATTCCAGGAAAAATGGAAGAATTTAAAAATATGGTTTTTAATGAACTTAAAAATCTTGTTAAAGTAAAAATTTCAGAAGAACTAATACAAGGTATTCTCTTTGGTTACGAATTTGCATTAAAAGAAGAAAAAGGCCAAGGATGGCCTATTTCTTTAATGATAAAAAGTTTTAAAGGTTGGATACATGGAATGCATCCAACTGAAACTTTAAAAATCAATTGCTATCTAGACGAGATTAAAAACAAACTAGAGAAAGGGGAACCTTACTTTGAAAATTTAATAGAAAAATATTTACTCAATAATAATCATTATACATTGATCCAATTTAATCCATCAGATACAGTCCTTAAAGAAATGGAAGAAAAAATAGAAAAAAAATTAATGGATAGAGAAATTGACATCAAAAAAAATCCAGAAAAATTTGCAGAATTTACTAAAGATTATAATCAATTTAAAGATTATCAAAAAAAGGAAGATCTTAAATCCGACATTACTAAGCTTCCCTTACTAAAAATAGAGGATTTACCAAAAGAAGTTGAAAAAAGTTTGACTCTTAATGAAACTCCTGAACTTAAAACACATACGTTTGAATTAAAGAAAAACAATAATATCTTCAATGTTCATCTATTTTTTAAATTAAATTTTCTACAAAAAGAAGATTTTATGCATCTTTCTTTATTAAAAAGAGCCATTCAAGATCTATCTACCCAAAATTATTCCTATGTAGATTTAAATAATAAAATCCAAAACACTTTGGGACAATTAAACATATATGAAACTTATGAAGAAGATATACAAAGAAACATGATAAATTTGTTTAACATAAATTTCAAATCATTTAACAACAAAATTCAAGAATCATTTATATTAATTAAAGAAATGTTAATCAACATAAATTTTCATGATTACGATAGATTAAAAGAAATAGTCTTAAGCCTAAAAAATGATTTTAAATCGATATTAATACCCAAAGGACATATCTTTGCAACAATAAGATCAGAATCAAAATTAAATCAAAACAAATATCTAAAAGAACTTCAAGTTGGCATTACAGGAAGAGAATACTGGCAAAAAGTAAAGACAGACATAGAATCTTTAAGAGAACTTGCATCTAATTTAGAAAGGCTAAGGGACAAAATAATTTTTAAAGATAATCTCTCATCATTGCTTATAGGTAGTACTAATGATGTTATTAAAAGATTAGAAAGTGAATTATTTACATTAAGAGAAAGTTTAAGTGAAAAGACTCATATCAATAACCCAATTACAATACAACCATCAAGCAATATCTTAACAGAAATAATCATTATTCCATCAAAAATATCTTTTAACTCCATAAGCTTTGTAAGCTATAAAATAACGGATGAAAATTATCCAAAAATAAACTTCTTAACACATATATTAAAAAGTGGAATCTTATGGGAAAAAATAAGAGTCATGGGAGGAGCATACGGTGCATTTGCATCAATTACAAACGGAATATTTTCTTTTGCATCATATAGAGATCCTAACTTTGTAAAGACATATCAAGCATTTGAAACATCATTAGAAGAGTTAGCTAATAACAAAATTAAAAACGAAGAACTCTATACATATTTAATAGGAGTAATTGGTTTAAGTACAAATATAAAAACCAAATCCATAGAAATATTAGAAAGCTACAAAAGAAAAATGTTAAACATTAGTGATCAGCTAAGACAAGATATAAGAAACGCTTACTTTAAAATAACAAACACAGACATTAAAAATATATCCGAACAAGTATTACACCAACTAAAACAAAAAAGTAGCATTACATCTCTTGTTAATCATGCAACTTATGAAGATGAAAAAGAAAAACTAGAATCATTTATTGGAACAAACTACAAGGTAAAAAAAATATATTAATATATAAGAAAAAAAATTACTTAAGCTTTTTATATTTTTTGTTAAATTTATCAATTCTACCTGCTGCATCAACAAACTTTTGTTGACCTGTATAAAAAGGATGTGATTTACTTGTAATTTCAACTGTAATTAATGGATACTCTTTATTATCACTATATTTAATTGTCTCTTTTGAAGTTAAAGTAGATCTAGTTAAAAACATCATACCATTGGAACTATCTTTAAATATTACTAAATTACTAACAGGATGTATATCTTTTTTCATAACGCCTCTCTTAATTTGATAAAAGTTTAGTCTAAATTTCAAATAAAGTCAATTTTACTAATCTCCATTACTCATGGTCTTTAGGAAAATTTCATTATTCTTACTCTTTTTCATCTTTTCAACTAAAGCTTCAACACCTTCATAATCATCAACACTACCTAAAATTTTTCTAATAAGCAAAATTTTAGAACGCTCCTCTTCACTTAAAAGCAACTCTTCTTTTCTTGTCCCTGATTTTTTAATATTAATAGCAGGAAAAAGCCTTCTATCTGCCAAACTCCTATCAAGAATTAACTCCATATTACCAGTACTTTTAAATTCCTCAAATATGACTTCATCCATCTTACTTCCAGTATCAACTAAAGCTGTAGCTATAATAGTAAGACTTCCACCTTCCTCAATATTTCTAGCAGAACCAAAAAACCTTTTTGGTTTATGTAAAGCATTAGAATCAACACCACCTGAGAGTATCTTACCAGAAGTTGGCATAGTCTGATTATAAGCCCTTGCAAGTCTTGTAATAGAATCTAAAAGAATAACAACATCCTTTTTATTCTCAACAAGTCTTTTTGCTTTCTCAATAACCATCTCTGCAACCTGAACGTGCCTACTAGCCTGTTCATCAAAATTAGATGCAATTACTTCTCCCTTAACACCCCGAATCATATCAGTCACTTCTTCAGGCCTCTCATCAATAAGTAAAATCATTAAAACAATATCTGGATAATTAGTAGTAATTGCATTGGCTATTTTTTGAAGCAAAGTAGTTTTCCCAGCCTTTGGAGGTGATACTATTAATGCTCTTTGTCCTTTTCCAATAGGAGAAAAAAGATTAATAAGCCTAGTGGAAATATTACAATTTTCATATTCAAGATCCAACTTTGAACTAGGATATAAAGGTGTTAAATTATCAAAAGGTATTCTATTTTGTGCAAATGTAGGATCCTGGTTATTAATGCTTTTAATTTTAATCATTGCAAAAAATCTCTCGCCATCCCTTGGAGACCTAATCTGCCCATACAAAATATCACCTGTCCTTAAATTAAAAAGTCTAATCTGAGACGGTGAAACATAAACATCATTACCTCCTGAGAGATAAGAATTAGATGCTGTACGCAAAAACCCATACCCATCACTTAAAACATCAAGAACGCCAGTAAATAAAACATTAATATTATGCTCAGTTAATATCTTAACAAGTAAAAATATTAATTCTGTCTTCTTCATTGTTACCGCAATAGTATGATTAGTACCAAGTCCCTCAACAACTTTCCTGATTTCGGTAATGGGCTTATCATAAAGACTATCAATAACGATAAAATCTTTACCACCTAAAAAATTAATAATGTTGCTTTGCTCAAGAGTCTTAATACTATTTTCTAAATCTGGATCAGATATATCATAATCAAAACCTGACAAGACTCCATTAGATTCTCTCAATTTATCAATATTAGAGTTTTTAAGTCCACTAGCAACAGATTCTTTTTTAGTGACAACTTTAACTATTTTTTTCTTAGAATTGTCTTCAATCTTTAATTCTTTAGAAGAATTTAAACGCTTCATTTCATCCTCTAAATCAAATTCCGCACATTTTTTATTCATAATCTCCTCTATGAGATAAATTTTTAAGAAGGGTATTTTATCAAAAATAATACTTAACCATTAAATAATCAATAACACTAATTCATTGAAAAGTATCTTTTAATTGTGACACTGTAAAAGAAAATAAATCTATACTCTCATTAGATTTAATCATTTCACACTTACCATCAAAGACTATATTATCATTAATAAATATCTTTTTTGTCTTAACATCACCGTATATCTTACAACCATTATTTAAATAAACCTTATTGCTAGCATTAATATTTCCCTTTAAAATTCCTTCAATTATTAACGTATCGCAAACTACCACATCTGTAATAACCTTACTATTTTTACCTATAAAAAGTATTCCACTTTTTGAAAATATCTCCCCCTCAAAAGACGAATCAAGATACAAAGCACCCTCAAACTTTAACTTTCCTCTGAAAATCAAGCTTGAATCTAACTTACAGTCCCATTTGTAAGAATCCTTAACATTAACAGGCATTAACTACCCCTTAATGCCCCATACTCGTTCTTTTAAATCTTTTCCTGGACGAAAATAAGCAACATGATGATCATCAACATTAACATATTCACCTGTTTGAGGATTACGAGCATTCTGACGACCTTTTCTTTTCCTAAGCTCAAATGTACCAAAAGATCTAAACTCTATAACATTATTAAGACAAAGACTGTTTTTAAGCTCTTCAAAAAAAGCATCAACTACAAGCCTTATATATTTTTTCTCTAATTTTTCATTACTATTTTTAATATTTAAAGATATTTGGTTAACAATATCTGATTTAGTAACTTTGGGTCTTCTTGAAAAAGACATAAACTAGTTCCTTATCGTAATAACAAAATACTCAAATTTGATTTTTTACGTGCAGCTTTATTCCTATGAATTATTCTTTTTCTAGCAGCAGTATCTAATTTTTTTGAAACAAATTTAAAAAACTCCAAAGCTTCTTCTTTTTTACCTTCCCTTACAAGACTCATACAACGCTTTTCTATTGTTTTCAACTCACTCTTAACACTTACATTTCTCAAATTTCGCTTCAAATTTTGCCGAGCTCGCTTTAATGCTGATGGATTATTGCCCAAATTAAACTCCTTAATGCAGCAAACATGATAATAAATAAATATACCAACTAATTACAATATAGTCAATCATACATTAAACACACTGCTTACAATATTTATCAATATAAGCAAATACCTTTTGCATAGAATAAGATATTCCCTCATTATTAATGTATACCTTTTTAAGAGTACCTCTATGATTATACACAAAAGAAAAATAACCATACCTGCCAAGCTCAGAAACATGAACAAATATACTGTTAAAAAATTTATAAAAGTATTCTTTATTAGAAAAGATTTTTCTCTCATAAACAGAATCTTTTCTAAATTCATAAAAAATAACCAAATCTTTAATAACTAAAATATCATCTATTAAAACCTTAATACCAATAATAAAAATAAAAAAAAATACTATTATGCTACCAAATGCAATATAACAAACAAACATATTAATTAAAATTCGACTCAAAAACATTAACAAATAAATACCTGAAACATAATACCTTATTGGCAACTCTTCATTCTCTACAATAAATAGATCACTTCTCATAATTTTAAGTTTCCTGAAGAAATTGCTTAAATATTTTTGTCTTAAAAAACAAATTTTTATTTTCCGTTTATTACTTAATCCTAGAATTAATATACTATCTGACAATCTCTTTTCAAACCATACAATATCATTAAAAGTAAAATTAACCTTGGAATAAAATTTTTTACAAAAAATTTTATCTCCTTTACAATCAAGCTCATAAAAATATCTTAAATAAAAAATTATTAAAAAAAGATTTATCAACATTAAAAAAAGAATAAAAATACCAAAGATATTTTTATATAACAACATATAAAATACAGAAAAGCTCAAATTAAAAAGAAAAATAAAAATTAATCTGATTTTATTAAAAAAAAATTCATTCATATTAATAAATATTATATTTAAACATTAAATTTAAAGAAAATTATATCACCATCTCTTACTAAGTAATCTTTCCCTTCAAGCCTAAAACGTCCTTTTTCCTTGACACATTGGACACTCTGATATTCAATTAAATCATTAAATGAATATACTTCGGCTTTAATAAAACCTCTCTGAAAATCACTGTGAATGAGACCCGCAGCTTCTGGGGCCTTCATTCCATCCATAAAAGTCCAAGCTCTAACTTCTTGCTCTCCAGCAGTAAAATAGGTTCTCAAACCTAAAGCATAATAAGTTGTTCGTATTAAATTGCTAAGACCACTATCATTAATTCCCATAGACTCAAGCATTTCCTTTCGTTCACGCAAGTCTTTAATCTCAATAAGTTCTGCCTCAAGCTTAGCACACAAAATTAAATAATTATTACCCTCATCTAAAGCTATATTCTTTACAGTATCTGTATATTTATTACCACAAAGAGAATTTTCATCAACATTACAAACATATATAACTTTTTTAATAGTTAAAAGATTTAAAGATTTAATAAAATTATATCCAAATTCATCAAACTCAAATTCAATTACCGGTCTAACATCCATTAAATGCTTTTCAAGACTCTTAAGCATCGAAACAATCTTCTTAGCATTCTCACTAATCTTTTTATCAACGCTCTTTACATTTTTTTCATTCTTTAAAATGCTTTTCTGTACAGTATCAAGATCTGCAAGACATAGCTCTGTATTAATTGTGTTTATATCTCTTTGTGGATTTACATCCCCATCAACATGAATAACTTCTCTATCTTCAAAACATCTAACAACATGCACAATAATAGAAACCTCACGAATATTTGCCAAAAATTTATTACCAAGTCCCTCGCCCCTAGATGCCCCTTTCACAAGACCTGCAATATCAACGAATTCTATTAAAGCAGGAACAGTTCTTTTTGTCACAATCAAACTAGCAATTCTTGTAAGCCTATCATCAGGAATTTCCACCATACCTACATTTGGATCAATAGTACAAAAAGGATAGTTAGCAATCTCTGACTTTGATGCTGTCAAGGATGAAAATAAAGTAGATTTACCAACATTGGGCAACCCTACTATTCCCACATTAAGCGCCATAACTAAAACTCCATAAAATTAAAATCTAATTAACCAAATACGCAAATTCGCCTCTACCTATTTGTTGATTAAAATTCACCTCAACAGATAGATTATAATAGCCATTAGGTTCTTGAAGTCCTGGATAATCATACTCAAGCAAATAAGTAGCTGTTTTTTGTTTCATCATCAAATCATAAACCCTAGATACTCCCTCATAAGATGAAAAAGGAATAATTGCAGCACCAGTTTCATTTACTAAATACTGTAATTTAGGATCAACAGGATTATTGCCAAATAATATCAAATAAAATCTAATATCATTATTCTTATAATAACTTAAAATAGTATCTATAGAATATCTATTAAAAGCAGAACGACTTAAATTTCCATTACTAAAATAAAGCACAGCTCTTCTTGCACTCTTTGACATAAGCTCAGAACCTGCAAGTTTAAGACTAACATCAGTCTTTACATAATTTGAATCATAAGCTCCAAGAGAATTTGTCTTATGGATAGTACTTACTAAACTTTCAATATTATCTACTAAAGGCACACTTGTTGCATTTATAAAACTAAATTTCTTGTTCGCTCTAGACTTTATAAGAGTATTTACACCCATAATCTGTTCTGACTCATAATTTTTCATAGCAAAAGATTTATCAAAAACAATTGCAATATTCATATCATTGGAAGTATTAATATCATAAGCAATTTTAGGTTTAACAATATAATATTCTTCATTAGCAATCGAAAAATTTTCGCTCTTTAGACCTACAACTGGCAAGCCATTTCTATTACTAACATTAAGTTCAACATAAATTTTAGGACCTCCGACCCTAATTACCCGACGTACATCAACATTTAAACTATCATAAACACTAACATCACTTTTGTAAATCGAAATCTGAGCATTATCAAAATCCGAAACAATCATTTGATTATTAACATCAATAATTGAAGATGAAATTTTAGAATCAATCTTATCTGCTTTTAAAAGCTTAACAAATGTCTTTCTTAAAACACTGTACTTATAAACACCATACTTTGAAGATATAATAATATTATTGCCTGTAAAATCACTACTAAGACCTTCTATTCCCTCAAGAGAAGTTGCAATAGAATATAAATGATTACCACTAGTATCAAAAACCTCAATGGAATTTTTCGAAGTATCAGCAACATAAATATTTCCATTTAAATATGTAACACCTGTTGGACCTAAGAGCCCCATATATCCAACTGTTTTAACACCAAAATGCAAAATAAAATCTCCCTTAGCATCAAATTTACTTACCCGCTTATTGCCCCATTCACTAACATAAATATAACCTCTCTCATCAACCGTCATATACTGAGGAGCAAGCAATTCACCAGCATCAGTGCCTTTTTTCCCAATCGAACCCCTTTTAATACCAAAAGTTTTATCATATATGCCAATCTCATCATTTGAACAAAGTGTCACATACAATAGATTACCAAGTTCAATCACGTCATAAGGAGACTTTAAAGAAGTGATTCCATCTTTAATCAAAACACTAACATTATTATTAGCATCAAAATGTAATATTTCATTTCCTACAAAATTAACAGCATAATACCCACCATATTGATCAGCTTTTAAAGAGGTAATCTGATATCCATTTGGTCGTCTATAAATAGAATTATTAAGAGAAGCAACTTGAATAAATCTTTCAACATCAAGTTCATTACTTAATGATATACCTCTTCTTTGTTCAATTATAGATATTAACTGTCTAAGATAAGCTGCCTTATACCCTTGGGACTGCAGATTGCGCCATTCCCTCAAAGATTCTTCAACATATCCCAACCTATAATAAACATTACCTATCCAAAAACGATAATCTAGATTACTTGGATCAAAACTTAAAACTCTTTTCAAAGATAATAAAGAATCATCATAAAGCCCATTATTATAAGAATTAAGTGCCAATTTAAATTCTTCTTGAGCATCTTTGTTGGTAACTATACCTTGAGAATTTAAAACAAATGTACTCAAAAAAAATAAAACAAATACATTAAATATTAAAATCATTCTCTTTATACTTAAACAAATACTATACAAATTTGATATTGTTATACAAAACATACTATATATATTATACTATGCAATACAGCATATTAATATCTGTAGCACTTAATATGCCATATATTTTTATAGATAAATATCAGTAAAAATAGAGGGAAAATGAAAACAAGATATTTTTTACTAACAACATTTTCTGGGGTGCTTACCACTCTGGCAATTCCAAATGAAATAAAAAACATGGGATATTCAAGTATTGGTCTAGTTGCATACATACCACTTTTCACTGCATTAATTAAAGTAAAAGATAAAAAAATTCTCATCAGTTTAACAATTTTCTACTTTTTAGTAGCTAATAGTCTACAAAATTTTTGGCTTGTATTTTTTCATTCATTCGGGCTAATTACATTCTTAGGAGCTGTATCTGGATATATTCCCTACGCTTTCGTTTTAGGATATTTTCTATACTATGCATTAAAAACTTTTAAGAATAAAACATTGACTTTAGCTATACTTTTCACATTTTATGATTATTCAAAATCAATTGGATTTGCAGCATATCCTTGGGGATTTTCAGCCTTTATGGTAAATAACTTCAATGATCTTATACAAGTAACTGATATTTTTGGGGTTTTTTTTGTATGCTTCATCGTTTACTTTTTTAATGCAGGAATTGCAAATTTTTTAATAAGACAAAACAAAATAAATACATTAAGCGTATTGTTCTCAGTTCTATTAGTAAGTACATCTTTTGCTTACGGAATCATGAAAAAAATAGAACTAAATCCAATCTTAAGCAAAGAAATAGACATTTTAAATATTGCAGCAATCCAACTCAACATTGATCCATGGATACCTGGGAATCATAAAAAAGGAATTCAAACATCTATCAAGCTTACAAAACAAGCCTTAAGAAAACATCCTGATACAGAACTTGTACTTTGGAGCGAAGGGGCATTAGCCTTGCCATTCAATTCTTACAAAGATTACATTTATTATGATGAAGAATTGATTGAATTATACGACTCAATAAATGAACTAATAAGCAACAGCAAAGCCCATTTTGTCATTGGTTCACCTTCAAAACCAGATAAAAGATCATTAACACATCAAAATTCAGTTTACGCAATAAAACCTAACCTTAAGATAGCAAATATATACTCTAAAATATTCTTAGTTCCATTTTCAGAAAAAATACCATTTTATGAATATAAATTTGTAAGAAAATTTTTCCGTCAAAACTTTAACATTACAGGACAAATCAACGGCAATAAACTTGAAATCTTTAAACTCAAAAAATTCAACTTGGGACTCTTAATATGCTATGATGATGCATTCCCAGATCTTGCAAGAAATTACAAAAAACAAAACGCAAATCTACTATTAAACTTTTCAAATGATTCTTGGTCACATACAAATTCATCAGAGTGGCAACATTTTGTAGTAGCAAAATTTAGAAGCATAGAAAATGGAATCAAGACTGTTAGAGCTACAAATTCCGGAATCACTGCTATAATAAATGAATATGGAGAAAATATTAAAAGTTTAGACACTTTTAAAGAAGGATATCTAATATCAAGAATAAAATTGCCTCCAAGATTCACAACAATTTATGAACACATTGGAGACCTATTTATATATGTTTTGGCAATGGTAATTGTAATAATGACACTAAGATTCTATTTTATCGAAAAGAGGACCCATTTATCATCCTGATTTTCAAAACATAAAGTTTGAACATCTCTCCAAAATGGAATATTTCTAGTAACATCATTTTTCTTAGCTTTAACTCTAACACTATAAGAAACATCTGTATTTTTTACAATATTTAAAGATTTGAGGTCATAAAAATCATCAACTGCAAGATAACTTATATCGTCCTCATTAATATCATTTGAAACCAGCTCTAAACTTGAAATAAAATCTGTTTTAGGCTCAATTCTACCTAAAACTTTAACCTCATCAGCCACAACAGAATCAAGTAAATTTAAATCCTGCAAGAGAAGAGCTCTTACAAATTTGCTAAACTGAAATTTAACTGCTTGTTCTTTATATTTTTCTCTCTCTCTATTTGCAATATATTCTATTTTAGGAGCATTTGTTATTTCACTAATTTCAATTTTACTATGAATTATCCCTGGAATATCATCAAGTTTAACATCATCAAATGCAAGGAAGTTAGTCTCACCCTCCAATTTAATCTTAGAATCAATTTCCTCTACAGCAATTTCAAGATTAACTTCTTCTTTCAGTCTTGGATAAATTTCCAAAGCCTTTTTTTGAAAAATTTTCCCCTTTTTAACTTTGCCAACATCAATGTATCGCTGTCCAACCTCATAATAAAAAATAGCAAGTTCTTTTTGTTGCTCATCAACCACAGAACCATTTTTTGCAAATAAACTTATAAAAGCAAAAGAAAAAAATAATAATACCAATTTTTTCATGCTAACCTCCAATAAAATCTAGCCATCCTCAAAAAAACAAAAATAAAACCATAAATCATTTATAAATAATTATATTACAAGTTTATCTTTAATGAAAGCAATAAGCTTGCTTTTATGTTTATCATCAAAAATATTTATGTTATTGTAATCAAAGCTCAATTTAGGCGATAAATCATAACTATTATACCAACTTAAATATTTCTCATTAAGACCTTCAAGATACTCTCTAGGAATGCCTGTCTCAAAACTCCTATTTCTATTTTTAATGCGACGCTCAGCTTCATCAACGCTACAATCAAGATAAATCATTAATGCAGGTTTCTGAGAATGTTCAAGCATATTATCAAGCAAATCAAGATATATCTTATATTCATCATTGGAAATATATCCACTATCATTTAAAAGAGAAGCAAACACACGATCCCCATAAATAGATCTATCAAGTATCCCTCCCTTAGTCTTAAATATACTCTTTATAAGCTTAAATCTTTCATTTAAAAAATTAATTTGAACTAAAAAAGCCCACCTAGACTTATCTTTATAAAATTTATCTAACATAGACAACGTAAATTCACTATTTAATTCACTGTAAAAAGGAATATTAAACTCCTTAGACAAAACATATCCAAGTGTAGTTTTCCCTGCCCCAATTAAACCCTCAATTACAATCACCAAACCTGCCTCCAAAATTTCTAACTAACATTAATAATAATTAAAAACAACATCATTTAAACACATAAAAACATAAATTATTAAAAAATATAAAGCAATAAAATGTTTAAAAAAATGAATAAAGTATTATTAAATTAATATTTTTAAATTATTGACATTAATAGTAATAAAAAATAAAATCTCTAATATACAAAACAATTTCATATACTTTAATGTTTAAATTCAGGAGAATATTCGATGAATAGCAAATACAATCTAAATAGTCAAATAACATTGTTTAAAGGAATAATTAAAAAATTCATAAAGAAAAGATGTAAAAAAATTTTCATCTCAAAAAGATTCACAAATAAAATTAAAGAATTAATCAAAATTTTTAATTTATATAGCACAAATCATATAATCTTAAACGAACAAAAAGGCAATGGTCACAATTGGCAAAAATTTATAACTCATAATCTTATCCCCCTGATAGCAAAAGATTTATTAATGAATAAGAATCTATACTACAAAAACAAATATAAAGAGCATATCAATGCTTTAATATCAAATTTCACAAATTTTAAGATAATAGATATTGAAATATTAAATGAAAAAAGAGCAATTAATCAGCATAAAAAGACTTCTCTTAAGCTTCCATATTTGGCAATAATTTAAAGGATTTAACATAACTAGTACATATTAAAAAAATATTATGAGAGAAAATGAAAACAAAAAATTATAAAAAAATACCATGTAAGTTGAAAAAATTATAAAAAATTAATTTCAAAATAAATTTTAAGTAATATAAAGGGGTTAAAGTATGATTTATATAAGATTCAAAGAATTTATTGCAGAATTTTTAGGTATACTTATTTTACTGGCACTTGGAACAGGTTTTGTAGCAATGACAACCTTATTCCGATCAAACCCTTCTGTAACTGGAGAAACAATAAAGGGAGGCTATACAAATATAGTACTTGGCTGGGGACTTGGTGTAACATTCGGGGTTTATACAACAGCAAGAATTAGTGGTGCACACTTAAATCCTGCCATTAGCATTGGATTAGCTACTATTGGCAGATTTTCAACAGTAAAACTTTTTCACTACATTTCAGCACAAATACTTGGAACATTTTCTGGGGCTCTAATGACATTAATTGTATTTTACCCCAAATGGATAGAAATAAATCCTGAATTTGAAAATACCCAAGGAATCATGTCAAATTTTCCTGCTATTCCTGGGTTTTGGTCTGAATTTATCGACCAAATATTTGGAACATTTTTACTGATGTTTTTAGTTTTAGTTATTGGAAAATTTATAAAAAGAGACACTCAAAATCCACTTTTTCCTTTCATTATTGGATCAATAATTTTAGCCATTGGAATAAGCTTTGGGGGAATAAATGGTTACTACTCTATTAATCCAGCAAGGGATTTGGAACCAAGAATATTATTACTACTAGCCGGTTTTAAAAATCACGGTTTTGACGAAATTACTGTATTCATCATGCCCATATTAGGTCCAATAATTGGCGCTATCCTAGGTGCTAAAGTTTACGAATTTACCTTAGAAGACAAAAAATGATCCTAAATACAATTCAAACTAACATTGGTTATGACAATAATGTTAAGGAGGAAAAATGAATATGAAATATATTCTATCTATTGATCAAGGCACAACTAGCTCAAAAGCAATAATATTTGACAAAAAGGCAAACATAAAAGGATTTGCACAAAAAGAATTTAAACAAATTTATCCATATCCAAGTTGGGTTGAACATAATCCAAACGAAATATGGAGTTCGACATTAAGAGTCATGGCAGAAGCTTTAGCAAACGCAAGAACTTTTCCCAATGAAATTGAAGCAATTGGAATTACGAATCAAAGAGAAACGACAATTATTTGGGATAGGCAAACAGGACATCCAATTTATAACGTAATAGTCTGGCAAGACAGAAGAACAGAACAATTTTGCGATGAATTAAAAGCAAAAGGACAAAATAAAATTTTTTTAAAAAAAACAGGTCTTGTATTAGATGCTTATTTTAGCGGTACAAAAATAAAATGGATATTGGATAATGTTGCAGGAGCAAGAAAACGAGCAGAAAAGGGAGAATTATGTTTTGGAACAATAGATACTTGGATGGTCTGGAACCTTACTAAAGGAAAAATACATATTACAGATTATTCCAATGCATCAAGAACCCTACTCTTAAACATTAAATCACTTAAATGGGACGAAGAACTATTGCAAATATTAGACATCCCAAAATCAATTTTACCTGAACTTAAACAAAGTTCCGAAGTTTATGGAAAAACCGACTCCTCTACACTGGGAACAGAAATCACTATTTCAGGAATTGCAGGTGATCAGTTTGCAGCAACATTTGGACAAGCATGTCTTCAAAAAGGAATGGCTAAAAATACCTATGGAACTGGCTGCTTTGTTACTGTTAACATAGGAAAAAACCCTATTATTAATGAACAACAAACAATTTTAACCTCAATTGCATGGGGAAGAAAAAATTCAATAACTTATGTTCTTGAGGGAAGTGTTTTCATTGGAGGAGCTGTAATTCAATGGTTAAGAGATAATCTAGAACTATTTAAAAAAAGTAGTGATGCAGAGGCACTGGCAGCCTCAGTAAATAATAATGGAGGTGTTTATTTTGTACCAGCATTTGTAGGACTTGGAACACCTCATTGGGATTCCTATTCTAGAAGAACAATTATTGGACTTACAAAAAGTTCAACAAAAGAACACATTACAAGAGCCGCTCTTGAAAGCATTGCATTGCAAAGCTTTGATGTACTAACTGAAATGCAAAACTCAACTCAAGATTTTGCAATAAAAGAACTAAGAGTTGATGGAAAAGCTAGTCAAAATAATCTACTTATGCAATTCCAAGCTGATATTTTACAGTGCAATGTTGTCAGACCAAAAATTACAGAAACTACCGCTCTTGGTTCTGCTTATCTAGCAGGACTTGCTGTGGGATATTGGGAAAGTGCTGAAGAGATTACAAATCTTTGGAAATCAGATAAAATATTTGAACCTTCAATGGAAAACAGCAAAAGAGAAGATTTAATCTATAATTGGCATCAAGCTATTAATAGAGCAAAGGATTGGATTCAATAACATTGATATTACTAATTTGTTAAAATCCAAAGACTAGTATTTCTTAAATTATAAACGTAACATATAAAATTAATATTTGATAAACATAATGGAGATGTTAAATTATGAAGAAATTATTTGATTTTTTAAAACCAGCGCCTCAAATAAAGAGAGTAAACAAAGAAATAGAAGATTCACTATATAAAAAGTTAAGATTGCAAATCTTTATTTCAATATTTATTGGATATGTTGGTTTCTATTTAACTAGAAAAATTTTTTCATTTGCTATACCAAAGCTTGAAAAAGAGGGTTTCAATAAAGGCCAATTAGGAATAGCTTTATCTGGAGTTTCAATTGCATATGGATTTTCTAAATTTATTATGGGAAATATCTCAGATCGAAGCAATCCTAGATATTTCCTAGCACTAGGACTACTGCTTACAGCAATAATTACCTTGTTATTTGGATTATTTTCATGGCAATTACTAAACCCCACAACTGCAATAATGCTAATGTTCATTTTGATGTTTGCAAATGGATGGGTTCAAGGCATGGGATGGCCTGCGTGCGGGAGAACTATGGTTCACTGGTGGGCAAAAAAAGAAAGGGGAATAATTGTAGCTACTTGGAATTTAGCTCACAATATAGGAGGAGGAGCAGTTGGAATAATATCCACTTGGGCTTTGACTCACTTTAAAGAATGGCAAGCCATATTTTATGTACCAGCAATATTAGTATTAGGAATTGCAATATTTATTCTCATTACACTACGAGATACACCTCAATCTGTAGGATTACCACCAATTGAAGAGTATAAAAATGATTATCCTGACGACTATACAGAAGAGGCAGAAAAAGAACTTGGTGCAAAAGATATATTTATAAAATATGTCCTTAACAATAAATTGCTATGGTACATAGCTACTGCTAACGCATTTATATACTTTGTCAGATACGGAGTCCTAGACTGGGCACCATCATATCTTTCTCAAGTAAAAAACTTTTCCATCGAAAATTCAGGATGGGCATATTCCTTTTATGAATTTTCAGCTATCCCTGGAACAATAATTTGCGGATGGATATCTGATAAAATTTTTAAAGGAAGAAGATCTGAGACTGGAATAATTTTTATGACTGCGGCTCTTATTACAACAATTATATATTGGCAACTACCAGAAAATAATCCAACACTTACAACTATTTTTTTAGCAATAATAGGATTTCTAATCTACGGCCCTGTTATGCTCATTGGTCTTCATGCTCTTGATCTTGTGCCCAAAAAAGCTGCGGGCACTGCTGCAGGATTTACAGGATTATTTGGATATATAGGGGGTTCTGTTACTGCTAGCGCTATTACAGGCTTTGTACTGCAATACTTTAATTGGAATGTTTATTTTTATCTATTAATAACTGCTTGCATATTTTCAATAATATTTATGAGTTTAACACTCAAGCAAGAAAAAAAATTAACAATACCAATAAAACAATAATTATATAAACATGGAAGCTTAATAAGTAAATATATTATAATGTAATCATCACAATATAAGGGGTTAAATAATGAAATTAATTAAACCAAAATTATTAATGCTTACAATGAATATTTTTCTCATCATTGCCTGTCAGAGTGAAAAAATGAGTATGACAAACAAAAAATCACCATTAATTATAGCTCACAGAGGTGCTAGTGGATATTTACCAGAACATACCTTAGAAGCTAAAGCATTCGCTTATGCTTTAGGAGCTGATTACCTAGAACAAGACATCGTTTTGACAAAAGATAATGTTCCTATTATAATGCATGACCCAGAAATTGATACAACAACAAATGTTGCAAAATTATTTCCTGAAAGAGCTAGAGAAAACGGAAGATACTATTCTGTCGATTTCACACTAGATGAGCTTAAATCACTAAGTCTAAGCGAAAGATTTGATCTAGAAACCAGAAAACCAATATATCCTAACCGTTTTCCCTTAAACGAATATAACTTTAAAATCCCAACTTTAGAGGAAGAAATACAATTTATACAAGGATTAAACAAAAGTACAGGAAGAAACGTTGGAATTTACCCTGAGATTAAAAGACCCTTATGGCATAAACAACAAGGTAAAGATATCTCTAAAATTGTAATAGAAATTTTAAATAAGTATGGATATAAGTCAAAAGAAGACAAAATTTATCTTCAAACATTCGACTTTGACGAATTAAAGAGAATAAGGGAAGAACTTGGATATCAAGGAAAATTAATAATGCTTGTTGGCGAAAATGACTGGGATGAAGCACCAACAGACTATGAATACATAAAATCACAAGAAGGTATGACAGAGGTTGCAAAATATGCCGATGGAATTGGACCTTGGATACCCCAAATTATCATTGATGGAAAAATAACAGAACTCACAAGTTTAGCACACAAATATAACATGGAGGTTCATGCTTACACATTTAGAATTGACTCATTACCTTCATATGTAAAAGATGCAAATGAGCTATTAGATATATTATTTAATAAAACTAAAATAGATGGCCTATTTACAGATTTTACTGATACAGTAGTGAAGTTTGTAAAACAATAAAACTATAACTATAATTTTAATAAGGAGAATATCTGATTTTTATGGGTAAAAATAAAAAAAAAGAATTAAGAGATATTGATAATCAAGGTTTTGACTTAATAATAGTTGGCGGAGGAGCAACTGGCCTTGGCATTGGAATAGATTCAATTACAAGAGGATACAAAACTTTACTCATTGAAAAATTTGATTATGCAAAAGGTACTTCCTCTAGATCAACTAAGCTAATACACGGGGGCGTAAGGTATTTAGCACAATTAAATGTGCCTTTAGTAAAAGAGGCCTTATATGAGAAAGCTTTACTTGAAACAAATGCACCCCACTTAGTTAGTAAATGTGCATTTGTTACGCCCATATATAACATTTTAAATATCCCTTACTATTATTTCGGATTAAGTTGGTATCACAACCTTCTTGGCAAGCATAAAAAATCTCAGTATAAAACAAAGCTATTATCAAAATCCAAAACAATAGAAAAAATGCCAAATATCAAAACCAAAGGCCTTAAATGCTCTGTTTTATATTACGATGATTCATTTGATGATGCCAGAATGGCAATAAGCATGCTTAGAACTTTCACTGAAAAAGGAGGAATTGCGTTTAATTATACAGAACCCACAAATTTTATCAAAAAAAATGGCAAAATATCTGGTGCTATTATTAAAGATAGAATGACTGGAAAACAAGTCATCATTAATAGCAAATGCATAATAAATGCAACAGGAATCTTTGCAGACGAGATCAGAAAATTAGATGATACTAATGCAGCTAACATTATAAAACCTTCCCAAGGAACACATTTGGTAATTAAAAAAGATAAAATACATACCGAATATGCAATGCTTATGCCTAAGACAAGTGATAAGAGAATCTTATTTGCTGTACCTTGGTATGATGTCATTGTTTGCGGAACTACAGATATTGCAATAAACAAAATTGAAGAAGAGCCTAAAAGACTAGAGAGTGAAATTGAATTCATAATAAAAAATATGAATAATTACTTAGATATTAAAATAACCAAAAATGACATTTTAAGTGTTTACTCAGGAATTAGACCCTTAATAGTAGATCCCAAAGAAAAAAAAAATACCTCAAAAATATCAAGAAACGATAAAATATTTGTATCAGACTCAAATCTCATTACAATTGCCGGAGGCAAATATACTACTTACAGAAAGATGGCTGAAAAAGTTCTAAAAAGAGCAATAGAAGAAAATTTAATACCTGATTCAACGTCTATAACAGAAAATTTCAAGCTGCATGGATACATAGAAAGAGAAGAAGCACTTAAAATTCCTGAATATTTTAGAGCTTATGGAAGTGATTTCGAATATTTAAGTCAAATGAAAGACTTTAACAAAAAGATTCACACAGATTTGCCATTAAATGAAGCACAAATAACCTTTGCCATTGAATTTGAACAAGCAAAAACTGTCGAAGACATTTTATCAAGAAGAACAAGATCGTTACTTTTCAATGCAAAAGCCACAATTGAATCTACACCAAAGGTTGCTGAAATTATGATGCATAAACTTAGTAAATCTAAAGAATGGAAAACAGAGCAAATAAAAAACTTTAAAGATATAGCAACAAAATATTTAGTTTAAAATATGGAGGATTATATCATATCCTCCATATTCCAAAATTCTCATGTATCATAAGCTTATATTATTTTATAAGGAAAAGAATACCTCAATAGTTATACCTGTACAAAAATAGTGCTCAATTTTCAGGTCCTGTCCTATCTTTTGTCTATAACGAATTTAAATAAAATAAAAATACTAACCTCAAAAAAAAGAGAAAACTTGGCCTCACTTAAGCAAATTTATAAGCAATCCTTGAATTTCTTCAAGACTACTTAAAAGTTTAATCTGAGAAACCTGATTTTGCAAAACAGAATAAGCAAGCCTATCAAGCTTTTCATTAATAATCCTAATAATACGATATTTAGGTCTTTTAAGCTCTCCATTATTACCTCCCCTTTGTTCTTTAAGCGAAACAGAAAATGATAAAACAACAGATAAAAATTCCCCTATAGTTTTTTTATAAAAAATTACATTTTGACGAGAAGGTTCACTTAAAAGCTTTTCACCAACATCATTAATCTTGTCTAACATATCTTTAATTAATTCAAGATTAAATTCACCATTTTCAAAAATAATAAAATGCTTATCTTCTCTTACAAGTTCAGCTTTAAATATCGAAGAAAAAATATTTGCTCTATTAACATTAACTTTCTTCTTAGTAGCCTTATAGTCTTTTGAATCAAGATTTAAAACTCCTGCAACTAAATTATTAATCTTCATCTATCTTGCTCGTCATCAAATAAGTACTTATCACGATCATCTATGCAAGTATTCTTAGTTAATTCTTCGCTACTCATTTCCTTATTTACTTCAATTAAAACACCTTCATCAACCTTATAAGAACCCGTATAAATCAACACATCTTTTTCAGAAAAACTAAGACTTCCAATACCAATATTCATATACCCATCAATAATTGCTCCTTCTTCAACCTCAATTGACTTACATGAAATATTGCCAATAATGCATCCTGACTGAAAAATCTTAATTTTATTGCTAGCCTGCACATTTCCAAGAACTATACCAGAAACAACAACCTCATTTGCATTAATATTTGACTTAACTCGTCCTGTCTCTCCAATTATAACCCTTTTAGTAGAATTAATGGTTCCTAAAAAATCACCATCAATTCGAATAAAATTATTTGAAATTAATTCTCCTTTAAAAAAATCACCTTTTCCAACAATTGTTTTTACATCAGCAAAAATAAAAGATGACGAACTTTTCTTATCCTTTTTAATACTCAATAGATTCAACATTTATTTTGAAGCCCCCGTTGCTAAATTTAAATACATATCAGGATTTACAACTTGAGATCCTATGCGAACCTCATAATGAAGATGCGGACCTGTTGAATACCCTGTTTGACCAAGAAAACCAATCACTTGGCCCTTTCTAACATAAGAACCCTTAGAAATGTTTAAACGAGACATATGCGCATAAAGAGTCGAGAGTCCATACTTATGCTTAATTTGAACAAAGTTACCATAACCTGTTACCTGATAACTAGCTCTAATAACTTCACCATCAGCAGCTGCCACAATCGCTGTTCCAATTCTCACACCTGCAAGATCTATACCCTTATGAATATACCATTGCCTGGTAAAAGGCTCAATAGCCGGACCAAAATGCAGAGAAACAATACCATCGCCTTTAACAATTGGCCAAAGCGAAGGAATATCATTTAATAATTTATTTTGAGAATGAAGTAATTTAACAATACTCTTAAGGGGAGAAATTGACCCTTCTATTGTATTCTTAACATTTTTAAGATCATTTAATTCTTTAAGTGCAT
Source organism: Borrelia sp. MN22-0132 (assembly GCF_049201035.1). Lineage (NCBI taxonomy): Bacteria > Pseudomonadati > Spirochaetota > Spirochaetia > Spirochaetales > Borreliaceae > Borrelia > Borrelia sp. MN22-0132. Next base: position 674,679 of record NZ_CP138334.1, on the reverse strand, counting down.
TGGCTTCTAACATTTGCAAATCAAGAAAATCCGCAAGATCCCCATCTAATTTACTCCGATTTAGATCAATATTATTCTCTTTTATTTTTAAGGAAACATTAAGTTCATCCAAAACCTTAGAAAAATTACTAGCAACAGAATTAATTTCTACAACTGTGTTTCTAAAATCCTCAATTTCAGATTCAGCAAGTGCATAACTTTTCTCAGTAGACTTAACAATAGATTTAAGAGTAACATAATTAATAGAAAGCAAAACAAACCCTATAAAAATCAAAAGAAAAAATAGAAAAAATAAAAACAGAGTTAAGAAAGAAATCTTTATATTCTTAACATCCCCTTTAACATGAGGTATAATCATAAAGCTAATATTTTGCCTAAAAATTGAGTAAACACTACTTAAAAGTTTAAAAAAGGAACTAAAAATCGTAAAAAAGATCTTATCCAATTTTTTAAAAAAAGATAAAATTCTAAAATCTCTTCTGTCTCTCATCACAAACCCCTCACCACTTATTCACTCATCAACAGAGATTTCAACATTTAAAACCTATTTGAAAGCTACAAATTCTGATTTAATGCTTTTAATGTTTAATATCAAGTAATACCCACCCAATTCTAAAATTTACCTTCCATATAATCACTATCTCCATTAAATCATAAATTATCTCTATAAGTGCAATAGAAATACCAAAAATATAAATAAATGATTTATTATTATATACAATGAAAACATTATTCTTTGCAACTACTAATATAAATAAAATAAACGAAGTAAAACAAATTTTAGATATACCTAACATAAAAATCAAAATTCCCAAAAACTTCGATGTAAAAGAGACAGGCAAAACTTTTAAAGAAAACTCTTTGCTAAAAGCAAAAACTCTATTTGAATCTTTAGACAAAAAAAAATCTGTTTTTAGTGAGGATTCTGGGTTATGCATAAAAGCTTTAAATTTAGAACCCGGAATTTACTCTAAAAGATATGATCAATACAAATTAGGAAAAAAACTAGGAACAAATGAAAAAAACCATCTTATCATAGACTTAATGAAAGATAAAAAAAATAGAACAGCATATTTTATATGTATAGTCAGTCATATCTCTATAGACGGAACAATAACCAATTTTGAAGGCATCCTCAATGGAACAATTGCTTCGAATATTGATTGTTATAAAAAAAACGGATTTGGATATGATCCAATATTTTTAACTGCAAATAATAAAAGACTCAGTGAATTAACTCTTACAGAAAAAAACAAAATATCCCATAGAGGAATTGCATTTGCTAAATTTAAAAAATTTCTAATGCAATCTTTAAATTAATACCCAAAAAAAACAGATTTTAAAAAACAATACAAATCAAGTATTCAACTCAATTGTAAAATTACACGTAAAGATTTAAAATGGTTATTATTTATAAATCACAATTAGTGGCATATTAACAAGGAGCAAGTCTGATGCTAGAGAGAAGCAAAATTAATGAAGATGACAAGTGGGACTTATCTTCTCTATTTAAAAACAATGAAGAATACAAGGAAACAGTCAAAAAAATAAAACTAAAACTTCAAGACTTCAAGAAATATGAAAAATTAGAATTCAACCTAAACATCTTTAAACAAGCATTAAATGATTACTATGAAATTGAAGAAGAACTGGAGAGAACAGTATATTACACACACATTCAATTAGAAACAGATGTAAGCAATCAGACCTCAAACGAACTTCGAGCAATCAATATCAACTTAGAAACATACGCATCAAATTCCACTTCATTTTTTATCCCAAAAATTTTAAAAACAGACACAAACCAAATAAAAGAATGGCTGCAGGACATAGAACTCAAAGATAAAAAAATAGCTATTGAAAAAATCTTAAGAGAAAAAGAACACGTCTTAAGCAAAGACGAAGAGAGAATATTAGCTAACTATACATCTCTTTACTCATCTTATAATGATATATTTTCTGCACTAACAAATGCGGACATGGAATTTGGAGAAATTGATGGAAAGTCATTAAGTAATGCCACTTACAATCTATTTCTTCAAAATGAAAATCAAGAAATACGAAGAGAAGCTTTTTTAAAATTTTATCAAGAATATAAAAAACATGAAAATACATTATCCAACCTCTTAATTGCCGATATCAATAAAAATAAATTTTTAGCCAAAACAAGAAAATTTGAAGATACTATTTCAATGAAACTTTTTCAAAACAATATTGATAAAAAAGTTTATACGAACTTAATTGAAACGGTGAACGAAAATCTATCTGTACTTCATGAATATTACGAATTTAGAAAAAATATACTTAACCAAGAATATCTTAATCATTATGATGTCTATGTTCCTCTAACAAAAAACATCAAATTCAAACACTCCTTTAAAGAAGCCTGTGACAAAATTTTAAAATCTCTAGAAATACTAGGAAGCGAATATACAGAAGTACTAAAAAAAGGTCTCTTAGAAGAACGTTGGGTTGACAAATATGAAAATAAAGGAAAAAGAGCAGGGGCATTTAGTGCAGGATCATATAATGGGAAACCTTATATATTAATGAATTACAAAGATGAATCAATAAGAGATATGTTTACCCTTACCCACGAAGCAGGACACTCTATGCATTCCTATTTCAGTATCAAAAATAATCCATTCCCTCAATATCAATATTCTATTTTTGAAGCAGAAATAGCATCCACAGTGAATGAGCAAATACTTGCAGACTATTTACTAAAAAATGAAAATGATATCGAAAAAATAAAATACATTAAATTAAACCAAATCGATGACCTACTTGCAACATTTTTCAGACAAACAATGTTTGCCGAATTTGAATATATCATCCATGAAATGATCAATCAAGATGAGCCAGTGGTAAAAGAAACAATTAAGACAACCTATTTAAACTTACTAAAAAAATACTTTGGTCCAAATTTTAAATTCGATGAAAACAGTTCACTCGAATGTCTTAGAGTTCCTCATTTTTACTCACCATTTTACGTATATCAATACGCAACAGGCATCACAGCTGCTCTTTTGATATATAAAAACATAAAAAATAACAAAAAAGATGCTACCAAAAATTACATAGATTTTTTGAAAATAGGAGGTTCTAAATATCCCTTAGAATCCTTAAAAGTTACTGGTGTTGATTTAAGCTTAAAATCAACAATAAAAAATACAATTAATATATTCAAAGAACGTCTTGAAGATGTAAAAAAATTATTTTAATAAAGGAGTAAGCTTTGAGGAAATTATTAAATCTTATTTTAGCCTGGTCAGTACATATTTTAACAGCTTCCGGATTAATAGTCAGTCTTTACTCAATAATCTCCATAATAAACACAAATTATAATCTTTTATTAAAACTTACCATTCTTGGACTTTTAATTGATGGGATTGATGGCACACTGGCAAGAAAATTAAAAATAAAAGAAATAATCCCAACAATAAATGGAGAACTTCTTGACAATATAGTAGACTACATAAACTATACGTTCATTCCCACAATATTTTTTTACTACGGTAATTTCATAAGCAATGAATACAAAATAATAACTTGCATCGGAATTTTATTGGCATCAGCATACCAATTTTCAAGATTAGACGCAAAAACTAGCGACGATTACTTTAGAGGTTTTCCATCTTTATGGAATTTTTTAATAATCTTTAACATAATCTTCAAACTAGACCAAACCACAAATCTTAGTATAATATTATTATGTATCACATTCAGTTTTGCACCAATTAAATTCATCTACCCTTCAAAAACAAAAGAATTCAAACATATAACACTTCCTGTAACAGTAATAACAGCCCTATCAATAATACTTATAACATTCACAAAGCTGTCAGATACTTATTTAAAGATAGGTAAAACACTAATAATTTTTTATTGTCTATATCTAATCTTAATGAGCATATATTTAACTTACAAAACAAAAAAAAAATAACGAGGTATTATGCATACCATACTAGAATTTATAGATCTCAATATAGCTTATTCTCCAATTGTATTTTTTGGACTACTTATTCTTGCAGGTTTTAACATTCCCATTTCTGAAGATGCAATAGTAATAATGGGGGGAATACTTTCTAGTCGAAAAAATGAGTACACAATCTTAATCTTTCTAGGAATTTTCTGGGGTGCTTATATTGGCGATATAATTTCATTTTATATAGGTAAATTATTAGCTAACAAATTCTTAAAACAAAAAAAACAAACAAATAAATTGATCTATAAAATGAATTATTACTATAAACGCTACGGAAGCCTAACTTTACTATTTGGAAGATTTATTCCATTTGGATTTAGAAACGCAATATTTATATCAGCAGGAATGGGCAACATGCGTACCAGTAACTTTCTTATAACTGACTTTTTCGCAGCCATGATATCAATTACAACTTACTTTACACTAAGCTTTAAGATAGGTGAATCGTTTAAATTAATATTTCCTAAAATTAGGATCATATCACTAATAGCATTTATCATCATCACAATAATAATTTTAATAATTTACATTATAAAAAAGAAAAAAATTAAAAAAGTTGACAAACTTTTCAAATAGCAAATATAATATGTATGCGCTGTGGTGGTGGAAGTGGTATACACGCTAGCTTGAGGGGCTAGTGGGCGCGTAAGCCCATGCTGGTTCAAGTCCAGTCCACAGCATGCTTTAAGAGAAAATTTAATGTTACAAACTGTTAAGTTAATAAAGATATTAAATATTTAATTTGCTTTTCAATGAAGTAACTATGAATATAAAAATACATATAAACCTTAAATAGAATATTACTATTTACTGAGGGGCAAATGTCTGAATACAATTTCACCAAAATAGAAAAAAAATGGCAGAATTATTGGGATAAACATAAAACATATAAAGTTAATGAAGATACAAGTATTCCTAAAGAGAAAAGAATCTATATTCTTGATATGTTCCCCTACCCTTCAGCTAATGGACTTCACGTCGGTCATCCTGAAGGTTACACAGCAACTGACATCTTAACAAGATATAAACTCTTAAATGGATTTAATGTACTTCACCCAATGGGATTTGATAGTTTTGGATTACCCGCAGAAAATTACGCAATACAAACAGGAGAACATCCAAAAAAAATAACAGAAAAAAATATTGAAAAGTTTAAAGAACAAATTAAAGCATTAGGATTTGCCTATGATTGGGATAGAGAAATCAGAACTCACGATGAAAATTACTACAAATGGACACAATGGATTTTTCTAAAACTATACAACAAAGGTCTAGCTTACATAAAAGAAATGCCCGTATGGTACTGCCCTGACCTTGGGACAGTATTATCGAACGAAGAAGTTATCCAAACACCTGATGGGCCCAGATCTGAGAGAGGGTTCTATAAAGTAAAAAGAAAACCTTTAAGACAATGGGTTCTTAAGATCACAGAATATGCAGAGAGGCTAATTAAAGATCTTGAAGAGATAGACTGGCCTGAATCTGTTAAAGAAATGCAAAAAAATTGGATTGGAAAATCAATAGGAGCCGAAATTGAATTCTCAATAAAGGCAAGCAAAGAAAAGATAAAAGTATTTACAACAAGACCAGACACAATTTTCGGAGTAACATATTTAGTACTGGCACCAGAGCATAACATAGTGGATGAAATCACAAAAGATGAACTTAAAAATATAACTGCAGAATATAAAGACAAAGAAATCCTTAAAAGCGATCTTGAAAGAACTTCGCTTGAAAAAGATAAAACAGGGGTATTTACAGGCGCATATGCTATTAATCCAATCACTGAAGAAGAAATCCCAATCTGGATAGGCAGCTATGTACTTGGAACTTATGGCACTGGAGCTGTGATGAGTGTCCCAGCACATGATGAAAGAGATTTTGAATTTGCAAAAAAATATAACCTGCCAATCAAACAAGTAGTGTCTCAAACAGGAAACAATGAAATACTAACAAAACCATTTACTGAGAATGGAATTTCAATTAATACCCCAGAAGAATTTAACAACCTCAAAACTGAAGAGGTAAAAACAAAAGTAATAGAATGGCTTACAAAAAACAAAAAGGGTCAAAAAAAAGTAAATTATAAACTTAGGGATTGGATTTTTTCAAGACAAAGATACTGGGGTGAACCCATTCCTATTATACTTGATGATGATTTAAATGAAATACCATTAGAAGAAGATGAATTACCGTTAAGACTCCCAGAAATAGAAAATTACAAACCATCAGGTACAGGTGAATCTCCTCTCGCAAAAGTCCAAAATTGGGTCAATGTTAAACGTAATGGAAAAACATATAAAAGAGAAACAAACACAATGCCTCAATGGGCAGGTTCCTGCTGGTATTACATACGTTACCTTGATCCAAATAATAAAAAAGAATTTGCAAGTAAAGAAAAAATTAATTACTGGATGCCCGTTGATCTTTATATCGGAGGTGCTGAGCACTCAGTATTACACTTGCTATACGCAAGATTTTGGCACAAAGTTCTCTATGATCTAGGATATGTCAACACAAAAGAACCCTTTAAAAAACTCATCAACCAAGGAATGATAACATCATTTGCATATCAAGATGAAAATGGCATTTTAGTTCCCAATGACGAGGTTGAAAAGAGAGATAATAAGTTTTTTTCCAAAACAAATAATAAGGAACTAAAACAAATAATTGCCAAAATGTCAAAATCACTCAAAAATATAATAAATCCAGATGACATTATTAAAGAATACGGCGCAGATTCAATGAGAATCTACGAAATGTTCATGGGACCTTTAACTGATTCAAAACCTTGGAATACACAAGGACTAATTGGAATTTTTAGATTCTTAAACAAAATATGGGCCATTAAAAACAAAGAACTAACAAAAGAATCAGCATCAAAAGAAATAATATCCGGACTTCACAAAACAATAAAAAAAGTAACAGAAGATATAGAAAATTTTAATTTTAATACCGCAATTTCATCATTGATGATATTCATAAATGAACTTTTAAAACATGATAAAAATTATTTGGAAATCTTCAAACCCCTAACCATTATCCTATCACCATTTGCGCCTCATCTAGGAGAAGAACTATGGGAGTATATGGGCGAAAAACCTAGTATATTCAAAAACGCAAAGTGGCCAAAATACGATCCAAATCTTATTATTGATAATACAAGAGAGATTGTACTACAAGTTAACGGAAAAATTAAAGACAAAATTATATTAAACAAAGGCATAAAAGAGAACACCCTCAAAGATATTGCACTTAAAAATCACAAAATCATGCAAAATATACAAAATAAGCAAATAATAAAGATCATTACGGTCAAAAATAAACTTATAAATATAGTAACAAGATAACGAGGCAAAAATGGATTTGGAAACCCTAAGCATTAAATACAGAGTTTTTATATTAATAATATTTACATTAATAACAATTTTTTTAGGATTTTTCCTAAAAAACATAAAATTCGATTCCAATATTTTGAAACTTATCCCAAAAAACGAAAAAACCGAAAAAATAATAGACATAAACAAAAGTAATTCGCTCTTATCAACAATAGTTATGTTTAAAGACAAAAAAAGTATTTTTAATAAAGAAACCTTTGGAAAAATTAATAAAGTAGCAAATGATATAACCAAAATACTCAAAGTAACACCCAACTCTGTTACAAGTATATTTACTTACTTTCCACAATTTAAAAAAGATGTATATACAGATGAAGACATAACTGAAATAAGAAACAAAGTAAATTCATCATCATTCATAAAAAACATATTCTTAAATGATAATGAAACTTTAATATACTTTATAGTCATATCAACAACAGACGACAAAACAAATTTTAGCCGAAGTTTAAAGAATGAACTTGAAGAAATGGAAGCAGCAATTAAAAGATATGAGACTGATGATCTTAAACTTTACTTAACAGGGGATCTTATAGTAAGGGAAAAAATACTTAACTACATGGCTGACGATTTTAAATTGTTAGGTCCACTTGCTACCCTTGTAGTAATTTTATCACTCTATTTTATTGTAAAAAATGTATTGGGAGCAATAATTCCTGTACTTATTGCAACATTTGCACTAACTTGGACATTTGGAATTAAAAGCATTGTTATGTCCCCCATTACTGTTCCAGAAACAACAATGATAGTTCTCCTTATTTCAATTGGATGTGCTAATGCTGTACATATAATAAATGGAATATTAAAGAGAATTAAAAACGAACCTTTCACTGAAAAAACAATAATAACTACAATTAAAACTCTAAAAACACCCATAATTTTAACCTCTCTTACAACAGCTTTCGGATTTTTATCATTAATAAACTCTTCAATTCAGGCATACAAAACAATGGGAATTTTCATGTCAACAGGTGTCATTATTGCAATGCTTATGTCCTTATTAGTGCTGCCTGGAATACTAACCTACATACCATTTAAATATAAAAAAAGAGAGAGTAAAAATGTAAAAAACGATTTTCTTGAAAAACTTTCACTGATAAACCAAACAGTTACACAATGGATATTAAATAATAAATATCTCTCATCTATCATAACTCTAATTATTTTATTAATCTCAATTATAGGTCTTTTTAAAATAGAAATTAACTTTGACGAGAAAGATTATTTTAAAGAAAATACAAGTGTCAAACAAACACTCAATTTAATGCAAAAAGAAATAGGGGGAACATCTATCATCAAAATCGAAATTAATGGGACTACTGGTGAATTCAAAAATGAAAAAAATATGAAAAATTTGGATTTAATTACAGACAATCTTGACAAATTTACTGAAAAAACACAATCCAGTTCAATAAATAGAATTATAAAACTGATGAATTTCAAATTCAAAAAAGAAAATCCAAAAGAATATAGATTCCCTGAAAATCAAGCTATTTTAAACAAGCTAATACTCTTAATTAGTAGAAGCAACTCTATTAAAAACATGACTAAGATGTACATTAATGATGATTGGTCTCAAATATCAATTATTGTAAGAACTGACCAAAATTCAACCGAAGAAATCAAAAATTTTGCCAACTATGCAAGCAATTTGATTGAAAAATACATGCCAGGACATGAATATAACTTCTCAGGAGCGTATGACAAAATATTAATATCTAAAACCATGGTGATAGAACAAATCACAAATATTATTACAACACTAAGTGCAATAACAATATTGCTAATGTTATTCTTCAAATCCATTAAAACCGGAATAATAATTGTAATTCCAGTAGCATGGTCAGTATTTTTAAATTTTGCCGTAATGAAACTTTTCGGAATAACACTAAATCCTGCAACAGCAACAATTGCATCCGTTAGTATGGGCATAGGGGTAGATTACTCCATTCATTTCTTTAATGCATTTATATTAAATTATCAAACAACTAAAGATTATAAAAAGGCTTTAATTAAATCAATTCCCAACGTATTTAATGGAATATTTGCAAATTCAATATCAGTAGGAATAGGATTTTTAACATTAATATTTTCTACTTATAAAATAATCGCAACACTTGGCGCAATCATAGCCTTTACAATGTTAACAACATCTCTTGCATCATTAACACTACTTCCATTATTAATTTACCTATGTAAACCCACAGTTAAAATACTAAAGACAACAAATAAAATATTAACAGAATGAAATAATTCTGCTCAAAAAATAGTAAAAGTCAAAATAAAAATTAACTTTTTAAAGTTTTAAAATAATAATTTAATAACTTCTCTCATATTATCTACAAGATGAAAATTTATGCCATTCTTGATGTTAATAGGAATATCATCAAGATCCACTTTATTTGATTTAGGAATAATAATATGCTCAAGTCCACTTCGTCTAGCAGCAATTATTTTAGCTCTCAATCCCCCAATAGCCATTACATTACCTGTTAATGACAACTCTCCAGTCATAGCCAAATGAGGTCTCACCACTTTATTAAGAGCTAAAGATATAAAAGCACTAGCAATAGTAATCCCAGCCGAAGGTCCATCCTTTGGTATAGCCCCTTCTGGAATATGCAAATGAATCATATATTTTTCAAAAAAAGACTTATTTAACTTAAGCTCATTACTAATGCTATTTACATAAGTAAACGCAATATTTGCAGATTCTTTCATCACATCTCCAAGTCTACCTGTTAACTTGATACCAGGAGACTTAGACTCAGTTTTTACAGTTTCAATTACCAAAGTTGATCCACCATAATTAGTCCACGCAAGACCCATTACCATACCTGGAGACATGACATTATGCAAAAATTCTTCTTTTCTAAATACAGGAATACCAATATATTCTTCCAAATTTTCCTTAGAAATCTGGTATGCTTTAACAGACTTATCTTCAATAAGCTTTCTTGCAACTTTTCTAACAATTTGTTTTAAATACTTTTCAAAATTCCTAAGTCCATTATCTCTTGCATATTCTCTAGCAATTTGAACAAGAGCTGAACCTTGAAATTTTAAGGAATCTTTATTAACACCATTTTCATTTAAGACCTTTGGTATTAAATACTTTCTTGCTATCTCTATTTTTTCATCATCAACATATCCTGCAAGCTGAATTACTTCCATTCTATTTAATAAAGGCGTAGGTATTGTCTCAAGAGAATTGGCTGTTAAAATAAAGAACACATTAGAAATATCAAAAGGCAAATCAAGATAATGATCTCTAAAATTAATATTTTGCTCAGGATCTAAAACCTCAAGAAGAGCTGAGAATGGATCTCCATAATTAGATGCTGAAACCTTATCAATTTCATCTATTAAAAAAACAGGAGAGTTGGTCTTTGTAATTCTTAGCCCTTGGATAATTTTCCCAGGTAATGCTCCAACATAAGTTCTTCTATGCCCTTTAATCTCTGACTCATCTTTCATACCACCTACAGAAAATCTAAAAAATTTCGTTTTAAGAACTTCAGCAATAGCTGTTCCTATCGAGGTTTTACCAACTCCAGGGGGTCCAACTAAAAGCATAATAGCTCCTTTTTGAGATCTTCTTAATTTAAGAACAGAAATATATTCAATAATTCTATCTTTAACTTCTCTCATGCCATAATGCGTCTTATCTAAAATCTTTTCTGCTCTTTGCAAATTAAATTTATCAAAATTAACTTTAGATTCTCCCCAAGGAAGGTTAGTAATAAGTTCAAGATAATTTCTAACCACAATATACTCAGATGAATGCTTTTCAAGAAATGAAAATTTTTCAAGTTCTCTCTCAACTGCTTCTAAAGCTTCTCCTTTTAAAACTAAAGAATCGATCTTGGCTTTAAGTTTTAAAAATTCATTACTTTTTTCATCTCCTACACCAAGTTCAGCCTTAATAGCTTTAAGTTGTTCCTTTAAAAAAAATTCTTTTTGTTGTTTTTCTAACTTTTCCTGAATGCTCTTAGCAATTTTATTTTGAATCTCAATTAAATTTAATTCCTCATAAATCAATTCCAAGACCTTTTTAAGCCTATCCTTAACACTTAAAGTTTCAAGCACTTCTTGATGAGCATCTTTTGAAGATGAAATCATTCCTGCAATAACATCACACAATCTACCCTTATCTTCAATATTAACCATATTTAACTGAAATTCAGGCATCTTTCTATGTGAGAATATTTCTTTAGTTCTAAGCAAAATACTACTATAAATTGCCTTTGACTGAACATCACCTTTTTTAATCGGAATTTGCTTTAAATAATCAACTTCAATTATCGGAAAATCTTCATTAAGAACAAGCTTGACAAATTTTACTCTATCAATAGTTGAAACAAAAATATTATATCCACCATCAGGAAGATTAATTTTCTTAACTATTTTAGCAGTAATACCAACAGAATAAATATCCTTTTTATAATTGATAATTACTTTATCACTCTTACTTCTTGATTTTTCTAAAAATTTATCACGTAATACAAATAAAGAGATAATTCCATTACCTTTAATCACATAATCAACAGCCTTCATATCAGTATCAGAGACTATACCAATTGGAATAAACATACCTGGAAACACAGGATGTGATGGTACCGCAATTAAAGGTACTCTTACAGGCTTATCAAAATGCGGCAGAATGCCCCCAGAGTTTTTTGAAGGCTTCTTTCCCTTAGAAACAGTATTTTTTATTTCTTCCATAGAATATTCAATCTCCTTAAGCTTCATTATAACAAAAGAAAATTTTTCTGAGAATTCATTTAATAATGAATTCTTTTATTATACAATAGTTACAATGCGGTTTAATAAAGTTAATGCTATCATAACAAATTTATGTCATAAAAAAAGTTATGCTCTATTAAACCTATTTCATTCAAAAGGAATTATTCACACAATAATTTATAATTCTACTATAAAAAAATTTAAATCAAACATCAATAACCTAGTAAAAGCCAATTTCGAGATAGTGAAAGAAAATAATTTATGCAAAATAATAGAAGTTAATGATGAAGAATTTATAATGCAAGATTTAATCTATGAAAAACTAATAATTATTTATCTTTGGGTCAAGCTTATTAATTTAAGCTTTGATGATGGAGAATGCTTTAAGTTATTTATCGAATCAACAAAGATACTAAACACAACAAGCTTAGAAAAAGCACAATTAATTGACTTACAATACAAGATAAGATTTTTAATAATAAAGGGATTTTTATACTTATCAAAATTATGTTTTCAATGTAATAAACAAATAGACAAGCATTACTACTATGATATCCACATTAACGGATTTAATTGCATCAATTGCACAAGTAATCAAAATAACTATATTAATATAGGTAGTTTTAAATACTTAGAATATACAACTCAAAAAAACATCAAAGAAACCTTAAATGTAAATTTAATCAGTAAGTCAAAAGAACTTATCAAAATTATGATCAAAAATAAGATCAATACAGAATTTGAACAAACGCTACTTTAAATAAAGCAAACTGGAATAAAACATGAAAATTTGGGAAAAAAAAGAAATTGACATCAAAAAAGAAAATATAATCAATATTGCAAAAAAATATAATATTAGCATTTTTGAAGCAACCCTGCTACTTAGAAGAGAAATTAAAGAAGAAGACTTTTTATTTTTTATTGAAAGTAGCGTAAATTTAATGCACAATCCATTCTTATTAAAAAATATAAACAAATTCATTTATAGAATGAATGAAGCCATTGCAGAAAAGGAAAATGTATTAATCTTTGGGGACAAAGATGCCGACGGAATCACAGCTACAATAATAATGTATGAAACCCTTAAAGATTTTGGAATCAATGTAACCTATAAAATACCCTCTAATGGAGAATTTTATGGCCTCACAAAAGAGATCATTGATAAGGCATTTGAAGATAAAATATCAATAATAATTACCGTTGATTGTGGAATTTCTAATGCTGAAGAAGCAAATTATGCAAGATCAAAAAACATAGAAGTAATAATTACAGATCATCATCTTCCAAACAAAGAAATTGACATAGAAAATATAATTATTAACCCTCATTTAAAAGATGATCTCTCTCCATTTAAAGAAATAGCTGGATGTTATGTCAGTTTTAAAGCATGTCTTGCGCTATACCTCTCCACTACCAATCTTTATAATAAAAACATGGTATTTTTATTTCTAGAAAGAGTAAATAATAATATTACACTTCATGCAATAGAAATAAACAACTACATTTTTAAAAAGTATATAACTTTAGAAAGCAATAATGACTTACAAATCAATATTAATAAACTAGAAGAATTCTCACAAAGTAAATACATAATTGTATTTAATAAAGATGAACAGAATCAACTTCTAAATGAATTCTTTAATCAAAAAATAGATATTGAAACAATTGATATTAGTGAAAATTTCGTCAAAAAATATCCTAAATTTGCTAAAAAAACACTAAAAGAACTCATGCAAATTACCAAATATTTTAAATATAGAGAAATTAATATTAAAGAAAAACTATATTACATATTTTACAACATAATATTTGAAATAAATAAAGATTTACTAAAAAACTGCCTTAAGAGACTTAAATTTGTTGTAATAGGAACTATTGCTGATAATATGCCAATTATTAATGAAAATCGAATAATTGTAAGAGAAGGACTTAAAGAAATCGCACTAAGAGAAAACATATCCATTAATTATCTATTAAAAGAAGTCAATATACTAACAAAACCAATGATCACTGCAACAGATATTGCGTTTAAAATTGCTCCAATATTAAATTCAACAGGAAGACTTGAAAAAGCAGATATTACAATTCAATTTTTATTAACCGAAGATATTAATCAAATAGAAAATAAGTTTAAAGAAATTAAAAACATAAATATTTTAAGAAAACGCAAAGAAGATATATCTTGGAACACACATAATGAGAATATTATTTTTAAAAATGATAAATTCATAGTATGTTATGACAAACATACTCCAAAAGGAATTAGTTCTCGAATGGCAACAAGACTTTCTACTTATTACCAAAAAGTTGCTGTTTTCTTAACAAGACAAGAAAACATAATTAAAGGATCCATAAGATCAAACAATAAAGTAAATTCAAAAGAATTAATTTCGATGATACCAAACCATTTAATAATAAATTCTGGAGGACACAAAGCCGCTGCTGGATTTACTCTATATGAGAGTGTATTAAATGAATTTATAAAAGAACTTGAAAATGCTCTTGAAAAGATAGAATACAAAGAATTATACGAAAATTCAATACTCATAGATGCGATTATACCTAAAGACTTTAATAAAAAAGAACTTTTAAAAATAATAAACTTATTTGAACCTTATGGACATGGTTTTAGAGAATTTATTTTTATGATTGAAAACGTATACATTCAAGACCTCAGAACAATTGATAAAAATGGAAATTCAAAACATATAAGCATGAAAGTCAAAAACAATAAAGATTATTATAAAGCTATCTACTTTAATGGGACTCAAAGTATCCAAAAACTAGGTATAAAAGATGGCCAAAATATAGATATAATATGTACAATTAGTGAAGATCTTTACAATCAAAACGATAAAATTTTAAAAATTATTGATATCAAAAAGAGACAAAACTAGTGCTTAACATCACAAGCCTTTTATTTACATTCATAACAGGATTACTTAACATCAATGCAATGAATAGTGATACCATAAAAAGTTACTATAAAAAAGAAACTTTCCAGGGAGATAATATTTACTTTGCAAGCAACAAAAATTTCAAAAAACTATCTCTTTTAGGTACAAATCAAAAACCTATTTTAAGTGCATCTCCTTTCAAATTCAACGTAGGAAACAAAAAATACCATATAGCACTAATAGGAATTACACCAATGATCAAAGAAGGAAAAAGGAAAATTAAAATAGAATTTGAACATAAAACATATATAAAAGAAATAAAGATAAAAAAACTCAAATTTAAAAAAACAACAGTCAAGCTTAATAAAAACAAATCCAAACTTATTAAAAGTCAACAATCACCTAAAGAAAAAAAACAAGCTCTCACATTATGGAATATAATTGGAAATATAGGAGATACAACAATTTACCACTACGATACATTGGTTTATCCAATCAAAGATCAATACAAAATAACGAGTCCTTACGGAGACCAAAGAATTTATATGCAAGACAAGAAAAAAATATCAAGCCATAAAATGCACAATGGAAAAGATTATGCCCCACTTAAAAGAGAAAAAACACCTATTTTCTCAGCTGGTAGAGGCAAAGTAGTATTTGCAAGAGATAGAGAAATTACTGGCAAAACCGTAATAATTCAACATTTACCAGGAGTATTTACAATTTATTTACATCTCTCAAAATTTGGAGTTAAAGAGAATTCAATAGTAAATACAGGTGAATACATTGGTCATGTTGGCAATACAGGAATTTCAACAGGACCTCATCTACATTTTGAAGTTAGAATTAATGGAGTTGCAGTAAACCCAGATTTTTTCTTAGAACAAATGCTTATTGACAAAAACCAAATAATCAATAACACTAAAAGGATAGAGTAAAAATAAGGAGGTGATTTTTTTGATAACTGTCAATGTTGACAAAAATGAAGGCTTAGAAAAAGCACTAAAACGTTTCAAAAGAATGATTGAAAAAGAAGCAATAATTAGAGAATGGAAAAGAAGAGAATATTATGAAAAACCATCCACCATTCGCGTCAAAAAAGAAAAAGCATTCAAAAGAAAACAAGCAAAAAAAGTAAGAAAGTTAAAACAAAAAATAGGAAAATAATAAAATAGAGGGATATTCATATTGAATGTCCTTTTTAATATCTAAATAAACACATCCCGTGGTTTTGAGCCATTTACAGGACCTATATATCCTATCTCTTCCATAAGCTCAATAATTCGTGCAGCTCTATTATATCCTATCTTTAATCGCCTCTGTAGATAAGACGCAGATGCTTTTTTCGTAGAACGAATAATTTCAAGAGCTTCCTCAAACATAGGCTCATCTGAAGGATTTAGAACCACAGTATCAGCTCCCACAACACTATCAATAAATATTTCATCATCAATATAATTCGGGGTACCAAATTTTTTCACTTCTTCAACTAATCTATAAACTTCCTTTTCATTCAAAAATCCACCTTGAATTCTTTGAGGGAAAGGTGTAGTAGGACTAACATAAAGCATATCACCCTTACCTAAAAGTTTCTCAGCACCTGATGCTCCAAGAATTATTCTTGAGTCCATGGAACTAGCAACCATAAAAGAAATCCTTGAAGGAAAATTAGCCTTTATTACTCCCGTAATAACATCAACAGATGGTCTTTGAGTAGCAAGAACTAAATGCATTCCAACAGCCCGAGCCATAGCTGCAAGTCTAGAAATCAAATTTTCTAAATCCTTTCTTGCAGAAAGGATCAAATCTGCAAATTCATCAATAATGATTACCAAATAAGGTAATGAGGCTTCATTTAACTCTTTTTCCAGTATTTTTTTATTATAAGAATTAATATCCCTCACAAGAAAATTATCAAGAAGAACATATCTTCTCTCCATCTCATCAAGACACCAACGAAGGGCTTCCAAGGCTCTATTTACATCAGTAATAACCGGGGTTAACAAATGTGGAATATCATTAAAAAGCTTAAGCTCAACCACTTTAGGATCTATTAGTACAAGTTTAACATCATCTGGGGATTTTGAAAAAATAATTGAAGCAATAAGTGAATTCACACAAACCGATTTTCCAGCCCCAGTAGCACCTGCTATTAAAAGATGGGGAGCATTGATAAGATCAAAAACAACATTACTTCCATTAATCTCTTTACCAAGTGCAAAAGGCACTTTAAAATCACTTTGAAACTCTTTACTATTTATTATTTCTGAGATTAAAATAAATTCTCGTCTTTTATTAGGAATTTCTATCCCAACAGCTTCTTTACCAGGTATTGGTGCAATAATTCTAACCCGAACTGCTGCAAGCCTTAAGGCAATATTATCAGATATAGAAGTTATTCTTGAAAGCTTAATACCTTTATCAGGACGAACAGCATACATTGTAACAACGGGTCCTTTAATAACATCAATAAGCTTAGCATTAATATTAAATTCTTTAAAAGTTTCCTGTAAAATCATCGATTGTTTTTGAATTTCTCGATCATATTCAACATCTTCAGTTTCACTTTTAGGTTCTCTTTGATCAAAAACAGAAATATTTATTAAATAATTATCACTACTCTCACCTACTAGTAAGTTTCCATAATCAATCTTAACAAGATTACTTATTATGCCCTTATGCCTTATATCACCAACCTTAATTTTTCCACTAGACACTAACTTATTATCCTCAAATTCTGCTAATGTTTTATACTTAGAATCATCTGTGATATTTAGATCACACTGAGAATCTTGAAACGATTCCTCTTCCGATAAGTTGTCATCGCTTACCCCTGATTGACAAAAAATGGTTTTATCTAAATTAACATCTAAAGGTTTATTAGGTTTTCTTAAAAAGGCTTTAAAAGACCATAAAGCCTGATATTCTTCATCATTAATAATATTATCTCCCTTATCAGAAGTCTTAGCTGCATCCAAATTACCATCACAATCATTATACACTCTAATATTTTTTTTAATTTTTAGAGTACTTAAAAACGGTAAAAAAGCAAACATACTTTCAAACAAAATTTTCAATTTAAATACTATAAAATGAAAAGTATTTAAAATAAAACTAGCATCATTAAAAATGACATAATTTAAGTAAATCCAAATAACAAGTTCCAAAATTAAAATAAGAAAAACAAAAAAATTGCCAAGCATAATCCCAAAATTACTCAAAAACCAATTAATAAAATTAGAACCCTCAAGATCAGAATTAATTCTTAACCAAAATGTCAGCGTAAAAAATAAAATAACCGTATAATTCCAATTAAATACAAATCTCTTGCTAAACATATTGTTGCGATAAACGTACCAATTTACAAGAGGATAAAGTATTAGATAAAATGATAAAAATGAAAAAGTATTTAGAAGCATATGACCTATAAGATTAAAAACAAAAAATATGAATATATTTCCTACAGGGGTTAAAGCAACAAAAAGCGAGAATGATATAACAGCCAACATAAAAAAAAACAAAAAATGAAAATAATGATAAAAATTTTTCATAACTCTATTAAAATCAAAAAAGGAAATAAACTAAACTTACAAGTATAATTAAATAAACCGAAAAATAATAAAGTTTACTATCCTTAAGCATTTTAACAAACAAACTAATTGAACATAATCCAACCATAAAAGCAATAATTGCTCCCAAGTTTATCTCAAAAACACTAAAAAGCATATCTGATTCAAATAACTCCTTATACTTTAAAAGTAAACTTCCAAAAACAATAGGAATCAAAGATAAGAACGAAATCTCAAACGACTCTGACCTGCTAAACCCAAGCAAAACTGAGGTAAAAATTGTAATTCCTGAACGAGAAATACCCGGCATAGCTCCAATTCCTTGCATGATCCCAATTAAACATCCTGCAAGCAAAATATTTTTTTTTAAATCAAAAATTAAAATCTTAGATTCAAGCAAAAACAATAAAATACTTGTCAAAATAAAATTAACTAAAACTAAATCAAGAGTAAATAACTCATTAAAATTTTCCATAAAAATTACAACAAATGCTGTAATAAGAGTGATTATTAATATGAGTAATATTAATCTCAACTTTGCAAAATCCAATTTGGTAGTCTTTCTTAAAACAAATTTTACCAAAACTACTACAAGTTCTAATATTCGTTTGCGATAATAAATCATTACAACCAAAACAGTTGCAAAGTGCAAATAAATATCAAATACCATCGAAATATCAATATGCATAAACTTTTTTAAAAGCAACAAATGCCCTGAACTAGATATAGGCAAAAATTCAGAAATTCCTTGAACAAAACCTAAAATCATAACTCTTAAAACATTTTCCATCCAGTTCTCGACAACCTAAAAATTTTTGGGGAATTTACCCATAATATATTCTATAATAAAATCCATTCCCTTACCCTCATATAAAGCATCATACAACACACAATAAACCAATATCTTCTTAACGTAATTTCTAGTTTGCCCAAAAGGAATTGCTTCAATGAAAAGCTCCTTAGGTAAATGCACATAATCTCTCTCCCATTTACGCACATTTCCAATGCCACCATTATAGGATGCAAGCGCTTTATATACCTCTCCGAGCATTCTTATCCTTTTACTTAAATAATAAGTTCCTATGATAACATTATCTTTTGGTTGTTTCAAATCATAATCATAATATTTAATTTCTCTAGAAACATCAACTGATGTTAAAGGCATAATCTGCATAAGTCCAATAGCACCAGGCTTAGACACAGCATTTCCTTTAAAACTACTCTCAGCCTTTATTAAAGAAAACACAAGACTGGGCTCAAGTTTTCGTCTCTCTGACCAATACCTAATTAAATCATTATACAAACACGGATAGAGGCGCTTATAATCATCTCTACTTAAAGCCGAGTTATCTTGTCTTACAAGATAGTTAATAGCAAGTGTAGATTCATAATAATATTCATGTCTTACAAGTTCATCATAAAGGTTACGGTAAAAATTAGGAGAAAACCTATAACCATTATTAAAATCACTAGCAACAAAAGCACTAACATAAGAATGCAGATTAAATTTTAAAAACCCTTCTAAAAACCTTTCATAATCAGACTGATCATAATGAATATCTAAATCATTTTCAAAAAAATCATTAATACTTTGATTCAACAAATATTTGCTCATAAATGAGGCATAAGATATACGATCATACTTAATAGAAGAACGCAAAAGTTCATTATACTCATTTCCCAACTTAGGAGCAATCAATTTATGATGTATAAGCCTTGCATTAATAAAGGCAAGTTTAGATAAAACAGCACCACCAATAATATTTTGACCATTACGATAAAGCGCATATAAATTATCATAATCCTTAAGTTGCACAGCCTCTAGAATATATTCATCTAATACCTTAATAAAGCCAAGATTATTCCTATCCCTATCCGTATAAAATTTAGCTACATTTTGAGCAAAATAATTTCTTGTATTCTTCAGAAATATTAAATTGCCAAAAATTTCATTAAGTATGTCTAACCTATAAGGTTCATTCTCAAGAGAAGTATTTTCTAAATATTTAACTATGGTAAAAAACCCTATGTCCTTTTTTAATCTTAAATTAATAAGCCCTAAATAATAATCCTTATAAACACTATTTAAACTACTAAAAAAAGACAAGGCTTTGCCAATATAGCCTGAACCTAGAAAAGCTTTATAAACATCATTTAAAAACACAAAATTATTATAATATTTCTTAAAATCATCATTTAATATACTGATTGCGCCTTTTAAATCTCCATTAGCTACCAAGGATTTAAACTTAACAAGATTAAAAAAACCGGAACTTAAAAGACTGGCTCTCTCTTCAAGAACAAGATAATCATGAGCCCTTACGTGTAAATACTCTGATGGCAATTCTTCAAATAGTTTACTGAAATAAATCAATGATGATTTAATATCAGAAGCATTAAAATAAAGCACTGCCTTAAATAAAAGATTTTCATTCTCTTGAGATTGTGCAAAATTCATCTTTTCAAGCTTATTTAAAACCAAAAGAGCTTCATCATTCTTTTTTTGCCAATAAAGACTTTTAAAATATCCTAATATAATAAATTTATTATTATCATATCTTTCGTAAAGTTTGCGTCCAACAAGTTCAGCCTCAAAATATTCCCTTCTAGAATTATAATATTCAAGAAGCTTAATTCCAGCAAATTGAGATGCAATATCATTACTATTCTTTATTGCCTTATACATATATTCCTTAAACTTTTTATCATATCCTATTTTTTTAAAAAGATAAGCAATATAAACATAAGAATTTGAATCTATGCCAAAATATTCATCGAAATTTTTTCCTGCGTAGTCAAAATTCCATAACCAATTCAAATGACTTAAATCAAAATTATCAACATTCCTTTTAACTATATTGTTATTTAAAGACCCTTTCCCAAAAGAACAAGAAAATAAACTTAATAAGAACAAACAAATAATTTGACTAAACATAATTACTATTTTCACATTTAGTAATTTTTTCTTCTCTATAAAAAGGACAACCATAAATTGCAAAATTTCTAGGATTTAATACTTTAGAAAAAATCAAAAACAATGAAAAAAATATCAAAAGAAATAAAGAAATAAGACTTAAATAAAGCATAGAAGTTTGAATTAAACCCTCTTCCGAATCTAAATCCAATAAACTCTCTTCAATATCTGTAGCAAAATCTTCCTTACTAAAATCCAAAGTAACATCATCAAGTTCACTCTCACCCAACCCATTATCAAGATCGGTAATAATGTCCTCAACGTTCAAATTATCAGAATAAGAATCTTGCAGAGTATAAACATTAACACTCTTAAAATCAGTGTCCTCATCTTCAACTAATTTAACAGCATTAGCAGCAGAATTATTAGAAGCAGCACTCGAATCACTAATATCAACAGAAATATTATCTAAATCGAAAGCATCTCGACTGACAGTATCTTTATCATTAAGGACATGTTCTTCAATTTCATTCCTCTCATCAATATTATTCTCAAAACCATCTCCTGTAAGGCCAAAATCAAAATTTTCTAAATTAAGATCAGAATCCAAATTTTCACTTACCAATGTACCATTATCTGAATTTAAAGAACCAGATAATAAATCAAAATTATTCTCATTACTAAAAAGCTCTTCGTCTGCAGACAAATTTTGGGAATTAGGTAAATTATTAAAATTATCTAAATCACCATCTAAAGAATCATACTGCCCAGCAACACTGCCAAATTCTTTAACAAATTCCTCTCCACGCTCTACACCACTAAAACCAACGGGCAAATCACTCGACTTAGCACTCTCTAAATCACTAATTTCTTCCGAACCTACAGCAAGATTAATTGAGCTTAAATCAAACTTAGACTTATTTGCAATTCCATCACACTCACCATAAACATAAAGCATCATCGAATCTATTTTGAAATAAACATTTATATTAGCACTCTCTTTCCTAAGATTATCTAAGAAAAAAGACCCAATAATAACAGAATTAGAAAAGTCGTCATGCTCACTAATATAAAAATCCAATTTTACATTAGTCTCATCTGCAATCTTACCTAATACCACTCTCTTTACAGCAGTATCATCCAAACTTAAAATTGAAAAATATTCATCATTAGACAGCCTTATGGCTAAAAACCCTTTCAAAAATTCCAACCTTTTTGTTCTTTTGTAAAAAACAAATTTATATATAATTAAACTATAACAATAATATAATATAATTAATACTATGTTCAACTTACAAGTAATCTTTTATTAAACAGAGAAAATACTCAAAGACTATAAACTACTGTTTTATATGATATTACTAAATATGACTTTTTAGGAGAAGTTAGGGTGCTACCGTTATTCATAATACTTTCTTCAGCTGCAATATCTCTTTTGATATTTTTATTCTTCAAAATTGCAATATCAAACACAAAAATAAGAAAAAAAGGTAAACATAATAAAACAAAAAAATTAACAGACAAAGCTATAAACATATTAAAAACAAATCCAAACGAAATAAATGCCTTACAAACCCTAAACGATTATTATTATTCCAATAAAGACTTTGAAAATGGTATTAAATATGCCAAAAAATTATGCCAACTTATAGAAGAAAATCCTACAAATCAAAGCATAGATTCTTTTAAGGCTTTCTTAAGTTACGGTTTTTATAATCTTGAGAGGAATTTTAATGCAGAAGCATTGAAATTACTTAAAAAAGCATACCTCTTGAAAAAAAACGACGTAGATGCAAATTATTACCTTGGAATAGCCTTCCTACGAAATACACATTATAAAGAAGCACTACATTATCTCACAAAAATATATAAATTTGATAAAAATAACAAGGATGCCTTAAAATATATAGGAATAATACTCTTTCATACGGAAAACTATACTAAAGCTGTTGGGATATTTAACAGCATAAGCAAATATATACAAAATGACGTAGATGCTCTATTAGCATATGCCCAATCTCTATCCCAATTAAATCAGGACCGACTTGCATTTTCAATTGCAAACAAAATAAGAAACAAAGATGGAAGGATATATGAAGCTCTTTTAATTGAATCTGAAATCAATTCAAAAAATCATAACTTAGCAAAATTAGAAGATAACATTAGAGAAATGATGAAAATCAAACCTGATTTACCAACAAAAACATTCCTTAAACTATTTTACAAACTAGGAGAGCTGTATATAGAACATGAGAACTACAAGAAAGCAACTGAAGCCTTTACTCGGGTTGAAAGGATCGATCCACAATATCAAAAAATTACTGAAAAATTAGAATTTAGTAAAAAACTAAATGAAAATTTAGCATTAAGAATATATCTTAGAAGCCCAAAAGAAAAGTTTGATAATTTAGCTAATGCAATTATCCTTAAACTCTATAAAAACAAGTTTCAAGTAAGAGATAAAAAGATAAATGAAATAACTTCACAATTTATAGACATAAATTTCCAATTATCAAATAATCAATGGGAAGAAAATTTAATAGTCCGATTTGTAAGAACAGATCAAAAAAATTTTGGAGAATTATTCCTAAAAGATCTTATTGCAAAAACCAAAGAGAGCAAATTAAAAGGACTCTGTATTGCACCAGCTACATTTTCTGATAAAGCCAAACAAATCATTGAAGGTAGGTTAATTGACCTCATAGAAGGAAAGAAACTAATACAAATATTAAAAACATTGGATATATCAAAATACGTATAGACCCACTATCTGAGATATTTCATAGGATTTCCCGTTTTTCCATCTTTAAAAATAGTAAAATGTAAATGATTGCCCGTGCTATACCCTGTACTTCCCATACGTCCTATTATTTGTCCTCTTGAAACTTTCTGTCCAACTTTCACTGCAAAAGAACCTAAATGAGCATAAAGAGTTTGAAAACCATTATTATGAGAAATGATAATATATTTTCCATATCCTCCAACACTAAATCCAGCTGTTACCACAATACCTTCTTTTGTTGCAAAAATAGGTGTATTAGCTACATTTGCAATATCAATCCCATTGTGAAAACTAATAATTTTGGTAAAAGGATCAGGACGATAACCATAACCTGAGGTAATAATACCTTGAGTTGGAAATAAAAAAGTCTCGCCCAAAGCATTTCTAAGTAATTCTTTAGCCATTCTTCCCCCAGGAATAAACAATTTTTGACCTAAATACAAAACCTCATTATCAAGATTATTAGCATCAAGAATATCTACTTTGGGAATTTTATATTTTTTTGCAATTGATGAGAGAGAATCACTTTTCTCAACAGTATAAAGAACGCCTTTCATATTAGGCACATTAATAACAAAATTAGGCTTAATGCTCCTTACATCTTTAATATCATTATAAGAAATTAGAGTTTCACTCGTTATGCTATATCTGGCTGCAATATGAGAAAGTGTCTCCCCAGGATTAATTTTATGTTTAACTACCTTTAAAACAAAAGGTTTCCTTACAGTTGCCTCATAATTATTTGTATCCACTCCAAATAGATGATTATTGATCTGACTTAAATCTTGATCGCTATAATATAAAAAAGTATCAATAAAATAATCCTTGGGAAAACTCAGTTTATTTAGAAAAATGTACGAACCATAATACGAAAAAATATTCAAGTAAAAAATTAATACTAAAACAAAAATTATCGCATTAAATCTAAAAATAAAACTATAAGTTAGACTGATATCATAATCATTAATCATTTTAAGTCGAATCTTATTATAAGAAGATCGATACTCATAATTATCAATGATTACCATCCTACCAAATAAAGTCAAAAATAATAACTGAATTACTCCTAAAAGTTTTTTTGGAATATTCATAAAACGAAAAAATTTTTTCCGTTTTTTTCTATGAAAGTCACGAACATTACCAAAATCTCTCAATTCAAAATTACCTTTAATAGACCTATCAAATAAAAAATTTCTATTTCTCTTTAATACATTCTGATCCTTTTTTGGTATAATCATGATATGACTCATTATACACTAGAAATTTCAATTTGCTAAAAGATCTCAATTGGAAATTTAAAAAGTGATCAAAACTTATAAACAAGTATTAATACCCATTATACTGGCTTTATTATTAATGATATCAATCATCAAAATATCTCTGTCTTTTCATTTAGTCAAAGGTTCTTCAATGTCACCAAAAATTTTAGAGAAAAATTGGATAATCAATAACAAACTAGCTTATGGAATAAGACTAAAGAACAGCAAAACATATATTGTGTTATGGAGCTTGCCTAAAAAAAACGAAATGGTACTTATTAAAGACCCTATAACAAAAAAAATATCCATTAAAAAAATTTTTGCCATACCAGGCGAAAAATTTACAAAGCTACCACAAAATGTAATATCCATACATAATTTAAACTTTAATATAAATAAGGAACATCTAAAAAATTTAGAAAATATATATATCCCAAAGGATCATTACCTGGTAATAGGAGAAAACAGAAAAGTTTCCCTTGATTCAAGAGAATATGGATTTATAAATATCAATGATATTATTGGAAAAATAATATACTGCCTGTAAAAAAAATTATAATAACAAAATTAATATCTCAATTTAAATAAATGTTCAAGTCAATTTAATAATATCTTATAACCCCCTATTAGATCCCATATCTTCTAATGAAGCAAGAACACCTTCGTTTTCAAAACCACCCTCAAAAGAAGAACTTGTCATTCTTATTTGAATTGACTTAGAAGCATGCGTATCTAAATCTTTTGCTGAAATGCTTAAAATACCACTCTCATCCAAACTAAAAAGTATCTCTATCTTTGGAATACCTCTTAAAGACTTTTGTATATTATTAAAAAAGAACCTACCTATAGAATAATTTAAAGATGCTTTCCTATACTCACCTTGAAGGACATGTATCTCTATCTCTTCCTGATAATCATTAGTTGTTGTAAAGATTTTTCGCTCACAAACAGGTAATAAAGTATTTCTCTTAATCAACGTAAAAAATCCATCATTACAAGTTTCAATGCCAAGAGAATAAGGTGTTACATCTTTAAAGTCAATAAGAGTACTATTATTTGAAAGACTAAAAGCATGAATTCCCGCACCATTTGCAACAACTTCGTCTTGATTTAAAGAATCCAATACTTCAATTTTAGGAAAAATTTCCTTCAATCTCTCTTTAACTAAAGGAATTCTTGTTGAACCTCCTGAGAGTATTATTTTTGAAATACGTTCAAGATCAACACCTGAATCGGCAATACATTCATTTGTAAGACTAATAGTTTTCTCTATAAATTCCTTGATCATAGAATTAAAATCATCTCTCTTAAGTTTATAATTCAAATGTTTGCCATTAAGAAATGGTAATACAATACTAACCTCATCCATAATAGATAGACTTTTTTTAGCTTCTTCAATTTTGTCTCTTATCTGTTCAATAATAACAATATCATCTAAATTAATATCAGGATATTCTTTCTCAAAACTGGTTAAGACATGTCTTTCTATGACTTCATTAAAATTATTTCCACCAAGTTTATTCTCGCCCTTAATTGCAAGAACAGTATAAGTATCATTTTGTTTTTCTAAAAGAGTAACATCAAAAGTTCCACCCCCAAGGTCATAAACAAGAAATAATCCATCTATTTGTTTTTCAAAAGCATAAGATAAAGCGGCTGCTGTTGGTTCATTAAGTATTGCACGACATTTCAATCCCGCAAGACTTGCAGATTCTACAACACCTCTTCTTTGAATTTCAGAAAAATAAGCGGGAACAGTGATTACAACATCACAAACCTCTGTACCTAAAAATTTCTCAGCATTCATCTTCACATTTAAAAGTAAATAAGAAGCAATATCCTCAGCTCTATATGTATTACTACCCACTTCATAAGAGATTTCGGTACCTATATCAACTTTGAAATTATAAAAAGTCTTATCTGGATTTACCAATATTTGATGTCTAGCAATACTACCAACAATAACACCAGAATCTGTAAAAGACACAATAGAAGGTGTCATTCTCTCACCCCTATCATTTAATATAACCCTAGAATTAGCATCAAAATAAGACGCTACAGTATTTGTAGTCCCAAGATCTATGCCTATCCATTTTCCCATCAAGTACCCCTATGAATTGAAACAATTAATTCAATTTCACCCAAATCCAATTTCAACTTTTTAGCAATAACTTCTAAAGACATCCCTTGCTCATAAAGTGAAATAACTTGTTGGCGAATATTATATCCTTCCTTGATTATATTTTTCTCAATAGTAGGTATTGAATAATCTAAATTACTCTTATAAACACCACTATCCCCTTTCATGCTAAAATTATTACTTCCAATTGAAACCGAATGAGCATTAAATCCCAATAATCTTTGATCAAGTATTTCTATCCTCTCATCAACTTCCTTAATAATCCTATTTAAGCTTTCAATCTTTATTTCAATAATATTTATATTCCTATCAGTTGCTTGATTAATTTCAATAATAGTTTTATCTACCTCACTCCTAAATTTCCTAAGTATACTATTAGATTTGATTTTCAAACTAATATAAACATGAAAATATATAAAAATAAATATAATCAAAATAAAACAAAAAACAACAAACATACAGAATGTCCTATACTTAAACTATCGCTCAATATCAATGTTTCTTCCAATTTTTGGATCATGAAAATTAATATCATATATGCCAGGCGAATTTCTCTTAGCAGTCTTAACCTTTGACATTGTAATATAATTGTCATTATTATTCGTGATCTCATCAGTCGGATATATGCTATTTATTTCAGAATCAACATGATAACTCTTGCTTTGATTTAAACTCAGATTTTTATTCTCTCTTATCTCCTTCTTCCTTAAATCTTCATTTGAAATTTCACTAGTCTTAAAAGCACCTTGTGTAATTATCTTTACAACTTCAGATGAACCATTAATATCCATAAAGCTCCTCCTACAATTTACAACCTATTTAGATTTAAAAGGAACATAAGCTAACATTTTAATAACATTGTCATCCTCTACAAAAGTAATATTATGATAATCTCTTGGAAGTTCATAATAAGCATCTTTAATATATAACTTAACGCCAGTATAAGCTATGTATTCAACAAAAATTTTGCCATCAATCTTACTATCTTCAAGCGCATCTTGTAAACTTTCTTGCTTATCTTTCACCATCTTTATTTCCAAAATTAAAATATCTCGCTCATTAATAAGCTCATTACAACTCTCAATTTTTAAAGATTTCTCAGCTTTATCAACAGTAAATTGAATGTTCTTCTTTAAAACAGAAATATCTTTTGTTAAAACTTCCAACCGTTTCTCAATCTTCACAAGATATTCAGTAAATCTAGATAGTAAAACTTTTATTTCAGGATCACACCCAACACAAATAGAAGTCTCAGCATTACCCTCAGATCCAATAGAATATGCTCGAACCTCTTCTCTTGCACGAATATCAGAACCAACTATCTTAGATTTTTTTCCAATGCAGAGCACCTTCTTTGTACAAGAAACAAACGAATTGACAATTCCTCTTATAACTTCAATATCGCCTTCACATCGTACATTAACATTTTCTAAAAATTTGGACTTAATAGACTTCTTTGCATAAATCTCTGAACCACCCTTTCCATTAGCCCCACTGCGAAGAACAATAGAACCATCCGTTCTCAAATTACACCTACCAACAAGTCCATTGACTTCTATTCCACTCTTAGCCATAACATTATATCCATCTAAAACACTTCCCTTAACAAGAACCATACCATTATTTACTATATTTCCAGTACCAGGTCCAACATCACCCTCAACAACATAAACATCATGCACAGAAATAATACCATTTGCAATAGATATATACCCATCACATTCTGCAATAATCTTATTTCCTTCCATGAAAGTATTATCTCCCAAAATCAAATCCAGCTCTCGACCATGCTCTGCGCTTAATATTTTTCCAAAAACAGTATACCCTTCAATACCCTCTGATAAGGGAATAATTTCTGCCAATTCATCTCCTCTATTAACATTTCTAAACTCATTACCTATAGCACCATACTCACCTGAAGACTTACTCTTAGCAACAAAATTAATATAAGCATCTCTTCCTTTAACAGGATTTACTCCCCTTGCCATCTCAACTGGTTCACCATAAAAAGGATAATCTACAAATTCTTTTATTCTATTCTTAAGCAATGCTCGATCTGATACTCCATATTTTTTAAGAATACTATAAATATCTTTTTCCAAAACTTCAGCACCATTAGGTCCAGGAACAGTAAATTCAATAGTTACTGACATTGAATCTTCTGATATATGAACCATCATAGTTACACTCTCAACAAGATCAGCCTCAAAAGTAGATACTTGTTCATACTTACCATTAGAAGCCTCAACAACCGATCTAACAAAATTTTCATCCAAATCTTTAATGTTACTATATGAAGCAAATTTATCCATTACATCTTTAAACTTAACAACACTCCCATCTCCTTGAGCAGGAGTAACCTTCAAAAATACCCCCTTGGAAGTTTTCCTGATAAAAAATTTCCCATCCAGAGACGCAACTTCTTCAAATTCACTTTGTGAACTCAAAACATCAGTAACACCAAACTTTGAATAAGAATTTTTATAAGCAACTATTTTCCACTTTTTCTTACCATATCCAAATAGTCCATTATTTCCACGTACCAAGACCTCATAATTCAAGTCTTTATAAGGAACAGAAAGTTCTAAAGAAGCATCATTTAAAGCCTCTTCAAGCGTATCTGATTCCACCTCTATTAAATTAATACGATTTTCTCTTTCTAAATAATTTTTAATTCTATTCCTAAAATCGGCAAAATCGCTAATCTTAGCCATAATTATTCCTTTTTATTAATCAAAGTCTTAATAGTCTCAGCAACAATTTTTGGATCAGTATTCTCAACATGTGAAATTTGATCTAATAACTTACTATTTAATTTACTCTCTTTAACAACTGTATCATAGTTACTCAATTTTTCTGAAAAACTATAATTGTCATTATCACCACTTTTATTCTTATCAAGAGTAATATTTTTAGAAAAAGAGTTATTATCATCTGTTTCAGGCTTATAGTTACTATTCTCATCAATATCCTTCTTCCTTGTATCATCACTCAAACTATCATCTTGAAACAGATCATACAAATACTTCTTGTATATAAATTCAAGTAAAAGCCCAATACAGAAAAAAACTATAAACTGAAAAACCGCTCTAAACAATACTGTCATAAAAGACACGCGAGCAAAAATGCCAAGAATCACCGCAAGAACAAATGCAAACGCACTAAATAATAAAACATAATTGCGTCTCTTAGTAAATAACATATTACCTATTCCATCCCAAAAAATTTAGATATAAAACCTATGACACCCCTTCTTTTTTTATTATCAAGAGTAATTTCTTCAAGAGCTGCCACAATAGAATCAAGACAATAACTAGCCTTACTATTGGGATTTAATAAAATAAAAGGTCTCTGTTTAAAAACAGAATTTCTAATATTTTTATCTTCATAAACATATCCTAAATAATCAATATTCAAATTCAAAAACTGACTTGATATATCAATGACTTTTTTAGCCACTAATTTTCCCTCACTTAAATTAGCTACTCTATTGACAACCAGTCTTAAATTTTTTAAATTTTCCATTTTATGAGATAAAACCTTGATTATGCCATAAGCATCTGTTATAGAAGTAGGCTCTGGTGTTGTAACAATAACTACATCATCACTAGAAAACAAAAAAGAAATAACCTGTCTTGAAATTCCAGCACTGGTATCTATTATCACTATATCATATTCATAAACTTTTAATAACTCCTTTATAAACTGATTCATCTCGGTCTCTGATAAATCTAAAAGTTCTGTTGTCCCAGAAGCACCAGCTAAAAGATCAATACTATATTCTGTCTTTGTTATTACATCCTTAATACCTCGCCCTTGCATAATCATGTGATAAATACTGTACTTTGGAATGACTCCAAGTAAAATGTTAATGTTAGCCATACCAATATCTGCATCAAAAACTAAAACTTTTTTACCAAGATTTGCATACTTAAGAGCAAGACCCACAGCAATATTACTTTTGCCAACACCACCTTTACCACTAGTAACGGCAATAAATCTTGTTCTATTATTTTGAATTTTATCATCAATAACAAAACTAGCCCTATTATTCAATCTCATAATATCACGTAAACTTTGAGCCTGATCTTCTATCATATATTATCCTTAATAATAAGATTTACCTTTTAGCTTCCGAAGAAATTCAACATCATCACTTATTCTATATCCATTTATTTTTTTGATAAAGGTAAGCGGTTCTGCAATACTAATATTATGAGGAACTATTTGCCCATCAGTAACATAAGAAACTTCCTTTCTCATTTCATGAATTAAACTTATTAAATTACCAACACATGTTGTCTCATCTAACTTAGTAAAAATCACGGTCTTGTAGCTAAAGGGAGAAAATTGATGAAATATTTCTTTAATATCTGCCGTCTTTGTAGTAGAGCTCACAGCCAAATGAAATTCAGCATCACGACCACAAGCATTAAGAAGTTCTTTCATCTCAGCAAGTTTCATAAAATCTTTAGGACTCTTACCAATTGTATCAATAAGAACAAGATCAAAATCCTTTGACTGTGTAATTTCTTCTTTTAAATCTTTAAAAGATTCAATCGCCTTAACAGGAATCCCCATAATATCACCATATGTTTGAATTTGTTTCTTAGCTCCTATACGATAGTTATCAATGGTAATAATCTTAATATTCAAACTTTTATCATCACCATTAATTCCATAGATCGCTGCAAGTTTTGCAATAGTAGTGGTCTTCCCAACACCCGTTGGTCCAACTAAAATAAAAATTCTTTTCTTAAGATTATCAATAATAGAACCTGAACATTTAATAGTCTTAGCAATGTATATTATAACACTATCTTTAACTTTATCATAATCATCAAGATCTGATAAACTAAACTCTCTCTTAATAAAATTATTAATATCTCTAATATAACTTTCGGAAAAATCATTACTACGTAAAATATCTTCTATTTTTAAAATTGTTGGATGATTAATTTCTTCCTTTTTATGTGCAAGTTCATTTTTCAGAGATTTAACTTCCTTAATTACATCCTCAATTGAAGAACTCTCTTCTTTTTTAATGCTTTGAAGAATTTTACGTTTCTCCTCTTCGACATTTATTTGCTGTTGTCCAATGTCATATCTAACATAACCCGAAACTTCAATCCAATCTCTACTAAATAAGCCAAATATTCCTCCATGAGCTATTGTTTTATAAGTCATAACTCTAGCATTCTTTCCATATTTCCTCTTAACCGTTTCTATGACCTCATTATAGGTTGGACCTCTTTCTGTAAAATACTGAACCATAATACTACTCTTCAACCTCTACTGTTTTAAGCACATTAACTTTAACATTTTTAGGAACCTCTAAAACAGATATAATAACAATATCTGGAAGTTCTCTACTGGTTAAGACCCTTATTACAGGTCGTGCAGATTCACTCGATAGTATAACAGGATAATATCCTTGTGATTGAACCTCATTTACAAGTCTAAAAAGTTCATAAATAAATTTAGTCTTTAAATTTGGCTCAAGAGAACTTATAAGATCGTTATTGGTCTCAAATCGTGAATCAATTATTTTTTGCTCAAATTCTGGATTTATTGTTATCACATTAAGTTCTAAATTAGAATTTAAATATCCACTAACTATCTGCCTTCCAATTGCTTGTCTACATTTTTCAATTAAAAAAAATGTATCTTTAGTAATACTCGTAAAGTCTGCTATTGTTTCAAAAATTGTAACTAAATTACGTATTGAGACTTGTTCTTTTAAAAGACCTTGTAACACTCTTTGAATCTCTCCCACTGAAAAATCCTTTAAAACTTCTTCAACAATAGCTCCATAATCTTTTTTAAAAATGTCAAGAATATTTTGAACATCTTGACGTGTCAAAATCTCATAAGCATGCCTCTTAATAAGCTCAGTCATATGAGTAGCAATAATTGAAGGAGGATCAACTACAGTATAACCCAATTTTTCAGCAATTTCCCTCCCATTGTCATTTACCCAAAGAGATGGAAGTCCAAATGAAGGATCTTTTGTAAGATCTCCTTCAATACCAGAATCAGATCCCACATTTATAACCAAAAATTTACCCAACTTAATTTCCCCATGGCCAATCTCTACTCCCCTAAGCTTAAATGAATACTCATTTGGTTCAAGTCGCATATTATCCACTATTCTAATCTTAGGCACAACTATTCCCAATTCAAGAGCAATTTCACGACGTATTTTCACAATACGATCAAGAAGTTCTGAGGTCTTTGAATCATCAACTATTGGAACAAGATTATATCCAATCTCTAAAGCCAATGGATCTAGTGGCACTACAGGAGCAATCTCCTTATCAGCATAACTTAATATTTGCTCTTCGGCTTTTTGTCTCTCATGAAGTTCTCTATTCCTATCTAAGTTAGACAGTGAATAAGCTAAAAAGGCCATCAACACACCTAAAAGAATGAGTATTAATGTAGGGAACCCTGGAAGAAATGCCAAAAATAATAAAAACCCAGATACAATCCAATAAATTCCTGAATAAGAAGTAAATTGTTCAATAATCTCTACTCCAAAACTATTCTTTGATATCGATCTAGTAACAATAAGTCCTGTTGCTGTTGAAATTAACAACGCTGGAAGCTGAGAAACAAGTCCATCCCCAACAGTCAAAGACACATAATTATTAACCGCATCGCTAAAACTAAGTCCTTGAAGAGTAACCCCTATTATAAGTCCCCCAAGAATATTTATAAGCGTTATTAAAAATCCAACCTTCACATTGCCTGATACAAATTTAGAAGCACCATCCATAGCACCATAAAAATTTACTTCAGCCTGCAAATCATTTTTCTGCCTTGTAGCTTCCTCTTCTGTTAAATTCCCAGAACTATAGGCAGAATCAATAGCCATCTGTTTTCCAGGAAGAGCATCAAGAGCAAAACGAGCAGCTACTTCAGCAACTCTTGTAGCACCCTTAGTGATAACAATAAATTGAACTGCAATTATAATAAGAAATATTATAAAACCAACAAAGAGACCTTGAGTTCCAGAACTTCCAACAACAAATGTTCCAAAGGCCCTTATCATTTGACCATCAAAACTTATTCCTTTTATCAAAATTAACCTAGTAGAAGAAATATTTAAAACAAGACCAAAAATAGTCATCACAAGTAAAAGCGTTGGAAAAACTGAAAAATCAAGTGAACGTTTAGAATAAAGGACAATAAGTATAACTAAAAGACTTATTATCAAATTAACTGCAATCAAAGCATCTAAAATAAATGCAGGAAGTGGCAAAATAAAACTAGCAACAACAAGTATTAAGCCAACTGAAACTACCAAGTCCGCTTTATTATTAAGTCCAAAATATACTAATACAGAATTTTTTCTTGCATCCAACAACTTAACCTCTAATTAAATTTTTTAGCAATAGAATACACTTTCACAAGAATTTTAGAAACAATTTCCCAATATTCTCTTGGAATTTCTTCATTAACATCAACATTAGCATAAAGATCCCTTGCAAGAACCTTATTTTCCATCACAGGAATATTATTCTCCCTGGCAATTTGTTTAATTACAAATGCAATTTCATCTTGCCCCTTCACAATCACCCTTGGTGCTAACATAGTATTACTATCCCACTTAATAGCAACAGCAAAATGTTCCGGATTCGTAATTACTACATCCGCTTGAGGAACCGTTACTTTTAAATTAGCGTTCAAAATCTCTCTCATTCGCTCCCTCATTTTAGAACGAAGCAGAGGATCTCCTTCCATTTCTTTTCTCTCTTGCTTTACCTCTTCTTTTGTCATTTTCAAATTTTCAATATAACGAGTTCTTTGAAAAAGATAATCCAATATACTAATGCCCATCAATACTATTATTGAAAAAAAACATATTCTGTAAGCAAGACTTAATATAACAGAAATACCATCTTCAAGACTATATTCAAACATTCTTGAGATTTTACCTATATTGCTTCTTAGCATTATATAATATATAAAAGATATTATAGCAATTTTTGATAAACTTTTAAACAAATTAAAAAAAGCATCAAATGAACCAAAAGAATTTTTAATCCACTTTGAAAAATTTGGATTTACTCTATCCCACTTGGGAACTATAGGTTTAAAGGTTATCAAAAAACCAACTTGCACAACATTAATTAAAAAAACAACTATAAAAGATATCAAAAAAAATGTAATAACATATCCAAACATCGATCTAATGTATGCAAAACCCAATGAATAAATACTAATCGACATTATCTCTGGAAGTTTACTAGCCTGCCACCTAAAAACATCCATTAATTCGTAAGAAAAATAAGATAACATAAAGAAAAAAACAGCAAATAATATGAAAAGAGTAACTGCCATATTAATTTCAGTTGATTTTAATACTTGCCCCTCTTCTCTTGCTTTTTGTTTTTTTTGTTCAGTAGGAAGTTCAGTTCTACCCTCATCCTCTGAGGCAAAAAAATTAAGAGGTATATACCAATTTTTACTTAAAAATTCATTTCTAGTATTCATTTTAAGGTTTCAGAAAATAAATTTAAAGCATTCCTCATAGATTCTAAAGCAAGTTCAATTACTCTCTTAACAGACATCACCAAACTTGGAAAACCAATATATAAAATAATTAATCCCAATCCCAAAGAAACTGCAAAACTAATCATTAATAAATTAATCTGGGGAGCAGTCTTTGAAAGTATAGCTAAAATTAAATATAAAAGTAAAAGAACTCCCAATATTGGAAGAGCAATTATCAAAGCTTTTTCAAAAAGAATAGCAAAAGAATAAAACATCAACTTAATAAATTCATAACTCTTTATATTAACCATATTTTCAACTCTAACATTTAAAACAGAATCATGCACTCCAATCATAAAGAAACGCAACAAAACATTATTTGATAAAAATAAAAGCAAAAAAAGACAAGTAAATATTTGAGATATTACCAAATTATCCTCTTCTGCAAAAACATCGAAAATATTTGCATAAGCAAGACCCATCTGATTTGAGAAAAAAAATCCAAGTAAATGAAAAACACTAAAAATTATGCTTACAAAAAAAGCCTGAATAAGACCTAAAATGGCTTCTCCTGCCAATATCAACGTAAATGCAATCAAATTATCTAAAGGATAAACAATATTTATCTTATCTACAACAATAATAGACAAAATTAAAGCAAAGAAAAAATTTAAATAACTCATTCTTATAGTTGCAAAAAAAGGTGAAAACCTTAGAAAAAGAAAAATTCTAACAAACACAGGCAGGATCACAAAAGATTTTAAAACTAAAAAATTCATATTCATACTTTAATCCAACATTATATATTTTGTATTTGACTAAAAACCATAAAAGCAAAAAGCATAAGCTTTTTTAAAATCCAAGGACCAAATATAACAAGAGTTAAAAGTATTATAATAATCTTGGGAATAAAACTAAGTGTTTGATCTTGAATAGATGTAACAGCTTGAAAAATTGAAATTATAAGACCAACTATAAGAGCTATAATCAACATTGGCGCTGAAAGAATAATAATATTCTCAATGGAAATTCTAATTAAATAAATAATTTGTCCTGTTGTCATTTAAATCCTTCACATAAAGCTTTTTACAAGCCCACTAGTAATTAAAGTCCAACCATCTACCATTACAAAAAGCATAAGTTTGAATGGTAAAGATATCATTACAGGCGGCAACATTATCATTCCCATTGCCATTAAAACGGCAGCTACAATAATGTCTATCACTATGAATGGTAAAAATATTAAAATGCCCATTTTAAAAGCAACTTTCAGCTCATGCAAAATAAAAGATGCAATAAGAACATGAGTAGGAACTTCACTAAAATTCTTAGGCCTGGGGTAATTACTAATACTCATAAACAATCTAATCTCTTCATGCTTACTATTAGACATTTGCTTATACATAAAATTTCTAAGAGGAGTAATTCCCCTATCATAAAATTCATTAAAACCTATTTTTGCATCCTGAAGAGGTAAATATGCTTCTTTATATATTATGTTAAAAGTTGGCCACATAGTAAAAAGAGTTAAAAATAAAGCCAATCCCATTATTACCTGATTAGGAGGTGATTGTTGAAGTGATAATGCCCTTCTAATAAAATCTAATACTATTGCTATCCTTAAAAAAGAAGTCATCAAAACTAAAAAAGCCGGAGAAAGAGTTATTATAGTTAATATCAATAACAGTTGCAAAGGAAAAATTATTCCACCACCAACATAATTTACAAGATCAACAAACGGAAAATTTAAACCAGTAGTAGTTTGCAAAGATTTAGTTTGAGCAAATGAAAAATTTATAACTCCAAGAAATAAGAAAAAACTTAATTTTTTACTCAAATTTAACCTCTAAAACTTTTTCAGCCTATCTTGTTTGCTTTTTAAAGAAGTCTCAATATCATTCTCCAATGCCGCATACTCAATCTCATCAAACAATAATTCATCTTTTCTGTTCTTACGTAATACTTTATTAAAAACTGACTTAAATGAAGTTATATCACTAAGACTTTTAGCTTTATTAAGCTCAAATTTTAAATTATCTAGTTCTTCACCCTGTTTAATCTCTCTTAGCAAAATAGAAGAATTACTTGATACTAAAAATACATAAACATTACCTAGTATATTGATAACCCTTACAGAATTTTTATTGTCTATTTCATAAAAAACAAGCTCTCTTATAAAATCTGATTTATAACCATTTTTAACTTTTTTATGATTTAGAATCATTTTTTTGAACAAAAAGATACAAATAAGAAAAAAAAGAAAAAACAAAAATATAGTAACTAAATCTGAAATATTGAAAAGAGATATATTTTGTATATCTTTATTATTCAAATTAGCCTTATCACCCTCAAATATCGGTAAATTAACCTCACTCTCTAATCTAGAAGAAGAAATATTTAAATCAACTTCATCCTCCTGTGCAAACAAATTTTTTAAAAAAAATATAAAAAAAATTAAAAACACAAACTTAAATAAAGTTAATCTACTCATTTTTAATTTTAATTATTTCGGTAATTCTAACACCAAAATTTTCATCAATTACAACAACCTCTCCTTTAGCTATCACTTTGCCATTTACCAAAATATCTACAGGCTCACCAGCAAGCTTATCAAGTGTAATGATCGTCCCCTCAGACATACCAAGTATATCTTTTATTTTACGCTCAGTTCTACCAAGTTCAACAGTGACTTGCATAGAAACATCCATCAAAAGACCAAAATTACTAGGATCAACACCTTCAGGCAAAGTATCAATTAAATCAGGAAGTTTAACACCCTTTATCTCAGGTTTCTCTTCACTAATATCACTCTTATCATCTATAGCCATTAATTCACCTCTTCACTAAACTTATTAACACATTTAAACTTTTAACAACCTATTCAACCTCTTCCGTGAGCTCCTTTAACAAATCAAAATCCTCTACTTCACCAACTTTTTCTGTAACCTGAACTGAAATCTTATTTCCAACAAGACCCATTCTACACTTAAATTTCTGTTTAGTCCCTACCTTTAAGATTAAATCCTTATCTATTGGAGAATTTTCAAGATTAAGAACATCACCTTTTGCTAAGGATAATATTTCTCTTACCTTTAATTTAACCTCTCCGATTTCAGCCACCAAAAGCATATCTGTATTCTCAAGCTTTTCTCTAAGGATGTCAAGATTTTCACTAGTAGTACCCACACCAATTAAAGAATGCCAATATCTTGTTGAAAGCTTAGATACAATAGGCTCTATTGTAATATAAGGCAAACAAAAATTCATAAGCCCTTCAACTTTACCTATCTTAACTTCAAGAGTTACTAAAATAACCATTTCTGTTGGAGGAACTATTTGCGCAAACTGAGGATTAACCTCTATGTGCCCAAAACGAGGCCTAAGATCGACTACCTGCGACCAAGCTTCTCTCATGTTAGCAAGTATACGGATAATAACACTTTCCATGACAGACTGTTCTATTTCTGTTAAATCTCTACTCTTATCCTTAATAGTATCTCCATCTCCTCCAAAAAGTCTATCAACTATTGCAAACGCAATGGTTGGATCAACCTCAAATATAGCAGAACCCTTAAGAGGATCCATGTTAATTATTGCCAAAGTAGTAGGATTTGGAATAGATCTAATAAACTCTTCATAAGTCAACTGATCAACTGAAGCTACATGTACATGAACCATCTTCCTCAAAAGTGCTGAGAGTGAAGTTGTAGTATACCTTGCAAATGCTTCATGAAAACTTGACACCGTCCTTACTTGCTCTTTTGAGAATTTGTCTGGTCTTTTAAAATCATAAACTTTAATTTTCTGTTTCTTGCCCATAGGACTAGATATGATATTAGAAAGCGAATCATCTGATGATAAATTATCAGATGAATTAATAGATTCTAAAAGACTGTCTATATCATCTTGTGATAATGCTCCCGGATTACCTGCCATTCAAAATTCCTTTTAAAAATCACATATCAAAAATATCAATTTGTGTTAATGCTATTTCTTTTATTTCACCATTTCGAAGAATACTATTAATTCTAGCCTTAATTTCCGCCTTAATCTGACTTTCGTTCTTTATCTCTTGTCCTGTTCTTTGACTAAAATATTCTCTAATAATATCTTTTAACCGAACTTTTTGTCTTCCAAGCTCACTTAAAATATTTACATTATTCTCAGCATAACCTAACGCAAGTTTTATTACAAAAGTCTTTGGAGGAGTATCTTGAGTAGTTCCCCTAATTTCATCTATGCTTTCATACCATATAAGCATAGGGGGTTTGCCCAAATATTCATTAGAAAAAATTGGAAAATTATTAGGTGCCCCACTTTGACTTACTACCATCTTAGAAACAAAATAAGCAACTATTATCATAATAACAACAGTAAATAGTCCTATTGCTAATATTTGCAAAATTTTTATTATAATATCAGGTAGCAAGCCCATTCTTTTATTATCCGCACCACCTACATCTATACTACCATTATCTCTCTCAGGCATATTACCTCCTATAAATTTCTTCTTTCATTACTAAAACATCATTATTGACTAATACCTTTAGTAGAACTCAAAGAAGCATCACTAGTAATCAAAATATCTATTCTTCTATTATAAGCTCTACCTTCAGGAGTATCATCTGTGGCAACCGGTCTACTTCCCGCAAATCCAGACACCTCAAATTTACTCTCAATGCTTTGTATCTTAGACTGATCGGTATAATTCAAAATCTGCTCTAACATATTTACTGCTCTTGCCGATGAAAGCTCCCAATTACTTTTCCAAATTCCATTTATATTAACATCAACATTGTCTGTATGTCCTTCGATTTTAAAATTATACCCTTGATTATCCAAAAACCCAATAAAAGAAGCTATCTTTTGTATAGTCTCCCTATTATCATCAAGTTTAACCTCAGCACTAGCTGACTCAAAAAAAGCATCGGCCAAAAGAGACACAACAACACCACGTTCATAATGTCTTACAATAACCTTATTAGACTGAATCTTTTCAATTAATTCAATAATAGACTTATTTTTGGACGCCTGAGAAGCTTGTTTATTCTTCCCAGTAGAAGGTAAAAACATAAAACTATTACTCAAATAAGAAAGTTTATTAATATCTAAGGTCTTTCCGCCCTTAAAAAATCCGGACCCTGTAAACGAAGCTGACATTATTTTTAATACATTTTCTTTGAGAATAATATCATTTAACGAAAACATAGTAACAAAAAAAACAAGTAACAAGGTAACCATGTCTCCATATGTTAACATATACTCAGGAGCACCTCCTTCACACTTTGAACGCTTCTTCCTATCTCTCAATGACATCACTCACCCCCAAGAATACCGCTTCCAAGCTGACTCCTATCTTTAGGAGTTAAAAACGTTACCAATTTTTGTTCTAAAATTCTAGGGTTATCCCCTGCCTGAATTGATAAAATACCTTCAACAATCATCGTCTTCACTGATGCTTCCTCAATATCTATAAACTCTAATTTAATTTGAATAGGAAGCAACATTAAATTTGCCATTATTGTACCATAAAGAGTTGTAATAAGAGCAACAGCCATAGAAGAACCAAGAGCTGATCTGTCTTCTAAATTTCCAAGAAGAGCTATAAGCCCAATAAGCGTACCTATCATTCCAAAAGCAGGAGCAAGCTTCGCCCAAGTTCCAAAAAGATCAGCACCAATCTTATGTCTCTCTTGCATTTGATCAAGTTCAAGATAAAGCATAGTTCTAATTATCTCAGGATCAGCACCATCAACGACAAGTCTCATTCCAGACTTAAAAAAAGGATCATTGATTTGATCAAGTTCATCATCAAGAGATAAAAGCCCTTCTTTTCTGGCTTTTTCTGAGAGTTCAACTAAAGTCTTTATAATGGGAACTTTACCAAAAGAACTCTTTTTAAAGAAAAATCCCAGATATGTAGGAATTCTCTTTACAGTGGAAATTTCTGAGGAAGCCACAAGTGCAGAAAAAGAACCAACAACTGTAATAAATACAGAACTCAAATCCCAAAAAACCCCTAATCCTGTAGGAGTAAATGCCATAGAAATTAAAATAGCACCAAATCCAACACCCCATCCAACTATACTAGCTAAATTCATAGCTCAACTCCCTTATTCTCTTGTGTAATTCTGTCTAACAAAGCAATCTCTCTCCTATATACCTTGATTTTATCAACAACCTCTACTACATCTTCTTTTACAATCAATTTTTTACCATTCATAAGAAGAAT
The DNA here is from genome assembly GCF_049201035.1 of Borrelia sp. MN22-0132. Classification (NCBI taxonomy): domain Bacteria; kingdom Pseudomonadati; phylum Spirochaetota; class Spirochaetia; order Spirochaetales; family Borreliaceae; genus Borrelia; species Borrelia sp. MN22-0132. Next base: position 632,255 of record NZ_CP138334.1, on the reverse strand, counting down.
CGTAGTATCAGGATTAGCCTCAATACTCTCAATATGACAAGGATTTAAATAATACCCATCGCCATTAAGTTTAGTTACATAAATCATAAACTAAAACAAAAAATTAATTCTTAAGTCTTACAAGCTCTTGTAATAACTGATCCGAAGTGGTTATAGTTTTAGCATTAGCCTGAAAACCTCTTTGAGTAACTATCATATCTGTAAATTGCTCAGCAAGATCAACATTAGCCATTTCTAAAACTCCTGCTCTAATAGTACCAAGACCTGCCAAACCAGTTTCACCTACCCTAGCCTGACCTGAATTACTTGTCTCACTAAAATTAGTATCACCTATCTTTGCAAGTCCCCCAGGATTAACAAATGAAGCAAGCGCAATTTTACCAATATCTCGTCTAATACCATTTGAATAAACTCCCATTATTATGCCATTTTGATCTATTTCATAGTTTTCCATATATCCCATACCATATCCATCTTGGATAATAGCCTTTGTAGTACTTGCATCAGCAAATTGCGTAATTGAATCAGTATAACTACCAACATTACCAAGTCTAAGATTAATAGTTTGCTGCTCACCAACTTCTCCGGCATTAGCATTCACAACACCAAAAGTTATAGGAAACTCAAGTAAATCACCAGGCTGACCTGCCTGACCATTTAAAGAAAGCAATGCTCCTTCATTATTAAAGCCTATTGTAAAATTGGAATTTGTCTCCCCATTTACTAAAACTGTAGCGTTCCATAAATTAGGAGTAGTTGTATCCTTTACAACTCTAAGTTCAACAACACTAGTATTTCCAAAACTATCATAAATAGTCTTATTAACAACCCAAGTACCACGAGCAACATCCACTTCACTTGCACCTTCCTCAATTATAGGTAATCTTTTATCAAGATTACAAGCAAAAGTAATGTGTTCCGTAGCCTTAGCACCTTCTTTATCCCCAATAGGAATAACTAAATCTTCAACATCAGCAGATGTATTAATAACCTGTTCTCCACCAATAGACTTTGCCATCCAACCTTGAATTCTCATACCATTTGCAGGATTTACAAGACGCCTATTAGAATCAACATCAAATGCACCAGCTCTTGTATAAAAAGAATTATTACCATCTCTTAAAATAAAAAAACCATTACCACTAATTCCAAGATCAGAGGCTTTTTGGGTGCTTTGAAAAGATCCTTGAGTATGAATAGTATCAATAGTAGCAACACTCATTCCAAGACCAACTTGTTTTGGATTAACACCTCCGCGACCATCAGTAGGACGAGATGCTCCAGAAATACTCTGAGATATCACATCTTGAAAATTAACCCTTCCTTTCTTAAAACCAATAGTATTAACATTGGCAATGTTATTACCAACAACATCCATTCTTGTTTGATGATTCTGAAGACCAGAAACACCAGAATATAAAGACCTCATCATATAACTACTCCTCCAATCCTACTGACAAAATATTATTATAAACATAATACTTGCCATCAATCATAATTTGTGGAACTATTCCTGTTTTAATATTTGTAACTTTACCCTTAATAATCTCTCCATCAACATGTTCAAACTCAACTATTTTGCCCAATAAATCCAAATCTTTATTTATACCAAGAACAGATGAGAGCCTCTCAAAAGATTTACTCATATTTGTCATTTGTTCAAGAGCTGAGAATTGTGCCATTTGCGAAATAAACTCTTTATCTTTCATTGGGTCTGTAGGATCTTGATATTTAAGTTGAGTAACAAGTAGTTTCAAAAAATCATCCCGACCAAGATTATTACCCTTAACACCTCTTTGTACCTTAGAATTAGATATTTCCTTAGCTCGGTCTATACCGACTAAATTGTCAATATGATCAATTGTACCCATCTATCCTCCATTTTAAACAACAAAATTAATACTTTTTTCTAAATCAACAGAAATCTCAACATTATCCTCAACTTTAAAGATATTATTCTTATTCAAAGAAGATAATTGGCTCTCAACATCATCCTCAAAATTACCAGAAAAAAAACCAGAACCACTACCTGCAAGAGAAAGATTTAAACTAGTATTAAAACCATTATCATTTAACATTTTGCTGATCGAATACATATTTTGCTCAAAAAGAGTCTTAACATTATGATTGTCAACTATAATCTTACCTAATAAATTATTATTAGAATCAAGATTTAAATTAATTCTTATACTACCAAGTCTTTTGGGCTTTAAAATCAGCCTAATTTCTCCTGTATTATTCGATTTTAACACAATTTTGGCCTTATTCACAATATTATGATTTATTTTTAAATTCCATTCTGACATTAAATTATCAGCAATGTGACTAATAAAAGATCCTTTAACAGGTTTTGTATTAAAACTAGAAAGATCACCTATAAATTCTGTCAATCCATCAAACGTTTCTTTAAGACCATACTTGCCAACATAATTTTCACCATCAATTAACCTAAACCTAGAACCTGAATTAAGAAATTCCTTAACACTATCATTTTTCTTAAAATTTTTAACATCAATAGCAATAACATTTTTTTCCTTATCTCTCTTTACAAAATTCAAATCTATATGATTAAAATTAAGATCAACACTTAAAACATCAAAATTAAAAAGAGAATTTACATTGCCAAACAAAATGTTAAGATCAGACAAAACTTTTTCAAAATTTTTTAACATTTTTATTTTGTCACTAATCTCAGAATCAAAAGACAAACTCTCACTTAAAATTTTCAGACTTTCAAAATCAAATAAACTATTCACCTTTTTTATTAAAGATTTTAAATCAGACACGAAACCGTTATCACTAAATTTTTCAAAGGCAAATGGTCTCTTTAAAGAGATATTCTTAAAATCCTTACTTATAAGGCCATTACTTTTTAAAAATTTTACAAATTCTAGCATTGAATCCCTAAACCTAGACAGATTTTGAATCTCTGAAGAAATAAGATCTGAAAAAACACCCTTTTTTGCTTGACTAAAAATACCACCTACATTCAAAAAATTAAAATCCTTGTTTAGACTTGGCAAACTAACAATAATCTTACTTAAAGTATTCATACATCACTCCAATGAACTAACAGACATTTTTCTAATTAGTACAGCGGCCTTCTTAGAATCCATAAGAGACAACCAATAAGGAACAATAGACGCCCGTCCCTCTTTTTTAGCAATATCTTCCACCTTACGCATATAAGATATTGCAATCTCATCATTAAGTTCTTCAAGCCTCTTAACAGCATCCTTTGGTGGCATATTAACTAAATATAAAGCAGCCTGAGCAAAATTTGCGTCTTCATCTTTATATTTATTGACAATATCATCGATTACTCTCTGTTTCAAATCTAAATCTTTCTGCTTTTGATTAAGTTCGGCTTCTAACTTATTTAAACTATCTTCTCTCTTTTTCAATTCTTCTCTCAATTTTTCAACTTGCTGACCTTTAATATAAATTGCCTCTTTCTCCTTTATCATCCTAATCTCTTCAAGACTAATATGTGTATATTCAGGTGGCTGAGCATCTCCCTTAAAAAGTAAAGCCCTGATATACATAGGCAAATAATCTCTAGTTTGATATATACCAAATAAATCAAACAAAAAAAATGAAAACACTAAGAAAAAAATAACTAAAAATAGCCACAAAAAAAATCTAAGTGAAAATGACAAAAAATCATTCATTGATTATTCCCTAATTTTTTACAAATTCTATAATTAACATATTCATCTAAAAACAAGCTTTCTCTTTTTACTTTTTCTTTAATTATAATATCATTTAAAGTTTTTATTAATATGTCAACCTTTTTTTCTTCTCCATATTTCTTCAAATAAATGTCATGATACTTATCATGTTCATGCTTAAGTTTTTCAAGATTTCTCAACTCTTTCCCTTTTCTATAAGTCAAATAATCTAAATAATTTTCTTTCGAAAAAACATCCATATTGTTTAATTTATTCAAACCTTCAGATATTCCTTCTAAAAATTCTTCTATTTTTGAAATCTTATTATTCACATTAATTAAATCACTTTCGCTGGATTTCCTATCATAAGTCCTAAGACTCACTATTTTTTCAAAAATTTTTTTCTTAGAAATTAAATCATTCAAGCTAATATTTCTCTCAATTCACTATCCAAATTTTCAAAATCAAACTCCTCTTGTATTCCTTGAGACAAAAAATCAATAATTTTTGGATATTTTGCAACTGCGAAATCAACTTCTTTATTAGAACCTTTAATATAAATTCCCGTCTTAATTAAATCTTCATAACTTTTATAAATTGATAATAAATTTCTAATCTTAGATATCAATTTTTGTCTTTCAAAATTTACTATTCTATGAAGAGATCTTGAAGTAGAATTTAAAATATTTACAGAAGGATAAATCCCTCTATCAGATAAATCTCTATCCAAAATAATGTGTCCATCTAAAACAGCTTTCATATTATCAGCTATTGGTTCTGTAAAATCATCGCCCTCAACAAGCACAGTATAAAACCCTGTAATACTACCCTTAGAATTAAGTCCTGAACGCTCAAGCAAAATAGGAATTTCTACAAAAACAGAAGGAGGATATCCCTTAGTAGCAGGCGGCTCTCCCATAGAAAGACTAATTTCCCTTTTAGCATTTGCAAATCTTGTAATTGAATCAAATAACAACATAACATCCATCCCACGATCTCTAAAATATTCAGCTATTAATGTTGCGGTATAAGCCCCTTTATATCTTGAAATAGGAGATGCATCAGAGGTCGAAACAATCAAAACACTTCTCTTAAAGCATTCTTCTCCAAGATCATAATTAATAAACTCATTAAGCTCACGGCCTCTCTCACCAATAAATGCAATAACATTAACATCTGCCTTAGAATTTTTAGCAATCATACCAAGCAAAGTAGACTTACCAACACCCGCACCTGAGAAAATGCCTACACGTTGTCCCTTTGCAACTGGTAAAAACCCATCAAGAACTTTAACACCAGTAACTATTTGCTCAGAAAAAACACCCCTACTTAAAGGATTAATATTACTAAAACTTAATTCTTTATAATAATTACCAAAAAACTGCCCCTTATTATCAATAGGCCTACCAAGAGAATCTATCACCCGACCAAGTAATTCATCACTAAGATTAATCTGAAGCTTTTTACCTAAAGAGCAAACTTTATCGCCAATCTCAATTCCATCAAATCCTTCATAAGCCATAAGGTTAACAAAAGATCCATTTAAACCTAAAACTTCAGCATATATTTTCTTACCACTTCTTTGCTCAATTAAACATAAATCACCAATACCACATTTTGGACCCAAACTTTCTATTAAGAGTCCTTTAATCTTCCTTATTTTACCAATAAGAGATATAGGCTCAACATCATCCAATATTTTTGAATAATCTTCAAAAAAGATGTCCATCAATATTCCTTAATCTCTAAAATATAGAAGAAAAATTTTTAAATTTCTCCTCTATTCTATCCAGTTGGGATGAAATTCGTGCATCTATTTCCCCAAAATCAGTCTCAATAATACATCCACCCTTTCCTATATTAGCGTCTTCAACAACTTCTAGATTCTTTATAAAATCAAATTTAGAAATAAACTCATGCTTTTGATGACTCACAACATCTATATCATCAAGATTAACACGAATAACAATATTCGTTTTGCTTTTTACCTTATTTAAAGCCTCATTTACATTTTCTATAACAACACCTTTCTGAGAATCTATAATTTTTTTAACCACCTTAACTGCAATCTGCATGACAAGATTCATTATGTGTTCCCCTGAAGATTCAAGGATCTCCTTTCTCTTTGCAACCAAAGAAGATATTATGCTATTTAACTTTCCTAATATTTTATCACAATCCTCACGCCCCTTATTAAACCCTGCATCATACCCTTCATTTCTTCCTCTTGCCATTTCCGTTTCAAGTTCCCTTTTTAATCGATCTTCATGTTCCCTAACTATTTTCTCAATTTCTAAATTAGACTCTTGCTCAATAGCCCCTTTTTTGTTCTCAGCTTCCTTTTGCAAAGCTTCAGCTCTCTCACTAGCCAAACTTACTATTTTATTAGCTTGATCTTTAGCTTCTTCAAGAATCTTAGAACATTCAGCATCTATTTCCTTTTTAGCAAATTCATGTTCACGTTCAATTTCCTCTTGAAGCTTTGTTTTTTGATTCATTAAGTCTTCAAGTTCATTGCGAAGTTTAATGCTACGACTATCTATATCACAAAGTTCATTTTCTTTTCTCTTAATTTCCAACGATTTAAAAATAGGATTTGTAATCTCAACAAACTCTAACTTTACTGCATTTACAACTTCTTTTGATTTATATAAAACCTTAGGCAAATACAACTCCTTCCTCAGACAAGTACATCTTCTTCACCACCCCTTGAGATTACTATTTCACCCTGTTCTTCTAATTTCCTAATAAGAGAAACAATTTTTTGCTGAGCTTCCTCAACATCCTTACGTCTAGTGGGACCCAAAAATTCCATATCTTCCTTAAGCATTCCAGCAGCCCTCTTAGACATATTTTTAAAAATCTTATCTTGAACAGGTGCATCAACTGATTTTAAAGCTTTTGATAACTCCTGACCATCTATTTCTCTTAAAATTCGCTGTATTGATCTATCATCAAGAAGAACAATATCTTCAAATACAAACATTTTCTTTTTAATTTCCTCTGCAAGTTCAGGATCCTCTTCTTCAAGGGATTCAATAATAAATTTCTCTGTCTTTCGATCGGCCATGTTAATTATTTCAACAACATTATCAACGCCTCCAGCTGAAGTATAATCCTCTGAAGATAAAGAAGCTAACTTTTTCTCAAGCACTCTCTCAACTTCTCTTACCACTTCAGGAGAAGTTCTATCCATCAATGCAATTCTTCTTGCAACATTAGTCTGAATTTCAGTAGGAAGGCTAGAGAGAATAAATGAAGCCTTTTGAGGATCAAGATATGAAAGTATTAAAGCAATTGTCTGCGGATGTTCTTGTTGAATAAAGTTTAAAATATTAGCAGGATCTGCTCTTCTAACAAATTCAAAAGGCCTTGATTGCAAAGCAGAACCTAAATTATTAATAATATCTACTGCTTTTTGAGTACCAAGAGATTTCTCAAGAAGCTCCCTAGCATAATCTATTCCACCCTTTTGAATAAACTCTTGAGCCATCATTAACTCTTTAAATTCCAAGAGAACACTATCTTTAAGATCAGAAGTAACAACATCAAGTCTTGCTATTTCAAAAGTCAACGATTCTATCTCCTCTTGAGATAAATATTTAAATATTTTAGATGAAATTTCAGAACCTATTGAAACTAATAAAATAGCGGCTTTCTGTTTGCCCGTCAAAGTAGAAACACCTAATATCTCTTTTTCTTTTTGATCTTCCATATAAATTATTACCCTTTATACATTCTTCACAATCCATGTTCTAATAAGTTTAGCAACATCTTCTGGTTTCTCTCTAGCTAAAAGTTCAGCATTACTTTGAAGTTCATCCTCCTCCCTAATTCCACCAACAACATCATCAACACCAATATCATCGTTATCCATTAATGCTTGCTGGCGTCTTAAATGTGCTTGTCTTGAAAACTCTTCTTCTTTAAGGCGTCTTCTTCTCTCAACTTCTCTAGACACAATGAAAAATACCGTAAATATTAATATCAACAATGCAAATATTATACTTACTGTAAAAATAAGAAACTTAAATTTTTCAGTTGAAAAATAATCTTCATCTATCTTTCTAAATTCATTCACTCGATCAAAGGCAACATTCCTAATGGCAATTGAATCCCCCCTCTCCGGCTTATACTCAAAAGAACTTTGCAAAACATCTGTAATATTTTTTAAAGCTTCATCAGAAATAGGCTTATATTCCCTTTTACGCATGCCATTTTCTATAATAAAATTTCCAGACTCATCATAAACAAAATCCCAAACACCATCTATAAAAATACCAAGAGAAATCCCTGCAATCCTAGCAGGCTCCTTTTCGTTTAAAGATTTTTTCTCATTAAGAGCAATATTCTTTATTTCTTTAAACTCATTTGACTTACCGATAATATCACTTAAATCTCGGTATTCAGGAGGGGTGTTACCTTCTTGACCAGGTGGCCCCCATGGACTATAACCTTGTCCCTCATATTCTCTTTTATGCACTTGGGAAGAAAGCAATGTAGAATCACTAACTTTTCTTGTATTATAAGAAACTTTTGGATCCTGTGGCTCAATCTCAATAGGAGCATACTCTTTAGATTCCGTAGTTTGACGAGAAGTATCAAGCGTCACATTAACTCTTGCAATCATAAACCTATCAACAGACAAAACTTTACTTAAAGCAGAATCAATTTCATCTCGAAGCATAGATTCATATTTTAATTTAAGCTTCCTTTCCTTTTCAGCCAAATCAATCCTATCAATACCATCTAAATTAGAAAAATCATTTAAAATAGTCCCTTTATTATCAACAATAGCAATATTATCCGACTCAAGACCCTCAATAGCATATTGAATCAGCTTAACAAGTCCTTCCACCTTTTTACGATTAGTCACGATATCAGAACCAGGCTTAGGAGTAATTCTAACAGACGCTTTAACTGCTTCCTGTGATTCTTTAAAAAGAGCCTTTTCTGGCATCACAAGATTAATACTAACAGCATCAACATCATCAAGAGCAACAATATGCTGTTCAACAGCTCTTGTAATTGATCTCCTAAGATTAACATTCCTCTCAAAATCCGTAATGGTCCATCTATCAATATCAAAAAGAGACCAAGGATCCATATGCACAGGAACAAGCTCTTCTCTTACAAGAATTGCTCTCATTTTTTTTGACATATTTTCATCACTTAAGTAAATTTTTCCATCAGAAGTAATAATATATTCAACACTTTCTCTATCCAATCTTTGCACTATTCTATCTAACAAATACTGATCTTTAATACCAACACCAAAAAGAGCAATACCTTGTTTTTTAGTAGAAAATCCTATTAAAAAAATAAATGCTAAAATTATGAATAAAGCAATAACACCAAAAGCCACTTTTTGAACCATACTGGCCCTTTTGAAATTCTTATTTACTGATGCAAAAAACTTAGTAATAAAATTGTTCAAACTGCATAGCTCCTTAACGAATATTAATTACATCTTGATAAGCCTTTATGCCTCTCTCAACAACAGCCTTTGTAATACTTAAATTCATATTAGCTTTAGACATTGCTATTGTAATATCATGCACATCAACACTATTTGGTTGCAAAATAGCTTGTTGAGACATTCTAAACACATCCAATTGGCTATTATTCACATCAGATATTAAATTAAAGAACAAATCTTTGAAAGATTCTGCCTTTACCTCACGTTTAACATCAAAACCAGAAAAACTTTTATCAAAATGCAAAGGATTTTTACGAACTAAATAAACATTATTATCTGTAAAAAAAGAATCTACTTCCATTGCTCACAAACCTCCTTAATTCTGCAGTATTGACAATGCACTCCTAAACATTGCTTTGCCACTATTAATGACAGTAGAATTTGCTTCATAAGCACGAGAAGCAGATATCATATCTACCATCTCTTCAACTGCATTCACATTAGGAAATTCCACATAACCCTTTAGATCACCAGATTTTATTGCATCAGGATGAGTTGGATCATACTTTAATTTCAAAGGGGACTTGTCTTTTTCAATACCAGAAACCCTTACGCCCTGACCAACTCCATTATCAAGATAATCAGGGACGAAAGGACCCTTCCAATACGGACTTACAACCCTTGGAGAAAAAATTATCCTCTGTCTTCTATAAGAGCCCCCCTCAGAAGTTCTAGTAGTCTCCACATTAGCAATATTATTTGCAATAACATCTAGTCTCAATCTTTGAGCTGTCAAACCCGTTGAAGCAGTATTAATACTTGAAAATAATCCCATATATAATATTCCTTGAGGTTATAACTTATATTATTACAATTTATTTTATTACAATATTTACACTTTTAAAATGATGAGCTTGAATATTCGTAAACAAACTATACATCATTTGATTCTGAGCAAGATTCTTCATCTCAGAATCAATATCAACATTATTACCATTATTATTGAGAGTAGAGAGATAATCAAGCATTCTGCGAGGTTTAACATCTAAATATCCTAATTCTTTAAAACCATCCAAATGCTTACCATTACCCCTTATTAAAGATAAATTGCTTGCTCCTTCATTGAAAATTGCTCGTTCAAGCTCAGACTCAAAAGAAACCTTACTTCTCTTAAAGTTTGGAGTATCTACATTTGCAACATTATCAGCTATAACACTTTGTCTAAAACTAAGAACATCCAAATACCTATGTGCTAAATCAATTGACCTATCAAAAATATTCAAGCTCATACCCTCTATATCACAAAATACTTTTTACTATATTATATAATAATTTAAGTCTTTTTGTTCGTTAATTTTTATTTTTTCATTAACATAGTCCAAGTTTATTTCAAATTTTTTTAACTTGCTACCGGGTGCTTCAAAAAAAAGATCGGCAAGAATCTTTTCAATAACTCCATGCAACCTTCTTGCTCCAAGATTCTCTCCTTCATAATTCATATTAAAGGCAAGTTCAGCAATTCTATCAATCGCTTCTTCACTAAATGTCAAAGTCAAATTATAAACCTTAAACATTGCAATGTACTGTTTTATTAAAGAGTTTTTAGTGTGTTTTAAAATATTCTTGAAATCATTCACACTTAAACTTTTAAGTTCAACCTTAATTGGAAACCTACCTTGAAGTTCTGGTATTAAATCGGATGGCTTTGATAAATTAAAAGCACCTGCAGCAATGAACAAAATATGAGAAGTATCCACTATCCCATATTTTGTATTAACCTTAGATCCTTCAACAATTGGCAAAATATCTCTCTGAACGCCTTCTCTAGATATATCATTTCCGGTTCTATTCTTAGTAACTATCTTATCGATCTCATCAATAAAAACAATTCCCATATTCTCAACTCTTGATTTGGCAACCTCTACAATATTCTCATGATCCACTAACTTTTCAAGCTCTTCAGATATAATTATCTCCCTGGCTTTTTTTATTTTTAATTCCCGTCTTTTCTTCCTATCAAATATATTATTAATCAATCCTCCAATACTCATATCAATCTCTTCGAAATTACTACCAGAAAATATTTCGATAGTAGAAACGGGCATTTTTCCTGAAACATAAATATCAATAAGATTATCATCAATATCCCCACTTCTTAATTGTTTCCTAAACTTACCTCTTAATTTATCACGAATTTTTCTTTCTTCTTCACTTGCATTATCATTCTCAGAACCCTCAGAGGTTTTCAAAAGTTTGTCAATTATCCTCTCCTCAGCACGCTTGCTTGCCTCTTCGCGAACAGAATCATACATCTCTTCTCTTACCATACTCACCGCAATACTCATCAAATCACGAATCATAGACTCAACATCACGACCTACATAACCTACCTCAGTATATTTTGTAGCTTCAACCTTAATAAAAGGAGCCTTAATAAGCTTTGAAAGCCTTCTTGCAATCTCAGTTTTACCAATTCCAGTTGAGCCAACCATAATAATATTTTTAGGCATGACATCATCTCTTATTTCCTTGGGGAGCTTAGATCTTATATATCTATTAACAAGAGCAATTGAAACCAATTTTTTAGCCTCAACTTGTCCTATTATATATTTATCTAGTTCTGCAACAATCTCTTTAGGCACTATATTTTGATTTTCAGTCTTATCCATCAATTAATCTCCTCAAGCACGATATTTGAGTTTGTATATATACAAACTCTTGCTGCTACCTTTAAAGACTTAAAAGCAATATCAGCAGCACTTAATTTTTTATTTTCCATATAAGCAAGCGCCGCTGAATAAGCATAATTTCCTCCACTACCAATCGAAATCACATCTTCTTCAGGCTCAACAACATCTCCAGTACCTGAAATTAATAAAATATTTTCAGAATCAGCTACGAGCATCATTGCTTCAAGTTTATGAAGTATTTTGTCAGACCTCCAATCTTTTGCAAGCTCTACAGCAGCTCTCTTAATATCAACAATTCCATCTTCTCTAACTTTAACCTTTTCTTCAAACTTCTCAAAAAGAGTAATAGCATCAGAAGTTGAACCTGCAAATCCCGCTAAAATTTTTCCATTAAACAACTTTCTTATTTTAATAGCATTGGATTTTAAAACAGTATATCCAATAGTCACTTGCCCATCTGCTGCTAATACAGTCTTCCCACCTCTTCTTATTGCTATAACTGTAGTTCCTTTAAAACTCATGATGTCCCCCCCTATTTAGATATTTCATTCAATAACTCATTAATAAGCATACTCGATGTATCTTTGCATATACAACAGACCTTTGAGTCATCACTAATTCCAGGCTCATTATACTGAAGATTGAGTATCTTATAAAGATCTGACACCGATTTTATCTCTTGAGCTCCAGAATCATATAAAACTCTAGAACCATCACCAGAATAATCAATATTATAAACATAAACATCAAGACCCAAATCAAGTCCAAGCTCAGCAGTAATTAAAGCTCCTGATTTTTTTGGTGCACAAGTAATAAAAACAACATCTGAAAGACCAGCTACTATTCTATTTCTCTTTGCAAAAAAATAATTTTGTATCTTCTCATAAGGCAAAGTTTCAGTAAGAACACCTCCACCATTTTCTAAAAGGCAAGTAACATATTTTCTATTTTGTTTTGGATAAATATTGTCAATATCTGTTGCAATAACTGCATATGTTCTTTTTTGCTCATTGATTGCACCAAGATGCGCTGCAATATCAGCTCCTATTGCAAATCCAGATATTATCTCCACATGATTCTTAGCAAGATGAGAAGACAACTCTTTAACTTTATCGGTCAACACTCTACTGATTTGTCTTGAACCAACAACAGCCCAAGACAAAGAATTAGAATCCGGAAGATTACCTTTATAATAAATAGCAAACGGAGGATTATAAATCCTATTAAGCTTTAAAGGATAATCCTTAGATCCAAGAACAGCAATTCTTGCACTTGTTCTGTTAATAACTTTTTGTTGCATCTCTATTAACTTTAAATCTGGAAGCTTATAGTCCCTCCTAAAAACCCTAGATAAATAATTAGAAATATCTCTTAAACTTAATTTACAAAGACAATTTAAATCAAAATCATTAAAAATTTTAAGTTTCTCTTCACTCTTTAAAAATCTTAAATTATCAACATAAAGCAATTTAAACATAAAAGTTACTTAAAATTACTCATTATTCTATCAACTCCATCTATTTGCTCTTGAGTTAAAGCTTTATCCTTTGCCTTCTTGTAAAATAACAAAGCATTATCAAAATCACCAAGAGAATAATAGTTTGCACCCCTCAGCATAAAAAATTCAAAATAATCCTCTCCCATAGACTCAAGCCTACTTAAATATCCTTTAGCTTCCAACTGTTTATCAAGATCATAAACATACATAGTAGAGAGAGCAAAAATCGCCTCTTTAAAATCATCTTTAATAGATATTGATTTTAAAAAAGAATCTTCAGAAAGAACAAAATATTCACGAACCTTTTCTTTAGTTTCAATACCCTTAGCTAAATTATAAGAAGAAACTCCTATATAAAAATGAGATAAATGATTATCAGGGCCATATTCCAAATTTTTATTAAAATACTCAATAGCAGGTCCATATTGACCAAGCCTAATAAGTTCAAGTCCAATCAAACTAAAAAATCTAGCCTTTTTATCAATTGAATTTATTATTTTTAAAATATTTTTCTCTTCTTTATCAATAAATTCCTTATAAACTTCAATTTTTTCTAATGAACCACCACCTGCTATCTCTATCTCTCTTATTCTAAGTCCAAGATTTACTTTTTCCTTAGATTCATCTCCACAAGAAATAACTAAAAACAAAAATATTAGTATCCATCTTTTCATTCAATTATCGCTATTTTTTTTATTTAAATTTCTAAGAAATGTAGGAACATCAATATCATCTTCAAAATAATTAACATTTTTTGACTTCGCTATAAAATTATCATTAGCCTCATAAACACTCCCTGAAGCATCTTGACTACCTGACATCAAATTATCAAATTCTTTTGAACTTAAAGTATTATTTTCAACAGCACCAGATAAATCTTTCTGTTTTCTAGAAGAAAAACCAGTAGCAACAACTGTAACATAAATCTCATCATCAAGATTTGAATTAATTGCATGCCCATATATTACGGTAGCCTCATCATCAACACTAGCTGTAATAATTCCCATAATCTCTTCAAGCTCAAGCAATGAAAAATCTTCACCTCCGGTTATATTAACAAGAAGCCCTTTAGATCCTTCTATTCTAACCTCCTCAAGCAAAGGATTACTAATAGCAGAAGTAGCCGCATCAACAGCCCTATTCTCACCCTTACCATAACCAATACCCATCAAAGCATCACCTTGCCCCTGCATAATGCTCTTAACATCAGCAAAATCAATATTAACTTCGCCATGCTCAATAATAAGACCTGCAATACCCTGCACACCCATCCTTAAAACATCATCAGCCCTTTTAAAGGCATCCTTAATAGTAGTTCGCTTATCAACAACAGTTAAAAGTTTTTGATTCGGAATAATAATTAAAGTATCAACAGATTTTCTTAAATTATTTATTCCCTGTTCAGCAAGCCGCATCTTTTTAGGGCCTTCAAATTTAAAAGGCTTAGTAACAACTCCAACAGTTAAAATTCCAAGTTCTTTAGCTACTTGAGCAATAACAGGTGCAGCTCCTGTTCCTGTTCCTCCACCCATTCCAGCCGTAATAAATACCATGTCAGCACCTGCTAGATGATTTTTAATAATATCAATATCTTCTTCTGCAGCCGCTTGTCCAATCTCAGGCCTCCCACCGGCCCCAAGACCTGAAGTAACTTTAGCACCAAGCGCAATCTTTATTGGAGCAATAGAAGTTTGAAGAGCTTGAAGATCAGTATTTGCTACAATAAACTCAACATCTCTTACTCCATATTCAATCATACGATTAACAGCGTTGCTACCGCCACCGCCTGCACCAATTACTTTAAGAACCGTAGGATTTGTAGCAGAATCAAACCTTTTTGAATGACTATCAATAATATTATAATCTTTCATTAAACTTCCTCCATGACTGGTCAAAACCACTCTTTCAAAAACCAACCTTTCAATTTTGAAGATATTTTACTTTGTCTCTTAGATTTATTATTTCCCTTCTTTAATTTATTGAATTTTTGCTGTTCATGCTTATAAAGAACAAGACCAAGAGCTGAGGAAAATTTAGGACCAATATATTCCTCTCCAACACCATTAATATTCATTGGGAATCCTATTCTTGATGGATATTTAAATATTTCTTCTGTTAAATTAGAAATACCAGGAAACAAAGAGCCCCCTCCAGTTAAAACAATTCCTCCATTAATCTTATTATAAAGCCCTCTCTTCATTATTTCAGCTTTTATCATCTCAAAGATCTCACTTAATCTTGAATTAATTATTATAGCCAATTCTTTTCGACTTTTCTCTTGAGGCGGTCTGGTTCCAAGATTAGGAATAATAACACTTTCCACTTGACTCTCAAGAGCAGAAATATGAGCAACACCAGCCGTTATTTTAATATTCTCAGCAATATCTTCAGGTACTTTCCACACTTGTGCAATATCAAGAGTAACTCTATTTGCACCTATAGGAATTACTCCGGTATAATAAGGAGAGCCATCAACATAAAGAATTATGTCTGTTGTACCTTTACCCATGTCAACAAACAAAACGCCCATTTCTCTCTCTTCCTTAGATAAAGTAGCATAAGATGAGGCCAAACTTCCAAGAACAATTTCATCTACAGAAAACCCAGCACGATTCACACACCTAACTAAATTCTGACTTGAAGAGCTAGATCCAGTAATAATATGCACTTCACCCTCAAGGCGAATTCCCATCATATCTATTGGATTTTTTATATGAGGAATTCCATCCACAATAAATTCCTGAGGAATCACATGTAAAATTTCTCTATCCATCGGAATCACAATTGCCTTAGCAGCTTCAATAACACGCTCAACATCTTCATTATCAATCTCCCTGGTTTTTGAATTTATTGCAACAACCCCACGAGAATTAGTACCCTCAATACTACTACCTGACATAGACACAGAAAGAGCGGCAATATCACACCCAGAAATAAGCTCAGCCGCTTCAATAGAACTAGAAATTGAATCAAGCGCAGCTTCAATATTTATAAGAACACCTTTCCTCACACCTCTTGATACACTAGTGCCTATTCCAACTATTTCCAACTGATTATTCAAGTTTATCTCAGCTACGACAGTACAAATCTTTGAAGTTCCAACATCTAATCCTACTATCAAATCCCTAGACACTAATCTTCTCCTAACAAAATGATATTACCGCTTCTTAAATCAACAGTATCAGACCTTCCCTTAAGCAAATCAGATATCATGAATACCTTATGCATTACACTTATTAAATCCATATCCGTTGTTATTAATATCTTATTATATATATTTTTTATATACAAAAAAATCTTGTAATCATAAAAATTCAACTTCAAAAAACTAATTTCCGATATTAAATTATACAAAGTATTTTGATTTATTTTAACATAGTTAAGGTTCTTTATAATAGCAAGCATTCTATCTTCTAAAAAATCACCAACTTCATTACCATTTAAATTTAATCCACTAACTATGGGTAAATCATAAATTAAATCTTTACACTTTTCCAAAATTAAACCATCTGAAGCAATAAAATAGTAAATAAAACTTCCATCAACATTCTCATAAGCAGTAACGATAGGAACTCTTCTCTCAATATTAATACTAATTGTATTAGGAAATTTAAGTTTTACCGTCACATTTTTTACCCTTAGATCCCTCATAATATTTTTCTCATAAGCACTAACATCAGCATCATAATAATAAGTATTAGGCTTAATTCCTGAAATACTCAATATATCTTCCTTAGAAATATGAATACTATCATTAAAACTAATGTATCTTATTAGAAAATAAGGAGAAATAAAAATAATAAAAACAATCTCAAGTAGTATAAGAGAAATTATTACATAAATATATATAATCAAAAATTTTCTATAAATCAACATAAATTTAAGCTTAAATTATCATTTTGATAAAACTTCAAACTATTCACATTAAACATCTCTAGAAACATTGGCAATAAGTCCAGAAAGAGCCATTGTAACAACAATAGAAGAACCACCTGATGAAAAAAATGGTAAATTTATACCTGTGGGAGGTAAAAGACCAATTGCAATTAAAATATTCATGATGCTTTGAAGAAAAATTGTAAGACTTGCAATAAACGCAATAAAAAATCTAAATCTGGTTTTAGCAAAAAGAGCAACAAAATACCCAAAATAAAACAATAAAAAAAATAATACAATAGCAAGACAAATTCCAAAAAACCCTAATTCCTCTCCAAGCACAGAAAAAATAAAATCAGAATTAGCCTCTGGAAGTCTGCCAAGCTTTACCTCTCCCATTCCAAGCCCCCTACCCCCAAGACCACCACTCTTAAAAGCATTAAGTGATGCAATTATTTGATATCCTTTTCCCAAAGGATCATCATAAGGATTTAAAAATGCAAAAATTCTAGCAACTCTGTAAGGTTCAAATATCAAAAAAAGAATAGCAATTGGAACAAAAGTAAATAAAATAGCAAAAACATATCCCAATGACATTCCAGAAACAAATAAAACAATAAAGAAAAGCATAGCAAAATAAATAGCCGTTGAATAATCATTTTGCAAAATTATGAGCAACCAAAAAATACCAAAAATTAACATTGGCTTTAGCCAATAAGAAATATTATTATCTGACTTTAATTTAAATCTACTCAAATAACTCGCAAGATAAATCGTAAAAGATACCTTAAAAATCTCTGAAGGCTGAATACTAACGCCTTTTAAAAATATCCACCTTTGTGTTCCTGAAACACTAGGAGAGAAAAAAGTTGCCAAAACTAATGTAAAAGTTACAAGCAATATAATAGAAACAATTGCCTTTAAAAAATCTAAAGAAATCCTTTCAAAGACAACAAATACAATAAAACTTAAAAAAAGATATTTAAGACGCATTAAGAATAAAAAATTAGGATCCCCTGTAAGTTCTAGACTTAAAAAAAATGAAGATGTATAAAATACAACAAGACCATAAGCAATAAGCGACCATAAAACAAGTAAATAACATTTTCTAATAGAGGTTCTCTCTACAAACATAAATATCAATTTAAACTCATCTAATTTTAAGAGTGCTTAAAGCAATTATAGCAAATATTAAACCTATTATCCAAAATCTAATAACAACCTGCATTTCAGACCACCCAAGCTCCTCAAAATGATGATGCAGTGGTGCCATTTTAAAAACCCTTTTCTTAGTCTGCTTATAAACTACAACTTGAATAATTACAGATAAAGTCTCAACCACAAAAACTCCTGCAAGAATTGCAAAAAGAATCTCACTCTTTAAGATTAAAGCTGTCATCCCAAGAACCGCCCCAATTGAAAGACTACCAGTATCACCCATCATTATTTTAGCAGGATACGCATTAAACCACAAAAATCCGAAACTACCGCCAAGCAAAGCTCCAAGGAATACTACAAGTTCTTCAGCACCTTTAATATTTGGAATATTTAAATAAGATGCAAAATCTACTCTACTTGTAAGATATGCAATTATTACTAGAGCTCCTGTTACAACAATACTAAGTCCAATAGCAAGTCCATCAAGTCCATCTGTCAAATTAAAAGAATTAGACGCAGATATTAAAATAAACATCCCAAATGGAATATATAAAACCCCCAAATCTAATTTAAGAGACTTAAAAAAAGGGAAATAAATTATACTAACATGCTCATCGCCAAAATAATAAAGAATAGTAACTGAAATAAAAGAAAACAATATTTGCCCATAAATCTTAAATCGAGGATTAAGCCCATCTGAATTTTTTCTCTTTATTTTTAGCAAATCATCCATAAATCCTAAGTAAGCAAAACTAACCATGACAAAAAGTATAATTAAAAAGTAAATATTCCAAAAATTAATCCAGAAAAATAAAGAAACTAAAACACAAAAAAAAATAAGAATACCTCCCATAGTAGGAATTCCTATTTTCTCACTTAAATGGCGCTTTGGTCCATCTTTCCTTAAGATTTGATCCAGTTTTAGTTTTTTAAGTCTTAAAATAATAAATGGACCAAAAATCAATGCAAGCAAAAATGCAAAAATAGTAGCATAAGCGGTTCTAAAAGTAATATATTTCAACAATCTAAGTCCTAAAAGATAAAACATACCCCCCCCATTAGTCTTTAAAGATAATCAAGAACCCTTTCAAGTCTATTTGATCTTGACCCTTTAATAGCAATAAAACACTCAGATTCCAAATTCTTCACAAAATAATCAATAAAATTTTTAAAACTACTAAAATAAAATAAATTATCTAAGGTTAAATTTTCAATCTTTTTTACTTCTTGAAATTCTTCACCAATGAAAAAAACTTTATCAAAATTCATCAAAATAACTTCCCTAATCGCTGTTTTATGTGCCTCATACGCAAATTTTCCAAGTTCTTTAAAAGCACCAAGAATAATAAATTTTTTACCCCTTATCTCAAGACCCAAAATCATCTCCTTTAAAGCCATAAATGAACCTAAATTACCATTATAAGAATCATTCAAAACCAAATAATCCTTTACTCTTAAAAGCTCTGCTCTACCTTTTTGAAAATCAGCATGCAATAAACCATTACGAATCTCATTTTCACTCAGTCCAAGCAACAAAGCTAAATTAATGCAAGATATTGCATTGAAAATATTATGCTGACCAGGTAATAAAATAGAATAATCAAACCCTTTATAAGTAAAATCATAAAAAAATTTATCATTTACAAATGCAAATGATCTAATTTGAAGACTATGAAAATCAAAATAAAAAATATTAATCCCTGGATTAATAGACTTAGCCATTACTCTTAAACATAAATGATAAGGACAACTCTCATTTAAAATTACTATCTGAGTACTCTTAGTCATGATTTTACCCTTCTCAGCAGTAACAATCTCTAGATCTTCAAAAGCTTGCATATGAGCATAACTTATATTTGTTACAATAACAATTTCGGGATTTAATATTTCAGCAAGGAGGTTCATCTCTCCAACATAGCTAATCCCCACTTCAAAAACAGCATACTCCTCATCTCCCTCGGTTCTCAAAATACTCAAAGGCAACCCAATATCCGAATTTAAATTTCCCCAAGTCTTGCAAGTTTTATATCTCTCTGACAATATGCTGTAAAGCATTTCTTTTGTCGTAGTCTTTCCATTACTACCAGTAATAGCTATCCTCTTAAAACTTGTTCTTTTAATAAAATGTGCTGCTAAGTTTTGAAGGAAAATAACCACATTACTAGTAAGCAAAAAAACCAAATTCTCATCTCTGTTTAAATACTCAACACACAAACTCTCACAATCTTTAGAACACACAAAACATTTAACACCAATATCAATTAAAGATTCGACAAAAGAAAATCCATCCACCCTATCACCTTTATATGCAAAATAAAGACTAGCACTACTATTTTTAGCATTTATTTCACGGCTATCAAGCGAATAAAATGATACAATTTTTTGCATACTACTTACATGACCAACAAATTTAACATCATTTAGAGAATCTAAAATGTCTTCAATTCTTATATGCACCAAAAACCCTCATAGAGTCTATCGTTTAATAACATTTATATCCTTATTATCCTTTTTTTCTAAATTCAAATAATCTTTACTAAGCTCTTCTATCCTATCAATACTTTGAAGTTCATATATTATGGTTAACAACCTAAGATTTTCATCAATAATATTACTTTGTTCATTATCTAAATCTTCAAACTCACGCAACTTTACAACATACCTAAAATTAAGATAAATATTTAAGCATATTATAATTGTTAATATCAGAATTAATAAAAAGTATAATCTAACTTCAATTTTTCCCATTTTACTCATATAATTTTTTAATGACTCTAAGCTTAGCACTTCTTGATGCATTATTAAATCTCTTCTCTTCAAAGCTTGAAATTATAGGCTTTTTAGTAAGTATACAATATTGCTCTTTGCTTAAAGCTTTAAAAAACTCTTTTACAATTTTATCTTCCAATGAATGAAATGTAACAATAGCCAAGACGCCATTCTTTGATAAGCTTCCTACCCATAATGGCAAACTTCTCTTTAAACGAAAAAGCTCATCATTAACATAAATTCTTAACGCTTGAAAAGTTTTAGTTGCCGGATTTATTTTAAGCTTTATCCTAGGATAGGCTTTGCTAACTATGTTCTGCAACTCTCTTGAAGTTTCTATTTTCTTAATTTTTCTATACTCTAAGATAGATTTAACAATTCTTCTAGAATAACGTTCACCACCTAATTCATAGATTAAATTTTCAAGTCTTTTTTTGTCAAAAGTATTGACAATATCATAAGCACTAAGATCTCCAGCACCAGGATTAAGCCTCATATCTAATCTTTCATCTTCAAAAAAAGAAAATCCCCTACCACTCATTTTGTAATGGAACATCGAAATACCAAGATCAGCTAAAATAAAATTGATTTTACTACTTAAAGGATATTCACTAAAGAAATCATCAAACCAAGCATTAAAATATGAAACCCTTCCCTTAAATTCTATAAGAGACTCTTTTGCCCTATTTAAAACAATGTCATCCCTTTCAATCCCAATCACATTTATGTTTTGATACTTCTTAAGCACTGCACTTGAGTGTCCACCTTCACCAAGAGTACAATCAACAAAAACAAACTCATCACTTATATTTGATGCCTCTAAAAGATTAATAATTTCATCAAGAAGTACGGGTATATGAAAAATATTACCCATTAAGTGTAAACCTATAAGTTAAACTATTTTTGGTATTATAAACATCTCCATATTTGATCTTAATTTCATTATAACCGCTAGTAAACTCAAGATTATTTATCTCAATGTTTCCATTATCTCTTTTTATGTTAAAAAGATCTAAACTATAATCCTTATTCTCAAAAACAACATATGAATTACCGTTTAAATACATGCTCTGAAAATCAGCACGAAAAATACTGTTGTTATTTAAAAACACTTCAAAATAGTAAATACCATTAATAGCTTTTGCAACACCAATATCTTTTTTCAAAAAATTTAAAACAAGACCATAATCACCCAATTCTAAATCTAAATCAATATTCTCCTTTAACTCAAACATTGTATCATCCTTACCTTTTAAAAGGATATTACCTAATAAAAAGGAAGAATTGGTATTTAAATTATTTCTATTCTTTATCACAAATAAAGGATTAATTATATGCCCACTATAATGATCAACAACCACTACATCAAAAACTTTATTATCATTCTTTAAAAAGATTTTCTCATTCTTGTATATAAAATCACCAAAAAATTCCAAATTAAAACCCAAATCTTTATCAAAAATGATCAAAACGCTCCCATCATATTCACTAACCTTATTTTTGGAATACAAAATCTTATAATTATTTGAAAAAATAGAAAAGTGTGTATCTAAAGCTCTCAATTTTATACCAATACTTAAAGTATCATCTCTCAATTCTCCAAAATCACTTACCAAATCAAACTTCTCATCCTTGCCAAACTCCAAAAACGCATACAAATTAAAAAAATTAAAGAAAAAAAGAAAAGCAATTATCATTACAACTAAAACCCTAAATACTTTAAATCACTATCATCATTAAAATATAAAATTCCTTTATCAAATTCAACATATGAATTCACCTTATCTTTAAAAAAGATATTATCAAATAAATTATAAGAATCTACAGAATAAGTCCTTATATTGATTATACTACCACTCAAATCATAGAAATATATCCTATACACTCTAGAAAAAGGATCATAAGAGGCTTTTAAAACAGAATTTTTATTATCAACTCTAAAAGTTTTACCACTGTTAATATTAAGTATTAAAAATGAATTTGCAGTCTCAACAAACAAATTATAAAATTTATCAATCTTAAAAAAAGGATTAAAATCCTTAATCTTTAAATTTTTCAAATATAAAAACTGATTATATTCATCCTCTAAGTTAAAAACCTCTAGAGAGCATTCCTCATTCCCTCTTAAAATACATAAATATTTATTATTTAAGCTTAATTTAAGACATATAATTGGCAAACCAACACCTAATAAATCACCACCATAAACCATTTTTCCACGTTTATACACATAAGTCTTGCCATCAGAAAGTCCTAAAGCCAAAACATTATCATTATAATCAATACTTAATATTGAAGCTATAAACTTGACAGACAAAATTCTATTTCCATCTGCTCCATAAACTTCTAAAGCCTTATGTAAATTATTTAAAGCAAAAACAACATTATCTTTTGTAAAAACAAAATCCTTATATGCCAAAGAAAACAAAAATTTATCTGTCTTTCTAGAAAATACAGAATAATTATTTTTAAAACTGTTAATCACATAATAATAGTCTGAAAAACTTACTAAACGATCACTTACAACATGATAATCATATTTATTGAGATCTAGATTCAAAATTTGATCATTAATAAAAACATTACGCCTTGGAACAATATCAACCAAATTATCAGATTTCTTAAAGTGATTAAACTTATAAAAAATTGAAATATCAATCGTTAATTTCAAGATAAAATCAACTAATACTATGAATATCAATAAAAAAATTGATAACAAAAAAATTTTGATCTTTCTAAATCGAGTTGAATTTTCTTTATAAAGATTCACACTTATTAAAATCCTCCCCTCAAACTCACCTACTCTTGCTCAAATCCGACTGAAATTTAACAGACCAAACTTCATAAAATTTTGCAAATTTCTCAGCTATCGCTTTCTGAGAAGTAACAGTAGCTAAAATTTTTCCGGCTTGAATGTAACCCAAAATCTGTTCTGAGAGTCCATAAACCCCATTTACTTCGTATCTCGCCCTTAACAAAAATGCTCCTTCTTCTAGGAGATCTAAAGATTTAATAAGATGAGCTAATTGAACCTTATAAAAAGGACTATCAATAACTAAATTTTTTGATAAATTCTTAAAATCAATAAAATTTTTAACCAAAACAATAAATTTAAGATATATATCTTCTAAAAAGAGAATCGCTTTAGAATCACCTTTGCTAAAATACATTCCCAAATCAATAAGATATCCTAACTTTCTAATAATCAAAAATCGTTCTTCAGGATTTAAATTAAGCACAAATTTATTATCCATAAGTTCGCTAAAAGAAATAAGTAAAACAGGACTTACAAACAACGAAAAATCAGAAATAAAACTAAAGAGATTTACTCGAAAATCATAGTTAACTTTTAATCTAGGCTTTGTATAAAAATAATTTAATGATGCAATATAACTTAGAACATTCAAATTTAAGTTAATAAAATTAACCGTTATACCCGAATCCAGTGCAAGCTTACCGGATTTTTTTATGTCTTTTATGTCTTTTAAAGTTTGCAAAATAAGATCATCAATAAACAAAATTTTTTGATAATTTTCATTATGCACTAAATCCATAAATACCCACTCATATCAATTATTCCCTTTTAAAAGCTCTTCTGCATGTTGAAAGCTAATATCATTAACATTTCCACTAAGCATGCGAGCAACCTCTAAAACACGATCATTATCCAATAATAAACAAGCCTGAACATAAGTTCTATCTTCAATATATTCCTTTTTTAACAAAATATGATAATCTGAAAGACTGGCAATATTAGCAAGATGAGTAACAACAAATATTTGCATATTTTCTGACAATCCCTTTAAATATTTGCCCAAACTCATCCCAGACTCACCCCCTATACCAGAATCAATCTCATCAAATATGATAAGCTTACTCTCATCAACATTCTGCACGATCTTAATAGCTAACATTATTCTTGAAAGCTCACCCCCAGATGCAATTCTATAAATTGGTTGGGCTTTTAGCCCAATATTACTAGAAATTAAAAATTCCACCTCATCTATACCTGTTGATTTGATTTTTACTTCAGAGACTGACACAAAAAACCCTGCATCACCCATATTAAGCTTATGCAAAATCTCAGTTACTCCAGATGCAAATCTTAAAGCAGCAGCCCTTCTAACAATTGAGATATCGAATGCCAATTTTTTCACTCTCTCAAACAAATCATTTAACATTTGCTCTTTACCTAATCTTTCAGTCTCAAAATTAAGTGACAAATCAATAATGTCATCACACCTTTTCCTAAATACTATGACATCCTCAAGACTTGGTCCATATTTTTTGCGAATACGAGAGAGATCATATAGCCTATTCTCTACTGACTCAATTTCCTTCTCATCATAAGTCTTGTCAAAAAGATACCTACCATAAGCTTGACCAATATCTTCAAGTTCATAGTAAGAATTCTTAAGACGATTTTCAAGTTCAAAATAATTATTGTTCACTTCTGAGAGATACTCAGCATTACAAATTACCTTCCTTATTTCACTTAAAGCAGAAACATTACTATTCAAGCTCAAAACACTCTTTAAGCTTGAAAGTGCATTACATAAAGATTCATGATTTTTAAGCTCATTTAACCTAGTCTTTAAAATTTCTTCTTCACCTATTTTAGGATTAAAAGAATCTATCTCATCGGCTATTTTTTCACATTCTTCTTTACTACCTTTATGCAATTTCTCTTTCGAAACAAAATCATCATAATCTTTTAAATATTGAATATATTCTTCATAGACTAATCTATATTTTTCCAGTTGAGAATTTAAATTAGCATAATTATCTAAAATCTTCAAATTATTTGAGGGGTTTCTCAAAATTAAATACTGTTGATTTTGAGAATGCACCTCAATCAACATATTAAAAATTGGCTTTAATATGGTACTAGAAACTGGTTCATTATTAATATAACAATTACTCAAAAGAGTCTCTGAAGATTCAAATATAATTACTCTTTTTATAATAATAAAATCTGGGGCTAATATACCTTTAGAAGACAAATAACCCCTAACATCACCATTCACCCTAAACTTGGCAAGTAAAACACATTCCTGTTCTCCACTAGTAATTATATTACTTTTAATTTTTTCACCAAATAAATAATAAATTGATGATAATAATAAGCTCTTTCCACTTCCAGACTCACCTGTGAACGCTACCAACCCCGTACTTAGTTTCATAGAAACCTCTTTAACTAAAACAAAATTTTTTACAAAAAGTTCAACTAACATATAAAATTTCAAAACAAGTTATATCTACATTACAAAACGCCATACATTATAATAACTTATTTTTAAGTCTTCTAACAAAAGTATCTGTACAAAATGATGCAAAACGTAAACTCTTATTATCAAGTCCCAACTCAAAAATAATATCAACCCCAAACTTACCAATATTAACGCCATCAACGAAAATTGATGCTGAGTTTAACGCATATCCCTTCTGAAATGAAAGTGAAAGTTTACTCCCGCTTGAAAAAATAAAGGAACGATTATAAAAAGAATGTGGGGAAATAGGAGTTAAGATAAAAGCCCGAAGATCTGATTCTAAAATAGATCCACCTGCCGAGAAAGAATATCCGGTTGAACCTGTAGGAGTTGCAAATATTATTCCATCACTCCTATATGAGAGAAAATCTTCTGAATTAACCCTAAGATTTACATAAATCAACTTATTAATAACACTAGAACGAATAATTACATCATTTAAAGCATATTTGGTAAACACATTATTTCCATTCTCATAAGCACTAATACTAAGTAAATATTTACTATGAATAACTAAAGAATTATCAAAAAACTTATCTATGACCTCTTTAAAATCAATAGGTTTTATGTCTGCTAAAAATCCTACCTTGCCTAAATTTATTGAAATAATTGGAATATCAATATCATTCTTCAAAAGCAAGCTACTAGCTAATAAAACCGTACCATCTCCGCCCAAAGTTATTGCAAGAATCAAATTATCTTTAGTTAACACCTCTGAAGATTTATCAATTCCTGCAAATAAGCTTAAAACACCATATTTATGTTTTAAATATTTTTGTATTTCACAAGCAAGAACCTCGGCATCTAAATTTGAATAATTTACGTAAATGAGAACCTTACTCTTCATTATTCTCCTTATATGGAATCCGTGCAAATTCACCCTTGTCAAATATCCGTTCAATATCAATTAAAATTAAATATTCACTCTCAAAATTTTCCTCATTATCAATTTTAACAACACCAGATATGTATTTTCTATCTAAAGTTTGCAAGGTCGCAGGAGGTTCTTGTACCTTTGATCTATCAAAACTAATAACCTTGAGAACTTTATCTACAAATATTCCTAAAAGCTTATCTTTGATATTCACTATTAAATAACCTGTTAAAAGTTTATCTTCCTCCGTTACATAAACAGAAGAAATTTTAAATCTAATATTTAAATTTATTAAAGGGATAACACTCCCTCTAAGATTATAAATACCCGTAATATAATCAGGAACATTGGGTATTGCATATATACCTTCCAAAGGAACTTTAATTACTTCCCTAATGTGATCTATTGCAACCCCATAACTCTCTTTGCCTATTTTAAAACATGCAACTTGTAAATGAGACTTTTTTTCCATAAATTTTTCTTTCATAAAGATATCCCAACACCCTTAAATAATTTAAATATTTGTATCTAACTTAATAAAATCCTTAGATAAAAAATAAATCTCAAAAGAACTCTTCCGCACAGCTTTAGGTCTAATTTTTTTGACAATCTTAAAACAACTCTTAAGCTTATAAAAAATTTGCTCTTCCTCGCCTCCTTGAAAAACCTTAAGTAATAAATTACCACCTTTTACCAAAATTCTAGACGCCAATTCAACTATTCTCATATTCAAATTAAAAGAATTACTTGTATCAACTAATCTATTACCAGTAGTCTTAGGAGCCGTATCACTTATAATTAAACTATAAGGGGCAAAAGTCTCGATCTTTTGACAAACCTCATCAATATATATATTACCTTTGATAAAATAAAAATTATTAGTAAAATTAAGATCTATATCATTAAGGTCAACTGCAACAAGTACCCCATCCTTAAGATTGCCATAAGCATACTGAGAAAAACTGCCAGGAGACGCTCCAATATCCAATATATTGCCAGAAAGAAACAAAGAAAATCTCTTATCAATTTCTATCAACTTATAAACAGATCTAGCAAGATATCCTTCTTCTTTAGCTCTTCGTGAATATTCATCAATAACATTATACATATCAACGCTCTGCAATACACTCAATCCATTATACTTTTTATTATTTTTATTATAATTATAATTATGCAAAATAAATCATTTTTAGATAAGATCGAAAAAAATATTAATAATATATTCGAACAAGATCATTTTCTCAATTTATTTAAAGACAAAGATTTAAAGCTAAAACTTAATATACAAAAAAACACAATAAAAACAATTAAAGCCCCAGCTATTGAAATAATAAATAGAGGGGGAAAGAGAATAAGACCAATGCTAATGATTTTACTAGCATATGCATTAGGATATAATAACAAAAATACTGAGAATCTATACAAACTAAGCATGCTACTTGAATTACCTCATTCTGGAAGTTTAATTATTGATGACATAGAAGATGGGGCTATTAAAAGAAGGGGTAAACCTGCTATTCACTTAATTTATGGATTAGATAACAGCATTAATACAGCTAATTTAATTTACTTTCTGCCTGCAAAATTAATACAAACTTCTAAATTTAAAAAAAGTCAAAAACTATTAATTTATGAAAATTTTTTCACAACGCTATCAAATCTTCACCTAGGACAAGGAATTGATATCGCATTGCACAATGGGACATATATTCCAAACATTGACGAATACATATCTTTAGTAGAACTTAAAACAAGCTGCCTTTTTGGAATGGCTGGATTTTTAGCCGGAATACTTACAAACAATGAAAATAAAGCAAAAAATCTTTACAACACATTTCTAAAACTTGGAACCTGTTTCCAAATAATAGACGATATCAAAAACATTAAAGATGGAATTAACGGCAAAGATTTTGGAGATGACTTAATTGAAGGAAAAAAAAGTCTGCCCATAATATACTTTTTAAAAGAAAAACTATTGAATGAGCAAATCATTCAAGAATTAAACGCAATTAAAAATAAATCTATAAATGAATCAAAAAAAGAAATATTAAGATTTAGCAATATGATTAACTCATCAAGTGCCATTCAAGATTCTGCAAATCTTGCAATGTCATACCTTAATAAATTTATAGAAGAATTAAATTCATACGCATTGATAAAGAAGTATAAAGATATGATAATGGACATTGTAAAGAAAATAAAAGGGGAAAATTTATGAGAAAATATGCAATAACGATAGTTTGGATGAATATCATTGCTTCTATTTATGCAACAATTCCTACAGAAGATATAAATAAAATAGATGAACTTTATACAAAATCAATGTTACTCAAAGAACTAAAGAAATATAATCAATCCAAAGCATTATTAATGCAAATTATCAATACAGATCCAAAACAAGTTGATGCATATTTACTGATCGCAGAATTAGAATACTTGATGAATAACTGGTTACAAGCAATCGAACAAACAAAAACTTATCTACAAATAATTGATTTTAAAGATACAAAAAATTATCTTGATATTTCATGGGCATATTTTCTCATAGGGGAATCAAGAAACTCAATGGACTATATAATGCAATTTATTCAAGATAATAAAGAACTACTAAATACTAATATATACATATTAATTGATACTATTTTAAAAAAAGGATTTTATCATTTCATACAAGATGAAGACTTAATATTTAATCTGATAATAAATACTCTTTTCCAAATAGAAACATATGATGACATCATATTTACAATTTTTCTAAACAATTTAGACATCATCAAACAAATGCCCTTTTATGAATTCAATAAAATTAAAATACAAGATTTAGAATTACAAATTCGTGCCTTAAAAAGGCTCAAAAATTCGATAAATGATATTGCTAAAACAGGTTAGTTTTTCTAAAAAATGAAACAAATACATTAATTAATATAGCCATATAAAAGGGCAAAGAAAGGGCAAAATAAGAATTAACATAATCCTGAAAATTAAAAAACTCGTATTCAATAAATATCATCAAAAATGCACTTGGAAAAATGAGCCAAGGATTTGCAAATGCAATATACAGTATACAAATAGCAAGCCAACCATTATTTAACCCCAAATCATAAGAATAAACATTAAAATTGATAGCAAGAAATGAACCTGCAATACTTGCCGAGATTACGGATACAAAAATAGCAAAAGATTTAAAGTAATTACTAGTTCGTTCACCTAAGATATTTTCATAATCATTCGAGCGAATAAACTCAAAAACTACTCTGACTCTTGAATAATTTAGTATATAAATACTAAAACTTAAAAAAACGAAAAAAAATATAACAAAAAAAATAATAGCAAAATTATTAGAAATATTTAAACTAAATCCTGGAATAAAATTGAAATTAGCTTTCATTAAAACCCTAACTAAAAAATGACACAATATGTTAATTCCTATACCCGTTATAAAGATGTTATAACCAATTACTACAATAAAAGACAAAAAAAAACCAAAGATCAAACTAATAAAAATCGTCATAACAACTGAAGCAAATATTCCATACCCCAAATAAATAAAAAAAGATGTTAGAAAAACAGATAAAAAAGAAATTCCTTCAATAGATATATTTAAAAGTCCTACTCTCTCAGCATAAAGAATTCCAAGAGCCAAATATGCAAATACTATAGAATGCAAAAAAACACCAAACATTTATTTTTTACCCGAATTAATTAAAAACAATGCAATAAAAATCGATATAGCTTGATATAAACCAATAAATTCAAATTTAAACGAATAATTTATTTTAAGATAATTATTAAATTCATTCAGCATTGCAAAAAACAAACTAAAACATAATACATACATATAATTAAATCCTGAAACTACAGCAACAACAAATCCATTCCAGCCAAACCCAGCGGTTAATCCTAAAAATAAATAATTCTTAAAAAAAATTAAAAATATTGAACCCACAAGACCATTTAAAAAAGCACTGGTAAATACCGTACAAAACTTATACTTAAACTCATTAATGCCGAAAAATTTACTTAATGGCTTTCTATCATTCAATATCTCAAGTCTTAATCCCAAAATAGTTCTCTTATGAATAAATACATAACATCCCCAAACCAAAATACTAAATAAAAGCAAATATGGAAAAGCAGTATTAATAGTGAATATCTTATCAATACTTTTTGTCTGATTTAAAAGTCCATTCGAGCCTAAAAGCTTTGATATAAATCCATCAACTAATCTCTGATTTCCATAAGACATTAAAAGACCTGTAAGCATACCATTTACCCCACAAAAAAATGTCAATAAAAAAGGAATAATTCCTATAACACCAACTAAAAACGAGCTTAAAATTATTATTAATACAAAATTAAAGTATGTAAGTCCACAAAAATCACAAAATACATATGATAAAAACGCTCCAAAATAAACTTGACCTTCATCACCAAGAGTCAAACTATTACTTCTAGCACAAGTTGAGATTCCTGTCGCAATTAATAAGAGCAATATAAAGTTCCACAACATTACTTTCATATAAGAAAAACTAAAAAAACCATCAAAAAAATAGCTAATACTCAACACACTCAGTGAAAATATTAATAAAATATACTCTCTTCTAAATGCCATCATATAAACAACATTTCCTTTAAAGCCTCTTTGTTGATATGTTCTCTTTTCAATCTCAATATAACCTCACCAGCCTTTATTGCCAAAACATCATCAGATAAAAGCAATAACTCATCTAAATTAGGAGTAATTAGTAGGACAGGCTTTTCATTAGAAAAACTACGAATAAAATTAGATGTCTCACTATATGCTCTATAATCTAAATTACTAAGAGGTGAAAAACAAATTAAAAAGCTCTTTGTAATATACTTTTCTCTCAAAAGAGCAAGTTTTTTTAAAGTTCCTCCAGAAAATGATAAAGACTTAGAATAAAAAGTCTTTAGTATCTTACTATCACAATATTCCATGTTGTTTCTAAAAAATCTTTTAAGATCATTAATAATAGACTGTTTAATAAAAATCTCATTTTCAAAACTCATTATTTTGGCCAAAAAGCTATCCAATATAGTCATATTATCAGAAAATAAATTACCAATTCCTAAAGGTAAAAACCCAGCCTTTAACTCATAAAAATTAATATATTCATATCTATACCCATTCATCTTTATACATCCTACAAATGGGAGCTCGCCTAAGAACAATTTTTCCCATGTTTTTATTACTGCCTCTTCTGCAATAATTCCTAAAACTCCTCTTTTTTTCAAAGAAAAACTAATATCATACTTCCAAAAATCTTCAAAAAACAAATTAAATTTTATAAAATCCTCATTTAGCCCACCACGCCTGATACTTATAGAAATAAATTTATCAGCAGGAATTTCAAGCTTGCTAAGTATTATCTCTTTATTTGTCGTTCTAAAACACTTCCCCTCTTTTAAAATAATAAATTCATCACTAAATTTTATGGCATCGCCAATTTCTCTATGAGTAATAAAAAGAGAAGTAATACCTGACCTTTTAAGAGCTTGAAGCAATTTAATAAACTCTTTAGCCTCTTTTTGAGAAAAATAAGAAACACTCTCATCGAAAATAATAATCCTTGCATTTTTTTTCAGGGAAGAAATAATAAGCAAAAAATAGATTTCTTTAATATTCAAATCTTGTATTCTAGTCTCTAGATTAAAAGCAATATTATAAAATTGCCTAAGCCATTTATAATATCTATAGGTATGGGATTTATTCATTGGCATAAAAAATTGAGAATCAAACCAATACACACTAAGATATTCCCAAACTTTTAAGTTCATATCAAGTTTTGGAATCTGAGACACAATATAAATACCATTACTCTTTGCCACATCTACATTCCAATTTTTTTGCCTAATATTATTTACAAGTACATCACCACTATCAAAACGAATAAATCCAGCTATAATTTTTGATAAGGTACTCTTACCTTCCCCATTTCTCCCAATTACAGTCAAGATTTTAGATTCCTCAATTCTTAAATTAACACTATCTAGAATAGGTTTTTCAACATCTGGAAAAAATTTTACTATGTTTTTAAACTCTACCATAAATTATTCTAAATTTATTTTGATCTCAGTATCATGCATCTCTTTCATTTTTTCCTCAAGTCTTTTTTTAAGTTTTGAATCGGTCTTCTCTAAATAAAACTTATTTAACAAATTAAATGAAACCCCCCTTTCTTTAAAGCCAAGAACCTTATAAGTTCCATATTTAAGCTCCCCTTTAAGGGCTTTTTCCAAGACTTTCTCTAAATAAAATCTTTGATTTGTAACGCCTGAACCAATAATATTATCTTTATTATTTAAATAATCTTCACCATCAAAAAGAACAGCAAAAACACCATGTTCACGAACCGATGAGAGAACTCCTTTAATAGCTGTACCCACAATTGGAAGAACCACAGAAACTCCTAAGTCTAAAATTAAAGAGTCAGATAAAACTTTTACCCTATTGCTATCATGCCAATTTCCTAAAGTTCTAAAGAACACTTCTGAATCTAAAACCTCTTTAATTCCATTCTTGAAATAAGGAAAAATATAATTATTCATAACAGGATATTCTTGACCAGCAATCAAGGCAACATTTTTATTATATAAGTTAGAACTTTTTAAAAATAAACCCACATAATAACCCAATATGTAAGCTTCTTCTGCAACATTATAGGAGAGTGAATACACTTGTGGGTTAGTATTTTTAACTAAAGAATCAAAAATCAAGAACTTAGTATAAGGATAATTGGAAGAAACCCTATCAATAATTCCTTGCATTGCATTATTTGACGTTATTAAAAAATCATAATTGTTGGAATTTAATAACTTTTCGAGTAATTCTATCCATTCATGCTGATTAAACCCAGCTTCAAACAACCGAATATCAATATCACTTTTATTTTTTTCAAATTCAATTAAAAAATCATACATTGCTTTATAAGAAGGGGAACCACTAATGATTCCAGGAATAAATAATGCAATTTTCCTATTAGATGAAGACCTAGGTTCCCTAATTCTAAAAAAATTAATATAAACAAATAAAAACAAACAAATTAGTGAAACGAAAACACAAAAAATCCTAAAAAAAAGAGCTTTACTCACAAAGACAAAACACCTTTTTCTCATAAAATAAACCTTTTACATATGAGAACAAAATAGCATAAAATCAAAAACCTAAAACGCACAATACACCAACTTTTTCAAAAAAGTTTCTTTGTAAAAAGATACCATAAAAACCTCTATCACGTCCAATTCTATATCCGATTTTTGCTTAAAAACACCAGAATTGGATCAATATAACAAGAAACTTATGAACAAAAACTCAATGAAATAAATAGCCTAATTCAAATTAAAACCATTAATCTTGAAGATAGGAATTTTTACCAATACTTCATAATCACAACATTTATCAAAATTAAAACTCCCTAGGTCTTAACAAAAAAAATTCATTAACACTTAAATTACTAGGAATATCACCATTTGTACGAATTAAATACATTTTAAAAAAATGAACTGTTTTAAAAAACTTCTTTGTTAAAGACGAGCGATTTTTTTTATAATATTCCAAATATTTTAAAACAGCCCCATTGACACTCACCTTATCAAACACATCAGAAGAACGCTTAACAATATCTTCTATAAAAAAAAACACATTAGCCAAATAAATAAAATTATTAAAAAGAATACCTATACGGCCTCTTAAATAATTGACATAATTTATCATGTCAACTCTATTCCCTAAAGTATAATTTTTATCTTCTAAACTCCACTTTGAATATATTGTACTAAATTTAGGATCTCTTACCAAATAATCATATACAAAATCAAATCTAAAACTATCTTCAACATATTTTAAAAATATGTAAGTCAAACGACTATCATTTAGAGAAACAAAATTTTTACGAGACATTTCTTTCATATTTTCAATTACATTTTGAAATACAGAATCACTGGTTTTATATAAAAAAGAATTATTATCCCAAAGTAAAATACTAGTGCCTGCTGAAATCCAATATTCATCCTTGTTATAATGTTTAAGAACTCCATCAAAAACACTAACAAAATAATTATTAAAGTATTCACAATTTACATAAAATTTTGCCGGAGAATCTGTCATAAAAAAATAATTATTTAAATCTACAGAAAATGAAGAACCTTGCACAACTTCATAAATAACCACATCTAAACTCCCCTTAAATAGATATATTTTTGCATCCTGCATATCTTTAAGAGAAGAATAACAAATAAGACCATGGGTATTAGAATACAAGGTTAAATCTGATGCAATACCATTTATCCCATACAAACCTATTTTAATTTTAGAATTATCTCCCACTTCAATAAAATCATATTCAAAAATTTCATCCCCCAAATTTAATTTAACAGGAATAGTATTCCTTACAATATTAATCTGTCCTTCCATTTCTTTAATAGACGCTACTTGAGAGAACAACGTCACTTGTAATAATAAAAGTAAAAGGATAATAACATATGATTTCACAATCAAATTTTCCTCTTTTCTAAAACCTTATAAGCTTAATTATATCTTTTTTAAAGAGATTTACTAACTTTAACAAAAATGAAAAATACGTTATACTTTTTAAGAAAGTATAAAAATAATATTTTATACTAAGCCTGTTCTTTTAAAGAACCTAAAACGTAATAAAACTACAATTTATGTAGTCAATCTTATGTCAAAAGGATGTACTTATGATGAAAAAAAACAAATTACTATTTTTAATGTTATTAGTATTTGCTCTTTCTCTAATTTCATGTGAAACCCCACCAGAAGAAAGAACATGTGGAGATGCTAAAATTTCTAAGGCATACTAAAGCAAGGGTTAGAGTATTGATATAATAAAAATAAAACTTAAATATACACAGTTATACAATAAAAAATTGTATAATGTTAAATTGTGTAATAATATACTAATTAGAGGCTTTATGCAAAGATAAAAGAATTAATGTCTAAAAAGCAAAGTTCTTAATTTATGTAGTCAATATCACACAAGAAGGATGTATTTATGATAAAAAAAAGCAAATTATTATTTTTAATATTATCTGTATTTGCTCTTTTCTTAATTTCATGTAAGACCCCACCAGAGGATACAAAAAATGCAAACTCCAAAATTTCAACTAAAGAAACTGGGGATATAAAAAGAGACATTGAAGATATAAAAAACGGAGTCTTAAGAGAAAGAGGAAATCTTTTTTATTCTAAAGAATTTAATGAGACTGAAAAGATTGAAAAAGAAATGCACAAAAAATTTGCAAAGGGAAAGATTAAAGAAGGTAATGAAATTGCCCTAAAGGTATTAGAAAGGTACAGAAATATCGCAAGAGATATAACAGAAAAAAAAGAAAAAATAAACTATTTGAAAGAAAACATTGAAAAATACTTAAATGATGCTGAAACTAATGAAGCATACATATGGATCCCATTAGAAATAGACGAAGTAAATAACTTATATTTCGAAGCAACAAGAAAATATAAAATGTATGATATCGAAAGCTCTCTTGGAATGTATAGTAAAACATTTAATAAAGCACAACAAGCTGCTAAAAAGGCAAAAGAAGCAAGAGCTCTTAAAGAAACGGAAGAGAGAATGTATAAACAATTAAAAGCACTGGAAGCTGCTTCTGAACTCCCCGTTTACAGAAACAATAAACTCATTAAACCATCACCATGGAATGGAAGAGCGCTTCTTAAAGATAAAGGTGAACGCATAAATCTTTTAAACCCACAAAATGAAACTTACTTACTTGGACAAATGGATTCATTAGTACTTGCTTATGAAGAAAATACTGAAGAAGTAAAAACTCCAGACCCAAATAAATTTAAAACACTCCAGCTTATTGAAAAAGCCAGACAACTATGGGAACAAGGACTTGAGGCTAAAAATCTCAATAATCTTAGACTTGCAAATGAATTATTCTTAGATTCTGCAAGATATCTAAAAGCCTATCAAAGTCACTCAAGTAAAGAGTTATATATAATTAAAATAGGAAACACCTTGTGGGGTATTTCTAAGAAATTGTACAACGACCCTTACCTATGGCCAAAAATTTGGTTTGCAAACAGACAAAAAATTCAGAATCCAGATTTAATACATGAAAATTGGAAAATAATAATTCCTTCTAAATAAAACAAAAAAGAAAATAAGCTTATGCTTGTTTTCTTTTTTTATATCTAATAAAATTAATCTAAATAAATTTTATTATAAAATAAGAGAATCAAAAATGAACAAACTAGTACTAATAAGTATCCTATTCTTTTCCTGCTATACAGTAACCCACTTAAACAAACAACTTACAAAAGACACTCCTTACAGCATTTACCTAAGAGAAGCTCAAAAAGCAACAAATATTAACGATTATCAATCTGCTTTAAAGATATATGAAAAAATGATTGAAAATTATAAAGAAAATGAAAGCATCGTTGCCATAGGAAAGTATGAAATCGCATTCATATATTATGTGACAAATAAAAACAATACAGCAAAAAAGCTCTTTGAAGAATTAATACAATCTAACATACAAACACCTAAATGGGTCATTCCCTTATCTCAAAAGATAATAGAGAAAATACAAAACAAACAAAAAAATAAATCATAATACACAATTAATGCAAACCACTACTTAAGTAATATTCCATAAATTGTAATATCTTTTTCCTTAGCAGATCTAATAACATCCTCATAAACTATAGGTCCTCGGGGATATTCATGGGGAGGTGCATTACCTAATACGATAATAAACCTATTATCTGCTTTCCAATCAAATTGAGTAACAGCTGCATTAATTCCCTCAAATACTGCCTCAGGATAATCTCCCCCACCACCCACACTAATATCTTCAAGAACATTATTTAAATATTCCTTATTATTAAAATCAAAAGATCTTGTTAAAAAATCTTCAAGATAATCCTTATAAAATACAAAACCTACTCTATAAGATCTATATTGACTTAATTGCGGTTCTATCATAGAGAAAAGATGTTCTCTTAAAATTTCGATATGATTTTTCATGCTATCAGTCACATCAATAACAAAAACAAGATCTAAATCAGCAAACGGATCTTCTGATTTTTCTAGAATATTTTTTATCTTATCAACAAGATCAAGTCCTTTTTTTGCAACAACAACATCATCTGCAAACCTAGAAAATTCTTTTTTTAAATCATTATTATCAATTGTATTTTCTAGTTGAATGTCTCCAAAGAATAACTCATAAGCATTATCCTTATACTGACCTAAATAATCATTATATTTTTTCTCAAAAGTTCTAATTGAAAACCAAAAAGGATCTTTTTTTCTCTTTAGAACTTCTAAATCGATATCACCACTCCTTGTCGAAAATTTAGGAAAACCGTATCTCAACTTTTTAGGTATTAAGATATGAAAAGCCTGTCCAAATCTTCTATTTTGAACAGGTGTAGAAGATGTTAATGATAAGAGATGTCTATTTTGAATAACCCTACCATTTAAAATTCTAATCTCATCCCCATTAATTCTATTATACTCCAATGTTCTAAATGAATAAGTAGAAACGTCTTTACTCTTATCTGGAATTTCAAAAGACTCAGTTAAAATAACCGATTTAATATCTGGCTTTTTTCTTATAAAAAGATGAAAACCATCTTCATGCGCTTCAACATATACATCATCAATATTAATATTTAAGTGATCATTCATTGAAGAAAATAAATTAAATACAATAAATAAGGAAATAATAAAGTAAGCTTTTCTCATATAAATCCTTACACGTTAATTAGGCAACCTTATATGCCTTTAAACTAACAAAACACTAAATAATCTAAAGATTATCAGCCAAATTATCATAGAATAAAATCTTAGAACCAATAAAATCATTCTTAAAAATACCTCTAAGATTTAAACTAGCAAGATCTTTTTTAACACTTTTAACCATATCATCATCACGATTTAAGAGATCAAATATTCTAGAAGATTCAGTCAACTTCGCAATCCCCGAATCAAAAAGATTATTATTTCTAACAAGACCAGATTCAATCCTATCACCAAGAGATGCTTTTATCTCAACAACTCCTAGATTATTGTAAATTTCAATCTCTTTTATCAATAAAGCTTTATGATGATCATTCCCTTGAGGTTTAAAATTTAAAATGCTAGACTTTTCTGATTCCAAATTCTGCAATACTCTTAAATAATAACTCCTAGCAGCCTCAAAATCACCCATCTTGTAAAGAACAGATGCAATTGAGTTTAAAACTTTATTACTATTTGCAAATCCGGACATATTTTGAACTCTAAATAAATAAGTTAATGCATCTTTATAATTATTTTCCTTATAATTAAGCAATGCTAATTTGTAATAAACATCTGGGGAATTAACTCCTTCATTTATTGCCATTTCATAAGAAGATATAGCCGATTTAAAACCATTTAAAGTTCTAAGAATATCCCCCTGCTTTTCATAAATTAAAGCAAGCTCTCTAGAGCTTTTAACAAGACCATTTTTTTTATAAAAATCATACTCATTTAAAGCGAGACTAACAATATTACTTGCCTTAAGAGCATCATTGCTCCTATCATAAATATCTGACAAAATTCTATAAGCAACAATCTTTTCAGAAGAATTCTCAATTGAATCTTCTTGTCTAAAACTATTCAGTGCTGTCAATAAATATCCTTCTGATTTCTTAAGATCACCCATATAATAAAAATATCTACCACTCTCAAAAAGAGCCTTATCATAGTCAGGATTTTTGAATAAAATTCTTCTAAGAATATATTCAATCTCTGAGTTAAGATTAATATCATTTAAAGCATTAGAAATGCTTTTTCCATTACCTGCCTTAAAACTAGAAAATTCTTTATTAAGTAAGTTCATTTGAGCACTGAAATATTTCAAATTTCTAGAAAGAGCATTTATTCTTTTATTATAAACTGTAAACTCGACATATTTATCTATCAATTTTTTAGCATATTTAGTATAAACTACTTCATCAATATCTAATTCCTTATTTACCTTAATAAAAGCATTTACATCTTCTGCTTCTCTCTCAGCACCAGCCTCAATGTAAGCATTAAAAAGCTTAAACAAAATTTCCTTTTTATGACCATATTTTGAAAGCAAAATAGTGTAATTATTAATGCTATCTTTGTAATACGCAGGATCTCTTTGAGCCCACTGAAAATAATTATCACCCTTAGCCATTAATGCCTCATAATCATAAATAGAAGAAGATATAACCTCATCTAAAATATCATTGGCATCAGCATACTCACCAAGTCTCATTTTCATAGAAGCATAAGATATATACCCATCCCTATCAAAATTTTTACGCCTTCTCTTAGAAGCTCCCACAGAAAACGGATCAATGGTAAATAATTCTTCGTATTTTTCCTCAGCACTATCAAAATCTCTTACATCTTCAAAAACTTTAGCATAAGTTAAAAACCACTTTTTGTTAGGTTTCATATAATATGCATCCCTAAAAATAGCTTTAGCAAGCTCTCTCTTATTCTCATATATATATGATATTCCCTCTTTATATTTTCTATCAGATACAATATAAAAAAACATAATATCAACTAAAAAATAAAAAGACAAAAAGGTCAAAATAACAAAAAGAGATGCAATTTTAAAGATTGGAGTTAAAGCTTTAGAAAGTCTATAGCTAAATTTCTTTTCAAGTTTGCTAAATTCCTCTGCTTTATAATACATAACAGGCAATTTAACAGAACGACCAACAATGTCTCCAACAAATTTAGCAATAAACTTAAGCCCTTTCTTATTTTGTTCAACAAGATCAATTAATGCTTCAATTTTGTACCTAGAGACATTCTCTAGCATTAAAGCCTCAGCAATAGCAATTCTCAAATTTCTAGGATAAGAATCTAAATGCTTGAAAAATAAAGGATAATTAATTTCAAAATTATGTTTACCTAAAGATTCCTTTTGGTCATCTTCCAAAAATTCAAAATCATCTGAAAGATTAGACCAATTATCCTCTTCACCATCACTAAGATTTCCAGAATTTTCATTAGAAAAAGATTCATCACTGTAAGGCATTTCTAAACGATCACTTGTTTCATCTGATTCATTTAGATCACTAATCATATTCTCAATATCAAAATCATTATTACTATCATTTAGAGATTCCTGACTCAAATTATTAGCATCAATTCCATTATCAATAGACTCATCAGAATTAAATAAATCTAAATCCAAATCATTCTCTATATCTAGATTTTGCAAACTATCAGCACTATTATCTAAATCGAAATTAATAGCATTATCTAAACTAATAGAATTATCATCAAGAACTTTTTCAAGATTTTCTTCAAGATGAGAACTTAAAACATCAAAATCATTATCTAAATCATTAAACTCAGGATCAATGTCTACTTTTTTAGAATCTTTTAAAATTGCAATATCATTTTCATTAGATGAATCCTTCTGATCTTCCTCACTATCAAGATTACCAAGCATAGCATCCAAATCAAGCTCATCATCAGGTTCTTCGTCTAAATTGAACACTTCTTCTTGATTTTCCCAAGGAACAATAGACTCCCCATCTTTAGGAGGTTCAATATCCATTTTGATGCCAAAACGTTCCTTCTGAGCCCTTTCATCGGAAATATTATCTAATAATTCTCTTTTAAACTTATTTATTTTCTCTATATCTGGCATACTACAATCAAAATCCTAAATCAAATTACTATATATCTTGGCTCCTTCTTCATGAAGAACCTCGAAACGTTTCTCTAAATCATCAGCAATTCTAGAACCCAAAATTTCCTTTGTTGGTTCTAAACCTTCTTGATTTAACTGCTCTAAAATTAAATTTTTGTATTCAAGTATATCTAATATTTCCGTTACATTATAAACAAGAATATCTTCTTTAAAAACATCACAAGACATATCTTCATTTGATGAAACTTCAAGAACACTCCCATTAACACCAACCATTACAAAATAATCAAAAAGCTTAAAATAACTTGAAATTTCTGAAATTATTTTTTTAGTCTCAGGCCTACCTTTCCTATATCTTGTAGCAGTCGGAAAAATAAGAATCATATAACCACTACTCTTTTTATCTGCAATACATCTCATAGAATTAGTATTAAAAACCCGCCGCTCCTTAATCGTTTCATGATCAACGCCAACAAATGCATGTGGAGGATAAATAAATATCACACTATAACCTAAAGATAGACTTTTAATTAATAAATTATCTTTAAAAAGTTTAACACCAGCTATAGGAACAATATGTTCCGAAACTTCCTTACAATCCATTTGATTAAGCAAAAACTGAAAACAAGGAAAATCAAAATTACTATAATGTTCCATTAATATAATTGAAGACTTGCCAGATTTAGACTTTTCATAAAGCTTTAAAATATTTTGAATACCAACAATAGTAGAATTACTCTTAAGAAGCCTTTTAATCATTGCATCAACCAAATTCCTACTAACAGAATCTGCTTCATGATAAGAATTATCTAAATAATTTACCTTTTCAATAGCTTTAAACCTACTAAAAAATTCATTCTCAATACCTTTAAAATATTTATTAAAACTTTCATTATGTATAAACATAAAACTTCATCCTTTAAAGTTTTTGAAAAAAAGATACTAGCAAACCAAAAACATTCCATATAATATACTCACATGTAAATATTTTACATAATTATACTTTATTTATTTAGCAAATTAAAGTAAAATCCATTCAAGTATGTTAAACAAGAATAATTCAAAAGAAAAATAAAAAATATTTATAAGGAGAATAAATCAACTATGAAATACAAAACAATAATTCTTTTTTTATCTTTGTTGATTATATGGATAACTTCATGTTCCGGTGATGAACACAAAGATAAGATAACATTTAGAGTAACAAATGAAGCCGAGCCTGATTCACTTGATCCTCAACTTGCTACTTCTGTTCAAGCATTCAATATAATCATAAATACATTTGCAGGTTTAACAACAAGAAACACACAAACTGGGGGACATAAACCAGGATTAGCTCAATCTTGGGATATATCTGCAGATGGACTTGTATACACACTGCACTTAAGAAAAGGTATTATTTGGAGTGATGGGGTTCCTATTACTGCTGAAGGAATCCGAAAATCTTACCTTAGAGTTTTAAATAAAGAAACAGGTTCACAATACGTTGACATCGTTAAATCAACAATCAAAAATGCACAAGATTACTTCAAAGGTAAAATACCGGAATCCGAACTTGGTATTAGAACTATAGATAATTCAACTTTAGAGATAACTTTAGTTTCTCCAAAACCTTATTTTCTTGATATGTTAGCACATCAAACATTTATACCAGTACCGGTTCATGCTATTGAAAAATATGGACAAAATTGGACCAATCCTGAAAATATAGTAGTAAGTGGTGCATACAAATTAAAGACAAGAATCCCAAATGAAAAAATAGTGCTTGAAAAAAACGATAAGTACTACAATGCCTCAAATGTTGAAATAGATGAAGTGATATTTTATCAGGTACAAGGAAACACCGCGTATAACATGTACATAAATGACGAACTTGATTTCCTCACCAAAGTAGCACCAGAATACTTAGATGAAGCTAGAATAAGAAATGACTATTATTCTCATCCTATAAATAGAGTAGCCTACATGGCCTTTAACACCACCATCAAACCACTTGATAATGTAAAGGTTAGAGAAGCCCTAACTCTTGCTATTGACAGAGAAGCACTCAACAAGATTACTCTAAAGGGTCAATCAAAACCAACAAGAAACTTAACACCACTATTTGAGCATTATTCTTACGGGAAACAATTAAAATTATTTGACCCACAAAGAGCAAAACAACTACTAGC
This sequence comes from Borrelia sp. MN22-0132, assembly GCF_049201035.1. Lineage (NCBI taxonomy): Bacteria > Pseudomonadati > Spirochaetota > Spirochaetia > Spirochaetales > Borreliaceae > Borrelia > Borrelia sp. MN22-0132. The sequence goes on along the minus strand of NZ_CP138334.1, from coordinate 588,168 downwards.
TGAAGCTGGTTATCCTGATGGAACAGGTTTTCCTACTCTTAAATATAAAACCTCACAACGAAATGGAATGGCAATAACTGCAGAATTCTTGCAAGAACAACTTAAAAAAACACTAAACATTAACATTGAAATTGAAATTGAAGAATGGAATACATTCCTAAATAATAGAAACACAGGTAATTATCAAATATCATATATGGGATGGACAGGTGATTATTCAGATCCACTAACATTCCTTGAGAGTCTATTTACAACAGAAAATCAAGGATTTGGAGCATATGGCTACTCAAACAAAAAATATGACAACTTAATAGAACAATCTAATTTTGCACAAAACCCACTACAAAGACAAGACATTTTAAGACAAGCTGAGGCTATAATTATAGAGCAAGATTTTCCTGTTGCCCCACTCTCAATACTCAAATCATACTATCTATTCAGACATGACAAATGGATTGGCTGGATTCCTAATGTTTCAGAAGCTTATCTTTATGAAGAAATAAAATATAAAAGAGAAAACATCAATAATTAATAATAATATGAAAATAACTTTAAAATTAATAAACTAATACTTAATAATGATTAAAAATCACTCCTATAAATTATAGGAGTGGTTTTTATTACATAATCATAGCTTTTGAAATCACCTCAACATTTTTGCATCTGCATCTCTTTTATAATAGTTCATTATTTTACTTTATAACTTTTTTTATATCGAAAGCCAAGTAAATATTCAAAAATTTAAGCAAAGATACACATCTTATTTAATATCAAATAATATCCTACATTCATATGCCTCTCTTATTATCTTTATGTATTTAAACATACTTTATGGTACAACTGATTTTTCTACCAAATAAATTAAAATGTTCAATAAAACAAATTTTATAGAAAAAAACCTTTAAAACTTTTAACTGTTTTTAATTGAATTAAAATTAACTTTAATAAATAGGAGATAAAAGAATGAAAATAAAAAAATATACATTTATGATATTTTTCTTAATATCTATTTTATCCTGCAGTAAGGAAAATAGCAAAGAAAATTTGTCTTTCAAAATCAGCATGGGAGGAGAACCTAAATCAATAGATCCGCAATTAACTGAAGATAAAATAGGTGCAATTATAGTCACACAAATGTTTAGTGGTATAGTAGATGGTGACTCAAAAACTGGTGGATACAAGCCAGGACTAGCTCAATCTTGGGACATATCCGATGATGGAACTATATATACATTTCACTTACGAAAAGATATCGTTTGGAGTGACGGGGTCCCTATTACTGCTGAAGGTATAAGAAGATCTTATCTTAGGATGTTAAATAAAGATACAGCATCAAATTATGTCGGTATGATTAAGTCAACAATCAAAAATGCACAAGATTACTTCGAGGGCAAAATACCGGAATCTGAACTTGGCATTAAAGCTATAGATGAATTGACACTAGAGATCTCTATTATTGCTCCAAAAGCTTACTTCTTAGATATGCTAGTGCACCAATCTTTCATACCAGTACCAGTTCATGCTATTGAACAATATGGAAAAAACTGGACAAATCCTGAAAACATGGTAGTAAGTGGTGCATATAAACTAAAGGCAAGAAAACCCAATGAAAAAATATCACTTATAAAAAATGATAAATACTTTAACGCTAAAAACATTGAATTACAAGAACTTATATTTTACACAATAAATGATGCATCAACTGCCTATAGAATGTATGAAAATAATGAAATTGATATGCTTACACATGGAGCAATTCCACCTGATTTAATAAAAGAAATAAAATTAAGAAATGATTATTATTCATCTGCTATTAATGGTCTTTACTACTTCTCACTTAACACACAAGTCAAACCTCTTGATAATGTAAAGGTCAGAGAAGCTTTAACTCTTGCTATTGATAGAGAAACATTAACAAAAAAAGTCATAGATAATGGTTCTCTTCCTACAAGAAATATAAGCCCAAAATTTAATCATTATTCTTACGGCAAACCACTAGAATTATTTAATCCACAAAGAGCAAAAGAACTAATGGCTGAAGCTGGTTATCCTAATGGTAAGGATTTCCCTCAACTAAAATTCAAATACAATACAAATGAAAGTAACAAAAAAATTGCTGAATTTGTTCAAAATCAATGGGAAAAAATTTTAAATATCAACATTGTACTTGAAAATGAAGAATGGGCATCATTCTTAGAAACCAAACAAAAAGGAAATTATGAAATAGCAAGATCTGGTTGGATGGGTGATTATTCAGATCCATTAACATTCTTCGGTTTATTCCAAAAAGAGTTTGCACATTTTTCCTCACACAAGTACTTCAATAAAGAATATGAAAATTTAATAAACCAATCTGATCGCGAACAAGATCCAATTAAAAGACAAAACATTTTAAGACAAGCTGAAGCAATAATTATAAATAAAGATTTCCCTGTAGCCCCAATATACATATATGCAGGAAATTACCTATTCAAAAATGACAAATGGACCGGTTGGATACCTAACATTCCAGAAAGATTTAATTTCTCTGAAATTAAAAGAATCAAATAACAATAAACAGACATCTATTAAAATAGATGTCTGTTTATTGTTATTTGATTCTTTTCTTTAAAAATTGTAATTTATATATTAATGCATAAGGTAAGGCTAGCTTAATGATGTGAATTTTCCCAATTAAAATAAATTGAATATTTTTCAAAAAATATTCAATCTCATATGTTAAAATTACTAACTATACAACGAAAAAAATCTTTCTGTTATAATAAGGAGCAATTATGTTAAAGTTTACCATGCAAAAAATACTGGAAATAATACCAACTTTAATAGTGATAATTTTTTTGTGTTTTTTAATAATGAGGCTTGCTCCCGGGAACCCATTTAATTCTGAAAAACCCATTGACCCTAAAGTTAAAGAAAAATTGATGCAAAAATACCATCTTGACAAACCTTTTTATGTGCAAGCTTACTACTACATAACAAACATTTTAAAAGGAGACTTTGGGCCATCATTAGTAAAGAAAGATTTAAATGTAAATCAATACATAAAATTAGGATTTCCTAAATCATTTACAATTGGAATAATAAGCCTAATAATATCTCTCGCACTTGGAATTTTGCTAGGATCATTAGCAGCGATCAAAAAAAATACTCGCACCGATTATATAATAAGATTAGCGGCAATATGTGGAATTTCTGTACCCACCTTTGTGACTGGTCCTCTTTTACAATATTTTTTATCTATAAAATTAAAATTATTTTACACTTCTGGATGGATTTCAGAACGAGGCGGTCTTACAAATTTAATTATGCCAATATTAACAATGAGTTTGCCATGGATAGCTATTTTTACACGCATTATTAGAGGTTCTATGTTAGAAATACTAAAGAGCGATTTTGTAAGAACAGCAAAAGCTAAAGGACTAAGCTTTAATGTAATAATCAGAAAGCATGTGTTAGTAGGCTCTATACTTCCTCTAGTAAGTTATATAGGGCCTGCATTTGCTGGTATAATTTCTGGCAGTATGATTATTGAACAAATATTTAGAATTGCTGGAATGGGTACATTTACAGTAGAATCATCTCTAAATAGGGATTATCCACTACTAATGGGTTCACTATTAATATATTCAACAATATTGCTCATTTCCATTTTAGCATCTGATATTGCTTATAAAAAACTTGATCCAAGAACATAGGAGAACAAAATGAACGAACACGAACAGCAAGACACCCATGTCGAAATCCACACAGCAAACAAAAGGGCTTGGTTAAGATTCAAGGAAAACAAACTTGCGTTTATTAGTATATTTATTATCGGATTTTATATACTAATTGCAATACTTCAGCCAATATTACCAACATACAAATATCATACTCAAGTAGTAGAACATGCCGATTTGCCCCCATCTATTAAGTATGCTGGAGAATTATGGTATGAAAAGGAACTTCATTTCATAAAAAGATTATCAGCAAAGGAAAAACGAGAAATCAATAAGGAAGAAAAATCAAAACTAGAAGAGATAAAAAGAAAAATAGAGACCGAGGTTCAAATAATTGATGGAAAAGAAATCAAAATACACAAAAGAATATACCTACTAGGAACAGATAATCTTGGACGAGATTTGCTTGCAAGAATAATACAAGGAAGTCAAATATCAATATCTGTAGGCTTTATTGGAGCACTAATATCAATGATCATAGGCACTATAATAGGTGCAATAGCGGGCTTTTTTGGTGGTATTATCGATAAAATAATAACTAAAATAATAGAAATTTTTTATGTCTTACCTACTTTGCTTGTCATAATAATCTTAATGACTGTTATGGAAAGAAATATAATTGGGGTATTTATTGCAATTAGCATTATCTCATGGCTAACAATTGCTAGGATCGTAAGAGGGCAAGTAAAATCACTTGCAAGATCTGAATTTATACAGGCGGCTAGAACACTAGGTGCAACAAATAAGAGAATGATATTTAAACATTTAATTCCTAATAGCTTTGGCATGATAGTAATTATTACAACAATGAATGTTCCATCATTCATTATGCTTGAATCATTTTTATCATTCTTAGGTCTGGGAATATCAGCACCAATGACTAGTTGGGGAGAATTAATCAAAAACGGAATCCCCACATTTATTGAATACCCATGGAAAATTTTTATCCCAGCAACAGTCATGACAATATTTTTACTATTCATGAACTTTTTAGGTGACGGATTAAGAGATGCACTTGATCCAAAAAACAACCTCTAGGAGACATTAAATGAAAGAAGACTATATGCTAGATATAAGAGATTTATCAATTGAGTTTAAATTAAAGCATACAACAATATATCCTGTAAGCAATATAAACTTAAAAATGAAAAAAGGGGAAATTAGGGCTATTGTTGGAGAATCTGGTAGCGGTAAATCTGTCACAAGCATGGCAATACTAAAATTACTTCCTGAAATTACGACAGTATACAAAACCGGTGAAATACTATTTGAAGGGCAAGACTTACTAAAACTCAGCGAAAAAGAACTTCAAAATATTAGAGGCAATAAAATAGCAATGATATTCCAAGATCCAATGACTTCGTTAAATCCATATTTAAGAATATCTACACAAATTGAAGAAACAATAATGTTACATCAAAAATTAAATAAAAAAACAGCAAAGCAAAAAGCAATAGAAATGTTAAAAACAGTTGGTGTTATAAATGCAGAAGAGCGAATAGAACATTATCCACACCAATTTTCAGGAGGAATGAGACAAAGGGTTATGATTGCAATGGCTCTCAGTTGCCATCCATCATTATTAATTGCAGACGAACCAACCACAGCTCTCGATGTCACAATCCAAGAACAAATATTACTACTCATAAAAAACCTGTCTAAAAAATTTAACACCTCCACCATATTAATAACCCATGATTTAGGTGTAGTGGCAGAAGTATGCGATACAGTTTCTGTAATGTACCAAGGAAAATTTGTAGAAGAAGGCACAGTACAAGAAATATTTAAAAACCCTAAGCATCCATATACAATTGGGCTTCTAAAATCAATACTTACTCTTGATAAGGATCCAAACGAAAAACTTTATTCAATTAAAGATAATCCTACTGGGACTATTACAAACAAAATGGGGGGCTTTAAATGAAAAATGAAAAAGACATAATTCTTAAAGTAGAAAACTTAGTACAAACATTCACAATTGGGGAAAACTTTTTATTTTGGAAAAATAAACGTAATGTAAATGCTGTAAATGGGATCAGTTTTGAAGTTGAACGTAACAAAACATTAGGACTGGTTGGAGAATCTGGATGTGGAAAATCAACAACCTTAAGAGCAATAATGCAGCTATACAAACCAACATCTGGCAACATATATTTCAATGGAAAAGATATTACTAAACTGTCAAAAAGAGAACTGTTAAAGACAAAAAAAGACATGCAAATGGTATTTCAAGATCCACATACATCCCTCAATCCAAGAATGACAATAAAAGAAATAATAGCAGAACCATTGGTGATATACAACGAAAATAAAATTTTCCCAAGAACCAAGCAAGAAATAGAAAAAAGAGTAAATGAATTAATGGATATTACTGGACTTGCAAAAAGCATGCTATCTAGGTATCCACACGAATTCTCAGGCGGACAAAGACAAAGAATAGGGATAGCAAGAGCACTTGCTCTAAATCCCAAGCTCTTACTGCTAGACGAAGCCGTGTCTGCACTAGATGTATCAATAAGAGCACAAATTTTAAATTTACTTAAAGATTTACAAAAAGAATTGAATTTATCTTATCTATTCATTTCACACGACTTGACAGTAGTAAAATACATGAGCGATAAAATTGCCGTAATGTATCTGGGGATCATTTTAGAGATTGCGCCTAGAGAAATTTTATTCTCAAACCCTAAGCATCCATACACTAAAACATTAATAGCATCTATTCCTGAAATTGATCCTGAAAAAATAAAAAACAAAACTATCAAGCTTGATGAACCATCCCTAACAAATATACGAAACACATCTATAATACCAGAAAATGCAACTCTTGAGGAAGTAGAAAAGGATCATTTCGTATCTAAATACCTTTTTGATGAAATGAATAATCTGATAAATAAAAATGATACTTAAAACAAATAAAAGTTTATTTGTTTTAACCCAGATTTCCATATTTAGGCCTTACAAAACAATATGGATTATTAACTTAATTCAGCATAAATTCTATATTTCCATATATAAATTGTATTAAGAATTGCTAATAAGAAATTCAATTCTTACCTTCAAGCGATTAATTATCAAAATAAGAGACTTCGAAATCCATCTTATTGTCCATACCTTCAACCGAATATAGATTAATTCTATTAACATTATTCTTATCTATAACTTTATTTCCAGAATCGACAAAATAATAATAAATTCTACCCTTAGGAAGGTCTTTAAGCTTAATAGTATATACCCCTTTATAGGGTTCTTGTTCAACCAATCTATTTAAAAATGGATTAAAATTATTAAAATTGCCAGCTATTGTAACAATCTGTCCAGGACGACCTATATAAAAAATTTCAACTTCTCTTCCATCAGAAGAATCAATAGGATTGCGTAAAGACACGTAACTATGATCTACACCTATATCAATTATAGAGAATGGTATTAAGTCTTTATTAAACACTACATTTTTATTATATTCATCATTTGTCCAGATACCATCTACAACAAGCCTATAATTAATGCTACCAACTCCATGAGGAAGATTAATCTTTACAAAAAAAAGTCCATACCTATTCTTCTTAAATAAATACTTTTTTGCATAACCATCAAAATCAAAAGCAGCAAAAATTTTCCTAATACCCTTATTCGAAGGATAAAACATAATGACTCTCTTAGAGTCAACAATTGGTGACAAATTATCCTTTCTTGTTGAAACTTCTAAAAACTCATTTAAAGATAAATCAAAATTTTCAATTACATAACACTGTGAACGAATATTAAAAATATTAAAGAAAAAGAATATAAAATAAAATAGCGAACCTAAAATTCTTTCCATGATTTAATTATAAAATCCAATAAACAATTCTTTTGCTAAAATACTACACATTTGTCTTATTTGCTATTATACTAAAAATATATACTAAAGTAAATATACAAATATTAACCAATAAGGAGCGGAAAATGGGCTTTCATATTTATGAAATAAAAGCTAGGCAAATAATTGATTCTAGAGGAAATCCAACTGTTGAAGCAGATGTCATACTTGAAGATGGTTCTCTAGGTAGAGCAGCTGTTCCATCAGGCGCATCAACGGGAATCCATGAAGCTGTTGAATTAAGAGATGGTAATAAATCTGTTTATATGGGTAAAGGGGTACTCAAAGCAGTTGAAAATATAATAAATATTATCTCTCCAGAACTTGAAGGAATGAGTGCTTTAAACCAAGTTGAAATTGACAAAAAAATGCTTGAACTTGACGGCACTCCTAATAAATCAAAACTCGGGGCTAATGCTATTCTTGCAGTTTCAATGGCTACAGCTAGAGCAGCTGCCGAACACCTTGGACTTAAAGTTTATCAATATCTTGGTGCCTACAAAGCCAATATTTTACCTACACCAATGTGTAATATTATAAATGGAGGTGCTCACTCAGATAACTGTGTCGATTTTCAAGAATTTATGATAATGCCAATTGGAGCAAAAACTTTCAGTGATGCAATAAGAATGTCTGCTGAGGTTTTCCATACACTCAAAAGTATTTTAAGTAAAAAAGGTTACGCAACAGCTGTTGGGGATGAAGGTGGATTTGCACCAAATCTAAAGTCAAACGAAGAAGCTTGTGAAGTTATTATGGAAGCCATACAAAGTGCAGGATATACACCTGGAACAGATATCGCAATCGCTCTTGATCCAGCAACATCTGAATTATATGATCCAAAAACAAAAAAATATGTACTTAGATGGTCAACAAAAGAAGAACTCACATCCAAAGAAATGGTTGAATACTGGACAAAATGGGTAGAAAAATATCCTATCATATCAATTGAAGATGGAATGGCTGAAGAAGATTGGGACGGCTGGAAAAAACTTACAGATAAGATTGGGAATAAAGTTCAACTTGTTGGTGACGATTTATTTGTAACAAACACATCATTCCTTAAAAAAGGAATTGAAATGCAAGTTGCAAATGCAATTCTCATTAAAGTAAATCAAATTGGAACACTGACTGAAACTTTTGAAGCTGTAGAAATGGCAAAAAAAGCAGGATATACTGCAATAGTTTCACATCGCTCAGGAGAAACAGAAGATACAACAATTGCCGATCTTGTTGTTGCACTTGGAACAGGACAAATCAAGACAGGATCTTTATCAAGAACAGACAGAATAGCTAAGTATAACCAGCTCTTAAGAATAGAAGAAGAACTAGGAAGTATTGCCGAATACCACGGAAGAGACGTTTTTTATTCCATTAAAAAACAATAATAACAACTGAAGCCCTCTTATGAGGGCTTTTTTTCATACAAACAAAATACTTATCTTTTTGAAAACTGAAAGCTTTTTCTAGCCTTTTTCTTACCGAATTTTTTACGCTCAACTTTTCGCGAATCTCTTGTTAAAAACCCATTTGACTTAAGAATCATTTTATACTCTTCATCAAGATCAAAAAGAGCTCTTGCAATACCATGTCTAATAGCACCGGCTTGGCCTGAAATGCCCCCGCCATAAATATTAATGTAAAGGTCATATTTTCCAAGAGTATTTGTTAAAACTAATGGAGATAGAGCAATTGTCTTTAAATTTTCAAGTTGAATATAAGAATCAAAATCCTTATTGTTGATCTTAATATCACCCTTACCTTCCCTAATGTAAACCCTAGCAACAGAAGACTTTCTCCTTCCAGTACCCATTCCTAAATTAATGCCTTTAACATCTGACTTTGCCATTTTTCCTCTCTTAATTTGCTTCTAATTTATAAAAATTTTGAGCATTAAGCGTATGATTAGAACCCTCAAAAACTTTAAGATTTCTAAAAAGTTCACGTCCCAAAGGCCCCTTTGGTAACATACCCTTAATAGCTATTTCAAGAGGAGCTGTTGGCTTTCTCTCAGATAATGTTCTAAAAGTGTCAGAACGAAGACCTCCAGGATATCTTGAATGTCTATAATAAATTTTCTGAGAATATTTCTTACCAGTAAGCCTAATCTTTGAAGCATTAATAATTATAACATTATCACCTAAATCTTGGTGGGGCGTATAATAGGGCTTATGCTTACCTCTCAAAATTGTAACAGCTTCTGTAGCAACCCTACCAAGAACTTTATCTGACGCATCAATCACACACCATTTTTTCTCTACAAACTTAGGTTTAACCCATATTGTCTTATTATTCGTTATCCTATTCATAATAATATACAGTCCTCACTTAGATATTCTACAAAGTTATACTTTTTCATTGTATTATTTGTAAGTTAACCTGTCAATACTAACCTCCAAATTTATCCTGTAGCTTAAGAGAAACTTTGTGAAACCCATCTAAATCTCCTTTAGAAAATTTTAAAGGAACAAGCGAAGGAACATCAAAAAAAGGACTAATTAAATAGCCATTCTTTAAATACTCATTAAAAATTTCATTATGATATTCAGATTTATAAAGAGGAAACATATATCTATTAATTAGTTTAAATATAGGTGTAGCAAAAATATTAAAATTAATTTTTGTATTCTTTTCATAAGACACAATCTTAGTAAGCATATGCCTAGCGACAGCTAAAGTTAAAGCATCAAAAGAATCTCTAAATTCTATTTTTCTAGATAAATTATCTACTATAGCAATATTAATAGACATGCATCCAGGCATTGGGATCTTTACAAGCATAGGATATCTAAAATTATTAAATCCAGCCTTAAATTCATATATACCCTGATTTTCCTCCCAAGGATTACTAAAACAACAATGGTCTGTTAAAGATAATAAAAAATCTCTAGCATCTCTTTCAAATTTAAAAATACACACAAATCCTGCTTCTTTAAAAAAAGAAAAAAGAACATTTTCAAATTGTTTTCTAAAAACAGAAGGATAAGAAGCAGTAAGACCTCTTGAAAAAGTTTGCTTAATAATAAGATTTAACCCTTGAACCCTATGTCCTAAAAAATTTAGTCCCCCATTCAAGTACAAATCCAAATACCTATTACCACTAATATCATAAAGATAAAAAAATCTTGCTCTTTTAATTATTGGAAAACAGCTAAACAAAGATTTATTATACATCCCTTAATTTATTCATTAAAATATCATTTGCAAGAACGGGATTAACCCTTCCAGAAGTTTTACGCATAATTTGACCCATCATAAACTTAATTGCATGACTCTTACCTTTTTTATAAAGTTCAATTGATTTAGGATTTTCATTCAAAACCTCAAACACAACTGACTCAATGATAGAACTATCACTTATCTGTGCTAAATTTTTTTCATTAATAATGATAGCAGAAGAAACATTTCGCTCAAGCATTTCTAAAAATATTTCTTTTGCTATCTTACCACTTACCCTATCACTAACAATGAATTCAACAAGTTCACTAATATATGATGGTGGTAAATTAAAATCAAGTATACTTATCTCCCTATCATTTAGTACACTTAATACCTCAGACAATATCCAATTTGCCACTCTTTTAGGATCGCTTGAGGCAATTGCTGCCTCTTCAAAATATTTAACCAAGTTTTTATCGGCCGTTAAAGTCATAACATCAAAATCACTAAGACCATATTGCTCTTTTAATCTAACTCTTGTATCAAAAGGCAATTCCACCATTCTATTAGACTTTATACTTTCAATATAAGAATCATCGAGCTTGATCAAAGGCAAATCGGGATCTTTTATATAACGATAATCAGCTACCGTCTCTTTGCTTCTTTGAAGCACTGTAATACCCTTTTTATCATCAAAACCCATTGTATGTTTACCTACACTCTCAAAAGTCTTCCTATGTAAAATCCACTCTTCTTTTTGCCTTGACTTTTCATAATCAATTGCCAATTTTACTGATTTAAAAGAATTTAAATTCTTTATCTCAGAAATGGGGGTTTTATACTCAACATTATTTTCATTGACAAGTAAATTAACGTTGACATCACAACGAAATGAACCGTTTTCCATGTTACAATCAGATAAATTAAGATATCTAAAGATTTCTCTTAAAGCACTCAAATAAGCTACGGCTTCTTCTCCATTATTAATTTCTGGTTTTGAGACAATTTCTAGTAATGGTGCACCTGAACGATTAAAATCAATATAACTTAGATTTTCACTCTCAAGCAAATGCAAACTCTTGCCAGAATCTTCTTCCATATGTATCCTAACAATATTGATTTTTTTTAAACCTGAACAAGTTTCAATAAAGATAAATCCATTCTCACAAATTGGTGCATCATTTTGAGATATTTGATATCCCTTAGGTAAATCGGGATAAGCATAATGCTTTCTATCAAACTTAACAATATTGTTAATTTTAGAATTGGTAGCATGCCCAGCTAAAATTGCACTACTAATAAGTTCTCTATTTATACTAGGCAATGCTCCAGGAAGTCCAAGACATATTGGACAAGTACGAGAATTTGGAATTCCACCAAAATCATTCTTACACCCACAAAAAGCTTTGGTCTTTAATCCTAATTGTACATGAACTTCTAAACCAACAAGCAACTTATATTCCATTTAATCCTAATTCCTCTATTACATTTTTTGCAAAGCTTAAAAGCTCAAAATCTCTCTTAAATTGACCAATTATTTGCATACCAATAGATAATCCCCTATCATCTTGAGAAAAAGGAATAGAGAGTGCAGGGGCCCCAATAAGATTGGCAATCACAGTACACAGATCAGAATAATACATCTTTATAGGATTATCAAAATTTTCACCAATTTTAAAAGGTTTTACAAAACTTGTAGGCGTAATAATATATGAATAATTATTAAAAATTTCATTGAATTTTGGAACCAATACATTTTCAATAATTTTACAAGCTTTTAAATAGTATTGCAAATCATAACCTTCTGATAATAAATAATTACCAAGTACAACACGCCTTTTCACCTCTTCTCTTAAAAATAAACTCCTATGTCTATAATAAAAATCATTAAGATTTAGTTCATCATTTAACCTTTTTCCATAATGAAGACAAGTATAACGAGCAAGGTTAGACGCAGCTTCAACTGGAGATAATGAATAGTAAAGAGAAAGTACAAAGTTCACTGACTCTATTGAAACTTCATGAATTTCAACGCCTCTGTTTAAAAGTGCAGATTTAAATTTAAAAAATTCACATGCAACCTCAGGTTCCATCAAATCTTCACTAAGTTCTTTAATTACAGCTAATTTAGTACCTGATAAAGAATTACCTAATAATGGATAAGGATCTTGAATAATATCTATGCTAGTAGAATCCATTTTATCAATTCCACAAGTACATTTTAATATTAAAGCCACATCATCAATAAAATTAGCAAAAAATCCTATTTGATCAAGAGATGACGCATATGATGCAAGCCCATAACGAGATAAACCTCCATAAGAAGGCTTAAAACCAATTAAACTTGAAAAAGACGCAGGAAGTCTAACAGAACCTCCAGTATCACTACCAAGTGCAAAAGGAGCTTGACCTGCAGCAACAACAGCTCCAGAACCACCAGAACTACCACCCACAACATATTCTTTATTTAAAGGATTAAGGGTAACACCATAATAAGAAAACTCACAAGAAGATCCCATTGCAAATTCATCCATATTAGTTCTACCAAGCATAATTGCACCGTTATCTTTTAATCTCTTAATAACAGTTGCATCATAAGGAGAAATATATCCTTGCAAAAGTTCAGATGCACAAGTCAAGGCTTTATTTTTAATTGAAATATTATCCTTAACAGCAATGGGCATACCAATTAAGGGCAAATTTTGTCCCTCACCTCTACTTAAAAGTTCATCATATTTTTTTGCCAATTCTAATGAATCATCAAAAAATTCAATATATCCATTAATATCCTTATTTGCTTCATAAAGTTCTTTATAAAAAAGCACAATATCATAAATTTTACACCTACGAGTCAATATTAATTCTTTAATTTTTATTAAACTTAAACCCCTGAAGTCCAAACCAATACTCCCTATTCAAACACTTTAGGCGATGAAAAGTAACCATCCACAAACACATTGCTAAAATTTTTAATAGATTCAATCGCCAAAGAAGGTAAAATCTCATCGTCTCTCAAAACAGAAAAGTTACATGCCTCTTTTTGAATGCCATCTTTTATCTCAAATTCAGAAATTTTATTTAACATGCCAATAATTTTTTCAAATTTTATGGCAAATTCTTGTTCTTCATTCTTACTTAATCTTAGTAAACTTAACTTTAAACTATCTTCTAAACAAATATCTCTAATATCTCTCAAATTTAACCTCTAAATTTTAGCAAGTCCTTTAATATAACTTGAGCTCAAAATAGCTTTTCTCCCATTTCTTAGATTAATTTTAATAAATGGCTCACCATTTTGATACCACTTATCAACAACTATTCCATTCTCACCATTATAAGTTATATAATCTCCAATATTAAAGCTTTTATTACCACTTTTTGAAAAAAAATATTTAAAATTATCTTTTAAATATTCTGGAACAAAAACAATATCATAATTATCTTTTCTAATATCTTGAAAAAAGACTGATATAGCTGTATTTCTAAGCATGCCTCCAAAAAATCTTTGTAAATTAATTGTAACAATAAGCTCAAATTTGGCTCTAGTAATAGCAACATAAAAAAGTCTTCTCTCTTCTTCCAGTCTCTCTCCAGTCAATTCTTCAATTTCAGAAGGCAATAAACCCTTTTCAAGACCAGATATTATTACTCTATCAAATTCAAGTCCTTTAACTCCATGAATTGAAGAGAGCAGCACACTAGACTTAGAATCCCCATGTATTAAAGGTGAAAGAGATGAATTTTCCAAAAATATTACAAGTCCCTCAAAACTGCCTGAATATTCAACTCCACTACTGATAAGTTCATCAATATTTCTAGACTTTTCATCCTCATCAAATTTTTGATAATAATCCCAAAATCCAGATCTAATTACAACATTTTTAATAAATTCAGATAAATTTACATAAACACCTTTTTGTATACTTTCTGCTAGTTTATCATACAGATTTAAAAAAGCAATAAGAGAATCTTTTGCTTTGCCCTTAAGACTCTCAGCAAATTTTCTACTTGCAAGAATTAAATCAAAATTAACATTACGATCATTAAGCATTGCAATTATTTTATTCGTAGTAGTTTTTCCAATCCCCCTAGCAGGCTTATTTATTACTCTTAAGAAAGAAATTTTATCTTTTCTATTTACAAAAAGTCTTAACAAAGAAATTACATCTTTAATCTCCTCTCTTTCATAAAATCTAATTGAACCTAATATTTTATGTGGAATATTATGTTTTAAAAAAGATTTCTCAAACTGCAAAGATTGGTAATTAAATCTATAAAGAACAGCTGTCTCAAGTTTATTTTCAATAAGGAAATTAGAAAAATATTCAGCCTCCTCTGCAGGATTTCGAAAAACAAAAAATCTTATCCTCTTGCCTATTTTGTTTTCTGTACTTATTACTTTTTCATATCGATTTCTATTCTTTGAAATAACATCATTTGCAACATTAACAATGCTTAAACTAGAACGATAATTTTGTACCAAATAATATTTAGACACATTGTCAAATACTTTTTCAAATTCAAGAATATTTTCAATTCTAGCACCTCTAAAAGAATAAATAGACTGATCTTCATCTCCTACTACCATAAAATGCATATTTTTACAATAAAGCTCTTTTAAAAACAAAAACTGTGTATAATTGGTATCTTGATACTCATCTACAAAAATAGCCTTAAACTTTTTCTGAACCCTCATCTTTACATCTTCACAATCTCTTAACATCAAAACGGCTTTAAGAATAAGATCAACAAAATCAAAAGCATTACTTTTAGATTTTTCTTGCTCATAAAATTTAATATCCTTGTAAATTTTCTCATCAAGATCACAATAATTATCTAAAAAGTAATTTTCCTTACATTTAAGTATGAAAGACGCAACATGCTTTGAAAGCTCAATGGTTGAAGCAAGCCCAATTTGCTTAACAAATTTAACAACATCATTAGTATCCCAAATTGTAAAATTTGAATCATAATTCTTATCAAATTCTTTAAAATAAAGTCTCAAAAGCCAAGCACCAAAAGAATGAAAAGTCTGGATATGTAAAGCCTTATTAAAATCAAAAAGATAATTTAGTCTTAAATTCATCTCATTTGCGGCTTTATTTGTAAATGTCAAAGCAAGAATCTCTTCTGGTTTTAATTGCATTTCCTTTATTAAGTGTGCTATTTTAGCTGTTATAACCCTTGTTTTACCACTGCCTGGACCTGCCAAAACAAGAATGGGATTTTTATTATCATCTAAAACAATTTGTTTCTGATAAGAATTTAAACTAAAGAAGAATTTTTCTATTTTGTTCATTAATAAACTTCAGAAACCTTAAGATCAAAACCTCCAGGGGTTTTTAACCAAAAAAATTGAATTGCCATTATTTCTCTTCCATAACCCTTTAAAATAGAAGTAATGTCCTTACCTTGAAGAATAATATTAACATCAGAAAGTCTTGACAAAAATAAGATTAAAGATTTTTTGAAATTTAAATTAAGAGGAATTCCCTTAGATACAAGCAAAGATTTACCATAAATATTACTCTCATCAGCATATCTTAAAAACGTATCGTTTAAAAAATTAATCATTAAATCAATATTGGAAATATCTTGAGAAGAATATACAGTAGGATACTCACTAATCGCTCTACTCTTAGGTCCATTAACTTCAAATCCCCAATTTAAAACATTAAATCTACTAGAAAGACTAGTTTCAAGCACATATTCAATATTAAGCATAAAAGATTCTAAGCTTACATGAGCCTTTCGTACCTGACCTTGAGAATAATTATCATACACAATCTTAACTTTAACATTATCACTTAAATTTATTTCCCGAAATTTGCCTAATTTAAAAACATATCGCCCATTTTTCAAATCATTTGTAACAACCAAATCATCATTCATAAAAGAAACTCTATAATTTGCAATAGCATTGCCATAAACTAAAGATAAAAAATCACCATCTCCAAGCGTAACATTCCAAAAACTTTCTTTATCAAAAAGAACTTCATGGACTCCTGGGGTTCGCTTTGCAGCATGATTTGCTTGAAAAAATTTCCCTATAAATTGCTTAATCCCACTAAAATTTAAAATTAAAAGTATTAACAATATAATACTAACTAATCCTACCGATATTTGAATAATTTTAGGAAAAGCTATCTTAGACAGATCTAAATACTGATTCCCAAGCCTACCTTCGTTTACAAAATTCAAACTACCATTTTGATTCTCAGTTTTAATTCCAATATAGCTACTATTAAGTCTTCTTTTGTATTCTTTAAAAAGGGACGAGACATACCAAACATCAATTCCTAAGTACTCACTATAAGTCCTTAAAAATCCTAAAGCTAAAACTTCATTCGGAAACAATTCAATATTAGAATCTTCAAGCGCCTTAAGATATTTAACAGAAATTCTAATATCATCAGATATCATCTCAAGGGTTAAACCCTTATCAATCCGAGCCTTTTTTATAAAATCTCCAAATCTAATGAAATTATTTCTTTCCATTTCTCAACACCTCAAGTTTTTTTAACATCATATAAAAAATTATCTACTTTATTTGAAGTTTTTGGCAGATCATACTTAAATCTACTATCAGGGATTCCAACATTAAATTTTACAGATAAAAGATCAATAATTATTTCTCGACCACCACCTGTAGGATAAGCAATAACCCTCCTAATTACACCATTTCGTGTGAAAGCAATCATAAAGGAATCAATCGTAGCAGCACCCTTATAAAGTCGCCTTGAAAAAGTCAATTTTATAAAATTCTCTGTCCCCCCCCCTCCTCCAGATTCGTCCAGTGGTTCTAAATTTGGAGAATTAGTATAAGACACACTATACTCAGTACTTAAAATATTCATAAAACCACTTCCCACTTTTCCCATAGTCAACTGTTGTCTAAAAGAAGTACCAAGAGTTGGTACATAAACAGTTAAAATGTCACCATCACTTACAAAAACCTGATTATTTGACTCCAAATTAACAATAAATTTATCGGGAGATTTATATAACAGAGTTCCTGCTTGCTTTAACCCTTTTATGTTAAGACTAATCTTAGCCTGCATATCTTCTATATTTTGATAATTTGAATAAATATTCTCAAAATATTGATTGGCAGATACTTGAGCAAAAATTAAACAAGGAAATAAAATTAATATTATTCTCTTCATTATAAACTCGTATATTACTAAAGCTCAATTTAATAACAAATACATTATTTCACAACCTATGTCTAATATAAATCGTACAACTTGTTATAATAATAAGCTATTATTATAATATATCATTTTGTAAATTAATAATAAACATATTTAGCAAAAGATCAAAGGGGATAAAATGTCATTAAACTACAGTGAAATAAATATCTTACTTAAAGAAATGCCATTAAAAAATTCATTTTTAAGAAAAATTAAACAGCCTAACCATAAAACTTTGATTATGGAACTTTATAATAAAGAAACAGATGAAAAAAACTTTAATATATTAATCTCATTAAATCCAAAAAAAACAAGAATTCACAAAACAAACAAGAAATTTGAAAATATCAAACCCCCTTTAAGATTTTTTGAATTTTTAAAATCAAAAGTTCAAAATGGTAAAATATTTGAAGCATATCAAATAAAAAATGAAAGAATAATTTTAATTAAAGTGTTTAAAGATAAAATAATAATTTTTATCTTCATAAAATTATGGCCATCATCTCCTAATATAATTGCAACAGACGCAAATTTTAAAATCCTTGATGCATATTATAGAAGACCAAGGTCAAAAGAAATTACAGGTGAAATATTCACAAAAGCCAAAGAAATTATTGAAAATAATAATATAACTGACAAAAAAGAAGTCACACTCAAAGATGGATACAACAATGAAATATCTTACTCCGAACTTATTGAAAATTACTATGATAATTTAGAAATAAAAGAGACTCAGGTGCACAACATAGAACTACTTAAGCAAAAATACGAAAAAGAAAAAATAAATTTAGAAAAAAAAATAAGCTCTCTAGAGAAACAAATAAATTCAATTGAAAAAATCGAGGATCAAAGAAAAAAAGGTGAAATGATCCTATCAAACATTAACAAAATAAAAAAAGGAATGGATGAAATCATTTTAAACAATAACAATGGTGAACAAATTAAAATAATGCTGGACAAAGCATTACTACCTAAAGATAATGCTTTAAAATATTTTAAAGAATACAAAAAAAACAAAAATTCTCTAAAGATTATACAAGAACAATTAAAATATGCAAAAACACAATACAATACATTAATATCAAAGACAGCTTACACCGACAAAACAGACTGTATCATACCGGAAAATGAAAGAACCAAAAAACAAAAAATTACAAAAAAACCATCTATTGGCCTTCATTTCATATCTTATGGATTTGAAGTTGTTATAGGCAGAAATGCAAAAGAAAACGATGAACTCTTAAGAAATTGGGCAAAGGGAAATGATTACTGGCTACACACAAGAGACTATCCTGGTGCTTATGTTTTTATTAAGAGTAAAAAAGACAAAACACCTCCTCTTGAAGTCTTGATAGATGCTGGGAACTTATGTGTGTTTTATACAAAACTTGCAAGACAATCAGGCGAAGCTGATCTTTACTATACCAATGTTAAATATTTAAGAAGAATCAAAGGAGAAAAAAAAGGACTTGTAATACCTAATAGGGAAAAAAATTTAAATATCAAACTAGACACCAAAATATTAAACAAACTAAAAAACAAAAATTAAGTTTATAATATATGCTAATTTAATCTTAAAATAAAATGACAAGTTCTTAAAAAATTATTGTTATTGAAGCTTAAAAAGCATAAAATTTAAGTACTGTAGGAGAAAAATAAATGATACAAAAATTAACAAAAATAGTAGCAACAATATCTGACCTCAGATGTGATCCAGAACACATAAAAGAGTTATATGAAGCAGGAGTAAATGTAATAAGACTTAATACTGCTCATCAATCTCATGATGATGCAATAAAAGTAATAAGCAATGTCAGACAAGTTTCAAATAAAATAGCATTAATGATCGATACAAAAGGGCCAGAAGTTAGAACAGCTAATATTGAAAATCCTATTACCGTTAAGATAGGAGACAAAATAATAATCTCAACATCACCTATCAATGGGTCTAACGCATTGCAAACAAACTACGATGGATTTGTAAATGAAGTTCCAAATGGTTCGACAATTCTCATTGATGATGGAGAACTTGAAATGACTGTTATTGAAAAACTCGAAGATAGATTGATCTGCAAAGTTAAAAATGACGGTCAAATCAAAAACAAAAAATCAATCAATACACCGGGAATTTCACTTAAACTACAATCTGTCACTGAAAAAGATAGGGGATTTATTGAACTTGCAGCAAAACAAAATATTGATTTTATTGCCCATTCATTCGTAAGACATGCAAAAGATATTCAAGACGTCAAAGATATATTAAATGCTGCTGGAAATCCAGACGTTAAAATTATCGCCAAAGTTGAAAATCAAGAAGGAATTGACAATATTGAAGAAATTGCAAAATCCTCTTATGGGATTATGGTTGCAAGAGGCGATATGGGAGTTGAAATACCAGCTGAAGATGTTCCTTTAGCACAAATTAAAATAACAAAAACCTGCATTAAATACGGAATACCTGTAATTACCGCAACACAAATGTTGCACACAATGATTGAAAATCCAAGACCTACAAGAGCAGAGGTATCTGATGTGGCCAATGCAATTCTAAATGGCACAGATGCCATCATGCTATCTGGAGAGACAGCTTATGGCAAATACCCAATTGAAGCTGTTAAAATGATGACCAAAATTGCTATAGAAGTTGAAAAATATAGAGAAAAAACACTATTTCAAGATGAAATTTTCCACAGCAAAAGGATCATAAGAAACTATATTATTAAATGTGCAATTGATGCAACCAAAATAATGCCTGTTAAAGCCATTATTGTTGATTCACTCAAAGGAAGAACCGCAAGAATAATGGCAACATACAGAGCAAGTGTACCTCTATTTATTACAACAAATAATGAAAGAATAGCAAGAGAGTTATCACTCTCTTATGGTGTTTATGCTAATCTGGTTGATCATAACTTTAAGGTAACAACTGAATTTGTAGTAACTTCTCTTGAAATGCTTAAAACACAAAAAATAGTTCAAGATTCAGATATCGTAGTAATTATCTCTGGAAATCCAAATAGAGATACTAATAAAGGTACGGAATTTATGGAAATAAATACAGTAGAAGAAGCAATTAAAGGACACAACAGATAAACAAAATAAGAAATAGTTTAGTTGATAATATATTTTATTCAACCAATGATTGCAATTTAGAATTATTTAGCTTAAATAAAAGAAAAACTCATAAAGCACTTTTGATTAGTTATGGCACTTATGAGTTTTTCTTAAAAAATATTACTCTATTCAAAAAAATAATAGCACATAATACAAAAAATGTGTTTATATTCTCAAAAACAAAAGAGAACTCACAGATTAACATCTCAGATCATCAAGCTTGGAAATTCTTTAATAAAACAATTGATGTTAATCTAAACATAATAAATTTAATAAAAAATTTTGAATTTACAAATACAGAAGATAAAATAATAGAAAATGACCATAAAATTGAAATTATATTAAATTTTATCAAAGATATAACACAAAATATAAAAATTATTCCCATTATTTTAGGTAAACTTAAAAATCAAACTTTGAGAAAATTTTGTACATTTTTAAATCCGCTTACAACAAAGGAAGAAAATTCTTTTATATTTCTCTCCCACTTCATATCACACTCTACACACTTAAACAAAACTATTCAATTATCAACAACATTAAAAGAACTCTTAAGTACACCTAATTTAAATTCATCAACTCTATTAGAATATTATAATGCACGCAAAATATTTCCTGAAAATATAAATGCAATCATCATAATCCATAAACTTTTCCACAAATTTGAATTTATAAACCAACAAATCATCAACAATAACAATGAATATTCAATAATAGAAAACATATTAATAAATTAAAATTAACAAAGTCACAATTTTTAAATAAAATCTTCTATCTTTTTGGAATTTTTCCTCAAAAAAACACTAAGACCTAACTTTGAAATACTCCTTAGAGTACTTGCAGAAACTTTTATATTAATACTTTTTCCAAGCTCAGGAACAAAAAATTTCTTATTTATCAAATTTACCTTAAAAGTTCTCCTGGTCTTTACACCAATGTGTTGTCCCCCTCCACCCTTTTTTCTGGAAAGTCCCTTCCTTGGAACATTGTTTCCAAACATTGTCTTTTTACCTGTTATTTCACATTCTCTTCCCATCTAAATCTCCTAAACTGTATTTTTCTTCTCCAAGTATAAATCCATCAACCTCAAAAATAAATTTAAACTATCAACTACATTTTTAATTATACCACCAAAGTTTACATTATTGCCATAGCTTTTTACAAGCTCAATATCAAGCTCTTTCCAATTATAAATAAACTCCTTTTCTGAAGCGGGTTTAAAATAATCTTCTAAACAATCATTCAAACGTCGTTCTAAAGATTTAATTACTGAATAATACTCATTCAATAAAATTAAAGCCTTTTTATTAATATCTGCTATTATATTCAACAGCAATTTCTCTGAAGATTTATCTCCAACAGACATTCTGTGCAAAAGTGAGTTTATTCTATTACCATAAGTACCCTGTTCGCCAAGATTATTATCAAAATCAATAAGATTGGAATAAATACCAACTAAAGAATGAATATCATTAGAAATTTCTCTAGAAACTTCCATAGCCTTCCACTGTCCCTTAATAATAAGGACATTAATAATATCACTTAGATCCTTTTTCACAAAATTAACCGCATGAGTTTTTAAATAAACTAAAAGATCAGAATAAACATATCCAGTGGTACTCACAATTGCAGATGTAATCTTAGCATGCATACGTTCACTATAATTCTCTAAACTTACAAGAGTCACTCCAGGAAATAATTTCTCGGCCAAAAGCTTAGATTTACTATTTTTTTGCAAAATTTCAATCTTTGCTCTCTCATTTGAAACATGTTTAGAGAGATCATTAAAAAATGATCTTGTCTTTGCTTTTGACTTTTTGACACCAGATATAGGCAAATAATCAGGATCACCGCTAACATACCTTATAAGATATAAAATTTCTTTATTTTTATTTATCTCAATTATAGAGGTTAGTATCTTAAGCCAAACATTTGGTTTAATAGGAAAATTGTCCCTATCTCCATACACCTCTAAAAGAATATCGTAGAGATTTCTCCAAATGGAAACATCTCTAATAGAATATATACATTCCAAAAAATCTTTAATATCATCAAGGATTACACCACAACTAACCGCATTAAATCTTGGTTTATATATAAAGTCATTTTCTGGAAATAAACTATCAAAATTTTTAATAATTGAATAATACTGATACGAGGCTAAGTCAAAAAAGATCTCCAAAGCACCACAAGTCTCATCTATAAACCTGATTTGTTCTTGGGTTATATTGTCCAACAAATAATTTAAATTATTATCCAAATTCTTAGATATATCAGGTGTAAAATTGACTACATCATTAGATGAGAAAGAATAAATATATTCTAAAGCTTGCTTTTGATTATCATTTAAATATTTTTCAACAACAAAATGAATTATTTTATTTGAAGTTCGATATCTTTGTACAAAAAACTTGAAAGGCATAAACGCTTTATAAAGATTATAAATAAACTTAGCAAATTGGGGTAAAGCCTGAATTTTTGAAGCATTAAAAAAATTGCCTACCTTACTTAGATTATTCTTTACCTCTCTAAGTCTTCTTTGCTTCACTTGTTCAGGGGTAAGCTCTTTATTAAAGATAGAAACTAAAAAATCAACTAAACCCAAACTAGCTACTCTCCTTTCATAATAAAATCTAGAGCTCTCAAAGAGATCTAAAATTATGAAATAACTATAAAAATTATACATAATTTATTGTAAAATGGAATAAAATAAAACAAATAATTTTTTATGTGCATAAAGAAATCGATTTTGATCATAGTCTTTACTTTAATTTTTAGTTGCTCAAAAAATGATACCATCACTATATTAACTGATAACAAAATCATGCTATTTTATATAAATCAATTCAATATCCAAAATAAAACTAGCTTTATCATTAAATATAGAGAACATATCAACATGCAAACGATTAATGAAGAAAATGCGCAAGTAATTATCTCAAAAAATATAGACAGCATAAACATAACTAAAAACTTTAAAAATATTCAACAATACTATTACCCAGATTATCCAATATTGAATAATATATCTGAAAAATTCGCATACAGAATTGTCCCTTTAAGCTTTGATGTCCCAATTTTAATATATAAAAATGAATATAATATACAAAAATATATTGATATACAAAATATTAAAGAAATACACAAAAGATTTCAAAAGGAAAAAAAACTTTTTATCTCTCCATACATCTCTGAAAATCTATTTTACACAATATCTGAAATCAATGACATAAATTTTTACTTTGGAAACAGCAAACCAGAATATAATGAAAAAAAAATGTCGGATATGATAAACCACTTTAAATCTTTCATAGATACAAATGAACTTGCATTACACAAAAACTTCACAGAAAAATACAAATATTTAAATTTAGAGAAAATATTACTTCAAAAGAAAACAATTTTAATTGCAGGATTAACTAACTTAACATATTACAATAGCTTAAACAAAGATATCAAAGACAAAATTAATTTTTCATATCTAACAAATAAAGAAAAAAAATCATCAATATGCAACATAAGCTTTATGGGGGTTAAAGAAATATCGACACCTATAGAAAAATTTATTCAATGGATATTAGACCAAGAGGTACAAAAATCACTAATTAAACTTAAAGAAAAAGTAAAATTCAATGAATATTTTGGATTTGCAAATGGATTTACACCCTATAAAGGTTTAAATTTAAAATTAAAAAACATAATCAAAAAAATACCTTCATTTATTATAGATGAAAATTATATAAACAAAAATTCATATATACTAAATAAAGAACAAATAGAAAAAGAAAATCGCATGATTAATGAATTATTTTTATCTAATATAAACAACACAAACTCTAATGAAGATCATGCTTCTTTATAATTAACTCGTATTACATGCAACACAATAAAAAACAAGATAGAAAAAATCAGAATAAAAGATATGTATATATTAACGGATATTTGTATAAAGAATGCTATTAAAATCAACAATAAATAATTTATAAAAAGCGAAATAATACCTGAAAAAATAGCTATTATTAAGGATATAAGAAATATCATAAGTTTTGAATCAAATTCAAAACTTATCTTAGAAGCTACAGCTATAAACATAACACCAAAAAAAACTAATAAAATAGGACTCATCATTAAAAAAAGACTTGAAGAAAACACACTTATCAGTATTAAGTTAAACGTTTTAACTCTATTAAAAGCACCTAAAAGAACTTGAATGGGTAAAAAAATGCTATCCTTACCAGAATTTGCAAATAAACGCAAATTATTAACATCATTATTAATATTAATGATTTTTGTATTACTTAAATCAAAGTCTGTAAGCGATACAATTATCTTAGTGGCAGTAACGTCACTATTTTCATTTTTCTTATCTAAAACATTTTGATAAACCCCATTGCCCTTAAGAGTAGCAAATGGTACTTTAATATGCAATATAATATTACCTGATCTATTAAATCTAATAAGCTCAAAATTTTTAATCATCTTTATATAAGAAGAAACGGTATTTACAACCTTTTGCATATAAATATAATCATATGTCCCATTACCAGAATTAGGTTGAAACAAAAATATATCATTGATGCCATAATGCTCATAATGCTTTTCAATCTCATCAAAAAAGAAATACTCATCTTTAAGCTTTTCTAAAGACTTATTTTTATAATTTAAGATCTCATTATCATTTGGAAATAAATTATGAAGCTTTAAAAAGCCATAATATGCAGGCTTAAATTTTTCTGTATTGAGATATAAAAAATTTTTTTGCTTCTCTTCAAAAACTGAAGACTTCTTTTCAATTTCGATATTTTTATATTCATTAATAGCTTTGAAAGTTAAATCTAACAGTGCAGCAAATTCATCATCTCTAGTAGAAACCAATCCCATATAAGCAAAATAATTAGCTGTAGAATAATCACCTTTAGAAATAAATCCATTAACAATATCTTGAAAATCCCTCTTAGTCAAATTTTTAATCAAATGTACCTTAAGCGTCTTTCTAACTTTTTCCAAATCAACATCATAAATAGGCATTCTATCATATTCAGACCGAGTCAAATAATAATTAATTGAAAGTTCATCGTTATCAGAAATAAGTCTCATTTTTTCATACATTCTAAGCAATTCTTCAAGGTATTTTCTCTTCTGTTGCAAAACCTCTATCAACTCATTTACATCTAATGTCTTATTTGAAGACAAATTTATATCTATACTTTTAACCTCATTAACTATCGAATTTGCCTGACCTGCAAGAAGATTATATCTCTCATAGTTATACTTATATTCACTTCTTTGAGTAAGAATATAAGACATAACAGAGTTAAAAACAAACATAAAAACAATGCCTATTATAAAAAACAGAAACATGAATGGATAGAGTTTTTTAAATAAACATCCTTTATAGTCTCTTAGATAAAGCCGTGTCTCATGTTTAGCTAAAAAGATAAAATAAACTAAAACAAAGAAAATAAAAAATCCATTAAAATAATGATAAATACTTAAAATAGTATCAAAAAATGTGGCTATTAATACATGTTTGTCTAAATAATCTGCCCCAAAGAAATACGTGTAACAAAAAACAAAGCAAATAAATAAAAGTAAAAGAATAAAAAATTTACTTACAAATGTATACAACTCTCTTTTCATATATAACAAATTAGTTTAACATAAACTATTATCAAATCCTTCACTCACACTAATATACTTAAAAATAAAGCTAATCAAATAAGTAGAAAAGAAAGTAAGTACACAAAAAATAAAAGGAACATAATTAGAAACTACATTTTCGCCCATAATCAAATCTAAACTCTCAGGAAATTCAATCGCATAAATATTATAAACTTTAAAAAATAATATAATAAAAATAGGATAAAGAAAAAAAGATAAACCACTTGAAAATATAAGATTAAAAACATAAGAAAATGAAAATAAAAGTAAAGCAAACCCAAATATGTTAAAAATCAAACTAAAAGATTCTAAAGAAAACAAAAAATTATTCAAAGTATCCAAATCACTAAAAACATAATTAATTAAATTATTATACAATTTATGAGTAAAAAATGAATTTGCATTAAAATTCATGATATCAGATTCAGATTTTTCTGAATCATATGAAAAAGTCTTAAAATTTCCCTCATTAAACCCATTATCCTCAATTTTTAAAATACCTTTAAAACCAAATGATTTAACATCATCACTATAAAAGACTATTTTATCATCAAAAAAATGCACTACCCCATCTTTAATAATTTTTTCACCTCTGCTATGAAAGTCCAAAAAAACAGAATGAAAATTAGCAGATGCTAAAAATCCAAAATAAGATAAAAGCAGTATAAAAATAAAAACAATACTATAAAAAACTCCAGAAACGCGCAACGTCTTCACATTAAAAGGATAAGCAATTCTCATAAAAGTAGCAACTAAAGATAAAGGAAAAGAATAAAGATAAGCATCATAATAAAGTTCAAAACTTATAATAGAAAGATTCGCTTGCAAAAACTTATATTTCAAGTAAGATGTACAAACAAACATCAAGGAAAAGATAAAAAACATAACAATAAATCTGAAAGATATTAAAAAAATAAACCTCAAAATGCTCAACATAATAAGTTCCTACAAGTTATAAAAAATAAAAAATCTAGGATTTTCCCATAGACAGAACTTCTTTTATCTTTTGTTTAGCTTCTTCAAAGCTAATTTGCAAGGCTAAACTAATCTCATGTTGCAAAATCAATTCAAAATCATTTAAAATTCTTTTCTCATAGAAAGGTAATTCTTTTTGCATAGATTTTGTATACAAAAATTTATACAATTTAGCGGTACTTAATATATCACTTTGTTTATAAAAATCATGACTACCATCTTTTATCTTTTTTTGATCTATTTGCTCTTCAAAGTCTTTAATAATATTGAAAACTTCTTCTACTTTCTCCTTACTCACCAAGGCTCTAATTCCAAGATCATCTGCTCTAGAGACTGGAACCATAAAAGTCATTTCATTAAATGGAAAATATATTTCATAATAATCAATAAACTCGCCATTAAATTCCTTATTTTGAATGTTTTTTATTTTTCCCACTCCCTGCATTGGATAAACTACAGCTTGATCTAATACAAATGCCATTTCTTTACCTCATATAAATTTTCACCAATATCTAATAATTAAAAAAATCACAAAAATACACTTAAATTAGTTCTAATGCCAAATTTATTTACATAAAACAAATACTCAAGATAACTATCACTACAAAAACTTATTATCATACTAGGAGTAAGTTTATTAATATTGGCAAAGAACATTTCTTTGTTTCTCTTAACAGCTTTCAAATCATAATAACCAATAAAGTTAATCTCTTTATGTGACTCTTTTAATCTTAAAAAATTTCTCTTAGAAATTATTTTATCTTTATCAATAATATAACACGTTTTATATGTATTTTCTAGTACACTCATCAAAACAAGCAAAATCGAATTCGAATCATAACAGCCAATATCGATCCTTTTAAAAAACTTACAAAGGGATCTTAATAATTTAGAATTTGAAAAAACAAGTGAAGAACTCCTAACAAGATTTCTAAACCTCTTAAAAAACAAAAATTTTAGCAAAGACTTACAATCAATAAAAATAACCATCGAATGATATGGATAAGATACAAGATATTCAAATCGGCCAATCAATTTATCACTACTCTTAAATACATCTATTGGAATTCCAAAGAAATAAATCCTATCTGGTTTTGAATATATATCTTTTAAATTAGCCATTATTACCCTCTAATAATAATTTAAAATGAGCAAGTGAATAAACAGCAGCTGTATCTGCTCTTAAAATTGGGGTATTAAATCTTACAAATTTAAAATTTAACTTTTTAAAGAAATGAATTTCTGATTTTGAAAAACAACCCTCAGGACCTATTAAAATTCCAATTTTACCAAAAGCACTAATATCATTACCACAACCTAGAAAACTACCTTCTTTATGAGCAACATAATAATTCACAGATGAGGAATAAGGAATACTAAAAAAATTTTTGTAAAAATTAATACTAGGCACTTGGGTATTGCCACTTTGCTTTAAAGCCTCATTAATCAATCTTAAAAATCTTGAACTTTTAAATTCCAAATCATCCATGTCTATTCTAGCAATAGAATTATCAGCATTAACAATATTTATATGATCTACGCCAATTTCAACAACTTGTCTTAAAATTAAATCTAATTTTCTACCTTTAAGACTAGATATAAATATACTTATTTCAAAATCACGCTTCTTAAGCATTTCTACCTTAAGAGTAGAGAGTTTAATAAGATTATTATCTATACTAAAAATTTCAGCAAACCTTACCTCCCTTCCCCTTAAGAGAACATTTAACGTATCGCCTACCTTAACTCTTCTTACATCAACAAGATAGTGATATATCTTAACATCATCAATAATGATATCATTATAAAATAAACAAGTATCGTCTAAGACTATTTGTTTCACAGATTAACTTTTAGTTCCCTTTACAAGATATTCATAAGCAGCTCTTAAAGGCTTGTCATAATGTAAATTATAAATTGGCATTTCATTATGTGTGTCTTGATAAAATTGCGAAAATACATAAAGCCCTAAAATATCCTTATCTATATTATGGATCGAATGTTCTTTAAGAATCTTATCTACAAAAGCATCTATTTCTTTCTCAGTGATAAACTTTTTGTTTTTTCTGCTATTTAAAAAACCTTCTACTAATTTCTTATCAAGAATTTGTCTGTATGCTAAGACTTCAGTTTCAGAAAACTCTCTCTCTCCAACTTCCAAGTCAGGCTTAATACCAATATTATGAATACTGTGACCAGAAGGGGTATAGTACTTGGAATTTGTAATCTTAAATCCTCCAGTATAGAAAGGTAATATACGTTGAATTACTCCTTTACCATAAGATTTCTCACCTATAACATAAACTCTTTTATTATCTTTTAAAGCTCCAACTAAAACCTCCGACGCTGATGCTGAATGTTTATCAATCAAAACAACAATTGGCATGTCCAAAGGCACTATATGTGAAGAACTAGCTTTGTATTCCACAGGAACCTTAGAATCTCTTGCCCTTGTTGATACAATAAGTCCTTCAACCAAAATATCATCAGCTATCTCTATTGCATCTTGAAGATAACCACCGGTATTAAATCTTAGATCTAAAATTAAAGATTTGATATTACGAATTTGCAGTTTTTCAAAAGCTTTTTTAAAATATGTGTTAGTATTTGGATTAAAACTTAATATCTTAATATACCCAACATTTTTATTAATAACATCATGTTTAACAGTCTGTATATCTACTTTTTCTCTAACAAGTTCAAATTCAAGTTTTAAATCTTTATCTCTTAAAACAGAAATTTTAACTTTAGTACCCGCTTTTCCTTTTAAAAGACTACCTACTTGTTCTATTGTCATTAAAGTAGTACTCTTACCATCAATATCCGTAATGTAATCACCAGACTTAACTCCAGCCTTATAAGCAGGCCCCTCTTCAAAAGCAGTAACAATCATTACATAAGAAGCATCAATAACAGAACTATCAGATTTTACAGGAACATTTTTCTTAACAATAGAAACTCCAATTCCAACATAGTTTCCTTCAGTAGTCTTTGAAATTTCTACTAAATCTTCTTTTGTCAAATATTGCGAATAAGGGTCATTTAATGCTTTAAACATACCTTTTAAAGCACCTTCAAAAATAGCCTCATCATCAACAGGCTCAACATAATTCTTCTTAATAAAATTAAAAGCATCCATCATCATTTGACCATAAGTGGACGCAGATATCTTACCCTTAGAAGGATCCGTTTGTGCAAAGATAGATTCTACAATAACTGAAGAACTGATACTTAAGGCTAATACAAAGTATACAAATACTAAACATTTTTTTTTCATTGAATAATTCCTACATAAATAAAACTTGATTTTATCTTCATAATATAATATTTTAAGATTATGTTAAAGACAAATAACTCAAAAGCAAAAAGAATAATTACAGGTCTCGTTCTTGTTTTACAAACAGTCTCAAGCATATTAATATTGTTAACACTATATGGATTTGCTGAAAGAACAATATTTGTAAATAACTCTTCTATCAAGTTTATGATAGCATTCATCATATTCTCACCAGAATTATGTATATCAATATTAACAACAAACTATATGTTGTATGAACAATTCAAAATCCTTCACAACTTAATCATCATAACAAAAACCTTTCAAATAGTAATGGTTTTTTTACTTATTATATTGGGATTAAGCCTTGACTTATTATATGTATATCAACCATGGCTATTTATGCTTTTAGGAATAATAATAACTTATACTATATTTAATGCAGTGATTTTAATTTTAATAAAAATAAAGGATAAAATAACGGGGTAAAGGTTTGATTATCATTCCTGTAGCTAGTGGAAAAGGAGGTGTTGGTAAATCTCTTTTTTCAACAAATATTGCAATTTGTCTTGCAAATGAAGGGAAAAAAGTATTACTTGTCGACCTTGACCTTGGCGGTTCAAATTTACACTCTATGCTAAATATCATACCTAAAAAGAGTATTGGAACTTTTCTTAAAACAAAAATTCCCTTTAAAGACGTAATAATTGAATCAGGAATAAAAAATTTAAGCTTTATTGCAGGAGATTCAGATATTCCTGAACTTGCAAATATAGCTATCTTTCAAAAGAAAAAAATAATAAATAACTTAAAGAAGTTAAACTATGATTACCTAATAATTGACCTTGGTGCTGGCACAACATTTAATACAATAGATTTCTTTTTAATTTCAAATCGCGGAGTAATAATAACGATCCCAACAGTAACAGCAACAATGAATGCTTATTTATTCTTAAAAAATGCAATCTTTAGGCTTATATCAAAAATATTTACAAAAGAGACAAAAGCATACAAACTAATATCTGACATAAAAAAAGACTCTAGCGATTTACAAAGAATATATATACCTAATCTATTACTCAAAATAGAAAATTATGATCCTGAAAGTTATGAAAAATTTATGAAAAAATTTTCACAGTTTAGCCCTTTCATAATATTTAACATGTTAAACAAACCTGATGACATCAAAAAAATTGAAAGGATACTAAAATCTGCAAAAAACTATTTAAATATAAATTTACAAAGTATAGGTTCAATTTATAAAGACGAGCTTATCGACAAAGCATTAAACCATAAAATACCAATAACTATTTATAAACCAACAAGCTTAACTTCCAAAAGTATTAAAAAAATAGCAAAAAAATTAGTTGAACTTGAAACCATAATAAATGATGTAGAACTCTTAAGCGAAGATGATCTAAACGAAAACTATCATTTTGTAATTCAAGAAGCACAAGATGAATACCTAAAAAAATATGCATATCTTGAATCGTTACTAATGAACAAAACAATAGATAATAATACAATTATTGATATAATAAAATCTCAACAAAAAGAAATTGCAACATTAAGAAAACAAAATATAATGTTTAAAAAAAAATTATTTGCACAATTAAAAAAAGACTAAGGAGAAAAAAATGCCAAATTATATAAACTATCCTAGTTGGTTACATCCCGAGATAATTAAAGGTATCCCCATTACATGGTATAGCCTATCTTATATTATCATAATAATAATTTCTTACAAATTCATTTGGTATCAAATAAAAACTGATAAACTTAACATAGAAAAAAGTGACTATGAAAAACTAATGTTTTCGCTTGTTATGGGAGCAATAATTGGCGCAAGACTAACATCTACTTTAATTTATGACAGGAGTGGAATTTATTATACACACCCATGGCTTATTTTTCTGCCATTTGACCAAAACTGGAATTTTACAGGTTTTAGAGGAATGGCAATACACGGAGGATTTTTCGGAGTAATTATTGCACCAACAATAATAATACATACCGAACTTAAACACACAAATATAAAGAAATACTTCAGAAAGATAACTGATTACGGAGCAATAGCCTTCTCTTCAGGATATATACTTGGAAGATTTGCTAATTTTGCAAATGCAGAGCTTTATGGAAGACCAATGAAAGGCGGTATAATATTTCCCAATGCAGAACCTTTTAAAGTAAGTCAGAAAGGAGTAAGAGAATTTGCAGAATCAATTGGAATGGAAATATTACCTCACGACTTGTTTATTAACCTACCGAGAATTCCATCACAACTCATTGAAGGATTCTTTGAGGGAACTGTAACCTTTTTATTACTATGGTTTATTTTTAGGAAAATAAAAAAATATGACGGTTTTATCTTTGGAATATACATAATTCTTTACGGACTATTTAGATTCTTTATTGAGTACTTAAGAGAGCCAGACAAGGAAATAGGATTTGTGATAACTTACAAAAAACCTGAGAGCATATTAGATTTTTCATTTTTAAACATATCAATAGGACAAATATTTTCATTAATTTTAATATTATCTGGAATAATCTGGCTTTCATGGGCCAAAAGAAGATCGGAAAAACTAAAGAAATAAATCACAAAATATAGATTTATACCAAAATTAATATAAATTTATTTAAATAAGATGAAAAATCCAAATTCAATTGTAATATCTGAAGAAACAATTAATGATAATGATATTACAAAGATCAAATCTATTTTTAAAATATCACAAATAGTAAAATCTAGAAAAAATATCTCTAGCGAATATATCAAACAAAGTAATATTAAATTTGCTATTATTTATAACCACAAAAGACCAATAGATTTTTCAATCAATATGGCAAATGACTTAAAAAGTATTAATAACATTCATTCTATTATCATAGATAACAAATCTATAGACGAAGCAATATATAGGCCAAATTATATAGAAATATTAAAAAACATCAGTGAATTAAACGACAAACACAAACTCATACAACAAAAAAAACTTTATTATGACAATAATAATGCTAATCTTAATTTTTTCTTAAATCTATCTGAACTTATTCAAGAAATAGTGATCATTACAAATACTGACAATGACATCATTTACATTAACGAAAAAGGAAGCAAAGAACTTGAACTCCCAATAAAGATTGGGGGCAAAACAAATAAAATAAGTGACATCAATATCATAGATTTAGAAAAAGATACAAAAATAGATTTAAGTTACAATATAAATGATATTCCCGAATTCAAAAACATACTAATAACCAACTGCCTTTTAAAGATTAAGAATAACAAAAAATTAATAGTAGACTTATTTATCAGTACAATTGCTCAAAACAATATTGATAAATTAATTACAATCAAAGACATATCAGAGTTAAAATCTAAACACAGTATTCAAGATCTCACAATCATTGATCAACAAACAGATCTGTATAACATTAAAGAACTTGAAAAGCTATTGATAAATCAAATTGAATCTTCTTATAAAAAAATATATTTATTTGATCTGGATTTACACATAAATACAGAATGTGAATATAAAGACAAGAGAGATAACTCCGACTTAAAGATACTTAAGAAAATTACTTCGAGAATAATGTCATTTTATTCAGAATACATATTTAGATTAAAAGACAATAATTTAATAGTCATTATATCTACAAGCGGAGGAGAACAAAGACTAATTTCAATTGCAGAAGAAATCAAAAAAACCATTTCAAGAGAACTTAAAAAAGAAGGCCTCATAATATTTAAATTCAACATAGGAATAATAGAAGTAAACCTAAAAGAAGATATAGAGACAAAGATTTCAAAATTAAAAATAGCAACAAAAATATCCGATGAATATAAAGATTCCACGCCTATTTTATACAAAGATGAATTACCAGAAACAATACTTATCAAAAAACAAAATAAAATATTTGAATATATAGTAAAAGCAATAAAGAATGACTTTTTTAGTCTCTATTATCAAAAAATTACTCCTCTTAAAAAAGATCTAAAACCCAAAATTGAAATATTAACAAGACTTTTTGACTATACAGGAACTCCTATCCCAAATAGCAATGTATTTAGCTTAATAGATAAGTATAATTTAACTGTTGAAGTGGATAAACTGGTAGTTACTAAAGCATTAAGAGAATATACAAATTTTGTAGCAAAAAATGGTATTCATATCTTTTCAATAAATATTTCACCATACTCACTCAAGTCCAAAAATTTCAGAATATTCCTCAAAGAAACACTTCTTAAAAGCCATGTTCCACTTCAAAACGTATGCTTAGAAATAACAGAAACTGGAATTTTAGAAAATTTTGAATTAATCAACACATACTTCAACGAACTTAAAACCTTTGGAATTAAACTTGCACTTGACGATTTTGGCAGCGGATATACGTCACTTTCATACATTAAAATCTTGCCAATAGATATCATCAAAATAGATGGTTCTTTCATTCAAGTAATAAATTCTAGTCAAACAGATCTCGTAATAATAAAATCAATAAAAGACATTGCTGACACAAAAAAAATAAAAATTATAGCTGAATTTGTATCTAATGAAGAAATACTTAAAAAGATAAACGAAATAGGAATAGATTATGGACAAGGATTTCTGTGGCATAAACCAGAGCCAATTTAAAAATATACAAAATATTTTCTTAATACTATATATAACAACACTTAAATTCATTTAATCTTAAAGACAATTAGAAAGCCCAAATTCAAAAAGCAACTGAACCCTATTTTCTATATATTATTAAACTGCATTAAAAAAAGAATAGAATGTTATAATAAGTAATCAGGAGGAGAAAATTTCAATGACAAAACAAAATCCTTGGACTTCTTTAAACGAAGAAGATAGAAATAACATTTTAGAATTTACTCAAAAATACAAAAAATTTTTAAGCACAGTTAAAACTGAAAGAGAAGCCACCAACTATACTATACAAAGAGCAAAGGAAAAAGGTTTTATTAATGCCTGTGAAAAACAAGAACTCAAAGCTGGGGATAAAATCTTTTACACATGTCGCAATAAAAACATTGCTCTTGTATTTATCGGAAAAGAACCTATTGAAAATGGAATGAATTTCATTGTATCACACACAGATTCACCAAGACTTGATGCCAAACCATCACCAATTACTGAAGAGAACGAATTAACAATGATGAAAACAAATTATTATGGTGGTATCAAAAAATATCAATGGTTATCCATTCCTCTATCAATACGAGGCATAATATTTTTGCAAAACGGAGAAAAAATAGAAATTAACATCGGTGATGATAAGAATGATCCCGTATTTGTAATTCCCGACATCCTGCCACATCTTGACAGAAAAGTACAAAGAGACAAAAAAGCTGATGACATTATTGAAGGTGAAAATTTAAAAATCATAATTGGAAGTCTACCTATTGAGACTAAAGAAAAAGAAAAAGTAAAATATGCCACTCTAAAGTTAATAAAAGAAAAATACAAAATAGAAGAAGATGATTTCGCGTCAGCAGAAATAGAAATAGTACCAGCAGGAGAAGCAAAAGACATAGGATTTGATAGAGCACTAATTGGTGCTTATGGTCAAGATGACAGGGTGTGTGTTTATACTTCACTAGAAGCTATCCTAAATTTAGAAGAAATACCAAGCAAAACCGCTGTATGTTTTCTAGTTGACAAGGAAGAGATTGGATCTACTGGATCAACCGGGCTAAACTCAAGATATCTTGAATACTTTGTATCAGACATAATATTCAAACTTGAACAGAACAAATATAATAACCTCCTTGTTCAAAAAGTATTATGGAACTCAAAAAGTATATCTGCTGATGTTTGCAGTGCAATAAATCCCTTATTCAAATCGGTGCATGATGAACAAAACGCACCCAAATTGGGATATGGAATATCTATCATGAAATATACAGGTCACGGGGGTAAAATCATGGCTAGTGATGCTGATGCTGAACTTATCTCTTATGTTAGGAATTTGCTAAATAAAAATAAAATAGCTTGGCAAGTAGCCACACTTGGAAAAGTAGACGAAGGTGGTGGAGGAACTGTTGCAAAATTCTTAGCACATTATGGCATAAGAACAATAGACATAGGACCTGGTGTCATTAGTATGCACTCACCGTTTGAAATAACCTCGAAATTTGACGTATATACTTCTTACACGGCTTATAAAGCATTCTTTAAGGGATGACAAAAATGAATAAAGAAACAATAAAAACATCAGAACATATTTTAGAATGTTTTGGGGGCATTTCAAATATCAAACAAGTAGACAAAGATCTAACTAGAATAAAAATATTAGTTGACAGCAATTCTCTAGTTAAGAGAGAAAACTTAACAGAAGATCAAAATATTATAGGAGCAATTAAGTCAAATGAATTCACAGAAATTGTAATGAACTTTGAAATAATTGATGACGTTTATAGCAATATCTTGTATATGATGAACAAAAAAACACAATAGGACCCGTTTGGGTCCTAAACTTCAAAATTTCTTATATAATCAATGACAGCTTCAGGTCTTAATTCTTTATTTAAAATTTTATACACTATGCTCGCTAAATTATGACAATTTGAATCACTACCTAAAAATTTAAAAAGCAAAGCAACTTCATTAGCAGCAATTACTCCCTCTGGCAAATAACCAATTTTATGAATATTATTTATCAAATCATCTATACCAGCCAAACCTTCTAAGATATTTTTACTAACAATTTCACGACCAAATCGTCTATTCCTTCCAAAAATACTTCTACAAGTAACATCTAAATCCCCAGAACCAGCTAAAAATAAAAATGTTTCCGCATCGCAAGAACCAAGCTTAAACGCAATATCTTTCATGTCATTTAAAGAAACTGAGAATAAAAAAGACTCCGTATTATTGCCTATCAAATTTGGATTTTCAATTTTATACTCATCCAAAATTCCAAATGCAATTGCAAATATATTTTTCAAAGCCGATGCTATTTGAACCCCAAGAATATCATCACTATAAAACATAGAAATAGAAGTATTACTAAATAAATTAATAAATTCAAAAGCATTGACTCTATTCTTACTGGCAGCAACAAGTCCTGTAATAATTCCAAGTCCAACTTCTTCAGCATGACTTGGCCCTGCAATATAGGTAATTTCATCTTTATAGTCACTTAAAACACTCTCTGCAACATCTACAATCGTACAAGGCCTCCCATCAATTGTTATAAAACCTTTTGTAAGGATTGCCAACTTAAACTTTTTAGTAGTGCACATACTTTTCAATTTATGCAAAACATTTAAAGTATAAAGAGAAGGTGTCACAACAAAAACATAATCGGCTTGATCTACAACATCTTGCAAATCAGAACTTGCAATCAAATTATTTGGTAATTTAATATCCTTTAAATACTTGACATTTTCATAATCATTATTAATGCCATCTCTAACATCTTCTTCAAAAGACCATATAAAAACATTATCTTTAAACTTATCTGCCAAAACCTTAGCAATAGCAGTTCCCCAAGCCCCTGCTCCCACTATAGATATTTTCATATATACCTCCTTATAATCATGAGTTTACAACAACTCATATTTTATTGTCTCGTCCAGGTAAACTCTAATCTTATCATTCTCTTTGAATTTTTTTGAAATCATGTCATTGACTAATAAACCCCCAATCTCCTTGAGCACAATTTTACGCACACTCTTAATGCCAAGTCCACTTCTATAAGTCTTATTTTGAAAATAATTGACAATATTTTCTTCAAAGAAAACATCGACTTTTTCATTCTTTAGTATCTTAACAAAATTATTCATCTCTTCAATAATAATTTTTTCAAAATCGTCCTCACCCACAGGCTTAAAGAAAAAAATATGATCCACAAGGTCCAAAAATTGAGTAGAAAAACGTTTCTCTAGCAAACTTCTACCATCGATTGTTTCGGTTTTAAATCCAATACCATCAAATTCCCTATGTTTTATCTCAATATCTAGTATTATTAGACTATCTGATAAGCTTACACTTCTACCAAGACTATCAAAAAGCCTACCTGTATTAAATCCTTCAAAAAAAAAATCTGTAACCCTCTTGGAAGATTTATCAAAATTGGACAGGACAATAATTGAACTTGAAGATTCACTTAAAAATTTAAAAAACTTAGTAGGTTCATCATAAGATTCAGATCCATATATAGGTCCTATTAATCTATTAATGCCATCAAAATCACCGTATTCACTCATTCCCAAAGTCAATTTAGGTATCTTAAGTTCTTCTGACAAAATACATGCAAGCCTATTCTTATCTACATCAGAAGAACCCATAAAAATGAAGATACCAAGAGTATTATTTTTTAAGAAAAATTTAATCCTTAAAAGTTTAATGTTTAATATCAAATCAGATAAAATATTCTCATCAATTATTATGCTCTCTCTTATTTTACGTTCCAGATTAACGAGCAAATTTTGATCATAATCATCAAAATTAAAAACATTAGTTCCAATAATGGATTTAACAAAAATTTTTACATCATCGCCCGTTATGACTTTCTTATTACCCTCAAGTTTAAATTTAGCTCCAAGACCATCTAATAGGTCAAAAGCTTTATCGGGAAGGAATCTGTCTTTAATATACTTAGACATATTAATTGAAGCCCATATGGCCTCATCTGTGTACTCCACATTATGATGTTTTTCATATTGTTCCTTAGCCCCTTTTAAAATAAGATAAGTATCCTCAAAACTTGGTTCTTTAAGTTCTATGCTATGAAATCTTCTCATTAAAGCTTTATCTTTCAAAAAGAATTTTTGGTATTCATATTTGGTAGTAGCACCAATTAATTTTACTTTACCTAAAGTTAATATAGGCTTTAACAAATTTGAAACATCTATGTTACTAAAAGACGTAGCCCCAGCTCCAACTATCATATGAATTTCGTCGATAAAAAGAATTACTTTTTTTTTTAAATATAAGAAATCTAAGAGTTTATTTACTCTATCTTCAAGATCTCCTCTATACCGCGTTCCAGATATAAGTCTCCCAATATCAAGAGAATAAACCTCATAACCTACCAATTCCTGAGGTACTTGGTCCACTTTTATCATATAAGCAAGTCCTTGCAATAATATTGTCTTCCCAACTCCAGGATCTCCAAATACAATTGGATTACTCTTATATTTACGAAGCATTATTTGAATCAATTCGCATAACTCTTCTTCTCGACCAACCAAAGGGTTTTTATCTAAGCTTGGCTCTAAACTATCAATAACATTAACTAAAAAATCTTCAACTAAATTGTCATTATCAGATAAATCATCACTTTGCTCTAACTTTAAATAATCTTCTTCAAAAATACTCAAAACCCCATCCTTATCCATCTCTTTACCAAAAAGATCATTTGCAATAAATTTTTCATTTTCACTAGAGTTTAAATCTAAATCTGAACCTAAGTAATCATAAACTTCAATTATCTTGTCAAAGATAGTCAAACTAAAACCTGATTTTAATAAAGCATCTAAAATTATATTTTTTCTTTTACTAATTAATACCCATAACAAATCTTTCTCTTGCAACTTATAAGGTTTCTTATAATAAAAAATTGTATTGACTATTTCTTGATATAAATCATTCATCTTAAAAAGATAATCTGAAATATCAGAATCTCTTAAAGGAAGCTGTTCAAAGAATTTTTCCAAAATTTTATTAAAACTATAAAAATCAAGTGTACATAAACTAAGCAACTCTTTAATCTTTTCATCGCTAATTAAACTGTAAAAAATATGCTCTTCAGTAAAAACAAGATGCTTACGTTTCATAAAAAACAGAAATGATTTAAAAAACAAATTATTTAAAGTTCTTCTGTTATACATGAAACACCAACTACAAAATAACCCTTAAAATCCTTTTTTTGCCAATTTTAAGTTCAATTTCACCATTGGTAAAATTATACTTACTAAGACAATAATCTTGCTCCCCTATTCTTACTTTATCTATATAAACTCCACCAGAATTAATAAGCCGCCTAGCCTCTGACTTACTAGATACAACTTTAGCTAGAACCATTAGGTCAATTAATAAAATGCGCCCTTCTAAACTATCTAATGCCAATTTAAAGAAAGGAATATCCGCTCTATTCCCTTCACCTCCTTTAAATGCTGCTTGAGCTGCTGAGGATGCCTTTAAAGCTGCATCTTCTCCATGAACAATTTTTGTTATTTCAAACGCCAAGGTTTCTTTTGCCTTATTTAACAAATGCCCTTTAACACTTGACATATGCTCGATTTCATCATCCCCCAAAAAAGTAAATAAATACAAAAAATTCTTAACATCCAAGTCTGGAACATTCCTAAAATATTGATAAAAATCATAAACACTGTAAAACTCTGCATCGAGATAGACTGCTCCCTTTTCTGATTTGCCCATCTTTTTACCATCACTTCTTGTAATAAGCGGCAATGTAAGTCCAAAAACTTCTGTTCCCAACTTTTTCTTAACCAAATCAACACCTGAGACAATATTTCCCCATTGATCATCACCCCCAATTT
Source organism: Borrelia sp. MN22-0132 (assembly GCF_049201035.1). Taxonomy (NCBI): domain Bacteria; kingdom Pseudomonadati; phylum Spirochaetota; class Spirochaetia; order Spirochaetales; family Borreliaceae; genus Borrelia; species Borrelia sp. MN22-0132. The sequence continues at coordinate 546,686 of NZ_CP138334.1, read as the reverse complement.
GAAGTTTACAGTTCTTATTTTTATTTAACATATAAAAATCATATGATTGCAAAAGTTGATAATTAAATTCAATAAATGAAAGACCATCCTTAATTCTTCTCTTATAAGTTTCAAAACCCAACATACGATTAACAGAAAAGCAAACCCCAATATCTCTTAAAAACTCAATATAATTAATATTATCAAGCCATTCTGAATTATCTAGGATACATCCGCTACTGAAATCTATTATTTTAAGCAATTGTGCTCTTATTGCCTTAACATTTTTTTCTATATCCTCTTTTGATAAAATTTTTCTCATTGAATCCTTACCTGAAGGATCTCCTATTTTTGTAGTTCCACCACCAACCAAAGCAATTGGAATATGACCTTGCCTTTGAAGATGTGCCATTGCCATAAAAGGAATCAAATGTCCAATATGCAAAGAATTAAAAGCAGCATCAACACCAACATAAAAAACTACTCTCTCCTCATCCATTAATGTGCTTAAGGCTTCCAAATTCGTACACTGTTTCAAAAATCCTCTTTTTTCCAAAATCCCTAAGGCAAGATTCATCTATTTGCAACTCCCTTATAATTTAGAATTTCAGTTCTAATATATGAATATAAATCATCAATAGGAATCCTTACTTGAGCCATACTATCTCTATCCCTCAAAGTAACGGTTCTATTTTCAATAGTATCATAATCTACTGTTACACAATAAGGCGTACCAATCTCATCTTGACGCCTGTAACGTTTGCCTATTGTACCATTGTCATCATAAAACATGTAAAAATCATCACTAAACTGCATAAATACTTTTCTGGCAAGTTCAGGAAGTCCATCTTTTTTCACAAGAGGAAGTATTGCTACCTTATAAGGAGCAAGTTTAGGATGCAAACGCAGAACTATTCGTTTACCTTCTCCCTCAAGCTCCTCATGAGCATAAGCATCACAAAGAGTCATTAAAACACTCCTTGTAAGTCCAAGAGACGTCTCAATAACATAAGGAATATATTTATCACCGCTTGTTAAATCATGATATTCAAACATTTTAGGCTTACCACAAAACTTTGCATGCTGAGACAAATCGTAATTACCTCTATTATGAATTCCTTCAATTTCTTGAAAACCAAATGGAAATTTATACTCAATATCAACTGCAGCTTTAGCATAATGAGCAAGTTCATCCCCTTTATGTTCTTTAAACCTAAGATTATCAGATTTTATTCCAAGAGTTTCAATAAAAAAATTCATTCTCTTTTGCTGCCAATAATAATACCAATCATCCATCTGATTAGGATGTACAAAAAATTGCATTTCCATCTGTTCAAATTCACAAGTCCTAAATATAAAATTCTTAGCTACTATCTCATTTCTAAAAGCCTTACCAACCTGAGCTATACCAAAAGGAACTTTAAGTCTTGTAGAATCTAACACATTGCGAAAGTTAACAAAAATACCCTGAGCAGTCTCTGGCCTTAAATAAATTTCATTAGAACTATCCTCAACAGCTCCAATATTAGTCTTAAACATTAAATTAAAACTTCGTGGAGTTGTAAACATACCCATAGAATTACAACTAGAACAACCATTAGACAAATCAATAGAATTTATTCTAAATCTATTCTTACAATTTTTACAATCCACTAATAAATCTAAAAAACTATCAACATGTCCTGACGCTTCCCAAACCTCAGGTCTCATTAAAATTGAACTATCCAATCCTACCACATTTTCATGTAGGTAAACCATGGTATTCCACCATTCTTTTTGTATGTTTTTCTTAAGCTCAATACCCAAAGGTCCATAATCCCATACACCTGAGAGTCCCCCATAAATTTCTGAGGATTGAAATACAAACCCTTTTCTTTTAGCAAGCGAAATAATATCTTCTATTTTAATCATATTAAACATCCTAAAAATTTATTCCAAACACTTACTTACATTCATGTTTTCTCAAAAATTGCTGTGCTTGATTTATTCTATTAAAAACTTTGGTTTTACCAAGTAATTGCAAAGAATCAAAAAGAGGCGGTGATACTTTACTGCCAAGAACCGCTATTCTAATTGGAAGAAGCACTTCTCCTATTTTTAGATTATTTTCCTTAGCAAAATCATAAAAAATTTTTTCGTTTTCAGACAATATTCTTGTCTCAAATCCTTCTAATAATGGCTTAACCTTTTCTAAGAATAAACAAATATCACCCGCTGTCTTTTTCTTACCTAAAAACTCATCTAAATTCCACGTTTCAATATCTTCATAAAAAAACTTAAGCATCGTAACAGAATCACTAAGTTTCCTAATTCTTGGCTTTATTAGAGAAACTAAAAGAATTAATTTTTGCTCATCAAAAGAATTAATCTCTTTTTTAATGTAACCTGCTTTTTGCAAGAATGGAATTATAAGCTTGGCTAACTCATTATTTCCTTTCTCCCTAATATAATGGCTATTAAAAAAATCTAATTTATTATAGTCAAAAACAGCAGGAGATTTATTGACTCTCTCAATAGAAAATAATCTTCGAAGTTCATCTTTTGTAAAAAATTCACTCTTATCATCATAAGACCAACCAAGCAAAGTAATGTAATTAATAATGGCTTCAGGAAGATACCCATCATCAATAAATTGTTTTAAAGCTGTAGAACCATGTCTCTTACTTAATTTCTGCCCATCACTTCCCATAACCATTGGTAGATGACAATAAATTGGGGGATTCCATCCAAAAGAACTATAAAGAAGTACATGTAAAGGACCTGAGGAAATCCATTCCTGAGCTCTTAATACATGAGAAACTTCCATCAAGTGATCATCAACAACATTTGCAAGATGATAAGTTGGAAGCCCATCAGATTTAAGAAGAACAGGATCAGGACTAATATCCTTATTTGCCCACGTAATTTTGTCAAGTAAAATATCATTAAAACAAGTCTCACCATCAAGAGGAATCTTAAATCTAATAACAGGAGTGATTCCTAAACTCAAAGCATTTCTCATCTCATTCTCACTTAAATTCCTACAATGTCTATCATAACCTGGTGCCATCCTGTTAACAGTTTGAATTTTTCTGATTCTCTCCAGTCTCTCAGGCGTGCAATAACAATAATAAGCATTTCCCAATTCAACCAATTGTTTAGCATATTTTTGATATATTTCTATTCTCTTTGACTGAACATAAGGTGCATAAGGACCACCACAAGTAGGACCCTCATCAAAATCAATGCCAAGCCACTCTAAACTTTGATACAGATCCTCTTCCGCTTCTTTACAATACCTAGTTTGATCCGTATCCTCTATTCTAAGCAAAAATTTCCCTCCACAAGATTTAGCAAAAAAATAATTGAATAAAACTGTTCTAATGCCCCCAATGTGCTGCAAACCAGTTGGAGAAGGTGCATATCTAACTCTTATATTCACAACATAACCTCTTTTAGTAAAAGATATCCTTTTTTGAAATATCATAAATGTAGTAAAACACTACAAAAAATAAATTTGAATTAAGCAATCTTGTATTTCTAACATTCAGTTGATCTTTATATTTAAAATATTTATCTCGAATCTCAAGTCTATTTTTTTCAACCAATTGGTACTCTAAATTTGATCTCTTTAAGACATAATAAAAATAAACTGTAAAAATAGGCTCTCCTCTTAAAAAATACCTTTTTAAAAAGTTTATTTCACTACTCAACTTTTCATAATCTTCATCGGCAATAGCATTAAGTGCCACACAATACCTTAACCATTTATTTTTACTATATGCATGATTAGCAATTAAACCAGAAGCTTTCTCTTCCTCCCTAAAACTAATACATATAGAATAAAGTTCCATGATTGTCTTATTACTCATTTTAGTATCTTTTAAATAAAAATAAATCTCGTCAAGACTATTTTTATCTTGTTTAATTAAAATTATTTTTAAAAGAAGAGAAATATCAAATACACTCTTAAGTGTTTTTCGAAGTATCTTAAGCTTTAAAAAAGTATAAGTATGCTCTATGCCATTCAACATAAAATATAATCTTGAATATAAAAATTTAGAATAAACAATATTAAAAATAAATATAAATACAATAAAAGTTAAAATAAAAAAACAATGTAAGAAAATAAAGTCTAAAAAATTTGAAAATTTGAAAATTTCTAATAAATAAACAAAATACAAAAAAGCAATAAAAAATATGATATCAAAAACAAAAAGTATTCTGTCAACCATTAAAGATCTCTTATAATAAAGTTCAATGTTAAAATTAATGTATACATGTAGTATTATACTAAATAGATAGACAATTAATAAATAATATGCGATAAATGCCTATTATTAAGTTTGCAGCTTGAGGGGAAAAATGCAAAATTTTGATAACCTAGCAAAAGATATAAAAGATTTTTCGTACATAATAGACAAAAATTTCCTAGTATGGCCTCAAAACTCGCTCTTACAACCTATAAATACTGAACTTATTGAAAAATGGAACTTAAAGGGTGAACTCAAAATACAAAGGATGTTCTTTAATGAGACATTAATACGAGAAACAAAAAAGCTTATTAATGTAGAATATGATGAAAAATCGATTGCCAACTATCACATACTAATAAGCAATTTAGAAGAAATATATGAAAATTGCAAGAAAAATAAAAAAATTTACTATCAAGACGTCCTTCCAGCCGTCAAAAAGGTAATGGAATTTTATAAAAGGAATCAACAAACATTCATCAAATATATGAAAGTACCTAAACTCCTATCCGATTATCATATTGTTCACTCAATAAATACCGCAATACTAACCGTAGCCCTTGGAAATGAGATGAATCTAAATAATCACAAAATGGTTGAACTCTGCACAATAGCTATTCTGCACAAAATAGGTTTCCTATTTATCCCCTTGCAAATAAGTGAAAAAAAAGAAAAATTAAGTAATGAAGAATTTGAAGTAATAAAAAAATATCCCGTACTTGGTTATAAAATACTCTCAACCACTAATTTTTCACAATCCATCTGCTCAGCAATATTAAATCATAAAGAAAACTTAGATGGTTCAGGCTATCCTAATAAACTTAAAAGTGAAAATATAAATATCGAGTCTAATATAATAGGTGCTGCTAGCGCATACAGCGCAATCCTTCTAGATAGAACATATAAAGGGGCTTCAAACTCTGGTGCATCTCTTATTGAACTAATACAAGATGCTGATAAGAAATTTGATAAAAGAGTTTTAAAACTAATAATTAAGGTTCTCTCTCAATGTCCTCTGGGTTTTATTGTTGAACTCAATGACAACTCAATTGCCAAAATAACAAAAATTAACGAAGATAATATTAATGTCCCATATATAAAATACATAATAAGAGATGACAAAATCGTACCTCCTAGTGAAAATAAAAATTATGTCAAGTCCATACCCAAAACAGAAACCGGAATAAAAAAAATACTAAGACAAGATGAAATAGAATTTATTTCAAAAAAATATGGATTAAAGGAAATATAAAAGGAGTAAAGTATGATTTTAATAACATCTGCAATGGATGAAGAATCATTAGAAATAAATAAAATTATCGAGAACAAAGAAGAAATTATATTAGACGATTATTCAGGTGAGAAGAAAATTTATAAGGGAGAAATTGCGGGTCACAAGGTAATCTCTTTAACTACTGGCATTGGAAAAGTAAATGCCGCAATGTGGAATAGCTACATCATATCAAAATATAAAATCACTCGCATAATCAACTCAGGAACTGCTGGTGGGCTTAAAGAATCTGCAGATCTTAAAATAACAGACATCATAGTATCATCAGAGACTGCATTTCATGACTTTAATTTAACTAAATTTGGACATAAAATAGGACAAGTACCAGGCCTTCCACAAAAATTTAAAGCAGATGAAAATTTATTAAACAAATTTGTTAATATTATTGAAAACAAACTTAAAAATATTAGTGTTCATATTGGTCTAATACTTACAGGTGATCAATTTATTGGAGATAAAAAACAATTAAAAGAAATTAAAAATAACTTTGCAGATGCTTTAGCTGTAGAAATGGAAAGCGCTGCAATTGCCCAAGTAGCACACACATTCAAAATACCTTTTATTATTATTCGCTCTGTATCTGATTTACCAAACATCAAAGATAATCACATAGACTTCAATAAGTTCCTACAAGATGCATCAATGAATTCAGCTAAGATAGTAAAGGAATTAATTAAACTCTTATAACTTAAATAAGGTGACAATATGCTCAATAATAATTTAACATCAACATCTGAAGCCGTATCTGAAGGACATCCCGATAAAATTGCGGATCAAATTTCTGACGCCATACTTGATGAAATCCTCAAAAGAGATAAAATGGCGAAAGTCGCATGCGAAACCTTAGTTTCACAAAATTTAATAATCATAGCAGGAGAGATAAGCAGCAAAGCAAAAAAAGAAATAAATATAAAAGAAATTGCAAAACAAACAATAAAAAATATTGGATACACAAATATAGAATATGGACTTGACTACAAATCTGCTACAATAATTGATGCCATTGGCTCTCAGTCAATTGATATTACAAATGCGGTTGAGAAAAAAGATACAAACGATATAGGAGCAGGTGATCAAGGAATAATCTTTGGTTATGCATGCAATGAAACTGAAAATTTTTTGCCCATAGCATACGAATTATCCAACTTAATCCTGCAAAAAGCTAGCGAATTTAGAAAATCAGGTCAAATTAAATGGCTACGCCCCGATGCAAAATCCCAAGTTACCATTGAATATGATTCTAATAAAAATCCTATCAGAGTCAATAACATTGTTGTATCTCATCAACATGATCCCGGTATTCCCCAAGATTTCCTAAGACAAACAATCATTGAAAAAATTATCAAACCTATCCTTCAGAGTAAATCAATGCTTGATGAAAACATCAAATATTATATTAACCCATCAGGCAACTTCGTCATCGGTGGTCCTACTGGAGATACGGGACTTACAGGAAGAAAGATTATCGCTGACAGTTATGGTGGATTTGCAAGACATGGTGGTGGTGCTTATAGCGGCAAAGATGCTACTAAAGTTGACAGATCAGCAGCTTATATGGCAAGATACATTGCTAAGAATATGGTGGCAGCAGGAATTTCTAAAGAATTTGAAATGCAACTTGCTTATGCTATTGGAATTTCCAATCCAATATCCATTAAAATAACTACAGGTATCAATGATAACAAATATGAAAAAAAAATATTAAATTTCATCATCAATAACTTTGACTTAACTCCCAACGGCATAATTAAAAAATTAAAATTAAGAGAGCCCATTTACTCTAAAACATGCACATACGGACATTTTGGAAAAAATGAACTAGAATGGGAAAAATTAGATTTCGTAGACACAATAAAAAAGGAGTTCAAAATATGAATAAAATACCAAGCTTTACAATTGATCACACAAAACTAAAACCTGGAATATATGTTTCAAGAAAAGATATATTTGATAATTTAACATTCACTACTGTAGATATTAGGATGAAAGCTCCTAATAGAGAACCTGTAATTAACAATGCAGAAATGCATACAATCGAACACATAGGAGCAACATTGCTTAGAAACAATAAAGTCTGGGGCGATAAAGTGTTATACTTTGGACCAATGGGTTGCAGGACTGGATTTTATCTAATCCTTTTGGGTAATTATGAGAGCAAGAATCTAATTGATTTAATATCTTGGCTTTTTCATAAAATTGCAAATTTTCAAGGAAATATTATAGGCGCAACTGAAAAGGAATGTGGAAATTACCAAGATCATAATCTAAACATGGCAAAATATGAGTCTAATCGATATTTAGAAATACTAGCTAACATAAAAGAAAAAAACTTAACATATCCTTAAAGTAAAAATTTATTTAAAATTCAAAAATATTATATCTTTGAAAAACTTAAGTAAGATACTCTACAACATGTCATAAAATTTAAAATACATAATAATTAGATTATATAGCAAATTTTTAGAAAATTCATTTTAAGAAAAAATCTCAAATATTCTGGCTTATGTGTTTAGATAAGTCTAAAAACTCATCTCCTGAAAATTTAATATTACTGCCTCTTGCAAAACCAAAATTATCGCCCTTAAATCTTGGGACCACATGAAAATGAGTATGTAAAATAACTTGTCCCGCATCAGAGCCAATTGCATTATAAATATTAATTCCATTACAAATATTTGAACCTAACTTTTTCAAAGAGAGAGCTACTTTCTTACAAACCTTCAATATTTGTCCATTAAGTTCGTCGCTCATACCCAAAGCATCATTACTATGCTGTTTTGGAATAACAAGAGTATGTCCAACATTTAAAGGATTAACATCGAGAAAAGCAAGCACTAACTCATCCTCATAGACCTTATAACAGGACGTTTCATTGTTTACTATCTTACAAAAAATACAACCACTCAAAATTGTCTCCAATTTAATTCTGTTTTAATCTCACCTTTAATTTTATTAAAAATAGATCATACTTAAAAATAATTAGTTAATACTAATCTTGCTATATTAAAATAAGCAATTAAAGTAACAACATCAGCAATAGTAGTAATTAAAGGTCCAGCCATTAAAGCTGGATCTATTCTTATAAACTTGGCTAAAATGGGTAAAAGACCTCCCAATATTTTTGCTACCATCAACCCTATCATTAAACATGCAGAAACAACAAAAGCTATTTTGAATTTCTCATTATGCTCAGGAATTACAAAAAACACAATTCTTAAAAAATTAATACTAGCAAGAATTGAACCAACTAGAATACTAACACATACTTCCTTAAGTAGCACCTTGAAAAAATCCTTCACCTTAAGAGTTCCAAGAGCAAGTTCACGAATAATCAATGCAGATGCCTGAGAACCAGCATTACCCGAAGTATCCATTAAAAGTGGAATAAAGCTAGTTAAAATAACTAAAGATAAAACCAAATGCTGATAATTAGTGATTATAGTGGCGGTTAAGGTAGAAGATATCATAAGAATCAAAAGCCAGATTATTCTATTTTTTGTCATATCAAAAATAGAAGTATCAAGATAAGACTTACCTAAAGGAGTAACTGCTGCCATTATCTGGAAATCTTCAGTATTTAAATTCTGAATAACTTCAAGAATATCATCAATAATAATAACTCCTATCATTCGCCCTTCATTATCAACAACAGGAACACTTGAGATATCATGATTCTGAAAAAGAAGAGCAACATCTTCCTTTCCATCACCAACTTTCACAATATAAAATCCGCTACTCCTCATTATTGCAGAAATAATAACATTATCACCAGATAACATCAAATCTTCAATTTTGATGACACCTTTTAACCGTTTTTCTTCATCTGTAATATAATAAGTATAAATGTCTTCCTTAGTTTTTGCAACTTTTCTAATATAATCAAGAGCTTCTCCAACACAAAAATAATCTTTAAGCTCAATATATTCTATCGTCACAATTGAACCAGCAGAGTCATCACTGTAAGACAGGAATTTATTAATAATTTCCCTATTCTCCTCAGTAGAACTTGCTAAAAATCTTTGCACAACATTTGCTGGAACTTCTTCTAAGAGATCAATAACATCATCAAGATTTAATTCATCTATCATCTCTCTTATTTCTCTGTTTGTAAAAGAATTAGCCAATTTATTTTTTGTGCCTTGATCAAAATTAGAAAAAGCTTCAACAGCAACTTTTTTGGGGAGGAATCTATAAAGTAAAATCAAATCAGAACCATTAAGCTTTTTTAAAGCTTCACTAATATCAAAAGCATCATATTTTAAAAGCTCTTCCTTTATGTCAGAATATTTCTTCTCTTCAAGCAAGGTTCTTAAAAATACAACATCTATCATATCAATATCTCCAAGATTTTAATTTTGAATAAATGTTTATAGCCAAATTATTAATTAAAGCTTATCTAAAAGCATTGAACATCTACCTGAAGGTATAGGCAGAGTCTTTTCTTTTTTATTCAATATATTTATTGTAAAGTAATAAAGTTTTTCAGACTCCATCTTGATCTCCCAGCCCCTCTTGCCCTTATTACATATAATTGTGGTTTGATTTTTTTTAAGTGACAGGCTCTCTATTCCCATAACTTCAAGAGCAGGAATATTCCAATAAACTGTTTTATCGGGAAGACTAATTGTAAGTCCAATAATATTTTCTATCATCAGGCTAATACTAAAAAGTGCAAGATAACAAATAACATCTTTTTCTGGAAGAATCTTTCTCTCAACATCTAAATATGCAGGTCCCTCTTTCATTGGCTTATACGCCTCCCAAACATGTCCCTTAACTTTGCCATCAGGCAAGAGAGTATCTAATATATAATAGAGATGTCTTATGGTAAATTCTCTTGCAATATTTGCACGTCTACAATATTCAAGTCCCTTAATAACAAAAAAATTCATATAAGTATACACAGAACCATAATATCCATTTCCATCTAAATTAAAGCTAGGCTCATTAGCTGAAAGAGTAGGGAAAGGATTTGGGGTTCCAAAGTGTTCATGACTTTTTAAATAAAAAATCATTCTCTCTATTCTATCTTCACTTGGAATTTCGGAGAGCAGTGGTAAAAATCCTACTATTGTCTTGCACCTAACAATATTTTCGTTAATATCAAGATCATAATAAAAACCATCTTTTTCATCCCACATCAATGAATTAATTTTAGCCTTAAGAGAAAAAAATCTTTTTTTATACTCGAGGGATAAATTTTTATCGTTTAATATGTCTGCCAATTTTGCAATACAATATGCACTGTGTACCTGAAATGAATTAAAATCTATCGGGTAATAAGCATCCTTTCTGGGAGAATTTTTATAAAAAATCTTATTCATATCAATTGAATAAAGGCCATTTGCTTTTAAAAACTTTTTCTCTATCCACTTATAATACTTATCAAGAACTGGTAAAACATCACAGATACGTTTCTTATTGCCTGTTTTATGATATAAATTGTATTCAACCCAAGCAAAAATGGGCAAGCCAATACCATCATCATTTCCTTCTATATGAACAATATTATTATTGCGGTCATAACGAGCTCTAATTGCACCAGAGGTCTCTTGAAGTTCATAAAATTTATCAATAGTAGATGTGGGGGAATATTCCCCATTACTATAAACAAGAAAAAAGCTTGAAAGACAAGTTTGAAGTTGATCTATAAACTCAGGGTTTTCAGAATAATAATTTTTATCCTTTCTACCCCTCTCCAAAGCTTGAGAAAAAACAATTTTGTCTCGAATCCAAGAAAGACTCTTATTATAAATATCAATAAAATCCTGATCGTAATAGTAAATTTTGGGAAACACACTCTTATTCAATGCTCGAACCTCTGAAAAACAAATATCAATCAACTCCTATCTATTATACATTATAATAACGACAAAATAAGACTGAAAACCAAAAATTTTAATATTAAACACAATTTTAAAGCTAAGCAATATCCAAGCAAAATAAATTAGTTAAAACTATATATTGCAACAACAGATTGATGTAACTTACAATCATTAAAAAAACTTAGACCTAAACGATAATCACACAAGCCTAACTGATATTAAAAATGAAAACATATTTCTCAAAAATTACTTAAAATGAAAACTAATTAACAAATTCTTTCAGGAATTTATTATAAGTAGTCTCATTATTTGGGACAACAATCTTCTTGTTAATTATCTTTTCAGAAATATCATCTAATTCCTTTTCAAGCTTGAAAGAAATCATCTTAGGATTTTTAACAAAATCTAAAAAGCTCTCCCTTAATCCATAATTTAATATATGGCCCCCTTCAAAAGCATTAGTTTTTAAGTAATTAGAAATTATAATATTCAAAATTCGTCCAATATCTTTAATTGAAGATGTAATTACATTCTCAGGTGCAAGATGTGACTGATCCTGATCAACTCCAATAACATAAAACTCATCTCCAAAGTTGCTCGCAGCCTCAATAACTCCAAGTCCAGCTAAACCCGCAACATGATAAATAATGTCTACTTTATCTGCATACATCTCACTTGCCATGTTTCTTCCAGTATCAATATTAACAAAACTACCAATATAATTATTATCAATATTGATATTCCTATTTGCATACATAGCACCAGCTTCATATCCATACCTAAATGCATTAACAATTACATTATCAACTCCACCTAAAAATCCAATTTTACCTGTCTTAGATATCCTAGCTGCAATATAACCTACCAAAAACGATCCTTCTTCATTTCTAAAAGTTATGGCTAACAAATTTTCAGGGATGACCAAATCACTATCATAAACAGGATCAATAATTACATATTTAATCTCTGGATTTTTTAAAGCAGCAATAATAGCAGAATCACTAAGCTTATATCCAATTAACCAGATAAAATTTGAGCCATTATTTTTTAATGATTCAAGATCGGCTAAATAAGAATTTGAATTAGATTCCTTCATAACTATTTCCAATTCAAATTCTTTTTCTACTTTCTTAGCACCGTCCCAAGCACCCTTATTAAAAGTCTTATCATCAAAGACTCCATCAACCAAAACGGCAATCTTAGCAAGGTTATCATTAACTTTAGAATTAGAACATGAACAACACAAAATACATAAAATTAAAAATAAATTCTTCACATAATATCTCCCTTTAAACCAATCTAATTAAAAAGTTTATAACCTTGCCTTAAATAAATCAAATTCATATTCAGTAGAAGGTATAATAAGTGTCCCATTAACTATTTGAGTCTGAATCTTTGTAATGGCATCAAATAAATTCTTGCCAATAATATTAGGATCTTTGACAATATCTATAACGCCTTCTTTTACTCCTTTTTCAATTATCCTACCACCATTAAATTTGTGTCTTTTTACAGCATCCAATGAACAAGTATATATTGCCTTTCCAACATCCTTAAGCATAGAAGTAATAACATGATTAGGTGCAAGGGATGACTGATCCTTATTAACCCCAATGACGTAATGACCAGCTCCAAGTTCCTTTGCAGCAGAAAACACACCAAGTGCAGCAGGACCCATTACAGGAAAAATAACATCGACACCATCCTCAATATACATATGCTCGGCAACAAACTTACCAGAAGCTTCGCTAAATTCATCTAAAACTCTCTTTACAATCATTCTTGTTTTAGGTTCCGCGTAAAAAGCCCCTGCTCTAAAGCCGACTAAAAATCTCTCAACATATTTAATATTAACACCAGTCATAAATCCAATCCTATTACTCTTACTCATCTTAGCAGCAAGATAACCAGCTAAAAATGAGCCCTCCTCAGCTTTAAAATTAATAGCTAAAAAATTCTTAGGAAGTAAGATATTATTATCATAACCAAAAGTATCTATAATTCCATAAGAAATATTTGCATTTTTATGAGCAAGTCTTAAGGCAGAATCTGAAAAATGAGCACTAATAAACCAAATAAGATTGGCACCATCCTTTTGCAATGTGTAAACATCTTCTTCTAATACTTCACTAGCCGTCATTAATCTTTTGCCTTCAACAGGATAAGGTGTTAAAACTTTTGGAATAAGCTTAATTTCAAATTCATTTTTTATTTTAACGGCACTCTCAAAAGCATTTTGAAAATATCCTTTATCATCGAAATTACCTGGAAACATGATTCCCATAATAATTTGTCTATCAACAAAAGAAGAAGACTCTTTTGAAGAAAAACAAGATACAAACAATAAAATAAATAAAATTATAAAACATAAATTTTTTGACACAACCTATCCTCTCCTTATAAAATAACTTTAAACATTTTTTAATTTTTAGAAACCTATCAACAAAAATAACAATAAGTTATAAATACCAAAATTTACCTCACATAAAGTAAAGGTAAATTTAAAAAAATAAACATTAATGAAATTGCCTCTCTTTAAGCAAGAAATCAATTCAATAGATTATAAATATCTAAAAACTTATTATATTCGCCAAGATTACTTGGAACTGAAATATCGCCACTAACTATTTTATCTTCTATAGTTTCAATCTCGACTTTAATATCATCCTTGATGGAATCATGCTTAACAATACTTACGGAACCGTCTTTAAGTCCTAATTTTAATACTTTTCCACCATCAAAATCATTTGTATCCAAATAATTCTTTGTTATTTCATAAATAGAATTTCCAACATTTTTAACAACTGAAGTTAAAACATTATCAGGTGCAAGATATGACTGATCTTGATCAACCCCAACGATATAATGTCCAGTCCCAAGTTCCTTTGAAACCTCAATAGCACCAAGACCTGCAAGGCCTGCTGCTACAAATATGACATCGGTACCATCTTTATACATCTTCAAAGCAATAGTCCTAGCTAAAGATAAAGCTACAAATGATCCCACATACTGAGAATTCAACTCAATATCTTTATTTGCATATTTAGCACCAGCTTCATATCCATATCTGAATGCATTAATAACTACACCTTCCATTCCACCTAAAAACCCAATCTTACCTGTCTTCGATGCCTTAGCAGCTAAATATCCAGCTAAAAACGAAGCCTCTTCAACTTTAAATGAGAGGCCAAGCAAATTATCAGGCAAATTTATATCACTCTCATAAATAACATCAACAATTCCATAATTAATACCTTTATTAAGGGTAGCGGCCTGCTCAGTAGCTTCTTGAAGTCTAAAACCAACTCCCCAGATAATGCTGGAACCTTTATCTTTAAGATCTTCTAAATCACTCACATAAGCAGTACTTGTTGAAGCTTTGTCAATAATCTCAACTCCAAAATCTCCTTCTAACATTTGAGCACCTTTCCAAGCATCCTCACCAAATGATTTGTCATCGAAAGTTCCATCAACTATCAGAGAAATTATGGATTTTGCCAAAGATTTAGAAGTCAATGATTTTTTATCACAACCTAAAAAAGCTAACACAACAAAAATGAACATTATGAATTTATTCATATAAAAACTCCTCATAGTTATATTAGCTCTTATGTCACAGATTAACAACAAAGTCACCATAAGATTTTTCGTCTTTAGGAACTTTAATCTCATTACCAACTATTTTGTTTTTAATTTCTGAAAGAAAATCATAATCCTTGATTAAATCTAAATTTAATGATTTATTAAGAATCAAATCAAGTGCTCCATCTTTAAGTCCAAATTCTAAGTTATCTCCACCATTCCACTTGCCAAACTCTAGATAAGATCTCATCAAATCTAACATAACTACGTCAACCCTCTTAACATATGATAAAAGTACATTATCAGGTGCAAGATATGACTGATCCTGATCAACACCAATAATGTAATATTCATTTCCAAGCTCTTTTGCAACCTCAATAGCACCAAGACCTGAGAGGCCTGCTGCTGTAAATATAATATCAACCCCAGAAGCATACATCTTACTTGCCATTAAATGTCCAAGAGAGATATCAGAGAATGTCCCCACATATTGAGAATTCAACTCAATATTCTTATTTGCATACTTAGCACCAGCTTCATATCCATATCTGAATGCATTAATAACTACACCTTCCATTCCACCTAAAAACCCAATCTTACCTGTCTTAGATGCATTAGCGGCTAAATAACCAACTAAAAACGCTCCTTCTTCAGATCTAAAATTTACATTCACTAAATTCTTGGGCAACTCAACATCTTCTGCGTAAGCACCTTCAATAATTCCATAATGCACATTGGTATTTTCAAGAGATTTTCGCAAAAACGTATCTGTAAACTTAAAACCAACTCCCCAAACTAAACTAGAACCACCTTCTTCCAATCCCCCAATATCTGCTAAATAGTCAGAAACCTTGGATTCTTTCCGAATTATATTAACTTTAAACTCTTCTTTAATTTGAGCCATTGCATTGGAAGAACTCTCATTAAAACCTCTATCATCAAAGGTCCCATCGACAATGACAGAAATAGTATCAGAAAGTGAAGTTTGATCTTGTGAACCTGAACAACCTAAAATAAAAAAAAACAAAAAAACCTTTTTTAACATATAGACACCCCTAATCAATTATATCTAAGATCAACACACCTCACAACAATATATATTAAAAAGGTATTTTACGATTACCATCTGTAATGTGTGAAGGCTCTATTTGCCTCTGCCATTCTATGAGTATCTTCCCTTTTTTTAAAAGCAACACCTGTTGAATTATAAGAATTAACAAGTTCATTTCCCAATTTTTCTTGCATTGATTTTCCACTTGCTTTTCTGGCAGCTGCAATAATCCACTTCATTGCCAAAGCCTCACGCCTTTCCTCTCTAACTTCAACTGGAACTTGATAAGTAGCACCACCAACCCTCCTACTTCTAACCTCTACCAATGGTTTAACATTATCTAAAGCCTTACTAAAAGCAGCAACCTTATCAACTTCCTCAGTTTTTTCTGCAAGAATATCAATTGAATTATAAACTATGGCTTCACTGATGGATTTTTTTCCATCATACATCATTCTATTCACAAATTTAGCAATAACTTGAGAATCATACTTAGAATCTTTAAAGACCTTTTTTTTAACTTTTTTACTCTTTCTTGACATACAATCTATACCTCTTAAGCTTTTGGTTTTTTAGTTCCATACTTAGAACGACCTTGCTTCCGATTATTAACACCGAGAGTATCCTTAGCTCCTCTGATGATATGGTACCTAACACCTGGCAAATCTTTAACTCGTCCACCTCTAATTAAAACAACTGAATGCTCTTGTAAATTATGACCAATCCCTGGAATATAAGCTGTTACTTCAAATCCATTTGAAAGCCTAACACGGGCTACTTTCCTCAAAGCTGAATTGGGTTTCTTAGGTGTAACCGTCATTACACGAGTACAAATTCCTCTTCGTTGAGGACAATTTTGAAGCGCAGGAGATGCTGTCTTTTCTTTTTGACTCTTTCTTGGCTTCCTAATTAGTTGATTGATTGTAGGCATCTATGCTCCCTTTTTCCTAATTTTACCAATAAATGGTATCAAATATATAATTTATTTTCAAGCTATATCTCAGAGCTTGAATTTTCCCTCACCTTAACTCTTTTATATAAATTCATACCTGTCCCAGTCGGAATTAAATGTCCAATAACAACATTCTCCTTAAGACCTTTAAGATCATCGACACTACCTGCAATTGAAGCATCTGTTAACACTTTAGTCGTTTCTTGGAAAGAAGCAGCTGAAATAAATGAATCGATATTAAGAGATGCCTTTGTTATCCCAATAAGGATTGGACTAGCCACTGCAGGCTCACCACCCTGTTCAATTACCCTTTTATTCTGGTCATAAAAAGTATGCTTATCCACCTTTTGGTTATAAACAAAATTAGTATCACCTACAGATACAATCTTAACTTTCTTCATCATCTGTTTAATGATCACACCAATATGCTTATCATTAATACTTACACCCTGTTTCCTATAAACATCCTGAATTTCTGCTAATAAAAATTCTTGCAAACTAATTCCACCAAGAATTTCAAGAACATCATGAGGATTAATTCTTCCATCACAAAGCATATCTCCAGCCTTAACAACGTCTCCATCCCTAACTAAAAGATGTTTCCCAGCAGGAATATAATGCTTATGCTCAACTCCATACTCATCTAAAACATTAATGAGTCTCTTACCTTTTTGAATCGCTTTAAACTGAACAACTCCACTTACCTTAGCCATCTCAGTCAAATTTTTTGGAATTCTTGTCTCAAATAAATCATTAACCCTAGGAAGACCACCAGTAATATCTTGAGTTTTTTCAGAACCTTTGGAAAGTTTAGCAATAATATCTCCTATATCAATATCTTGTCCATCTTCAACTTGCAGATAAGCATCTCCAGGAAGAACATAAGATGAAATCTCAATTCCTCTATCATTAATAATTAAAATCCTAGGATCAAGAGATTCAAACACTTGATCTGTAATTCTCTTCTCAATATTTCCCGTTTCAAGGTTTATTTCTTCTTTAAGAGTTGTTCCTAAAATAATATCTTTAAATTTAACTTTTCCCCTAACTTCAGCAATAATTGGTTCCGCAAATGGATCAAATGTTCCAATTATACGCCCAGCCTCAACATAATCACCCACATTGACCTCAAGTTTCGTACCAGTCTTTAAAGATATCTCTTGCTCTTCAGAGACAATCATCAGCTTGTTATCTTTAATTCTAACATAACCAATATGAGATGATAATACATCAATACCATCCTTGCTTGTAAACAAAGGCATTCCCTTAATTACCTTTTGAGAATCTAATACCTTAAGCTCTTTAATATCCTTAATATCTTCTTCATAAATAACATTTATTACTCTTAAAGTTCCTTTTCTTGTAAAAAGCAATCCGCCATTAACTTGCACATTAAATCCCTCTAATCCATTAAGAATAAAAGAGTTCTTAAGCGCAATCTTATCATCTTCACTACCAGCCTGCGCAACTCCCCCAATGTGAAAAGTTCTCATGGTAAGCTGTGTTCCTGGCTGACCTATTGACTGAGCTGCTATTATCCCAACAGCCTCTCCAATATTAACAGGTTTATTATTTGAAAAGTCACGTCCATAACATTTTTGACAAACTCCATGCTCAGCTTCGCAAGTTAAAACAGATCTAATTACAAGCTTGTCAATACCAACGGTTTCCAATAACTTTATCTTATCCTCTGTAATTTCTTCATTTACATCTAAAATAATCTCGCCCGTAATAGGACTTTTTATTCTCTCAATTGAATAACTACCAACGGCTTTTTCTCTTAAAGGCTCAACTATTTCTTCACCATTTTTTAAAGCCTCAACTTTTATACCATTAATAGTTCCACAATCTTCTATTCTAACAACAACATCTTGAGCAATATCTACCAATCTTCGAGTTAAATATCCGGCATCCGCTGTCTTAAGAGCTGTATCTGCAAGTCCCTTCCTTGCACCATTTGTAGAGATAAAAAACTCTATAACAGAAAGCCCTTCTTTAAAATTAGAAATAATTGGAAGTTCAATAATATCCCCAGAGGTTTTAGCCATCAATCCTCTCATTCCCGCAAGCTGTCTTATCTGATTTCTACTCCCACGAGCACCAGAATCAGCCATCATATAAATCACATTAAATCCATCTCTATCTTTTTTAAGAATTTCCATCATCTTATTGGTAAGCTCTTCATTTGTCTTTGACCAAACAGAAACAACATTGTTGTATCTCTCTTCTCCAGTAATAACACCTTTAGTATAATCACTCTGAATTTTTGCAATTTCTCTATTAGCCTTATCCACATATACTTTCTTCTCTTCAGGCACAATAATATCACTCATACTTATTGTACATCCAAATTTAGTAGCATATTTAAACCCAAGCTCCTTAATAATATCCAACATCTCAATTACAATAGAGGAACCATACACAACATAAACTTCAGAAATCAAATTCTGTAACTCATAATCGCTAAGGGTTTTATTTATAAATGAAATCCTCCCTGGTAAAGCCTCATTAAATACAACACATCCTGCCGTAGTTTCTATATACTCACCATCAACCTTTACATAAATCCGTGCATTATAGTCTAGACTTTTATTATTAATTGCAAGAAGAACATGATTGAAATTAGAGAACTTACGCCCTTCTCCCACTACATTTTTCCTCTCCATAGTTAAGTAATAAAGACCTAATATAATATCTTGAGACGGAAATACAATAGGATGTCCGTTCGCAGGATTTAACAAATTATTAGTTGACAACATCAAAGCCCAACTTTCAGCCTGTGCTGCAGGTGTTAAAGGAACATGTACAGCCATCTGATCTCCATCAAAGTCAGCATTATATGCATGACAAACAAGAGGATGTAATTTAATTGCCTTACCTTCAACTAACACTGGTTCAAAAGCTTGTATTCCCAGCCTGTGAAGTGTTGGGGCTCGGTTTAAAAGCACAGGATGTTCTTTAATAACATTGTCTAAAATCTGCCATACTTCATCTACTTCTTGCTCAATTAAACTCTTTGCTCGCTTTATGTTAAATACAGATTCACTCTCAATCAATTTTCTAATTACAAATGGTTTAAAAAGCTCAAGCGCCATCTTTGCAGGAATACCACATTGATGTAACTTAAGTTCAGGTCCCACAACAATTACAGAACGACCTGAATAATCAACTCTCTTTCCAAGAAGGTTTTGCCTAAATCTACCTTGTTTACCCTTGAGTGCATCAGAGAGAGATTTAAGGGGTCTATTGGATGTACCCTTCACAACCTTTCTCTTATGAGAATTATCAAAAAGAGAATCAACTGATTCTTGTAACATTCTTTTTTCATTTCTGACAATAATCTCAGGTGCATTAAGAAGCAAAAGTTTTCTTAACCTATTATTTCTATTTATTACTCTTCTATAAAGGTCATTGAGATCAGAAGTTGCAAATCTTCCACCATCAAGTTGAACCATCGGTCTAATTTCTGGAGGAATAACAGGAAGAACATCCATAATCATCCATTCTGGCTTATTTCCAGAAACTTTAAAATTTTCAATGATTTCAAGACGTCTTAAAAGTTTTTTATCTGTCTTATCATCTTTATCAATCATCTGAAGCCTAAGCTTGGATGAAAGTTCATCAAGATCAAGATTCTCAAGTAAAGTTTTAATGGCCTCAGCACCCATTAAAGCACTAAAAGACATTCCATATCTCTCTTTTGCTTCAGAGTATTCATCTTCATTTAAAAGTTGCATCTTCTTAAGATCAGTATCACCTGGCTCAATTACGATATACTTTTCATAATAAAGAATAGAGTTTAAATTAGAAGCTGTAATATCAAGTAAAAGACCAATTCTAGAAGGAATATATTTATAATACCAGATATGAGCAACAGGAGCTGAGAGTTCAATATGCCCCATTCTCTCACGTCTAACTTTAAAATGAGTCACCTCAACATTACAACGATCACAAATAATACCTTTATATCTTATTGACTTAAACTTTCCACAATAACATTCCCATTCTTTAGTAGTTCCAAAAATTCTCTCGCAAAAAAGACCATCTTTCTCAGGTCTTAAAGTTCTATAGTTAATAGTTTCAGATTTTTTAACCTCTCCATAAGACCAACTCCTAATTTGATCAGGAGATGCTATCTTTATTCTTATCTTTTCAAAATCTTTTATCTCTTTCATAAAACCCTCAAAACCTAAGTTTTATTAATTAATTCCTCTTCCTTTTCTGTCAAAGGAATTTGATTGCCATTATCATCATAAATTGATAAATCAAAACCAAGACCTCTTAGTTCTTGCATCAAAACATTGAAAGATTCAGGAATTCCAGATACATTGGTAGGAATACCTTTAACAATATTCTCATATATTTTAACTCTACCTGACATATCATCTGATTTTACTGTTAAGAGCTCTTGAAGAGTATAAGCAGCTCCATAAGCTTCAAGTGCCCAAACTTCCATCTCTCCAAGTCTTTGACCACCAAATTGTGCCTTTCCTCCAAGAGGTTGTTGAGACACAAGTGAATAAGGACCTGTGGATCTTGCATGCATCTTATCGTCAACAAGGTGATGCAGCTTAAGCATATATATAATTCCAACCATTACCTCATTCTCAAATGGTTCCCCTGTATATCCATCATATAAAATTGCTTTTGACGTTTCATTAAATCCGGCTTTTTTCAACTTTTCTTGAATACATTCATTTGTAGCAGACTCAAACACAGGAACATCATAATATTCACTAAGATATTTACCAGCAAGACCAAGCTGAGATTCCATTAGTTGCCCAATATTCATACGAGACGGTACTCCTAAAGGATTTAGACATATATCAAGAGGGGTTCCATCTGCAAGATATGGCATATCTTCAACAGGAAGGATCTTTGCAACTACACCCTTATTCCCATGTCTTCCTGCCATCTTATCACCCTCTTTAAGTCTCCTTTTCTTGGCAACATAAACTTTTAATATTTCGTCAACACCAGGTGGAAGATTACCAACATCATCCTTAGTAATTCTTTGAACATCAATTACAGTACCCTCAGTACCATGTGGTACTTTGAGTGAATTATTCTTAACATCCTTAGCCTTTTCACCAAAAATAGATGTCAAAAGCTTAAATTCAGGAGTAATGTCTCCCTCTGATTTTGGTGTAACCTTACCAATCAAGATATCACCCGGCTTTACATAAGTACCTATCCTTACAATTCCATTTTCATCAAGCTTATTTAATATCTTTCCACTAACATTGGGAATATCAGCTGTAACTTTCTCAGGCCCAAGCTTAGTCTCCCTTACCTCAATACTAAATTCTTTAATATGAATTGAAGTGTAAAGGTCTTCCTTTACAATTCTCTCCGAGATTAATATAGCATCTTCATAATTGAATCCATTCCAAGGAATAAAACCAACCAACAAATTGTTCCCAAGGGCCAGTTCTCCATATCTAGTAGCAGGACCATCAGCTATTATTTCACCCTTATTAACTACTTGACCTTCCTTAATCAAAACTGAATGGTTAAAAGAAGTGTCCTGATTTGTCCTCTCATATTTTGCAAGTTCATATTCATCCAAATCATGCTCACCATCAGCATTATCAGGTCTGATAACTATTCTCTTGCTCGTTGCCAATACAACGGTACCTGATCTTTTTGCCTTAATAACAACACCAGAATCCTTAGCAACTATTCGTTCCATACCAGTACCAACAATAGGAGGTTGTGGAAATAACAAAGGAACTGCCTGACGTTGCATATTTGAACCCATAAGAGCACGATTTGCATCATTATGCTCAAGAAAAGGTATCAATGCCGAAGAAACAGAAATTAACTGTCTAGGTGAAACATCCATATAATCAATATTCTTAGGAATCATTGTAGTATAATCACCAGAAACTCTAACAGAAATTAAATCATCAATATAATTACTCTCAGCATTAACAGCCGCATTTGCCTGAGCAATACATTTTTTCTCTTCATCAATTGCAGACAAATACTCGATCTCATCAGTAACCTTGCCATTAACTACTTTTCTATAAGGGGTTTCTAGAAACCCATAATCATTCACCTTTGCATACGTAGCTAAAGAAACAATAAGACCAATATTTGGTCCCTCAGGAGTTTCAATAGGACACATTCTACCATAATGGGTATAATGCACATCCCTTACTTCAAAACCTGCACGATCTCTTGAGAGTCCCCCGGGACCTAAAGCATTAAGACGCCTTTTATGCGTCAATTCAGCTAAAGGATTAATCTGATCCATAAATTGTGAAAGCTGACTAGTTGCAAAAAATTCTTTAACAGCAGAAACAATAGGCTTAACACTTATTAATTCTTGGGGTTTAAGATTAAACACTTCTTTATTAGACATTCTATCTTTTGCAATTTTTTCTACTCTTGACATTGCACCTTTATATATATTTGTAAGCAATTCACCAACAGAACGAACTCTTCTATTTCCAAGATGATCAATGTCATCAAGAACATCATGTCCATCATATATTCTTAAAAGATGAGATATCGTATTTACTATATCTGTCATAGTAAGCACTGAAGTCGTTAAGTCATTAAGACCAAACTTTTTAGAAAGCTTATATCGCCCCACATGACCAAGATCATATCTCTTCTCTGAAAAAAATACAGTTCTTAAATCATTCTCAGCATTATCAATAGATATTGGCTCTCCAGGTAAAAGCACACTATAAACCGCAAGCATCACAGATTCCCTTGAAAGCTCTTTAAAACCATCCTTTAAAGAAAAATAAGCATCTTCCTTCTCGAAACAGTTCAAAATAACATCAGAACTGATAAAACGTTTCCCAGGAACACTATCATATCCATCAACATCAATAAGGTCTATTTCTTTTACCCCATTTTGCAAGAAATCTTCAATATCTTGCAAAGTTATTTTATCACCTGCACGATAAGTCATATTTTCTTTTATGGTAATGTTTACTGCTAAATATTGCCCTGTAATTTCTCTTTTAGTATCTTCATTTACTTCAATTTTTTTTATCTTATAAAAAGTTTCAATTATCTTTTCCCTAGTATCAAGACCTAAGGCTCTTAAGAAAAGAGTAACAAGTATTCTTTTTTTTCTGTCTATCTTAACATAAAGGTAATCTTTTTTTGTGTCGATCTCAAATTCCAACCAAGAACCACGATAAGGAATAATACGAGCATAATATAAATCTTTTTCCTTGTAAAAAACAACTCCAGGAGATCTATGAATCTGCGATACAATTACTCTCTCAGCACCATTAACAATAAAAGTCCCTCTATCAGTCATTAAAGGAATAGTCCCCATATAGACATCTTTTTGTCTTATCTCTCCTGTTGTTAGAAACTGTAAATTTAATCTTATCTTTAAAACAGCCTCATAACTTTGGCCCTTTCTTTTGCATTCTTTTTCAGTAAAACTAAGAGAATCATATTCAACATAGTATTTCTCATATTCAAGCGCAACTTCACCATTGCTATTTTTCATAGGAAAAACATCTCTAAAAACAGATTCAAGGCCTTCATTAAGCAAAGGTTTATTATTCTTTAATCTATCAAGCTGCAAAAATTTTTCATAAGAATTCAATTGTATTTCTATTAGGTTAGGTAAGTCTAAGATTTCTTCGGCTTTTCCTTGTCCTAGATGAACCCTTTTTATCATTAAAAGACTCCTTTTTTAAGACACAATAAACCACATGCCACTAAAGTGACATGTGGAATAACAAATCTGGCATATTTTTAATGTTTTATTTAATTTCAACTTTTGCACCAACTGCTTCTAGTTTCTTCTTTATATCCTCAGCATCTGCTTTCGAAACACCTTCCTTAACTGCTTTAGGTGCAGCTTCAACTAAAGCTTTAGCCTCTCCAAGTCCAAGTCCAGTAACAGCTCTTACTTCCTTAATAACGTTTATTTTACTATCTCCAAAAGACATAAGCATTACATCAAATTCAGTTTGTTCTTCAGCATCACCTGCAGCAGGACCAGATCCAGCAACAACAGCAACTGCAGCAGCAGTAACTCCAAATTTTTCCTCAATAGCTGTTACAAGCTCAACAACTTCAGATGTCTTGGCTTCTTCAAGCCATGTTAAAATATCCTCTTTACTTAGTGCCATATTAACTTAACTCCTTTCTTTCACATTATTTCAAACAGTGATAGCATGCACTGTATTAAGACTAACACTGTTCTGATTAAACATTAACATCTTTAACATCAGACAAAGCCTTTAAAGTTCTTGCAAGTTTTAAAATTGGTGCTTTAAGCACACTCATAAATAAAGAAATAGATTCCTTTTTAGTGGGAAGTTTACTATACGAATTAAGTTTAGCCTCATCATAAACTTCTCCTAAAACAATCCCCCCCTTAACTTTTAAAGAGCTAGTTTTAACAAATTCATAAAAAATTTTTGCAATCACATTAGCCTCATCAACAGCAGTAACAACAGCTGTTGGTCCTAAAAGATAAGAATCAAGACCTTCCATGTGTCTATCTTTTAAAACTCGCTTCATTATATTATTTTTTACAACCTTTAATTCACCTTTCTCATTTTCAACTCTATTTCTCAACTCAGTAAGCGTTGCTACTGTCAAACCTCTGTAATCTAGAAAAAAAATATTATCCTTACCATCTAAAAACTTTTTCAACAAATTAAACATTTCAATCTTTTTAGGATTTACCTTTGCATGCATAATTCAACTCCTAAACAAAATCAATCTTCACAGAAGGTCCCATGGTAGATGACATATAAACACTATCTACAAAAGTACCTTTTAAATCACTTGGGCGTCTTTTAAGTAATTCCTTAATAAATTCATCATAATTTTCCTTCACCTTACTGTTATCCATAGAAAACTTACCAATAGAAAAATTGATAACACCATTTTTATTTGCCCTAAACTCTGTACGACCCTTCTTAAGACTAGCTATTGTACCCTTTAAATCATTTGTAATTGTTTGTGTCTTAGGATTTGGCATTAACCCTCTCTTACCTAAGATAGGACCAAGTTTCCCTACATCCCTCATCATATCAGGTGTTGCAACAACAACATCAAAATCAATAAAACCACCTTTAACCTTGTTAATCAGATCATCATCTCCAACATAAGCAGCACCAGCTTCCCTTGCTTCCTCAGCTTTATCACCTTTTGCAAAAACAAGTATTCGCTTTTCTCTCATAAATTGATTTGGCAAAACAACTGTATCCCTAACTGTATGATTCTTCTTTAAATTGAGATTAACAGATATATCTATAGTTTCATCAAATCTAACAAATTTGATCTCTTTTAATAAAGAGATTGCATCATCTATGCTGTAAGATTTAAGCTTATCTACCTTAGATAGAGCTTGCATATATTTTTTTCCACTCTTAGCCATTATTTTTCCACCTCAACACCCATAGAACGAGCACTGCCTGCAATGATTTTAAATGCAGCAAGTTCAGTTTTTGCATTCAAATCAGGCATTTTAACCCTTGCAATTTCCATTACTTTTTCTTTTGATATAGTCCCAACCTTTTCTGTATTTGATTTTTTAGAACCTATCTCTATACCAACAGCCTTCTTAATCAAAACCGAAGCTGGAGGAGTTCTTACAATAAACGAAAAACTCTTATCAGCATAAACAGTAATAATAACAGGAACGATAATCCCTGGCTCCATTTTTGCTGTTCTCTCATTAAATTCCTTAACAAACTGAGGCCCACTAACACCATGAGGTCCAAGGGCTTGACCTATTTTAGCTCCTGGAGCAGCTTGAGCAGCTGGAACTTGAAGCTTAATCCAAGCAACTTCTTTTTTTTTCTTAGACATAAACAACTCCTTATGGTAATAACGCCTTTTAAGCTCCCATTAATATACTAATTATTAAACTTTCTCTATATGCTGAAAATCAACCTCAACAGGAGTTGATCTCCCAAAAATTTGAACTGCAACTTTCAATTTCTTTTTTTCATAGTCGATAGACCCAATAACCCCCTCAAAAGAATCAAAAGGACCTCCTTTAATTCTAACTCTCTCACCTTCTTCAAAATCATAAAGTATAAAAATAGATTTATCTGCCTTAATCTCTCCAGCAAGCATAAAAACACTCTTAACTTCCTCATCACTAATTGGAAAAGGTTTTTGCTCTTTATTAGTACCAACAAAATTGACAACACCGGGTATCTTAATAATATTAGCTACAGTGCTTTTCCACTCCTGTTCAGGCAAATCTAACTCAATGAGAATATAACCCGGCCAAATTCTTCTCTCCCGTATCCTCTTTTTTCCGTTTTTTATCTCTTCTACCCTTTCAATAGGGGCCTTCACATCTAAAACATTACTACCAAAAACGCCCTCACTGATCAAAAGTTTTATCTCTTGTTCTACCTTTCTCTCATACTGAGAAAAAGTCTGTAACACATACCAGGCCCTGGACATAATCTTTCCTTAAAATACATAAGTTATAGCAAGATACATGATATAATCTACTATACCTAAAAAAATAGAAATAAAAACAACTAACCAAAAAACCTGTTTTCCGCTGCCTATTACCTCACCATACTTAGGCCATGTTATTTTTTTAAGTTCCAAAACACTCTCTTTAACAAATTTAAACATTTAAAAGCCTCTCTTTAACAATACAGACAACAGGCCAGGAGGGACTCGAACCCCCAACATGCGGTTTTGGAGACCGCCGTTCTGCCCTTGAACTACTGACCTATCACTTTAATTATTTTATTTTACCTTCTTTATGAAGAGTATGCTTCCTGAGAACTGGACAATACTTCATTAATTCTAATTTTTCTTGCTTATTACGCCTATTCTTAGTAGTCGTATAATTTCTAATTCCTGTTTCCTCACATACTAAAGCTATAAGCTCAACAGCACCTTTACCTTTCTTCTTGCCCATAATAATACTCCTGACTACAAAAAGCCCTCAATCGGATTTGAACCGACGACCGCCACCTTACCATGGTGATGCTCTACCACCTGAGCTATAAGGGCATTACTTCCCTTTATAATAAACTCTTATACCATGTTAATTTATTATCTTAAAAAAGACAAGCCCCCAAATTACATTTTCAGACTCTTATTTAATAATAACAAGCCTACCCTCTCTTAAAAGATTAACATTGTTTTTATTTGAAAATATCTTATTAATAGAATACTTATCAAGTATGATATCTGAATGATTTTTACCATAAACTCCTTTAGCAATTAACCTTAAAGGATAATCTCCAACTCTATCTTTATTTTTATAAGAGATGTCATTCGTATATTCAAACATTCCCCACTTCCTAAGTGCATCTGGCTCAACCATTTTTTTATCAAAATAAAGCTTAATATTTTCATCATAAATCTTAATAAAAAAAGCATCCGTTAATTTTACAACGTCACTTGAGGAAAATTGATAATCATCACCTGCATAAATAATAATTCCAGTATAAACAAATTGATCAATACTTGTATTCATCAATGGATAAAAAGCCATATAAGGCTTACTATGAGCTATGAATAAGTTCACAAAATCAGGAAAAAGACAAAGCTCATACCTAACAGTTATGTTTTTTAAATCTTCCGAATATTTCGTATATCCTCTCTTCAAAATGCTATTAAGTCCTGAAAAATAAAGTATTAAATGGGGATCAGAATCAAAATAATCCTCAAAAGTATTATCAGAATCAATTATCATTTCAAAAAGAGACTGTCTTATTAAGGTATCCTTAAAATCATTAACGCTAAACACTAATCTAGACGTAGAATCAAGCCCAACTCTGCCAAATTTATCTTCATCTACCGGTTTAATAATATCAAAATAAATGATCTTTGTATCCCAATCAATTGTTCTCTTTATGCTAGACTTAGATAAAGAATCATTTATAATAGAGACATTAGAATAAAATAAAAATAAAAAACTCAAAAGGCCACTTAATAAATTCACATTAAAACTCCCTACTTTTTCCCCAGATAAACACCTATCCAAGCCCAACCATTATTAATTTCTGGATCTTTTGGATAAGAAATTTTTTTAAAGACAAAATACCATTCCCAAATGTGCTCCCAACCACTAGATCCAAGATAAGATATATCATCACTAGAATCAGCCTCAAAACCACTTGCAAACTGTATTCCATTCTTTCTCCTACTTCCAAGCTTAATCATCGTTGTCAAAAAACTGTTTGTATTAATCGAATTACTTTTACCACCCTTTTGATCCCAGCTTTGAATAAAAAAATTATGTTTATCCCTTATACTCAATAATTTTGTAGTATTCCCAGAAAAAATATATCTTTTAACATCTTGAATCAAGTCATTTAAATTTCTATAAATTATAAAATCCGGATTATTATAATAATTAATCTTTGTAATTACACCAGAATAGTCTATTGAATCTATTCTTAAGTCTGACCTTGGTATTGAAAGCAATTTATTATAATAAAAATACGCTTCATCATAATTTTGAAGACTCTCCAAACTTAAAGCAAGATTGTAATAATAATTACCCCTATCTGAATTAGTAAGACTTTCTGCACTATCATCAAGCAATAGCTTATAATAACGTATTTTGTGCCTAGCTTCAATATTTAAATTGATAACTCTTTTTGCAATATCTAATTTTACAGAACTATTTTCATAAATGTAATCATCAAAATTATCAACAACATATCTATAATAGGTAAAAGCCACTAAGTCTTCCTTAATTAAAGAATATATATTACCCATCAAATAAAAATATAAAGGATAATATTCTCTACTCTCATCATGAGCAATTTCTTGATTTACAGACCTTAAAGCATCTTGATAATCTTTATTGCGAATATGAATGTCGACTATCCTATCAACAATAAGAAATCTATCTAAACCTTTTTTACTTGACTCTTCTAAAAGACCTACGAGACTTTGAATTTCGCTCTGCTCAATCTTACAACAGCTAAAAACCAGCATTAGTCCAAACGCTTGAATTAATAACTTCATTATTTTTATTATATAATAAAGGTCATGCATAACAAAACACACCTTAAGGTCAATAAAAATTATCAGGATTTTAACATGAATAAAAAATTAATTTATATCTTATTGCCAATATTATTTCTATCTTGTTTTAATAAAAACAACAAATATGGTGTTGTCCTAGATTCAAAAAATAGAGAAAAATTGCCAAACGGATCACTTGTCAAAATAGAAGATGTTAATCAAGAGAAAAAAACAGTAACAATAAACTATAATGGAATAAAATTTATCGTACATAAATTTACGATAGAAGAGTTTCAAACAAAAAAAGAAGCAGAAAACTTCAAACTGAGCATTCAACCATACGTAAACAAATATGCTATAAGTAAAAAAGATCTCTTACCATTAAGAACATCTCCTGACAGTTATATAGAAAACATAATATATAGAATTTCGAAAGAAGCTATATTGAAAATCATAGATATCGGGAAAGAAACAGAAGCAGGCTCACTTAAAGGGAAATGGCTATACGTCTTAACAAAAGACGGACACAAAGGTTATGTTTTTGATTATGCACTTGAAATTTTCGATAATATTACAGGTACAATACTCACAAGTCCACTAGATCAAGTATCACAGAATGAAATAATCAATACATTTAACAATATTAAATACTTAAGACCACTTTACTATGAAAAAATGATCGCCTATAACACTTATAACACTAACTTACTAAGAGAAGAGTATGGATTATTTTTTACTCCCAAAAATGAAATAAAAATTAACATACCCGAATTAAGCTTATATTTCAAATTCGATATTGTTGAGGAAGTAAAACCTAATGGGTTTTTATTTAGATCTAAAACTTCAGAGGAAGATTTTATTCTCTTAACAAAAGAGACTCAAAATTACTATAAGTCAATCATAAAAGTTAAAGAACATAATTTTGAGTCAAAATTCGTTATTATTGAACAAAATGTCGAAAAAATTATCCTCAAATCAAAAAAACAAAATCAAAATCTAATAAATAGATTAACTTCTTATGGAACATTAATAAATACACAATACGGAAATATTGAATTTAAAAACGATCAAACTTTCATTTGGAAAATAGATAAAAAAATTTATAATTTTCCAAGTTCTGGGACCTTTGAAATAATAGGGCTTAGTCCAAATTTACAAATTTCATATAAAAAAGCTATCAAATTAATGACTGAGGAAAGAGAAAAATATTTTTGTCTACTAGACTATACAGACAATGCCTTACAACTCATATTTGTATCCCTCAAAAATGTTAAAGACGATTTAATAATAATTGATGACAAGGATAAAATTGCAGTTATACTATTTAATAACGCTCAGTCTAATCAGGATATAATTAAAAAACAATCTCAGAAAACTATTTAAAGGTAAAAGTCAATGAAAATAATGTTCATACTGCTATTAACACAATTTATTACATTCTTAAATGCAAATGAACACACAAAAATAATAAAAGAATTATCAAAAACAATTTATAACCTTAGTAATAAAGAATATGAAATAGATAAAGCAAAGCTAGACAATTTTATAGAGTCAATAGACCTAAATAATACCAATATTTTAAAAGAGTTACAAAAAATAAAAAATGATTTTCTAATCACATCTGTATACTTCCAAAATATAAAGGGTACTTTAATAGCCCTAAATCTCTCAGCAGAAATAAACTTTAAATACAAAATATCTCCCCTATCAATTTCAATCATCAATAATGATTTTCAGACTACCAAAACATTAATAGACTACGGAATTAAAATCAACCAAATAGACGAAACAGAATATCCACCAATATTTTGGGCAATATACCTAAACAATGAAAAAATATTTAATCTTTTAAAAGAAAAAGGAGCTGACTTAAGCCTTACTCTAAAAAATGGAAAAACACCTATACAAGCTGCAATAGAAATTGAAAATATTAATTTAATCGAACTACTACTTAAAAAAAATGCTTATATCAAAGATAAATACAAAAAAGAAATTAAGAACTTAAAAAATAGAAATATAAAAAACATACTAAAAAAGTACAAAATAATATAAAATAATTAATATTCACTTGACATTTTAATATTTTTATCTTTCTCAAAAAGCTCCTTATATACAAAAGACTTCTCACTAAGCTCCTCCTTTAAATCTTTAGAAAAAGGGGCATTGCGCCACATTATTCCGCGAACTATCTTCTCAATTTTTTGAATTCCCTTGCTTTCTTTATCTAACCAAAGAAAATAGTCATCTAAAAAGAAGTTCTTAACATTGCCTTTCTTAATAAATTTAGAATAGTATTCATAATACTGACCGGTTATCCCTGTTTCCATCCACCTAAAAGATGCTTGATCTTTTGCAAGTTCCCAAAAAAAATCCCCAATACCTAAAATGATAGCTTTTCTCAAATCTTTAGCATACATAGGTATTAATATTTTACCTCGTCCCTTAGCTCGATTTTTAATATCAACAGGCTCCCAGCAAATTCCCCTCTCACCATAAGATGGTATTAATATAAAATAAGGAACAATCCTTAATAAATCTCCTTTATAATTTTTATAAAAAATTCTAGGCTGAATATTTTCAATTTCTCTAACAAGCTGAATGACTCTTTCTCTACTACCAAAAAACTGAGGATCTACAACTACATTATTTTTAAATAATATTGGAAAATGATTACCCCTAGGTCCAATAGTGAGCTTATTAGCCTCCATTAAAGATCCAATCTCTTCAACTGCAATAGCAGAAAAATTAGGCATATCAATTTCTTGAATTTTATCTTTAATCTCAATAAGCTCCTTATTTGCCTTCTCAATCTGAGACATTAAAGATACAATCTCCTTGTTAGCTTTTACAAACTTATCAATATAATGAGAAGCAAAATTTAAAGGTTTTAAAATATCATCGGAATAAATTTTGCTTACTGTATATTCATTTGTAAATATTTCATCATTAGATGACGTCTCAACAAATAAAAATCTAAACATTCTCTTTAAATTAGCAATAGATTCAGTCATTACCTTATCACTTTTATTAAGTGTACTCTTTGCAAAATCAATATTGGCCAAAAGCTTTTCTCGTTTATTAAACAATATCCTCTTAATGTTGTCATCTTTAATGCTTCCCATCGATTCATCGGTCGCAAGCTTTCTTAATTTCAATTCATTAACGCCATAAATCCATTCATCAAAATAGATAAATGGTTCATTATAATTATTGTCCCAAATGGTCCTGGAAATTAAAGACTTAAGTTTACTGCCAAGAGCATTTGGAAGAAGGGCAGCAAATCTCAATAAAACCTTCTGTTCAATTGTCAAATTCAAAACATTTTCAGCTATTGATTTTAAAAATTCCCAATAAGTATTAATTATTTGTCTATATTTGGCAAACCTGTCACCTTCTTGCACTGACTGTGGACTTAAATAATCTAACAACGCTTTATGAAGCCTAAAACCAATATCTTTATCACTTGAAATAAGATTTTTATAATAATCATCAGTAAAGAAATTTTTATCATGTTCTTCTAACAAATTAATTTCTGGTAACTTTAAATTCAAATCTGTATTGACTAATTCAGGATACTTATACAAGAACTTTCCTCTCCAAAATCGGAATTACTTATATGTTTTAATAATAAATAATATTACCAAAGTTTATATTTACCAAAAAATCTAGTAAGATTTATTATGCTATAAATACTATTTTTCAAACTCGCAAAGGAACAATTTATGAATACAAAAGTAAAATTTTCTCTAATTATACCTATTGGAATATTGCTTGGATTATTTTTTCCCTCTGAAGCTTACAACACACTCTCACACATTTTCATAAGATTGGCCTATCTCTCTTTAATTCCTTTTTTAATATTTTCAATCCCACTTGGTATAGAAAACATTATTGAAAATAAAAAATTCAGAAAATTATTTGGAAAAACAATCTATTACGGAATCTTAGTTAACATTATAGGAATAATCATATCAATTGTAGTCGCAACAATATATTTACCACAAAGAATACCAATATTAGACAAAAATATTCAAAATATATATACATTTGATCAAACAGCATTTCTTGAAACATTTTTCCCAAAAAATATTTTTATGATACTTACAAATAATAATCCAAATCTTTTAAGTATTTATATCGTCTCAATAATTATTGGTGCTAGTTTTTATTATGCAAAACAAAAGGGAAGAATTGCTAGAGAACTTATTTTAAGCTTTTCAAATCTTTTTTATCATGCAAACGGGATAGTTGTTAAAATATTACACTTTGGGATTATTTTTATTACAGCAGCATATACTACTAACTTAAAAAATTTCAAAAATTATCAATACTACATAGATAGCATAATCTCTTTATCTTTATGGACAATCATTATTATCCTAATAATAATTCCAATGATTAGCTATAGATTAACCAAAAATCTTAAATTATCATATAAGAACATACTAATATCCATCCAAAATATAATATTTGCAGGTTTAACAATGGATGCTTATGCCCCTTATTCTGTTTTAATAGAAGATATTAAAAATGAAAGAATAAATATAAAAAAATCGATAATCACAAACATACCAATAATTAACTTTATATCTAAATCTGGAACAATTTTTATTTCAACAATCTCATTTTTTATTATTTTAAAATCTTACTCTAGTTTGCCTATATCAATTTACGAAATAAGTTATATGAGCACATTGGCATTTCTTTTTATTTTCGCATTCCCACACATACCAAACAGTTTAATTTACATAATTACAATGCTATGCTCAACTTATACAAAAGGAATTGAACTTAGCTACTCTAACATAATTCCAATACTTCCAATTTTAACATCTCTAGCTTTAATGATCGATTTCACCTCCAACATTGCAATAATACAAATAATAGATTTCAACGAATTAAAAGATACCTAATATTTAGTTTATTAAAAACTAAATATTAATAAGATCTTGCAAATAAAACAAGATGCTTGGCTGCTGTATTGCAATAAATACAAGTTAGATTATTTAAAGGCCTATTTTGAAAATCTTCAGGAATGCATCGTATTGTAGCTTTTGTATCATTTTTAATACTATCTTCACACACTCCATTTCCACACCATGAAGAGAGTACAAACCCTAAATACTCATTGATATAAGTCTTAAAAGTATCATAGTCATTCTCTTTAAACCCAATAATTTCTTTGGTATGCAAATTTCTAAACTCTAATGCTCTATTAAATAATTCACATTGCATAGTTTCAAGCTCATGTCTCATTTTCGATGGCAACTCTTTAACTGACATTTGATACTTAGAGTTTTTATCTTGATCCCTTCTTGCAACAGTGACACAGTCCATAAGAATATCATTAGAACCTACCTCAATACGTATTGGAATTCCTTTAAGTTCCACAGCAGCAAATCTAAATCCTGGAGAATTTTTAAAATCTCTATCAAGCTCAACTCTAAACTTTGCTTCTTTTAAAATATTAAGAATAGTAGTAGAATACTCAAGAATTTTTTTATTAACTTCAGCATCTCTTTTAAAAATAGGAACAATAATAATTTCAATGGGTGCTATTTTTGGTGGCAATATTAAACCCTTACTATCAGAATGAACCATAATCAATGCCCCAATTAACCTAGTCGACACTCCCCAACTAGTAGCAAAAACATAATCCATCTTACCTTCCCTATTTTGGAACTTAACATCAAAAGCCTTAGCAAAATTTAATCCCAAATAATGAGATGTTCCTGCTTGTAAAGCTTTCTTATCTTGCATTAATGCTTCAATTGTGTAAGTAGACACAGCACCTGCAAATTTTTCCCTTTCTGTCTTTTGTCCACAAAATACAGGAATAGCTAAGTAATCTTCAATAAACCGTTTATAAAGGTTTAAAATAAACAAAGTCTCTTCCAAAGCCTCTTTAGCAGTTTCATGTGCAGTATGACCTTCTTGCCATAAAAATTCAGTGGTACGAAGGAACGGTCTTGTTCTTTTTTCCCAACGGATAATATTTGCCCACTGATTTATTTTAACAGGCAAATCTCTATAAGATTTTATCCATTTGCTATACATGTTCCAAATAATTGTCTCAGAAGTAGGTCTTAAAACCAAAGGCTCTGCTAATTCCTCACCACCAGCAGTTGTTATAATAGCAAGTTCCGGTGAAAATCCCTTAACATGTTCTTTTTCTCTCTCCAAAAACTCATAAGGAATAAGCAATGGAAAATATGCATTCTCATGTCCTGTCTCCTTAAATTTATTATCAAGTATGCTCTTAATTCGCTCCCAAATAGCATATCCATAAGGCATAATAACCATACAACCTTTAACAGGACTATAATCAACAAGTTTTGCCTTTTGTACTATATCTAAATACCACTTAGAAAATTCCTCTTCCTTTGAAGAAATAAAATTACCCATAAACCTCACCCTTTTTAAAAAATCCATCATTATAGACAAAATATCATTAATTTATAAGATAAAAAGAGATTTTTTGCTCTTAAAAGAAAATCGTATTATTCCTTATACTAATTATCCAAATCAATGCTATTTAGATCTCTAATATGAATATTGTAATATTTAACTAATAAGAAAATAGCAAAATCACCAAATAAAGATCATACATTAAAAATATGTCTTTAAAAACCATGCGAAAGAGCAAAGAGCAACCTTATCAACCTGCAAATCAAATCTATACTTAAATTTATATTTATATTAAAAATATATTTGACATATTTTTAATATAAATCTTTGCTCTAATATTTATTTTTATAAGTTGCAAAAATATGTTTGTATTTCACAATAGATGTTTGAAATAAATGTGTAGAAAAATATTTATGAGTTTAACCTTGACGTTATACCAAAACTTGACATCAATTAAAATAAATCCAATTTTTATGACTAAAAATTATTAAAAACATGTTGAGATAAAAAAATTTTTTACATTTTATGAAACATAATTTTAAAAATTGTGCACATCTATCAAACATAAGTTGAAGGAGAATTTATGAAAACATTATTAAAACTGATTATGATTTTTTTAACAAGTTTATCTGTTGCGACAACGATTGATACATTAAATCTTAACAAGATATTGAATAAGCAACAAAACCAATTTAAATCATTTGGAATAGGATTTGGCATTGGTAACCCTATAACTAACATCATAATTAATTTCCCATATGTAGACATAGATATTGGATATGGGGGCTTCAATGGATTACATCCTAACAATTTCATACCTTATATTGTTCTTGGAACTGATATCCTATTTAAAGAAGAAATTTATCAAAGTATAACGCTCACCGGTGGGCTTGGCATAGGTATCGACTTGTCTCAAATAAAACCAAACGAACAAAATGCTTCAAACATAAAACAAGAAAGTACTCAAGACAAACAAGAAAAATTTGCAATAACATCATCTAACAATAGGTTAGGAATTGTGTTTAGACTTCCTATTATATTAGAATACAGTTTTTTGACAAAGGTTGTAATAGGTTTCAAAGCTATAACAACAATTGGTGGAACAATGATATTTAAACCCACATCAATGGAAGGAATAAGATTTGGATTTTTTGGTTTTGGATTCATAAAAATATACATTTAAAGGAAAATTGATGAAAAACAATACTCAAAAAATATTTATATTATTGTTAATATTTAATTTACAACATTTTGCGTTCTCTAAATCTAACAATAATTATTTCATTAAATGCAAACAAGA
Source organism: Borrelia sp. MN22-0132 (assembly GCF_049201035.1). Taxonomy (NCBI): domain Bacteria; kingdom Pseudomonadati; phylum Spirochaetota; class Spirochaetia; order Spirochaetales; family Borreliaceae; genus Borrelia; species Borrelia sp. MN22-0132. Next base: position 509,112 of record NZ_CP138334.1, on the reverse strand, counting down.
AGATGACGGAGAAATCTGCATCACACATGATAAACCTATTCTTGAAGAGCCTAAACCTATTCTTGAAGAGCCTAAACCTATTCTTGAAGAGCCTAAACCTATTCTTGAAGAGCCTAAACCTATTCTTGAAGAGCCTAAACCTATTCTTGAAGAGCCTAAACCTATTCTTGAAGAGCCTAAACCTATTCTTGAAGAGCCTAAACCTATTCTTGAAGAGCCTAAACCTATTCTTGAAGAGCCTAAACCACACATCATTACAAATTTTCACGCAATGAAAAGGGAAAAAAATCCTTACTCATTTGCAGCGGGAATAGGAACTGGAAATCCTCTTATCAATCTTTTAATCTCAGTTCCATATGTAGACATAGAGCTTGGATATGGTAGTTTCTTATACTTTAATCCTACAAATTTTAAGCCTTACAATTTAATTGCCATCGATCTAATTTTTAAACAACAAATAGGAGAATATTTAATAGTTGGAGGAGGTTTTGGAATTGGAACAGACTGGTCCCAAGCAAACTTAACTTCCCCTGGAACTACACAACCTTCTCCTTATGATAGGATAGGAATAGTAACCAGATTACCTTTATCAATAGAACATAAAATTACAAAAAATTTATCATTAGGATTTAAAGTTTATCCTACACTTGGTCCAACAATATTTCTCACAAAACCAAAAATAGTATTTGAAGGGATAAGATTTAAATTCTTTGCAATCGGGTTTATTAGAGTTCTCATGTAAATGATAGCTCCTTACTAAACCAAAAGACCAATTTCTCATTATAAAGAGAGTGCAATAAAAATTTCTCCATTTCCACAAATCAATAATTTCTCACCACAATTTCCTATAAATATGCTTTCGCCCTTCTTAAGGCAAACCCCATTATTAATCCGAATTTCTCCATTCATAACTAACAATATCATTACACCATCCCTTTCAAAGCAGATCTCTTCATTTATATTTTTTTGAAATAAACTTAAATTAGTATCTGGAAGCTTAAATACATTAAACCCATCAATTTCCTTCCCCCTCAATAATGAAAATACGCCCTCTTCAAATCTACCAACCTTAAGCATTTCATCTTTGTCAATATATTTAGTGGTAAGACCTGCCCTAATCACATTGTCAGAATTAGTCATAAGTTCAAGACAATCACCCTGAAGATAAGCATGAACTTCTTGACTCTCTGTATAAAGCACCTCACCTGAACTTAACTTAAAAATATACATCCCTAAAAATACCAAAAGACCAATATCTGACCCATAAATCTTATAAATTTCATTAAACCAATAAGCTCTAAAATCATTTATGAAACTTAAATTTTTTTTCACTCGATTAATAGCATCCTCAATTTCAAACTTTTGCAAACTAAATATAATTTTTATAAATTCTTTATGGGTTGCAAAATGAAAATCTAATTTCAATTTTTTATATATACTCTTGATTTCAAAAAGGGGAAGAAATCCTTTAAGAGCATAAAAATCACTTAATGCATAAACAAGTTCTATCTTTGGATTTTTATCCTTATAAATTCGCTTAGAATCATTAATATCTATCCCTTTATCATTCTCAAGTTCAAAGCCTTTTAAAGCAATATCTTTCGAGGGATGTATTTGAATTGATAAAGGCTTTTGGGCTGAGAGAACTTTAAATAAAAATGATAATTCACTCTCACATCCCAAAAGCTCTTTATGATTTTCTAAAAAATCACAAAGAGAAACATACTGACCATCAACTAATATTTTACTAGAAAATGTCTTATGTGCTCCAAGCCACATCTCAGCCTTAGGCAACCCATCTTCTCTTTGTCCCAGAAGAGAAGGGATGAAACTAGTTCCACCCCAATCATATTCCTTAATTTCATTTTTCATCAAAAATATATTATCAGCTCTCATTTAGATTCCTTCATTTTTAAAGATTTTAGAAAAATAACCAAACTTGTTGCAACGGCAACACCAACAGCTATTGCAATAATAAAGCCCAATTTGTTATCAACAACAGGAAGAACTATTGGACCTCCATGCGGAGCATGGTCCGCAACACCCAAAAATGCCGCAATGACACTTGCAACCGCACCTCCAAGCACTATTGAAGGCAACACCCTTGCTGGATCACTAGCAGCAAAAGGAATAGCACCTTCACTAATACCAATAAACGAAATTAAAAACGATATTTTTCCAGATTCTCGCTCATCCTCTTCAAATAATTTAGGCATAATTAGAGTAGCAAGTCCCATAGCCATAGGAGGAACAGGAATAGCTGATGCAACCATACCCATTATTTGTGGAACTTGGGGAATCATACCAACACCAAAAAGGAATGCAACTTTATTAAAAGGTCCTCCCATATCAATTGCTACCATAGCACCAAGTATTAATCCAAGAAATAATTTCCCTATAATACCATAAGTTTCTGAATTATTTTGAAGAGATCTAAGGCCATCCTCAAGCAATTTCATGAATTGACCAATATAAACACCTCCATAAATCATAACAAGTCCAACAATAACAGTACTTATTAACGGAATTACAAATATAGGCATCACGGGTCTAAGCCATTCAGGAATCTTTCTCTTTGCTATCCATTTAGCAACAAAACCTGCCATAAACCCTACAAGTATTGCCCCTAAAAATCCTGCTTTAACATCTCTGGCAAGCACACCCCCCACAAGACCTGGTGCAAGACCTGGCTTATCGGCAATTGCCATAGCAATAAACCCTGAAAGTATTGGCAACATCATACCAAAAGCCACACCACCAATATCTGTAATTGTTTTATAAAAAGGATACTTATCAAAATTTGGACCATCAGAACCAATTCCTGCCAAAGATATACCAAACGCTATTAAAATACCACCACTTGCCACAATTGGAATCATAGGAGAGACGCCACTCATTAAGTACTTATAAAAACCAGTTCTACTACTACCAAACTTATCTTTAAGAGAATGAACATTTTTATAATTCAATATGGAAGCACTAAATGCTTCTTTAATAACATTTTCTACACTGTTGATAACCTTCGCGGTTGAAACCTTATAAACTCTCTTGCCATCAAATCTTTCTTCACCAACATCTTTATCCACCGCAAGTATTATAACATCAGCGTCTTTAATATCTGTCTCTGTTAAAGGATTATCAATACCAATAGAACCTTGTGTCTCAACTTTAAGGAAGTACCCTTGTCTTTTAGCCTCAACTTCAAGCTTTTTAGCAGCAATATACGTATGAGCAATTCCCACAGGACAAGCACAAACAGCCACTATTTTTTCTGATTTAGAAACACTTGCTGTATCAGCTATAGATGATCTCTCAACATTTTCTATATAAGAATAAATTTCATCGGCACTCTTTAGAACTTTTAACATATTTTTAAAATCATCACTCTCAAATAATTTAGCTATGAAAGCTATAGACTTAATATGATCATTACCTTGCTGACTTTTTGACATACAAATTAAAAATATTAAATTAACAGGGGGATTATCATCAGACCATTTTATGCCATCGCCTTTTATGTAAAGCAATGAAATAAAACTTGATTTAACAATATCCCCTATAAAATGTGGAATAGCAACTCCATTCTCCCAAGATGTATCACCAATATTTTCTCTCTCAAGTAACCCCTGAAGGAATCTTGTTTTATCATGAGTATAACCTCTTTTACTCACCTGATCAACTAAAAAATTAATTGCTTCTTCCTTGGAATTTATTTTATCAGATATAAAAATAAGCTCCTTTTTTAAAAAATTTAAAAACATAACCTTAAACCTCCTAAGTACTTAAATTAATTCTATCATAATACAAACATTAAACACCGATTCCCCCCTCTTCTTTATTTTCAAATTATTTTATATTATTTAAATAAATTTAATTGTGAAAAAATTAATCGAATTTTGCTTTTTATTACTATGTATTAGCTTATACTCTTCAAATAATGAGGGACACAAAAAAGATGAAATAAATAATAAAAAAAGTATATTATTAAAAGAAAAATCAACTAATAATGAAAATGATTTTTTCTCAGTAAAGAGAGGATTTATCTATTCAACAGGAACAGGATTTGGAACAGGATTTTTTTTAAATTCAAAAGTCAATCACATAATATTTAGACCTTATTACATATTTGCCATCAACAATTTTGATTTTCTGGCTGTTTGTATGATCCTAATGATTCAAGAATATAACATCTCTAAAAAAGTTAAATATTCAAGCTCTTACATTGGCACAGGAATAAACTGGCATACCATAAATTTGTCTAAAAAAATGAAATATTTATCTTCTACCATGGGTATTGGGGGACGACTTTACCTTTCAACAAACTTAATAGGGGATTTCAAATTCTATGACAAACTACCCTACGTAATAGAACCATATATATTTTTTGAATTCTCTACAAAAAAAGCTACACCTTACTTAAACATATATTCAAAAATTGAGTGTTTATTTCTTGATACATTCAATATTTCTTTTGATTTCGGAATCAGATATAATCTTAAAAATAGCAACGAGGTAAGCTCATGAAAAAAAGACTAAAAATTTTATTCTGTTTTTACATATTAATCTTACTGGTTTTTTTATTCTTATATCACAATCCTAAAATCTTAAAAAACATAAAAGAAATAGCCTCCAATTATTTAAGCAAAATCAAAGATAAAATTTACGTACCTGAAATCCCAACTGAATTAAAAGAAGAATACCTCTTACCAAAAGGATATCTTACTACCCAAGTGATACATAAAAAATACTATTCTTTAGGGTATGCTGAGAGTGCAAGACAATCAGAATGGGTAGCTTACCAATTAAAAAGAGAAATGGTTGAATTAGCTTTAACCTTGCTTAAAGAAAAAAAAATAACGAGAAGTAAAAATTTTTTTGAAGACCAAGATATTAAGGGAATTGCTCCCAAACTAAGTGATTACCTAAAAAGCGGATATGATAGAGGGCATATTGTCAGTTCTGCTGATATGTCTTTTTCCAAGGATGCAATGCTAGATACCTATTTTCTCTCAAACATATCTCCTCAACAAAGGGAATTCAACTCAGGAATCTGGCTCAAACTTGAACAATTAGTTAGAAAATGGGCTATCTTAAAAGAAAAGATTTATATTGTTAGTTCAGGAATTTTAACAGAAAATAAAGGATTTATTGGAAAGAATAAAATTTTAGTCCCAAAAAATTTTTATAAAATAATACTATCATTAAACAATAACAAATTTTATGATATATTGGCTTTTATTATTCCAAATGAAAAGGCCAAAGACTTAGAACTCAGAAATTACGTTGTAAACGTTAATTTAATTGAAGAAAAAACTAAAATAGATTTCTTTGCAAAACTTGATGCTGAAATAAAAAAAATAATTAAAATGAAAAAAGACATACGTTCCTGGAAATTCAAATGAAAACACTCTTTGCAAAATTAAATATTTTCCTGTTAACAACCCTTGTCTTAGGAATAATTATTATATCAATATTTATGTATTATATAAACTTTAATATAAACTTCTATACCTATATTATTAAAATTTATAATAAAAATTTATTGATTTTGATCAATAAATTTTTTATCTTCAGCATTGGAATCATAGGATCTATTTGGACATGCATCAACTATAAAAGAACAAATAATATACAATTTGTATTCTTTTATTGTTTCATTCTCTCATATATATTTGAACCTATTTCAATTTTTAAATATTATTTTTTAAGTAATATATTAAGCCTAGAATTTTATTATTTTATGAAATTTTATAACTTAATAACTGTATTTTCATTACTAAATTTATTCTTCTTAAGCCTATATATATGTGATTTTCAAATAAAATCAATAACCTATGCTATTTTCTTAATTTTCACTTTTTCAATGGTCTATAACTCTTTAGCCCCTATTAATGCATATGAATACACAAAGGATTTTCTCTCTCCAACAGCAAATAATAAATTTTATGTCTATTTATTTTTATTACTAATACCTATAAATTTTTTAGTATCATGCTTAAGGAAAAAAAACCTAAGCTACTTTTTACTTTTTATATCAATATCACTAATAATATCAGGAATCTATCTCAATTTTATAGAAATAACCTATGCATTCATCCCAACCTTAATAGGAGCACCAATGTATTTAAAAGAATCAGGAAAAGTTTTCTTCTATTGGCTATAAAATTTAAGCAATCAATACAAAAGATAAAGTCGCTACACCTACAGGCAAAAATAAATTATCGTATCTTTCACAATCAAAAAGCTCAACAAGCACAGCTCCCATCCCAACAATTGATGCTATTATAAAATTCGGAAAGAAATAATAACAAACAATAAAAGCAACCAAAAAAACAGCAACACTACCTGAGAATGTTTTATTATTTACAAGTTTAAAAGATGGAATTAGTTTACCAACAAGACTTGCAAGACCATCTCCAAGACATGCAGAAAATATCCCAATATAACTAAAAGGCTTATCTATAAGAAAATAAGTACAAAAAATACTCACTACCAAAAATATTGGCGAGAGAGATATTTTGTATGAAGCTACCTCTCTAGACTTTATTATTATTTCTGATATACCTCTTAAAAAAAATAAATTTATTTCCATAATTCTAAATATTTCCAAAATTAAATATGCAAACATAAAAAATAGACTAGATACAAGACCTATCCAAAAATTTAACCTATAAAACAATAAAAATAATAAAGTAGAAATATGAAAAAATTTTCTATAAAGCTCATATTTAATATTTTCGTTATGAAAAACTTGATCAAACATTAATTAATTTTCCTTAAAATAATATTAAACTTCAAAAAAGAATTTGCTTTTATAAAGTCACCAATACTTCTCTCTCCATAAGCAAGATTTGGTGGAATTATTACTATTCTCTCCTCTCCCTCGCACATATCTGACAACATTACGTCCCAACCTTCAATCACTTGACCACTCCCAACCACAAACTCTATTGGCTTGCCTCTGTCAATTGAACTGTCAAATTTTACTCCACTTAGTAAAAATCCCTCATAATCTACTTTGATAGTATTGCCACTTTTAACATTTTTGCCATTTCCTTGTTTATTTATCTTATATAAGATACCATTTTTATCCTTTTGAAAATCTTTGTAATCTTTGTCAATTATTTCAAGCTGAAAAGCCATGTATTTTTTAACCTCAGCAGTCTTCTTTGCCTCATAACTTTCTTTTAATTTTAAAAATTCTTCATTGTCAACTTTAAAAGCCTTTGCATCCTCACCAACACGAATAATCCTTACTTGCTCTATTTTATCTCCTTGACGTATATTACGAACCGTATCCATTCCCGCAACTACCTTACCAAAAATTGAATGCTTAAGATCAAGATAAGTAAGATTATCTGCAAGAGTAATAAAAAACTGACTCCCATTGGTATCAGGACCTGAATTAGCCATAGAAACAATTCCTGGTTCATTATGACTCAAATTTTTGTTTAATTCATCGGGAAAAACATAACCAGGACCTCCAGTACCCGTTCCGGTAGGATCTCCTGTCTGAATAACAAATTCATCAACAACCCTATGAAAAATAATATTTTCAAAATAAGGCTGACTTGTAACAGAATTTTTAATAGTACCTTCACTAAGACCAATAAAATTCATGACTGTTAGAGGTGCAATTTTATAGTAAAGTTCAATCTCTATATTTCCTTTATTTGTATCAATTGATGCAAATATTCCTTTTTTTTTCACTAAATCTTTCCTTTTGCTATCACAAGTTATTAGCATTAAAATCAATAAAAAATATAATAAACATCTCTTCACAAATGTATTCCTTAAGTTAATATTTAAATTAAGCTATCAGTCCTAATTGTACAATTTTTGTAAAAAAATTGTACAATTAATTAGTCATTTATACTCATTAAGTAATATTATTTATTAAGGAAATTTACAAAATTTGGATCTTATAAATGTTAAATATTAATAATGAACTCCTTCTGAAATTCTGCAATTTTATATATGAAAATAGCGGAATTAGATTTGATGAAAAAAATAAAGTTGTATTAAAAGGACGAATTAATGATGCAATACATGAACTTGAAAATATCAATACTCCAGAACAATTATATGACTTAATAAATTCGGACAAATTTCAAAAAGAATATTTCTTAGATCTAGTTACTACTAATCTAACACGATTCTTTAGAAATGAAGCTCATTTTGCAACTTTTGAAAGATTTATAATTCCAAACTTAATAAACATTAAAACTCAAGAGGGCAAAAATAGAATTATTATATGGGCTGCTGGATGCTCAACTGGAGAAGAACCGTATTCACTGGCATTTGTTCTTAAACACAATCTTCCAAAGAATTTTGACTTTATTATTATTGCCTCCGATTTAAGTTTAAAATCTCTAATGATAGCAAAAGAAGGATACTATTCTGTAAAAAAATGCGAACATATCCCAATACAATATAAAACATATATCAAACCTCACATGGATGGTTACAAGGTAATAGATGATATAAAAAAACACATACGATTTGACTATCATAACTTAAATTTTGAAAGTGGCTTTTCAGACATAGACGTTATTTTTTGCCGAAATGTACTCATATATTTTGATGAAAAGTCTAAAATAAGGGTCTTAAAAAAATTTTATTCCTCTATGGCTATGCAAAGTTATTTATTTATCGGTCATTCAGAATCCCTTTTTGGTCTCAATCTTCCTTTTAAATTTTTAAGAACACCTTGGGCCATAATATATGAAAAGGATGATAAGGATGTTTCCAAAAAAAAGTTTCTGTTCAAAAACAAATACAAATTATAATTTGATATAAACAGACTCATAGGAGTAAAACAGAAATGCAAACAAAAATTTATGTACTCGTCATTGAAACTTCTTCTGTTAATAGAAAGACTATATCAGACATTATAAATTCATCTTTAAAGCTTGAAGTTATTGCAACTGCAGCCAACACAGACTTCGCCCTTAAAAAACTTAAAAAACATCCAGATGTAATATTACTCAGTTTAGAAGAAGAAACAATCAAAGAAATTACTTTCATAAAAAAAAAGAAAAATATAAACAACACGCTCCCTGTTATTATCCTCTCATCAAACAAAGACATAGCAAAAAATGCTATCTTAAAAGGTGCTGATGACTTTATAATAAAAACTGATGACAAATTAGAAAGCATAAAAGATAAAATTATTGATTTACTCTCAATTTACGGAAATAAAACCATAAAAAAAAAAATCATAACTGACACCAATTTCAAATTCAAAACAAATCAATATTTGATAAATAATAAAGTCAATGAAGAAAATTCAAATATAACAAAAGCAACAGATAAAAATGAAAATACAAACCTTAATCAAGAAAAAATAATAGATGAAAAAGATTTAAAAAAACTTAAAAACAGAAAATTTGAAATAGTTGTTATTGGAATATCTACAGGAGGCCCTGCGGCACTAAAGACAATACTACCAGAAATTCCTAAAAATTTTCCTGTCCCAATAATAATTGTCCAACACATGCCAAAAGGATTTACAACCGAATTCGCAAAAAGTCTCAACAATATCTGCAATTTAATTGTCAAAGAAACAAGTAATAAAGAAATACTTAAAAAAGGATTCATATACATAAGTTCTGGGGGATACCATACAAGAATTAATAAAATAAACGAAAACTATCAAATAGAAGTCTTCGATGCTGAGAATGTAAATGGACACAAACCTTCTATAGGAGTACTCTTTAAATCAATATCAGAAAATGTGAAAGACAAAGCAATAGCTTTAATAATGACTGGAATGGGAAGCGATGGCTCTAGAGAAATTGGAGAGATTAAAAAAGCTGGCGGACTAACTATTGCACAAGATGAGAAAAGTTCAGTGGTTTTTGGAATGCCCAAAATAGCAATAGAAGAAAATAATATAGACTATATAGTTTCAATAAGTCATGTGGTAAAATTATTAAAAGCCATTCTTCTTGATGGTTAAATTTTTAAAGACAAGGATCGCATTTGGATATCAAAAAAGAGAATACTGAAGATTGTTTTTTACACGTTAGCACTCTTGACACAGACTATGACAAAATATATGTACTAGGAACAGCACATGTATCAAAAAAAAGCTCACAAGACACATCTACCTTAATTGAAACATTAAAGCCGGATTTTATTGCCGTTGAACTTGATGAGGCTCGTTATCACGCAATTCTAAATACAGATGAAAACGAAAAATGGCGCAACTTAGACATATATAAAGTAATAAAACAAGGAAAAGCATTTTTATTAATAGTACAAATCATTTTAAGTAATTTTCAAAAAAAATTAGCAAAAGAACAAGGAATTAATCCCGGAGAAGAGATGAAAACGGCTATTTTAAAAGCTAAAGAGCACAACATACCGTTAATACTTGCGGACAGAAAAGTTGAGACAACTCTAAAGAGAGCATGGAACTGTGTCCCAACTTTTGAAAAAGTCAAAATAATATCAAGCCTGTTTTCATTCTCAGACATAAAAGTCACACAAGATGAAATTGAAAAACTCAAAGAACAAGATGTTCTATCAAATATGATGGAAGAACTTGCAAAAGAAATTCCTACTGTAAAAAAAGTTTTAATTGATGAAAGAGATGAATTTATAGCAAGTAAAATACTTGAAGGTTCAGGAACAATTCTTGCAGTTGTTGGAGCTGGTCATGTGAAGGGCATAATAGCAAATTTAAAAGAGATTAAAGAAAACAAAAAGATTGTCAATGTTGACAATCTCAATGCCATACCTAAAAATAGTTTCTCGGTGAGTAAATTAATATCTTACTTTATAGCAATCTCAATTGTCATACTAATGGCAAGTTCATTCTACTTTAAAGGCTTTGATTTTGCATACAAAAATTTAGAGTTTTGGATAATATGTAACTCTTTATTTGCAGGTCTTGCTGCTCTTTTACTAAAAGCCAATATTATAACAATAATAACAGCATCAATTGGTGCTCCAATATTTTCCCTAATTCCATTTATTGGAACAGGTATGGTTGCGGGTCTTGTTGAAGCTTACATAAATAAACCAAAAATAAAAGATTTTGAAAAACTACAAGAAGATTTGGAAAACATAAAAGGATATTTTAAGAACAAAGTTACAAAAATTTTATTAATAGTATTTTTCGTAAACATTGGGTCTGCAATTGGAACAATTGTTGGATTTAAATTCTTGTTAAATATCTTTAGCTAAACCAAAAAGAAAAATAAGAACATACAGGAGTTACATTATGAAACTTGTTTTTTTAGGACCTCCGGGCTCTGGAAAAGGCACAATTGCCAAGATCCTATCAAGCAAACTAAATTACTATCATATTTCAACAGGAGACCTGTTTAGAGCAAATATATCAAATGTTACACCTCTTGGTAAGGAAATCAAACAAATAGTTGAGAATGGACAATTAGTACCCGACTCAATTACAATCAAAATTGTTGAAGATAAAATCAATACCCTTGCAAATAAGGATAATTTTATTCTTGATGGATTTCCTAGAAACATCAATCAAGCTAAAGCTCTAGATACGTTCTTGCAAAATATTCAAATAATAAACTTTTTACTTGATGAAGCGATACTAATAAAAAGGCTTTCTGGAAGAAGAATATGCCAATCCTGCGGCGGAATATTTAACATATATACACTTCCTACAAAAGAAAAGGACATTTGTGATCTTTGCAAAGGAACCCTTTACCAACGAAAAGATGACGTAGAAGAGTCTTTAAAAATCAGACTTAAAGAATATCATTTACAGACAAAACCTCTAATAGATTTTTACTCAAAAAGCAACAGACTTAATAATATAAATGCATCAAAGAATATTGATGGAGTAGAAAAAAGCTTAATAGAAATTATATCAAAGTATTAAAAAATATTAATCTAAAATAATGATGACAATAATTTATAAATAATTTATATTTTTAAAAAAAATAAGGTATAATGTGAGAAAATCTTTTATGGAAAAAAGAATTCATATGATAAAAAAATTATTCATGGTATTGATATTTTTACAGGCTGTCTTAATCTATTCAAAAGAAAATCAAGATGAAATGGAATATTTTTATGTCAACTCTCAAATGGCTTATTATCCACCACATGCACTAGGAACTTCGGGAAGCAAATTTTCTCCAAGCTTCATACCCCCTCAATTTAAATCAGTATCACCAAATAATCAGATCTCACCTAGTTCTTGGGGAAGTATCAAACTAATATCAAATTTGGGTTACTATAAATTTTTTAAAATCTTAAAAAATCCCGAACAACATTCACTTTTACTTCAAAACACTGGAATAGATGTTGATTTTAAAATTGGACTCTCACCTGTTGTTGCACTACTTAAAGGAAAAATCGGTCTCACTCCCATTGCATTTCTTAATATATATACAGGAATTGAAATTGGCATAGGTTGGCAAGGATTTGGATTTAAGGGTATTGGAATACACGTAGGTAATGGGCAATATTCAAGTAAACCTGAATTTTATTCTGAGGTAACAATTGGAAGTAGACTACAATTTGATCTAAATGCGGTGCTTGGTGGAGACTGGACACACATTATTACAGTAGTTGGAAATAATATTCTTCATACACAAAATCCACATGCTAATGACAATCAACTTTGGAAATATAAAGCTGATGAAGGTAAAAATATAAATGGATTTACAATAAACCCTTATGCACTCCTAGCTTACAAAATGCCAATACCTCTTAATATAATTGGACTGTTATACGAAGGCCAAACATACATTGGACATGCAAGAAACGTAAGTACAACACAAAATCAAGGATGGGGAAGTGATTTCTTTTATCACAATTTCTCCCTTATTTCAAAAATTGAAATCATAGAAAATTTAACACTAGACATGCAATTCAAATTCTCAACAGCACCTATGTACACAGTAAACACAATGGGAATGGCCGATATCTCAAAAAGAATAAGTACAAATAATTCATATATTTACTACGATTCTATTGGGTTTTCTTTAACTTACAAGATTTAACTTTAACACTTACATTTATTGCGACCAGAGAGCTTGGCTTCATATAATTTGTCATCAGCAAGTTTAATAATGTTGGTGAAATTGGAATCATGAGGAATTTGTTCAGCAAGACCAATTGAAACTGTAACAAAATTAGAAATATTACTGTACTCATGAACTATTTCCAAATTCCTAATATCTTCAATTAAAACACTAACAATCTTAATCATTTCATTCAAGCTCTTATTTACAGAAAATAAAATAAATTCCTCACCACCATAACGAGCAATATCTATCTTATATTTAATGGCAATTTTATTTAAACTCTTTGCAATTAACCTAAGACATTCATCACCATTAGTATGTCCATAGTTATCATTATATTTTTTAAAATAATCAATATCTAACATTCCCACAATGACGTTCTTTTTATGCTCCAAAGCTTGCATCCAATACTTAGCAAACTTATCTGTAAAAAACCTTCTATTAGGAATTTGAGTTAGACCATCAATTCTTGCAAGATTCTTAAAATAATCCCTAAGTCTTTTAAGCTCAAGATGAGTTTTAATTCTTGCATCAATTACCCTGCCATTAAAAGGTTTTAAAATATAATCCACCCCACCGACACTAAAACCTTCAAGTTGAGCATCGGTAGAATCGCTTGAACTGATAAAGATTACAGGAATATCTTTAGTCTCAGGATCATTTTTAAGCCTTTTACAAACCTCATAACCGCTAACATCTGGAAGCAATACATCAAGAAGGATCAAATCAGGACTAGCAATCTCAACCTGTTTTAAAGCATCAAACCCATTTAATGCAACCCTAATCTCATACTTATGTTGCAATATATCTATTAATAGATCTAAATTTGTGGGTGTATCATCCACAAGTAGCAATTTCTGAGGTTCAACTGAAAATTCCTCAAAATTATCCAAAATCATACTTTGAGTCATGACTTCCCTATCTTACCTAAGATTCATCATACGTTTAACAATATTAGTGCTCTCTTTGAAATTATATACTCTTAAATATTTAATAAGAGAATTAAATAATATAACATTATTGTCATCTAAACTATACCTTTTAAGCACTTCAAGAACTTCCTTATATTCTTTTGGATTTCTATCTTCTATTCCATTTAAAAGCCTTTGCATAAGACTCAAAAATTCATCATTGCTTTTAAATTTTAATTTTTCCTGATCACAAGTTTCGATAACATCTAAAATCTGCTTCCTTATGTTCTTGATAAGTAAAATCAAACCTTTACGCGCTTCAGAATACAATATTTTTAATTCATGTATTGAACCTGTATTCATCTCAATCTGTTTGAACTTTCCAAATAAGTTACTACGCATATTACTAAGAGCTCCAGCTATTGAATGTACTAATTCTTTTACTAATTTTATATTGTTTAAATTAAAAGCCTCATCCAAATCACATATCAGATTATCGCTCATATCAACAAATCCTCTGCACAAATCAACATACATATCATATGAGATATTTAAATCTCTTAAAGCATTATCAATATCTAAATTGGGTAAATTAGAAAAACTATCGAATATCTTATCTGATATAATTTTATTATCTTCAACTTCAATATGTAAATATTTTTTTAAAATATACTTAATCGAACTAATATGTATCGGTTTTGCAAGATAATCATTCATTCCATTTTCTAAACACCTATCTTTATATTCTCTTAATGCATGTGCAGTAACAGCTATTAATACACATGGATTTAAGTTATTCTGGCTTTCAAATTTGCGTATTTCTTTAGATACCGTAAATCCATCACAATTTGGCATTCTTATATCAATAAAAGCCATATCATATTTATTAGTTTTTAAAAATTCAATAGCCTTAACACCATCATCCACAATATCAATAAAATCTTCCCTGACACCTATAACAATCAAAACATTTTTTAAAATCTTTTGATTAATTTCATTATCCTCAGCTATTAAGATACCAATATTATTTTTAAGCTTAAGAATACTAGATTCATTTATTATGGGAACATCTACAATTGCACCATTTTTAATCCAATTAGAATAAAAATCCCACCTTTTAAAAGGTTTTTGCATGTATTCATATTTAAAATCAATGATCTCATTACCTTTTAAATAATAAAACACAAAAACTATTCTTACATTAAAATTTAAACCTTCAATCTTTTCAGCAAACTTAAGAGCTTCTTGTAAACCAAAATCGTCGACATTTATAAAAACAAAATCATAATAAGGATACCTATAAAACGCCTTATAAGCATGCTCATAAGAATAAAAATAATGTATATTATCCTTATAATCAAATATCTTACTTATGTCTCTTAATACCTCAACAGTTTTTTTACTTAAAAATAAGCTTAAAATCTTTTTATTAGTCACTAATTCCAATTTATTTACTTCTTTATCTTTAATCTTATGACCTAAAACAAAAGGTAACATAAATGAAAAAGTTGTTCCCTTGCCTACCTCACTCTCAACTGCAATACCAGGACCGCCCATTAAACTAACAAGCCTCCTAGATATTGCAAGTCCAAGACCACTTCCTTCATACTTCTTTGAATCAGAATCATTGCCTTGTCTAAATAATCCAAATATTACCGGTATATTACTTTCCTTAATTCCTTTACCAGTATCAATTACTTTAAACTCAATAGTAATTATTTTATTACCATCATTATCTTCTGTACTGCAAATTATTTCATAGTTTAAAACTATGATCCCATCTGTAGTAAATTTAAAAGAATTTCCTATTAAATTAATCAGTACCCTCTTAAGTCTAGCTCTATCCCCTATTAAGTAATTTTCCAAATCTGATTTTGAATAAAAAATCAAATCAATATTTTGTTTTGCACTTTGCGACTGAAAACCTTTCAAAACACATTCAATTTCATGTTCCAAATCTATTTCATTACTTTCAATATAGATCTCATTCATATCTATTTTAGAGATATACAATATTTCATCAATTAAAGAGAGTAATAAGATAGATGAATAATTTATCATTTGCACATACTCTTTTTGCACACCCAAAAGATCAGTATTCTCCAAAAGCTCAGTAGCTGCTATTATGCCATTAATAGGGGTACGAATATCATGGCTCATACTTGCTAAAAAAATAGTTTTGGCAGCAATAGCATTCTCAATAACCTTTTTCTCACTGATTGCAGAAGAATACATTTTTTTCCTAAATCCTATCTCCTTCCACAAATTAAATAGGCAAAACATAAAAATAGTAAAAACAAACATACCAATGGTTAATACTGCTATACCAGATTTTTTTAGTCTTAAATCCTTAAAACTTTCATGAACATTGAATACCCAATCATCAAAATATAATTTATTATTAACATTTGTACGAAATAAAATTTTTTGTATAATTCTTCTCAAAATATAATCTTGGTTATGAACTGCAATATTTAAATCAAATGTTAGATTCGGAATAGTAAAAATTTTCTTAATATCCCTAATATTTAAGTCTTCAAAATTAATAGTTGCAGTATATTCATCACTAACAATCCCACTAACCTTGCCCCTATAGAGAAGATCCAAAGCATCTGTAAAGCTATCCACTTGCATCAGTTGTGTTCCTATTTTGGTTTCCAATTTTTTGGTATACAAAAACTTAAGCACCGCAATATTACCAAACGACCTAGAAGTAAATAGTCTCGTTTTATTTGAAAAAAGATGCAGTCGAATTCTTGATACTGCTTTGATGTTAAAAATATAATCTGAATTCGTATCATCTAAATTAGCAGACAATATATCTATTCTCCCTAATTTCATTAATTCTTCAATATCTCTCTCATGCACACTTATAATATTGAAATCCAAGTTTGTCAATCTTTTTATCTTCTTAATTAACCACTCATTTACTCCTTTATAACGACCAGAATCAAAATAATCAATAGGATACCAATCTTTAACAGCAAGGGTTAACCTCTTATTGTTTTGTAACCAGATTTTTTCCTCAATATTAAAGTTACTGCTATTTATATGCCCATAAAAATTATTTTTATAATCTTCAATCTCATCTTGACCAAGCCAATTTTTACCTATTTGCAACAAAGTGTCGAATAAAATGTTTTCTGTCAACGCATTAAGCATATATGCAAACAATTGTAATCTCTTATTATTAGCAGCTAATACCAAAAATTTACATTTACTTAGACTTGAATCCTGAAATTTCAATATATTATTGTATCCATGCAATTTTAATAAATAGCTTACGGTAATTGAATTTTCTACAAATCCATATGAACGATTGACTATATCTAAAAAATTACTTACTATATCTGTGTTTTTATCTAATTGAATATTATTTAAACTTAAATCAATAATTTGTGAATTTATGACTTTATTACTATTTTTAGCATTTGTAAAATACAAATTAAAATTAAGTGAACATATCGGAGCAATTGCTTTATACTTCTTAGAAGTTAAAATATTATCATCTTCAATAATTCCACCCCAAACAGACACATCCTTATCATCCAGGCTTACTTTAATGCTCTCCTTTGGGAATCCTACAAATTTAACTGAAAAACCATATTCTCTAGCAAGAGTATTCCACAAATCAACTAAAATGCCTGCAAATTGACCTTTAGAATTAATAAAACTCAAAGGAGGATAATCATTATATATTCCAACATCCAGATTAAATAAAAAATCGAATTCTTTAAAAGAAGCATATTCCTCTCTAGAGAAAGATTGCATATAACTTAAAAGATCAACATTTAAGCCTTTTAGCTGATTAATAGCATTCTTGCTAATAGCAACTCTTATACAAAAACTATAAAAATACTCAGAATTAAAAACTTTCATAAAAGATGGATAAAAAGAACTATACCATACACAAGATAATGACTTATAACTCCCATATACTAAATCAATCTTATTATCTCTTAATGCCAAGAGTAATTTTTCAGTATCTGGAAATAAAAAAACATTATCACTATGACCATGAAATCTTAAAATATCTTCATATATAGTATTCTTTACAACACCTACACGTAACTTGTTTGAAAAAAATAAATTGGAAAGTTTTTTCTCTTTTTCTGAATCATAAATCAATGCGGTTATACATTTGCCAATCTCATTTTTAAAATAAAGGTATTCATTTAAGTCTGAATTATAAGTTAATCCCAAATAAACTACATCATCTTCAATTTTATCTTTATCAAGATAATCAACAGCTTCTATACTAATGTCATAATCATTATCTTGTGCCCACTTGTCTAGAAGATAAAAAATCATACCAACCATCTTATTTTCTTGATTTTTATAATAAAGCGGATAATATTGATCTACAAGTTTAAATTTCAAGGTTTCTTTAGCGGGTAAACTAACATGAGAAATAAAAAATAAAAACAAAAATAAACTCAAACCACGCATAATTTACAATATATGTCTAATACATATTAGATATATCAAAATGCAAACAAAAAAACCCTGGCAATAACCTACTCTCCCGCGAACTCGCAGTACCATCAGCGAATAAGAGCTTAACTTCTGTGTTCGGAATGATAACAGGTGTTTCCTCTTTTCTTTAATCACCAGGGTATATAAGGAAGACAAAAATATGGTCAAAGATTTGGGTAATTAGTATTAGTCAGCTTAATATATTACTATACTTACACTTCTAACCTATCAACCTGGTATTCTCCCAGGACCCTAATAGGATATCTCATCTTGAGGAAGGCTTCCCACTTAGATGCTTTCAGCGGTTATCCCTTCCGAACGTAGCTACCCAGCACTTACCCTTGGCAGGATAACTGGTACACTAGAGGTTCGTCCATCTCGGTCCTCTCGTACTAGAGATAGCTCCTCTCAAATATCCAACGCTTGTGGCAGATAGGGACCAAACTGTCTCACGACGTTCTGAACCCAGCTCGCGTACCGCTTTAAATGGCGAACAGCCATACCCTTAGGACCTGCTCCAGCCCTAGGATGCGATGAGCCGACATCGAGGTGCCAAACCCTTCCGTCGATGTGAACTCTTGGGAAGGATAAGCCTGTTATCCCCGGAGTACCTTTTATTCGTTAAGTGACGGCGCTTCCACTCGCTACCGCCAGATCACTAAGACCTACTTTCGTATCTGCTCGACTTGTCAGTCTCACAGTTAAGCTACCTTATGCCTTTACACTTACAGAGTGATTTCCAACCACTCTAAGGTAACCTTTGCGCACCTCCGTTACTCTTTGGGAGGCGACCGCCCCAGTCAAACTACCCACCTGGCACTCTCCTCATATCACTATAAGTTAGAAACTTAATTAAACAAGGGTGGTATTTCAAGTGCGACTCCACTATCCCTAACGAGATAGCTTCAAAGTCTCCCACCTATCCTACACATATTTAATCAAATCTCAATACCAAGCTATAGTAAAGGTTCACGGGGTCTTTCCGTCTAACCACAAGTAATCGGCATCTTCACCGATACTTCAATTTCACCGAGCTCCACGTTGAGACAGCGTCCAAATCGTTACACCATTCGTGCGGGTCGGAACTTACCCGACAAGGAATTTCGCTACCTTAGGACCGTTATAGTTACGGCCGCCGTTTACTGGGGCTTAAATTCAATGCCTCGTTTTACACTAACATCTCCTCTTAACCTTCCAGCACCGGGCAGGTGTCAGTCCCTATACTTCTCTTCACAGATTTGCAGAGACCTGTGTTTTTGGTAAACAGTCGTTCGGACCATTTTTATGCTACCTAATCTCTTAGGTCATACTTATCCCGAAGTTACGTATGTATTTTGCAGAGTTCCTTAACGTGGATTCTCTCGCGCGCCTTAGAATTTTCATCCCACCTACCTGTGTCGGTTTGCGGTACGGTCCCTTATAGCCTAACCTTAGAAGTTATTTCTTGGCACCTTGACTACCTACATTTCATGTTGCCTAAACAACACTCATCATCACATCTCAGCTCTTTTAGCGGATTTTCCTACTAAAATCAACACCTTAATGCTTAAACTAGGACTACCATCGCCTAGCAGTAGTTAACCTCATGCGTCACTCCAATCGAAACTATAAGAGGTACGGGAATATTAACCCGTTTCCCATCGACTTCACTTTTCAGCTTTGCCTTAGGGGCCGACTAACCCTGGGAAGACGACCTTCACCCAGGAAACCTTAGGTTTTCGGCGAATGGGGATCTCACCCATTTTTTCGTTACTCATACCTGCATTCTCACTTCTGATACCTCCATCAAACTTCTCAGTTTAACTTCTCAGGCTTACAGAACGCTCCTCTACCATTCTAACGTAAATTAGAATCCAAAGCTTCGGTAATGTGTTTAGCCCCGTTACATTATCGGCGCTTAAGTACTCGACCAGTGAGCTATTACGCACTCTTTAAAGGTATGGCTGCTTCTAAGCCAACCTCCTGGATGTTTACGTACCTAAACCTCCTTTTCCACTTAACACATTTCTGAGACCTTAGCTGTTGGTCTGGGTTGTTTCCCTCTCGACTATGGACCTTATCGCCCATAGTCTCACTCCTATTCATCATACAATAGCATTCGGAGTTTAACTGAGTTTGGTACCCTTTGACAGGCCCTAGCTCAATTAGTGCTCTACCTCTATTGCACTAAAATAAGGCTGAACTTAAATCCATTTCGAGGAGAACCAGCTATATCCGAGTTTGTTTAGCCTTTCACTCCTATTCACAGCTCATCCCTGCCTTTTTAAACAGACTAGGGTTCGGCCCTCCACTTGGTTTTACCCAAGCTTCAGCCTGGCCATAAATAGATCACTCGGCTTCGGGTCTACCACATCTAACTAAATCGCCCGTTTAAGACTCGCTTTCGCTCAGGCTCCAGCACTACAATACCTTAACCTTGCTAGACATGATAACTCGCAGGTTCATTATGCAAAAGGCACGCCATCACCATGAATAATCATGGCTTTGACTGCTTGTAAGTCTACGGTTTCAGTTCTATTTCACTCCCCTCCCGGGGTTCTTTTCACCTTTCCCTCACGGTACTCTTCACTATCGGTAGCTTTATAGTATTTAGCCTTGGAGAGTGGTCTCCCCAGCTTCAGACAAGGTTTCTCGTGTCCCGTCCTACTTAGGAACATCTTTAAGAAGATATTTACATTTAAATTACAGGGCTATCACCTTCTTTGGCTAACTTTTCCAAGTTATTCTTCTACATAAATATTTTGTAACTTCTCAGCTTATTGCAGACTAAGCTTCAAGCGTCCTACAACCCTCTAAATGCAATGCTCTGCAGCTTGACACATTTAAAGTTTAGGCTACTCCCCTTTCGTTCGCCACTACTTAGGGAATCTCTTTGATTTCTTTTCCTCAGGGTACTTAGATGGTTCACTTCCCCTGGTATAGCCTTTACCACATGCGCAGTAAATAATTAGCATCTAGCTAATTGGATTACTCCATTCGGTGACCTTGGGATCATAAAATGTTTGCTTCTCCCCCAAGCTTTTCGCAGCTTACCACGACCTTCTTCGCCTTAAAGCTCCTAGGCATTCACCATAGACTCTTTATTACTTTGACCATATTTTTATCTTCCATCTCTAACTTGCCAATCGTTTATACAACATAGAATAATATATACTTTTCACTTTACTATGTCAATACCATTATTACACTTTTAATTAAAAAATTTTTTCAATAATTAAAAGACACAAAAAAAATATCAGATTAATTGTTGACAAAAAAATAATCATAAAATTTATACACAAAATGACCATGAAAAACACATAATTCATGAAATAAGTAAATAAAATAATTATCTCAGACAAAGTATAAAGCAAATATTGAAAACCCAAATGGTTTAGATAAAATATAAGAAAAAGTAAGAAAAAGATTACTTAAAATTGAATGTCAAGATTAAAAAACTCAATTAAAAACTTTGCAACTCCATCTTCATCATTACTGAATTTTGTAACCTCGTTGTTTAATAAATGATTCTTAACAAAATTGTTTGCATTTTGCATGAGAATACCTTTTCCAGCATTTTTTAACATCTCATAATCATTGCCATTATCTCCAAATGCTAAAATAGCATCAATAGAAATACACTCAAATAAAGCAATACTTTTAATAGCATTATATTTACTAGCATCAATATTTGTAATTTCCAAAAGATCATTAGCAGAATAAAATATACTTATATCTTTAAAATTTTTATCTCTAATTTTATTTTCAAACTCTTCAAGCTTAGAAAAATCATGAGAATAATAAACTATTTTGGAACAAGAATCTATCTCAAGTTCAGATAAATCAGTAATAATAGGTTGTACGCCTAAATTTTCAATAAAATAATTCATAATTGGACTTCTAATCTCTCTATCAGAATACCAATCATTAAGAGTATAAAGATTAACATCAATATCCCCTCGCTCTACTTTAAGAAGTTCTCTTACTACATCATAATTAATCTTATATCTCAAAATCAGATTATTTTTTAAAAACACCTCAGCACCATTAGCCGTTATAATATAACTCTCATCAATTTGCACATCTTTAAGTTGCATTAAAATGTCCTTAACTTCATATAATCTTCTACCAGTAGCAATAATTATATGAAAATCATTCTTTAATCTTAAAAGAACTTTAAGAGTCAATGGCGCAATTTCATGATTGTTATTAAGCAATGTTCCATCAAGATCAAAAACCAACATCTTATACTTTTCATAATTGGCATTCATTATAACATCCTCTTTTTAAATAAATGATATCACATTAAATTCATGACTTATAATCTCTAACTTGAATTAAATTAATAAAAAAAATATAATAATTAATGTCAAAAGTTGAAGAGAGAGTTAAATGTAAAGCTGAATGAGTGATAAAATTTCAACTTTATTCACAGAAGAAAAAATAAAAAGCAAAATTAAAGAGCTAGCGAAAAAGATTAGAAACTATTATGAGGATAAAAACAACGTGGTTTTTATATCACTTCTTAAAGGCTCTTTTATATTTTTTGCAGATATTACAAGAGAAATTGGATTAAACGTAAAAATAGATTTCCTGCAAGCTTCAAGTTATAAAAATAAAACTTTTTCTTCATTAAATGTAATAATTAAAAAAGATATCGACATTAATATACAAAATAGTTACGTAATCATCTTTGATGATATCATAGATACTGGGCTTACATACGAAAAAATCGTTGCTCACTTAAAAACCAAAAATCCTAAAGAGATTAAAATTTGTACTCTTTTTAACAAACCATCCAGAAGATTAATAGAATTAAAGATAGACTATGCGGGATTTGAGATTGAAAATGATTTCATAGTTGGATATGGCATTGACTTTAATGAACAACACAGAACTTTAAAGAATATAGCAAAAATAAGTAAATAGGAGATATAAATGTCAATTTATGCAGTTATTGGAACTCAATGGGGTGATGAGGGTAAGGGAAAAATTATAGACTTTCTCTCATCAAAGATAGATTATGTTGTAAGGTTTAACGGAGGAAATAACGCCGGACATACAATTGTTGTCAATAATAAAAAATTCATCTTTAATCTACTACCATCAGGTGTTTTGCAAGGAGCAAAATGTATACTTGGTCCTGGTGTAGTAATTGATCCCTCAATCTTAATTAAAGAACTTGAAGCTCTCAAGCACAATAACATAAAGACAGAAATATTCATAAGTGATAAAGCACATATAATAATGCCTTATCACATTAAACTTGACGAACTTAATGAACAAAAAAAGGGTGTTCACAAAATCGGAACTACAAAACGAGGAATTGGACCTTGCTATGCTGATAAAATTAACAGAACAGGAATAAGAGCTGTTGACTTACTTGACATTGAAATTTTCGAAAGAAAATTAAAAATAAATTTAGATGAAAAAAATGAAATTATAGAAAAAATATACAACCATAAACCTTTTTATTATGATGATATTTTAAGTAAATATAAAAAATATATAGCAATACTCCAATCTGCAATCACAAATACAGAAGAAATATTAAATCAGGTCATAAATTCAGGAAAAATTATCTTAATAGAAGGTGCTCAAGGCACAATGCTTGACATTGAACATGGAACATTTCCATTCGTAACATCAAGCAATACATTAATTACAGCAACAACAGGCTGTGGTATTCCTATCTCAAAAATTAAGGAAAAGATTGGCATAGTAAAAGCATTCTCATCAAGAGTTGGTTCAGGACCGTTTGTAACTGAAATTTTAGGTCCTATTGGGGATAAAATTAGAGAAAAGGGACAAGAATATGGTTCAACAACAAACAGACCGAGAAGAATTGGTTGGCTTGATCTCTTAACAATAAAAAAATCGATAAGCCTTAACGAACTAAACCATTTAGCCCTAACTAAATTAGACATACTAAATGACATTGAAGACCTTAAGATTTGCACAGCTTATGAATTTAAAGGCAAAAGATATGACCATATACCTACTTCTTGTGAAATACTTGAGAATGTCAAACCTGTATACAAAGTCTTTAAAGGATTTAAACAAAATATTAGAAATATTAGCCGTTATGAAGATTTGCCTATCGAAGCTAAAGAGTACATTGAATTTATAGAAAGAGAAGTAGGGGTACAAATTTCGATTTTATCTCTTGGAGCAGAGAGAGAAAAAACCATTTTTAGGAATCAAAAGTGGATAAATATATAAACCCGTTAAAATCAAGATATGCAAGTAAAGAAATGCTTTACATTTTTTCACCAAAATTCAAGTACACCACATGGAGAAAGTTGTGGTACAACTTAGCTTTAGTGCAAAAAGAATTGGGAATAAACATTAGTAATAAACAACTCAATAAACTATATAAACACATAGAAAACATTGATTTTGAACTTGTAGAAAAATATGAATCAAAATTTCAACATGAAGTCATGGCCCATCTCTATGCTTATGCCGACTTGGCTGGTGATGATGCTAGAAAAATTCTACACCTTGGTGTAACAAGTGCATATTTAATGGATAACACAGACTTAATCCAAATCAAAGAAGCTTTATTGCTCATTGAGAATAAACTGATAAAACTAATTAACACTTTAAAAAAATTCTCACTAAAGCATAAAAACCTGGTAACACTTGCATATACACATCTACAAGAAGCACAATTAACAACTCTTGGAAAAAGAAGTAGCTTATGGCTCCAAAGTCTAATTTTTGACTTTGAAGAACTTAAGTTCATTATGTCCAAAATGTGTTTTAGAGGAGTAAAGGGTACAGTTGGAAATCAAAGTAGCTTTAAAGAATTGTTTGCGTCTAACTTTGAAAGAGTAAAAGATCTAGATATAAATCTTGCAAAAAAAATGGGATTTGACAAAGTTTATAAAATAACTGGTCAAACTTATGATCGCAAATTTGATTCATCAATATTAAATTTCTTAAGCAATCTAGCCCAAAGCGCACATAAGATTACCAATGACATCAGATTCATGCAACATCTTAAAGAAATTGAAGAACATTTTGAAAAACACCAAATAGGTTCATCCGCAATGCCTTACAAAAGAAATCCTATCTATAGCGAAAGAATAGCCTCCCTTGCCAAGTTTATAATGAGCCTACAATCAAGTGGTGGTTTTATAGCAGCAACTCAATGGCTTGAGAGAACTCTGGATGATTCAGCCTGCAAAAGACTCAATATTCCCCAAGCATTCTTAGCTGCTGATGCTATCTTGATATTACTAAATAAAATATTTAATAATATCAGAGTAAACAAAAAAATGATTAAAAAACACGTTACAACAGAAATGCCATTTATATTAACAGAAGACATATTGATGAAAGCAACAAACAATGGAGGTGATAGACAAATATTACATGAAAAGATAAGAATTTATTCAATGCAAGTAAAGGAAAATCTTTATTCAG
The DNA here is from genome assembly GCF_049201035.1 of Borrelia sp. MN22-0132. NCBI lineage: Bacteria > Pseudomonadati > Spirochaetota > Spirochaetia > Spirochaetales > Borreliaceae > Borrelia > Borrelia sp. MN22-0132. Next base: position 483,299 of record NZ_CP138334.1, on the reverse strand, counting down.
GAACAACTGAGAACGACTTAATTAAACTAATCCTTAATGATCAAAGTTTCAAATTAACATCTAAAAACATAGATGAAATCTTAAATCTAAATGAAAATATAGGTTTTGCCTCATGCCAAGTTGAAAATTTTATTAAAGAGATAATTGATCCTATTCTTGAAAAAAATAAGGAAAATTAACATTTAGAAACATATTTATTGCCCCTTATGTAAAATCGCCAAAGTTTATTCGCATACTCCTCACCTGCATAATCAACATTTATTCTCTTTGAGCATGACACTTCAAAATTAAAAGATAAACCTCTTTTTAAAAAAAGTTCACAATTATTAATAAGATCAATTTTATTAAATTTTAAATCTATATTTAAAAACTTAGCAAGCTTGCCAGGTCCATTAGTAAATATTCCATCAACTTTTGGTGAAATAGGCTCAATACCTCTTATCAAAACAGCATGGGGATTATATTCATTAGATACCACAACGTTTAACATGTAATACATGCCATAAATCATATAAATATAAGAATATCCCCCAATATTATACATAGCACTGGTACGACTTGTCCTTCTTCCCCCATAAGCATGACAAGCTTTGTCTATTACACCCATATAAGCTTCCGTCTCAACAATTCTTGAAATAATTTCCCTGTCACCTATTTTCCTAACAATCAAGTGTCCAAGCAAAGATTTGGCCACACTAACAGCATCTTGCATAAAAAATTCTCTATTCATCAGTACAATTTTAAACCAAAACAAAAATCAAATTCAAAACTTATTATAATTGAAAAAAACGTTAAATAAAAATTGCAAATAACAAACAAGTATCATGAAAAAAAAACTATATATTGACAAACACAATAAAGTTAAATAGAATCTTAAAGGGTAAGAATATCTAAGGGATCATAGCTCAGGTGGTTAGAGCGCAGGTCTGATAAACCTGAGGTCGGAGGTTCAACTCCTCCTGGTCCCAATTGAATAAACTCAACTCCTACTAAACATTTAGTAATCTCAACAAAATAATTCAAAGATGCATTTCTGAGCTTCAATCAAGCTTGCCGTATGCAATAAAAATTTGTTAAGTCTATTTAAATTTATCAACAAAATCATCAAGACAACAAGTAATATAAAACCATGTGCTAAAATAGCAAACCATATATTATATTTACTCACTCAAAACAAACAAAAACATCAAATATCTTAAAATTTGCATGAAGTAAAAATTATTTCCTACAAGCTAAAAAATTTTAAAACAACTTAAATAAAATAATTTAATTCAAACAAAAAAATAAATAAGTAATACCCTTATTTTTTATATTGCTTATCTTATAAATGAGAATTTACTCTAAATAAATCATTAAACATAAAAAACATTTTATCTGAAAATCAAAATTTTAATAGGATTTTTTTTAATTCTTAAAGCTAGCTTTCAATTGATACAACACAAGTTAATCTTTAAAACCATAACCTCCATTCATTCACTTTTACAATAAACAAATGGAGGTTAAGGGATTCGAACCCTTGACCCCCGGCTTGCAAAGCCGATGCTCTAAACCAACTGAGCTAAACCCCCAAAAAAAGTCTCTGAAAAGACAAAGGAAGAGTTAAAATAATAATTTGCCGTATAATAATTTCTTTCTCTTAGAAAGGAGGTGATCCAGCCACACTTTCCAGTACGGCTACCTTGTTACGACTTCACCCCCCTCACTAAACATACCTTAGATACCTTCCTCCCTTGCGGGTTAGAATAATAGCTTCGGGTATCCTCAACTCGGGTGGTGTGACGGGCGGTGTGTACAAGGCCCGAGAACGTATTCACCGTATCATTCTGATATACGATTACTAGCGATTCCAACTTCATGAAGTCGAGTTTCAGACTTCAATCTGGACTGAGACCTGCTTTATGCGTTTTGCTTCACATCACTGTTTCGCATCGCTTTGTACAGGCCATTGTAGCACGTGTGTAGCCCAGGACATAAGGGCCATGATGATTTGACGTCATCCCCACCTTCCTCCGGCTTATCACCGGCAGTCTCGTCTGAGTCCCCATCTTTACATGCTGGTAACAGACAATAAGGGTTGCGCTCGTTGCGGGACTTAACCCAACACCTCACAGCACGAGCTGACGACAACCATGCAGCACCTGTATACAGACCCCAAACGGGGAATAGTTATCTCTAACTACATCCTGTATATGTCAAGCCCTGGTAAGGTTCCTCGCGTATCATCGAATTAAACCACATGCTCCACCGCTTGTGCGGGCCCCCGTCAATTCCTTTGAGTTTCACTCTTGCGAGCATACTCCCCAGGCGGCACACTTAACACGTTAGCTTCGGTACTAACCTTTCGATTAACACCAAGTGTGCATCGTTTACAGCGTAGACTACCAGGGTATCTAATCCTGTTCGCTCCCTACGCTTTCGTGACTCAGCGTCAGTCTTGACCTAGAAGTTCGCCTTCGCCTCTGGTATTCTTCCTGATATCAACAGATTCCACCCTTACACCAGGAATTCTAACTTCCCCTATCAGACTCTAGTCATGCAGTTTCCAGCATAGTTCCACAGTTGAGCTGTGGTATTTTACGCATAGACTTACATATCCGCCTACTCACCCTTTACGCCCAATAATCCCGAACAACGCTCGCCCCTTACGTATTACCGCGGCTGCTGGCACGTAATTAGCCGGGGCTTATTCATAAATTAACGTCATCACCTTGTCATTTCCTACAAAGCTTATTCCTCATTTATAAAAGAACTTTACAATCTTTCGACCTTCTTCGTTCACGCAGTGTCGCTCCGTCAGGCTTTCGCCCATTGCGGAAGATTCTTAGCTGCTGCCTCCCGTAGGAGTCTGGACCGTATCTCAGTTCCAGTGTGACCGTTCACCCTCTCAGGCCGGTTACTTATCATAGCCTTGGTAGGCTCTTATCCTACCAACTAGCTAATAAGACGCAGACTCATCTATAAGCGAAGCTTTAAAGGCTTCCTTTCATCAATTAACATCTCAATTGACCTTATTCGGTATTAGCTACTATTTCTAATAGTTATCCCCATCTCATAGGTAGATTATCCACGCGTTACTCACCCGTTCGCCACGGAATGTATTGCTACATTCCGTCCGACTTGCATGCTTAAGACGCACTGCCAGCGTTAGTTCTAAGCCAGGATCAAACTCTTCGTTATTTTTATTTCTTTACTTTAAAATTAACAGGTTATTTATTTTATTTGGCTCTTAAACCTTACTTAACTCTTCCCTTCTCTTTTCTTCCAATTCTTAATATCAACTCTTACTACTTTATAACATACGTTACACTTTGTCAATACTTAACATTCATTTTTTTATACTATCTATTTTTCAACCGACTCTCTTCATGAACTTCTCTTTTGCTATCTCGCACTAACCGCCTAACAACACCTAAAACACTCTCTATACCATCATATCCATTATAATAATTCTCTCTTAAATTTGCTCCCAAAACATGCTGAAATCCAGCTTTCTTAGCTGCAATAACCTTACTCTCAATATTAGAGGATGCCTTAATTTTTCCTGAAAGAGAAATTTCACCTGTAAAGATTAAATCTTGATTTATAATAACATTGGTTTTGGCAGAAAATAATGCAACCAAAACAGCAAGTTCAATTTCTATATCATCCATCCTAAGGCCCCCAGAAACATTCACATATACATCATCATTATTAAAACTGAGATTCAAATATTTATTAAGAACAGCTAAAATTCTTGATATTTTCTTAGAATCTATTTTTTCAGAAAAAATTCTAGGAATATTCATACCTGTTCTTGTGATTAAAGCCTGTATTTCAACAAATAAAACTCGACTCCCCTCATTAATGATTCCAATAGCAATCCCTGAAGATATTTCTTCCTTTTTCTCCAAAAAAATAGAAGAGGGATCCTTAATCTCAACAAGCCCCAAACACGTCATTTCAAAAATACCTACTTCATTAATAGCACCAAACCTATTTTTAGTAGCTCTAAGCATACGTAACGATTTTTCTGCCTCTTCAAAATAAAAAACAGAATCTACCATATGCTCTATTACTTTTGGTCCTGCTAAAATACCATCCTTCGTAATATGTCCCACTAAACATAAAGTTATATTCTTCCCTCTTGCCCACTCTATAAGCTTATAAACACAATGCTTTAATTGAGCAACCCCTCCAAGCCCACCTTGAACTTCTTTTGAATGCAAAGTTTGAATAGAATCGACAACAATAAAGTCAAGTTCAATATTTACAAGCATTTTGATTAAAGAATCAACATTTATCTCATTAGTTATCAATATATCAGAAGAAATTTTAAGTCTATTTGCTCTTAATTTAATTTGCGGAATTGATTCTTCACCTGCAAGATAAAGCACATTTTTGTCAGCAAGTGAAAGAATACTAGAAATTTGAAGTAAAAAAGTTGACTTCCCAATGCCAGGCTCGCCTGATATCAAAATTGCACTACCAATTACAATGCCATCACCAAGAACTCTATCAAATTCTTCAATACCTGTTAAATGTCTAACATTATCAACATGTTTAAAATCTCTTAAAGAAAAGATTTCATTTTTTGACTTACTTAAATCTCCCTCACAACCAGATTTAAATTCAGAATAATGTACTAAACTTTCCCAACTAAAGCATTCAGGACATTTCCCAAGCCACTTTAAAGATTTATACCCACAATTTAAACATTTGTAAATTTCCTTATCCCTATTTTTTATCATAAAATGTAAATGGGTAGACCTCTCTTAATTTGGACAAGTGATAAATCCATCTTTAAAACTTATGTCCCATCTTGAATTTTCAATATTAAAAAATCTTTAAAACCTTTATCATTGTTCTTAAACTCACTGTAAAAATTGTTAAACCAATTCCTTAAAAGTCAAAATACTCTCACTAAATTTATCACAATTTGCAAAATACATAATATCAGAATACATTAATTATACACAAAATTATACAAATCAGATTTTTATCCATCCTTAAATCTATATTTGAAAAACTTTTTGAACAACCATAACCTCTCTCATCAAGTAATTCAGATTCATCATAACTTATAAACAATCAATAATACCCTTTAATACATTTTTTCTCATCTTGTAAAAAATTTTTAACTTTTAGACTTCCTGCTAACCAAAACCGTAAATTCTCCCTTACTTTTGTTATTTTCTTCAAAATATTTCTTAAGCTCTAAAGGTTTACCAATTTTATATTCCTCATATAATTTTGTCATCTCACGACCAACAAGAACATTAGCATCTAAATTTACTAAAGAAATTTCAAATAATAACTTCAAAATTCTATGACTGGATTCAAGAAGAACAAATGCATCACCCCTATGATAAAGTTCCTCAATCCTTTTAATCCTTTTAATTCCTTTGTTTGGCAAAAATCCTTCAAACACTACAACTTTATCTTTAAAAGGATTTACACTAATAACTGCATTCAAAGAACTAACACCTGGAATAGGAAAAACTTTATGCCCATTTTTAAATGCCGCATCAACAAGCAAACCACCAGGATCACTAAGACAAGGAGTGCCCGCATCACTAACGAAAGCCACACTTTTTCCATTAGACAAGTATTCCAATAACAAACCAATTCTCTTATGCTCTATGACAGCATTACAAGAAATTAATTTTTTAACTATACCATAATGAGATAAAAGTCTCTTAGCAACTCTCGTATCCTCAGCAAATACAACATCAACTAATCTTAAAATATCAATTGCACGATATGTAATATCACCTAAATTACCTATAGGTGTTCCCACAATGTATAACACATAATCTCCTTAAAATTTAAAATACAGCTTACTTAATATGCATTAAACTTACTACTGCATAAATTAATTATTCTCAAAGTAACCTATACTTTTACAAAAGTACTTGGTTTTTATATATCCATATAAAAAAATTTTTATTTTTATGCTATATTTATATTATTATTTAATTTTAACAACTGAAAACTAAAAGGCGGTAAAGTTTTATGTTTAAACTCATTAAAAAGATCTTTATAATCTATTTCCTATGCATCACACTTACTGGACTTACTATGGTTTTCATTGATAGTAAATTTTCTGAAAGACAAGCTACCCAAGATGGTAAAAGTCAAATTATTAGACATGTAATTGATCCAAATTTAATTATGCTTACCTCTGCTATTGGAGGATTTTTGGGAATTTATTCCGGAATATGGTTTTTTGATCATGGAAAAGATAATTTCTACTTAACCTGGGGAAGCCTAATAATGTTAATATACAACATAGGACTAATCATTTCTGTATATTCCAAATCAAAAAACAAATAAATTCAAATTTTAAGAATTACTTACAATAATTCCTCTTTTAATCAGGTACTTATAAACTTCCTCTGGATTTTCTAAGCTTTCAATCAAGTTCTCAGTTTTATCATTTATCTTCTCTACTAATCTTTTAAAACCTACTCTTATTCCTCTACTTTCCAAAAAGTCTTTTGCCGGTTGAGAAATAACACCTGCCTGAACATTTTGAAGCCCAATATTGTAAATAATAACAGCAGCTGCCTTGCCTACAACCTTATCATAAATTTCTAAACCTTCTTTATTTTGAATGTATTTATTAATAAAATTATCAACTTCCAAGAGGGGTTTTAAACCTCTTTCCATATTAGAGTAAAGTATTCTATGTTCCTTAAACAATTTTAATGTAGGATTTAACCCTGATATCATTTCAAACACCTCTTAAAGACTTGCACTCAGAATTTAAAAAAACAATTATTAATAATAATAAACATAAATTAAAAATACTTCAACATAAAAAAGATGATATATTATTAAATTGAATGATGCTAATTCCTAAAGAAAATATTTATTCAAAAATTGAAGTAAAAAAATCAATTTTCTTATCATACATTTTTCATGTAGAGAAAAAAGAAGAAATAAATAAAATATTAAAAGAATATAAATTGAAATTTAAAAACGCAACTCATGTTGTCTATGGATTTAGAATCGGTAATTTAAATTCATTTATAAATGGAATGAACGATGACAAAGAACCACGATTAACAGCTGGAAAACCTACTCTAGACGCCATATTAAACAAAAATTTAACAGACACCTTAATTATTACAATACGCTATTTTGGAGGAACCCTGCTTGGAAAACAGGGTTTAATTAAAGCATATTCCAAAGCAGCACAAGAAGTAATCAACAAATCAAATCTAATAGAAAAGGAAGAAATGGAAACATTATGCCTTAATCTAAATTATAACCAATATAATTTACTTATACGAACAAAAAATAAGATGGGAATTAAAATTACAGACGCAAAATTCCTAGATAAAATAAACACTACAATAAAATTTAACATAAAAGATAAAAAAAATATCATAACATTTTTACAAGCAAACTCTCTGCTCTAATTTGAGTTTAATTAAGTTATGTCTATAACTTAATTAAACTAGACAATACACATGTAGACATTTAATTTGATTAAATGTCTACATGTGTATTGTCTAGTTTTTTCTAAAAAGAATTTTATATATACTATTATCATTTTTATTACTTATGTTCTACAATAGAATATTATTAATATACACTAATTAAGAGAAAATTGTTATGAAAATAATATCCATTATTAATCAAAAAGGTGGTGTTGGAAAGACAACCAGTGCTATAAATATTGCCTATTCAATTACATTGCTTAATAAAAAAGCTCTTCTAATAGACATTGACTCACAAGGTAATACTAGTAGCGGTGTTAATATTTTAAAAAAAGAAGTTACAAATTCAAGTTATGAACTTATCTATAAAAAACAAAAAATTACACCTATTAAAAATTTTAACTTGGATATAATTCCTTCAAGTCTTAAACTAGCACTACTTGAAAAAGAATTAATACATGAAATTGCAAGAGAAAATTTTCTAAAAAATGCTTTAGAACAATATAAACAAGATGATTATGATTTTATCATTCTTGATTGTCCTCCTACTCTCTCAATACTTACAATAAATGCCCTTGTTGCAAGTAAATATCTTTTAATACCAATAGAAACAGAATTTTTTGCATTTGAAGGAATCAATCAATTATTAGATACAATAACTGCTGTCAAACAGATAAATAAAGAACTAGATATTACAGGTGTATTTATCAATAAATATGATATTAGAAACAAAAGCAAAGAAAAATATATTGATTATCTAAAAAAAGTATTCAAAGAAAAATTTTTAAATACTAAAATAAGAAAAAACATAAGTATTTCTAAATCTCAAGAAGAAAACATACCAGTATATATGTATAAAAAAGAAAGTAATGCAGCAAAGGACTTTTTAGAACTTACAAAAGAAATAATGGAAAAAATCAAAGGATAAAAATGTCAGACAATCTAGACACTTTAATGGCTTTAATGGGCCAAAAGTTAAAAAATAATGCAAAAGACGAACAACATTTGGTAAAACAAGAATTAATTATCATTCAAAACAAAAGTTTTAAATATGAAAAATTGGATAAAGAAATAGCCGACTTTTTAAAAATGAAGCAATACGAGATTTTCAATATATTTAACAATACCTACACAGAAATTGGAAGAATACTAAAAGAGGCACAAGAAAAACTACGTGGGAATAACCAATATGACGGTCTTTTTTATAAATGGTTTACCAGTATGGGATTTAAAAAAGATAAAGTTTACTCATTGATATCAAGATACGAATTGCTTGTCGAAAATTCCGATAAGCAACTCATAATAAACAATTTACCACTATCACTCTCATATGAAATTTCTAAAAAATCTTGTCCTACTCATTTAAAAATGGAAGTTCTTAATGGAAAAATAAAATCTTTAAAAGAATTTAAATCACGTTATCAAAAAGATGAACACAACAAAAATAATCTTGAAATAAACTTTAATAAAACACAACTTAAAAGAGAAAACATTATAAAACTAATAGAACTACTCTTACAAGAACTAGAAAACATTAAAAACATTAAATTAGATAAAATAGAAAATAAGAAAGAATTTTTGATTATTTTAAAAGACATAAAACAAAAAATAAATCTCATAAAAAAAATTACTTAATACTTTCAAAAATAGAAATAATTCTTTTTAAATCAGAAGATGTAAAATAACTTATTTCGATCTTCCCTTTTTCCTTGCTTCCTTTAATACTTATTTTAGTTTGTATTCTGCTTATTAAAAATTCTTTAACACTATTTAAAAAAGGATCTCTTAAGATTTCTGATTTATCATTAATAGGTTTATAAAAATTTTTAATATAATTTTCTGTTTCTCTAACGGACAATTTTTTTTTAATGATTAAAAGATAAAGCCCATATCTATCCTGACTATCTCTTAACGACAATAAAACCTTAGCATGACCCAATGATATTTCTTTTTTATGTAAAGAATTTAATATTTCCTGTTCAAGATCCAAAATTCGAACTAAATTAGCAACGTGAGACCTATTTTTACCTATCTTTTCAGATAAAGCTTTTTGGGTTAAAGAATGCTTATCCATAAGATTTTTATAAGCATATGCCTCTTCAACAGGGGTTAAATTTTCTCTTTGAATATTTTCAATTAAAGACATAAAATCTTTATTCTTTCTAGTTGTCTCTATTTCTATAATAGAGATTTGCCTCATACCAGCTAATTTAGCAGCTCTAAATCTTCGCTCACCTATTACTAAGGTATATCTACCACTATTATGAAAAACAACAATAGGTTGCAATATTCCATTTTCTCTTATAGAGATACTTAATTCTTCAAGCTCAGCAAGATTAATAGACTTTCTAGGTTGCGACTTATCTACATCTACAAGATTAATATCTACCATTTTAAAAGTCTCACTCATTTTATCAAAAACCTCCTTGTAATAATACAAAATTTTATAAAGTTGTTCTATGTCAATTTCAACTAACAAAATAACCCAAAAAAAAAGAATGTTCTACGTAGAACATTCAAACAATACAAATAAAATTAATTGATCATTTAATAAATTTTGAAACAGATATCAATTTATCCTCATCAAGAGATAATACTTGCATTCCTCTAGCATCCTTACCTTGCTCAGATATTTTGTCAACCAATGTTCGTAAAACTTTCGAAGTCTTACTTACAAGTAATATTTCATCATCCTGTGCAACTGTAATAGCATCAACAACTTCACCTGCCTTTTCATCGGATTTCTTATAGCAAGTATAACCAGTAGCGCCTCTTTTAAGCTCAGTCACTCTAGATATTTCTAATCTCTTTCCATATCCATTCTCAGAAACAATTAAAAGATGGGATCCTTGTTTTGCTGATAACGCCTTAATAAGCATATCTCCCTCTCTTACTTTCATACCAGACACACCCTGAGTCCCTCTATGTGTAAGCCTAATATCATTTGAATTAAATGCAAAAGCATTGCCCTTCTTAGAAAGACAAATAATTTTATCATTCTTAGAAACAATCTCAGCACTTGTAACAAAATCCTTATCATCCAGTTTAATGACAATAACTCCTCTTGATTTAACTGTTTTAAAGCCCTCTGTTTCAATACGAGCTATTTTTCCATTTGCTGTTGTTATTAATAAGTAATTGTCCAGAGATAACTCATTGCAATTCTTAATAGCTAATATCTCTTCTGTCTCTCCCAAATTAACAAGCTCACGAATATTTTGTCCCTTTGAAGTTCTAGAAGAATCCTTTATTCCATAAGCATTAATTACATAAAGCTTCCCTTCATTTGAAATCATAAGTAAAAAGTCATGGGTATTTACACATAAAGCAATATTAACTTGATCTTTATCTTGTAAGTCAAAAGAACCAAGTCCCTTACCACCTATACCTTGAAGTTTATACTCATCTTGTAAGATTCTTTTAATGAAACCCTGCTTTGTAAGAACAACAATAACATTTTCCCTCTGCATTAAATCTGACATACTAGTTTTTACAACCTCCTCATCATAAATTATTTTTGTTCGGCGCTCATCGCCAAATTTTAAACTTAAATTAATAATCTCTTCCCTTACAATATTAACAACTCTCTCTGGACTAACAAGAATATCTTCATAATCTTTTATTAAATCCAAGACAATTTTAAACTCTTCTTCAAGTTTCTCTATTTCAAGAGATGTTAATTTCTGTAACTTCATATCCAATATAGAATTAGCTTGAATTTCTGATAAATTAAATTCCTTAATAATACATTCTTTAGCATCTTTTACAACTCTAGAAAATCTTATTATCTCTATTACCCTATCAATATGTCTTAAGGAAACATTTAATCCTTCAAGAATATGAGCCTTTTCTCTTGCCTTTTTTAAGTCAAACTCTACACGCCTTCTAACAATTTCCTTTCTATGATCAATAAATTCAGATATAAGTTCTTTTAAATTTAATTGTTTTGGAATACCATTAACAAGAGCCAAGTTATTTATGCTAAAATTTTTCTTCAGTTCAGTATATTCATAAAGCAAATTCATAACAACATGAGGATCAAAACCTTTTTTAATTTCAAGGACAATTCTAATACCTTCACGGTCAGATTCATCTCTTATATCAGATATACCTTCAAGCTTTTCTTCTTTTATTAAGAATGCAATCTTCATAAGCAAGGAAGATTTGTTAACAGCATAAGGTATTTGCGTAATTATAATAGCAATATGATCTTCTCTCTTTTCTTCAATATGATACCGAGATCGAATAACAACACTGCCCTTCCCCGTCGTATAAGCCTTAACTAAACTCTCATTATAAATGATTTCAGCATAAGTAGGAAAATCTGGTCCTTTAACTATTGCAATTAAATCATACACAGAAACACTATCATGATTTAACATATAAACTATGGCGTCACAAACTTCTCTCAAATTATGTGGGGCCATATTGGTTGCCATTCCAACAGCAATTCCACTAGAACCGTTAACTAAGAGAAATGGAAAAGCAGCTGGTAAAACTTCAGGCTCAAGCAAAGAATCATCATAATTGGCTCTAAAATCAACAGTTTGCCTATCGATATCTTTAACAAGTTCTTCAGCTATTTTCGCCATTCTAGCTTCAGTATACCTCATAGCAGCAGGAGGGTCTCCATCAATAGAACCAAAATTCCCCTGTCCGCTTACTATAGGATATCTTAACGAAAAATCCTGTGCAAGTCTTACAAGTGCTTCATAAATCGACTGGTCACCATGAGGATGATATTTACCAAGAACATCTCCAACGATTCTCCCAGCCTTCTTAAATGCTTTATCAGCCCTAAGTCCCATTTCATGCATTGAATAAAGGATTCTTCTGTGAACAGGTTTAAGACCATCTCTCACATCAGGAAGAGCTCTTGAAACAATAACAGACATTGCATAATTTAGATACGAGGTTTTAACCTCATCTTCTATTTTTATATTTAATATTTGCTCTTTATCTTCTTCAATTGCCATTAATGCTCCAATCACACATCAAGATTTACTACATCAAGCGCATTTTGCTCAATAAATTCTCTTCTAGGCTCAACATCATCTCCCATAAGAGTAACAAAAATATCCTCAGCCTGTACAGCATCATCTATCTCTATTAATTTCATTTTTCTAGTAGCAGGATTCATAGTGGTTTCCCAAAGTTGTGTAGGATTCATTTCTCCAAGCCCTTTATACCTTTGAAGACTAATTTTATCCCTTTTACCAGTCTCGATAGAGCTTAAAAAAATTTCCTTTTCCGAATCATCATAAAAGTAATGAACACTATTTTCATACTTAATTTTATAAAGAGGTGGCATAGCGATATATACATGTCCATTATCAATTAACTCCCGCATGTAACGAAAGAAAAAAGTAAGAAGCAATGTTCGAATATGAGATCCATCAACATCGGCATCAGCCATAATAATAATCTTATGATAACGAAGTTTTTCAATATAAAAATTCTTTCCAACACCAGCACCAAGAGATGCAATTATTGGAATAAGCTTATCATTTGTAATAACCTTCTCTTCCCGTGTTTTTTCAACATTAAGCATTTTACCCCACAATGGCAAGATAGCTTGATAAAACCTATCTCTTCCCATTTTTGCGCTTCCTCCTGCAGAATCCCCTTCCACAATATAAATTTCCCTTTCAACCGGATTTTTAGATGCACAATCTGCCAATTTGCCAGGCAATGCCAAGCTTTCAAACGCACTTTTTTTTCTCTCAGACTCTCTTGCTTTTCTTGCGGCCTCACGAGCACGAGCTGCTCTTATTGCCTTATTAAGAATAATATCTACTTCTAAAAGATTATCACCAATAACTTTCAAAAGCTCATCGTGTACAATAGTTTCAACAATTTTCTTTATATAAGAATTTCCCAATTTTCCTTTAGTTTGACCTTCAAATTGAGGTTCTGGAACCTTAATAGAAATTACCGCTGTTAAACCCTCCTTAAAATCATCTAATGTAAGATTTGGAACATCTTTTTTGCTTATCTTTGAATCCTTAAAAGCTTCACTCATTGCCTTTAAGAAACCAGTCTTAAAACCAGCAACATGAGTTCCTCCTTCTCTAGTATTAATATTGTTTACAAACGATAAAATATTATCAGAATATCCTTCAGTCCACTTAAGTCCAACACTAACAATAACATCATCATAAGTTCCTTCAATAAAATAGGGCTCACTTTGAATATTTTTTCTATTATTTGTTATAAAATCTACAAAAGCTTTTATTCCACCTTCAAAATAAAATTCTAAAAATCTCTCTTTCCCCAATCTCTTATCTTCAATTGAAATTTGTATCTTATCATTTAAAAATGCAAGTTCCCTCAATCTCTTTGACAAAGTTTCAAAATCATAATCCAAGGTTTCAAAAATCTCAGAATCAGCTAAAAAAGTAACTTTAGTACCCCTATTAGAACTTACCCCAATAATCTCAACCCCAGATGTGGGAATCCCCCTAGAATAAGTCTGCTTAAAAAATTTTCCATCCCTGCTCACAACAACTTCTAAAAAAGATGATAAAGCATTAACAACCGAAATCCCAACCCCATGAAGTCCACCAGAAACCTTATAAGTACCTTTATTAAATTTTCCTCCAGAATGTAGCTTAGTCAAAACAAGTTCAAGAGCACTAATTCCTTCCTCTTCATGAATATCTGTAGGAATTCCTCTACCATTATCATTGACTGTTACAGAATTATCTGAATTTATAACAACTTCTATTTTATCGCAAAAATCTGCTAAAGCCTCGTCAATACTATTGTCAACCACTTCATAAACCAAGTGATGCAATCCATCAATTGAAACGGATCCAATATACATACCAGGCCTTTTTCTAACAGCTTCAAGGCCCTTTAACACTTGAATATTACTAGCAACATAACTCATAAACCTTCCACACAATTAATCATAATATAGATATAAGCAAATTTTACATTAAAAACAATATAATATCTATTAAATAACACAAATTACAAGACACATTTAACTTGACTTAAAACTAATAAAATTTCAAGATTCACAAATAGTTAAGATAATGTTCCAGTTCATTATTATACTATATACTTATACATACACAATACTAATAATCAAAAAGATATAATGATAAAAAGCCAAAATCGACGAGGATAAGATATGCAAGAGGGAAAAAACATATGGAGCTTAATTTTAGCAGCAATAAGGAAAGAACTTTCTGAAGAAGAGTTTTACATATGGTTTGAAAATTTATATTTCATAGATGCAACTGACGAGAGTATAAAAATATCTGCTCCAAATTCTTTTCATAAAAACCAAGTAGAAAAAAGATTTTCCAAAAGAATAAAAGAAATTCTCACTGAAAAAGGCCATAATACGATTAATGTTGAATTTATAAATCCACCAAATGAATCCAAAACTCATAACATGGAATTAAAAAACACTTCACTTAAAGACATTTCTATACAACAAGATTCACCTGAAAAAAAAAGAATACTTAACACTCACACAAAGAACATAATAGAGAATACAAAACACTACGTTATAAAAGAAGATATTCATACAAAATATAGAAATCCTTTTCTTAAAAAGAAATACACATTTGAAAATTTCATTATAGGTCCAAATAATAAACTTGCATATAATGCAAGCTTATCAATTGCAAAAGATCCTGGTAAAAAATACAATCCATGTCTAATTTATGGTGGAGTTGGTCTTGGCAAAACACATTTACTCCAAAGTATAGGAAACAAAACAGAAAAATTATATAAAGAATTTAAAATACTTTACGTAACTGCTGAAAATTTTTTAAATGAATTTGTAGAAAGTATAAAAACAAATGAAACAAAAAGATTTAAGAAAAAATACCGACACCTAGATATGTTATTAATAGATGATATTCATGATTTACAAAAAAAAGAAGGTATACAAGAAGAGCTTTTTCACACTTTCAATGCTCTTTATGAAGACAATAAACAAATGGTATTTACATGCGACAGACAACCCTCAGAACTCATCAATTTTACAGATAGATTAAAAAACAGATTTACAAGGGGCCTCAATGTTGACATATCAAAACCAAACTTTGAATTAAGAGTGGCAATTATAGAAAAAAAAGCAGAAGAAGATGGAATAAAAGTTCCAAAAAACATTCTCAACTTAGTTGCTAAGAAAGTTACAACAAATATAAGAGATCTTGAAGCTGCTGTAACAAAATTAAAAGCTCACATAGACCTTGAAGATATAGAAATCGACACTAGCATAGTAGACAAAATAATTAAAGAGATAATAGCTTATGAAAACAATAACACAAATACAAATAACACAATTAACATTGAAAGTATAAAAAAAGTTATCTTAAGGGAATTAAAACTTACAAACAAAGACATTGAGGGCAACAGCAAAAAACCTGAAATCACAAAAGCAAGACACATTTATGCTTATCTTCTGAGGAATTTTACAGAGCTTTCAACAATTGAAATAGGTAAAATCATTGGGGGGAAAACCCATTCAACAGTGCTTTATTCGATAAATAAAATAGATAAAGAGAGAAACAATGACCTAGAAATTAACAATTTAATCATAGAACTTATGAACAAAATTAACAAAAACTAGCAAAATCTATAAAATTCAAAATATTTTTGAACAAATTAAACAAATAATTCATCAAAAAACACAAACAATTAAACATGTATTATTGCTTATAACATAAATAAATAAATAGAATTAGACAATTAGACAGCCTTCTACTAATACAACTATATATAAATAAAAAAAATACTTATAATAAACTGAATAAAATTTACATTAATGAAAGCCAAGAAATGATAATATAATACAAGGGGGTAAAACATTGAACGAAAAATTTATACTGTGCGATACAGAACAGATTTCAAAAGAGATTGACAAAGCCAAGAGTATAATTTTAAATAGGAACATAAATGACATTTGGAGCGCAATATTACTCGAAGTAAAAAATTCCAACCTCAAGATAAAGGCAACAGATAGGAATATCTTTTTTGAAAGCACAATTCCAATTGTTTCAGCAGAAAACTTTAAAGTATTAATCAATGCTTCAAACTTTTCAGATGCAGTAAAAGCATTAAATTTGTACAATGAGCTAAAAATAAAATTTATAGAAGATGAAAACAAATTAAGCATTATTGGTGAATCAGAAAATAAAAATGGTAATTTCATAAATGATCATTTAAGTGAGCCAACTTTTTCTAGTGAAGAGATTGAAATTTACAATTATGACATAAATGAAGAGACCTATAATTTAACAATTGAGTTAACCCAAAGGGAATTTAAGAAAATTATAAACAAAGTCTCATTTTCAGCCTCACATGACGAGTCCAAAAACGTTTTAAATGGAATTTATTTTACAAAAGACAAAAACTCTGCATTGACATTTGTTTCTACCAATTCGCATAGACTATCTGTATATAAAACAGATTTAATATTTGAGGAGGATATCAATTTTATAGTTCCTGTCAAAATGGTTAATCTCCTAAGGCAGATGATGGTAGGAGAAGGTATTATAAAGCTCAAGGTCTCTGATAAAAAATTTTATGTTGAATTCAATAATTATAAAATAGTTTGCAGTCTGATAAATGGAAGCTATCCTGATTATGAAAGTATTATACCAAATGAACAGCAGAACAAAGCATTAATCGATGTTAGCATTTTAAAAGATAGGCTCTCAAGGGTAAGTTCTTACACAGACAAAAGGTTTAAAAAAGTTATTCTGGATTTTGCAGGTAATCAACTAAGACTTATGGCAGAAGATCCAATTACAGGAAGAAAGGGTGAATTTTTTGTACAAAGTCCTAATTATGATTATGAAGGGAGCGAGGAAGTTGTAGCTATTAATAGTGCTTATTTTACTGAAGCAATGGGTGTATTTGATACTCCAAAGTTAGAGATAAAATTCAGTGGAGGAGGTATATTGAAATTAAGTGACCCTGCGAATTTTGGTTTCATTCACTTGATAATGCCCATGGTATTAAACTAAAATTCTTTTTTGTTGGCAAGATGATAAAGAAAGTAGAGTTCTTTAATTTTAAGAATATAGAGAATCAGGTCATTAATTTTGATTTTAATAATATTTATTTTTGTGGAGAGAATGGTTCAGGTAAGACTAATATCCTTGATGCTATTTATTGTCTTGCTTTTGCATCTTCTTTTTTAGTTAGTACTGATAGGGAACTTATTACATATGGCAAAACAGAATTTTATTTAAAGTGTCTCTATAATACTGAGGGAAATGCTGGAGAGATTGGTTTGTCTTTAAGGAATGGAAAAAAAGAAATAAAAGTTAACAATAGCATTGTAAAAGATAGAAAAAATTTGATATTGAACATTCCATCAGTTATTTTTTCAAATTATGATACTGACTTTATCATTGGAGCTCCTGCTAAGAAGAGATGGTTCTTTGATCAGGCAATAAGTCTTGTTTCTTTAAGCTATTTAGATTCTCTTAGGAAATATCGAAAGATTTTACAGCAAAGAAATTTGATTTTAAGACAAGGCAATAAAGATTTACTTAAAGTTTATAATGAAACTTTTGTTGATTTTGCTTTTGAGATAACGAAAATGAGGGAAAATTTTATCAAGCATTTTTATGAGTTTTTTAAGTACTATTATTCTTTTATTTTTGATGTTTCTTATAGTTTAGAGATTAAATATTTACCTTCTGTGAAATGTTCTAAAAGGGATGAATTTTTGCAAACTTTGCTTTTAAAAGAACAAGATGAACTTTGCAATGAAAGTACTTTAATAGGTCCACATAGAGATTTATATGAGATATTAAGTGGTGATAGAGTATTTACTCATCATTCTTCAACAGGACAAATCAGGGCACTTGCTTTGATTTATAGGCTTGTTCAGGTCATTATGTTTAATAAGCGATTTGGTATAGCTCCCATTTTGCTTTTTGATGATGTATTTTTGGAATTGGATAGTGTGAGAAGAAAAAGAGTTTTTGATATTCTGCCAAAAGATTCTCAGTGCTTCTTTACGTTTTTAGATGACTGTTATGATATTAGACAGGGCAGTAATTTTATAGTATACAGGATTAAGAATGGAAGATTTGAGCTTTAAAAAAGCCGTTGATGTACTTAAAGAATATTTAAATACGGATATATGTTCTAATGAAAAGCTAAATGCCAGTTTGATATTGTCTAAAAATTGGCAAATAATATTCAAAGATCTTGCAGATAGAGTAAAATTGTTGAATTTGAAGGATAATAAAATATTATTTGTTTCTGTTAAAAATTCAAGTGTTTTATATAGTGTTTCTCTTAATAGATCAAAAATAATAAAATTAATAAAGGAGTCTACAGGTCTTGAAATATTGGATATAAAGGTTTTGATAAGATGATTTTGTTGACAATTGTATTTGTATAATATAATATTGTAGTGTTTAACTTATATCTTATGACTAAAGAATGTTTTTAATTGGAGGGCTTTTTTGAAGAGGACTTATCAGCCGAGTCGGGTTAAGAGAAACAGGAAATTTGGATTTAGGGCTAGGATGAAAACTAAGAGCGGAAGATTTATTCTTTCCAGAAGAAGAGCTAAGGGAAGATCAAAATTAACTGTTTCTGATGAAAAAAAGAAATATTAGCATAAAATCAAAGGTAGAAATTCAGGAGCTTTTTAAAAAAGGTAGATTTATTAGGATAGAAGGAATTAACATATTTTATGAGTTTACAAGCTTATCAATCTCTAGAATGGTTGTTACTTTTCCTAAAGTTTTTAAAGGTGCTGTTAAGAGAAATCGTGTTAGGAGAATTTTTAAGGAATGTTTTAGGAAACAGTTGGCTTTACTTAAAAATGGGTATGTTGACTTTATTTTCGTAGTTTATCCTCAAAGAGTAGATGTTAATTATTATGAAGTTGATACTATGCTAAAGAATATAATTGTGCATGTCATGAAGAGGAAAGTGTGAGTCAGAGTAAAAGAATTTTAAGAGCTATTTATTTGTCTTTATTTTTTATTGGTATTTTTATGTTTGTTGATGATGTCTTTTTCTCTAGAAAATCCCCTTCTGTAATGGATAGAGAGATTGGATTTAATTTAGATAGAGATTTTGATGTTGAGCATCATTCAATTGATGAAGATGATGTTTTAAGTTTAAGTGTTAATTCTAAAGAAATTGGTGTTGAGACTAGTATATATTATGCTACTTTCTCTACATTTGGGGGTAATCTAGTTTCTCTAAAGCTTAAAGATCATTTAAATTTAGAGAGGAATCCAACAGAAATGGTTAAGGTTAATATAGATAGGGAAGGTCTTTTTTATATTACCTTTGATAACTTAACTAAAAGTTTGTTTTCATATGACAAAATAAATGATTATACACATGAGTTTAAGACCAAGTTTGAATATAATGACAAATATTATGAGTATATAAAGAGATATACATTTTCAAGCAAAAATGAATATTTAATCAAGCTAGAAATTTTTTTAAATAATGTTGATGCTAGTGATAATTTTGATGTTGATTTTTATAAATTTGTATTAAGTTCTGATATTGAGAATTTAAGCGAGAGAGGTAAACTGCAATATAATAATTATTTATCTCAGAGTATTTATTATGATACTAAGCTTAGATATGGTAAGGATGGTTTAAGTGTTATTAAGCCTAAGTGGGTTGGTTCGAGCACTAAATATTTTGAAGTTTTGGTTTCAAAAGAAAATATGAATGTTGAATTTAAACAAGAAAATAAAGTTTTAAAGACTTTTATTTTAAACAAAATAGTTGACGCTAATATTAGTGACACCTTTTATATTTATGCAGGTCCTAGAGATAATGGATATTTAGATATTTTTAATAAAAATAATCTAAATAGTTTTGGTTTATCTAATGTTGAATTTGGAATGTCTGTAGAGAAAAGCTTATTATACTTTATTCAAGTTCCTATGCAATTAATAATGCGAATTTTTTATAATGTTATTCCTAATTGGGGACTTTCAATAATTTTTTTGACAATTGTTGTAAGAATACTTATATTTCCTTTGACTTTTAAGAGTTTTAGAGCTACAGCAGAACTTTCTAAGTTACAGCCAAAAATGAAAGAGATACAAGTAAAATTTAAAAATGATCCCAAAAGATTAAATGAAGAAATGGGTAAACTTTATAGGGAAGAAGGTGTTAATCCTCTTGGAGGATGCTTGCCTATTATTTTACAACTACCTGTGTTTTTTGCTCTTTATGGTCTTGTAAATAATTTCTTTTTGCTAAGGGGGGCTAGTTTTATTCCAGGTTGGATTGATGATTTGTCAATTGGTGATAGCATATATTATTTTGGATATAAAGTTTTTGTATGGACTGATATTAGAATTTTACCTTTTATTATGATGATTACTCAGTTATTATCTACAATAATTAGTTCTAATGTTAGTTTTAAAAATCTTGGATCACAACAGAAATTTTTATATTTTGGTATGCCTATTATGTTTTTTTTCATACTTTATGATATGCCATCAGGACTTTTAATCTATTGGATTACAACCAATATTTTTACTATTTTGCAACAATACTATATAAAGATGAATGTATCTGAAAGGAGGAACAGATGAGTTATGAATTTTATGGAAAAACAGAACAAGAAGCAATTAAAAAGGCAATGAGGGATCTTGATTTAAGAGAAGGTGAGTTTGATGTAGAGATTTTGGATAAGGAAAAGGTTGGATTTTTATTTAAAAAAGAGATGATTAAGATAAAAGTGTCTCCTCATGTGAAAGAGTACACACTAAATTCTGAGGCTCAGATTAATGAAGGTATTTATGATAAGGTTTTGGATTTTATTAAAGAAATGATAAATAAAATGGGTTATTGTGTTGATTTAAAGATTGAATCTAGAGAAGGTGAGTATATTAAGATTTCTATTGATACAGACAGTCCAAATATCTTGATTGGAAGAGAAGGAAGAAAGTTAGATGCTTTGCAACTTTTGGCAAATGTTTACATGTCTAGGCTTATTGGAGACAATGGTATTTTTAATAGGATAGTATTAGATATTGAGGATTATAGAGAGAGATTTAAATCAAGATTTATTAATTTGGCAATCAATTCTTTGCATAAGGTTAAAAGGAGTAGACGTTCTGTTCTTTTGCCAACAATGAATCCTTTTGAGAGAAGAATTATTCATACTACTTTAAATCGTTATAGTGATATTAAAACAGAGAGTGAGGGAGATGGAAATTTAAAGCGAGTTAGAATTTCTTATGTTAGGAATAGTAAATATAATAATAATTTTCGTAGTTATCAAAAAAAGGACTCTAATGTTAGGAAGTAAGGTTTTTTCTTTCTATATTTGTAAATCGATGATTTATATTCATATGTTTAGATTTTACTTAAGTGATTAGTATTTAATTGCTCGATGTTTTGTAGTTATGGGGGGGTAGTATAATAAATTTATTATTTATTTAATTTAAGGGGATTATTGTATGAGAGTATTTTTAACGGGTATTGCAGGATTTATTGGATTTCATGTTGCCAAGAGGCTTGCTGATAATGGACATGAAGTTTTAGGTGTTGATGTTTTAAATGATTATTATGAACCTAATTTGAAATATGAGAGATTAGAAGTTTTAGGATTCGATCGTAATAATATAGGTAGTGGAAAAATTATTCAAAGTAATAAATATAATAATTTAAGTTTTATTTATCTTGATATTTTAGATAAAGATAAAGTCTTATCTCTTTTTTCTGATTATGAATGTACGCATGTTTGTCATTTGGCAGCTCAGGCCGGTATTAGAGATAGTATTGAAAATCCCGATAGTTATATTTCAGTTAATATTGTTGGGTTTTTTAATGTGTTGGATGCATGCAGAATCCATAAAAGTCATATTGAGCATTTTGTTTATGCCTCAACATCTGCAGTGTATGGAATGAATAAAAAGATGCCCTCAGATGAAGATAGCATTACAGATCATCCTTTAAATTTATATGCGGCTAGTAAAAAGTCTAATGAAGTTATAGCTCATGCTTACAGTTCATCTTTTAATATTCCAACAACAGGATTAAGATTTTTCACGGTTTATGGGCCTTATGGACGACCTGATATGGCATTATATTTATTTGCAGATGGGATTATAAAACAAACCCCCATTAATGTTTTTAATAATGGGAATATGGCTAGAGACTTTACGTATGTAGATGATGTTGCAGATGGTGTTTATAGTGTACTTAAAAAACCAGCTGAGAGTGATGGTAATTTTGATGTACAAAATCCCAATTCTTCAAGCTCTCTTGCTCCTTATAAGATATATAATATAGGTACGGGACATTCTACTGAGCTTTTGAAGTTTATTAATGAGCTTGAGACAAATCTTGGAAATAAAGCTTGTAAAAAATTTTTACCTATGCAAAAAGCAGATGTTGTGAAGAGCTGTTGTAATATTTCAAAACTTAAAAACGATTTTGCTTATGAGTCCTTAACCTCTATTAAAGAGGGGATAAAAAGATTTGCAAATTGGTATAAATCTAAGATAGTTAAGTAGTATATTGTTCTGTATTTGTTTGTTTTTTTGAAATTTTGTTTTTTTAAATTAGGGTTAGTTTTGGGTTTTAAGGTATATAATATAAGATATATGTCATTTTATGAGGAAGGAGGTATTATAGGTGGGTGTGTTAGATAAGATTAAGCCTGGAGTGGTTTATGGTAAGGAGCTACATACTTTATATGAGATATGTAAGAGTGAAGGATTTGCTATTCCTGCAATTAATTGTGTAGGTACAAATTCAATTAATGCTGTTTTGGAAGCAGCAAAAGAAATTAATTCTCCTATCATGATACAGTTTTCAAATAGTGGTTCTGCTTTTGTTTGTGGTAAGGGACTCAATGTCGAAAAATCTCAGGGGACTTCTATCCTTGGAGCCATTTCTGGTGCTATGCATGTTCATTTGCTAGCAGAACATTATGGAGTACCTGTTGTTCTTCATACAGATCACTGCGCAAAAAAATTAATTCCTTGGGTTGAAGGGCTTTTGGAATATGGAGAGAAATATTATCAAGAGCATAAACGTCCTTTGTTTTCTTCACATATGTTAGATTTGTCTGAAGAGTCAATTAAAGAAAATATTGAAATATCAAAAAAGTTTTTAGAGAGAATGTCCAAAATAGAAATGTTTCTGGAAATTGAGCTTGGAATTACTGGTGGTGAGGAAGACGGGGTTGATAATTCAGATAGGGAGCAACATGAGTTATTTTCAACCCCTGAAGATATTTATTATGGATATTCTGAACTTATGAAAGTTAGTCCTAATTTCCAGATTGCAGCAGCTTTTGGAAATGTTCATGGGGTTTATAAACCTGGAAATGTTCAGCTTACCCCTAAGGTATTAAGAGATGGACAAAATTATGTTATATCCAAGACTAATTCAAGTAATCCAAAGCCTGTCTCATATGTGTTTCATGGGGGTTCTGGCTCTACAATAGAAGAGATTCATGAAGCACTCTCTTATGGTGTTGTTAAAATGAACATTGATACAGATACTCAGTGGGCTGCTTGGGAAGGTATATTGAATTATTATAAGAAGAATGAAAATAGATTACAAGGACAACTTGGTGATGGTAGTAATGCTGATGTTCCAAATAAAAAGTTTTATGATCCAAGAGTGTGGCTTAGAGAATCTGAGATTAGCATTAAAGAACGTGTAAAACTTGCTTGCAAGAGTCTTAATAATATTAATAGAAATTGAAACAGGTATAACTTAAAAATTTGAACTTTGTCGCCTATAAGGGCGACTTTTTCATTTTCTGTATTTATTATACATAAATGGGCTTATTTTTGTACTTAAATGTTAAATTTATTCCCAGCATCATTATGCTTGTTATTTATTTATAATATTTATTAAATTTTATTTAATATTATTAAATTTTTGTTTAATATTTAAATAGAATGTTTTTGTATGAGCTTTTATATAAATTGATAAAAAGGAGTTTTATATGTGGTTAACAAATTATAAGAAAAATTTTCTGGATTTTTTGAATGATGACTTTGATTTTATGAGTCCTAAAGGTGTTCATGATATTCCAGTTAATATTAAGGATGAGGGTAAGTCATTTATTCTTGAAGCTTACTTACCGGGGATAAAAAAAGATGATATATCAATTTCAATTAAAAATGATTATTTGACAATAAGTTATGAGAGTAAGGATGAATCAGAAGAGAAACATGATAAGTACTTAAGAGTAGAGAGAAGAGATATCTCTTTTGCAAGAAGTTTTAGGTTATCTGGGAATATTGATCAAGATAAAATTAAATCAGAACTAAAAAATGGTGTTTTGCATATTAAGCTTCCTAAAAAGGCGGAAGTTATTGAGAAAACCCAAGAAAAAAAGATTACGATTGAATAAGTTTGGTGTAAGGATGCTTTGGCATCCTTAATTTTTATAATTTTCAATTGTTAAATTTAGTTCTCTTAGTTGTTCGTTTGTAATCTTTGAAGGAGATTTGTCAAGTGGGCTTGCTGCAAATGAATTTTTTGGGAAAAGTATTACATCTTTTATTGAACTTGAATGTGTCATTAGCATTAAGAGCCTATCAATTCCAATGGCTATTCCACCATGAATAGGTGCTCCATATTCTAATGCTTTTAAAAAGAAACCAAATCTCTCTTCTGCTATTGTATCTTTAAATCCCACTATGTTAAAAATTCTTTGTTGAAGTTCTCTTGTGTGCACTCTGATTGAGCCTGAACCAAGTTCCATGCCGTTTAATACAAGATCATAAACTTCCCCTAAGACTTTACTTGGATTGCTTTCTAAAGTATGGATATATTTTTGTTGGGGAAGTGAGAACATATGATGGGCTGCTTTATAGCTTTTTGTGTCTTCATCGTACTCAAATAGGGGAAAATCATAAATCCATAAAAATTCAAATGTATTTTTGTTTGTAAGGTTTAGTTCATTTGCAATTTTGATTCTAATTTGTCCCATGGCTTTGCAAGCAGTTTTCCATGAATCAGCTATAAAAAATATTATGTCGTTGTTTTCAAGTGAGTAAGTTTGCAATAAAGTTTGTTTTATTTTATTTAAAAATTTGGCAATTCCCCCTAAAAATTCATTATTTTCTATTTTTGCAAAATAAAGACCGCTTGTTTTGTAAATTTTGGCATGTTCTTCTAAATTATTAATTTTGCTTCTTGAAAAATTATGAGCTTGGTTTTTTATTATAAGTGCTTTTATTGTGCCTTTATTTTTTAATATATCTTTAAAAACATTAAATGAGGATTGTTTAAAATGTTTACTCATGTCTTGTATTAATAATTCATACCTAATGTCTGGTTTGTCGCTTCCATATGTATTCATTGCATGTTTATAAGTCATTCTTTTAAATTTTTTGGGTAAATTAATGTTTAGTGTGTTTTTAAAAATGGTGAAGATAAGATTTTCCATTAATTTAAATATATTTTCCTTCTTTATAAAGCTCATTTCAATGTCAAGTTGTGTGAATTCTGGTTGTCTGTCACCTCTTGAGTCTTCATCCCTGTAGCATCTAGCTATTTGAAAGTATTTGTCAAGTCCAGCTATCATTGTGAGTTGCTTATAAATTTGTGGTGATTGTGGTAGTGCGTAGAAATGCCCTTTATGTATTCTTGATGGGACAAGAAAATCTCTTGCGCCTTCTGGGGTTGATTTGACAAATGTTGGGGTTTCTAATTCTAAGAAGTCTTTTTTTATTAAGTAATTTCTGATTATATGTGTTACTTTGCTTCTTAATATTACTTTTTGTTTTTGCTCTTCACGTCTTAAATCTAAATATCTATATTCAAGTTTTGCATTTTCATTTGCATTATTGTTATCTTCAATCATAAAGGGCAGTTCATTGCATCTTGAAATTATATTTATATTCTCTGCAAGTATTTCAAATGCTCCTGTTTTCATTTCTTTGTTTACGAGATTTGAAGGTCTTAGTTCTAACTTTCCTTGGACTTTAATGCAGTATTCCATCTTTATTTGAGATGTTATCTTTAAAAGCCTCTCGTCGTTTACAAGTACCTGTGCTTCATCATATCTATCTCTAAGATTAATAAAGGTAACTTTTCCATGATGTCTTATTTTTTTTACCCAAGCATTGATTTCTATCCTTTGGTTTATAAGTTTGTTGTTTATTTGATTGCATTTAATGGTCTTGAACATAATTTATCCTACTATTATATTATAAATTTCTTTATCGGTTTTAGCTTTAAGCATTTCTTTTTTATTAGAATCAACCTTACCCACAATCGATGCTAAAATACGTGGATAATTAACATATTCTTTTGCTGGGTATAGTATTAATATAAATATATGACTTAAATTTTTATCAGTGGCATTAAAGTCAATCCCATCATGACTGATACCAATGGCAATATGCATTTTTGTAATTAAATCGGTCTTTAAATGAGGTATGGCAAATCCTTTTTTAAGGGCTGTGGTTATTAGCTTTTCTCTTTCCATTAAGTCTTGTAATATTATTTCTTTGTCAATTTCAATTTTTATTGCACTTAATAATTCTCTTAATACGTCAGTTTTATTTGTTGCTTTTAATTCTAAAATAATGTTTTCTTTTTTAATTCTTTTGTTTAGAGCTATGTTACTGTGTATTTTATCATAATTGATTGAGTAGTTTAATTTTTGTGCCTTCACAGAAACATTTTTAACTTCTTCAGTTATTCTCTCTAAGTTTAGAATAGTTTCTCTAAATAAATCTTGTATGATGATTAAGTGTTTGTTTGGACATTCAAATGTAATTTTGCTTCCCTCTCTTTTTATGGATAGTGAAATGTCATTGTATCTTGCGTTTATGTATTGTGAGAAGTCATTTTTTATTTGTTGGGTAAAAAAACCTTCTTTCCTTAGTTCATTTTTTAATTCCCATACAAGTATTTTTGTTAGGTTGTCATATTTGAATGATACTGTAATTTGAGTATTTTGATCTGTTTTAATTTCTTTCTTTAGTCCATTTTTATTTATTTGGAATAGAATATTTATTATTGGTGTTACAATGATTGTTGGCAAGAAAACTATGATTATTATTATTCCAAATATTTTTTGACTTATAAATTCAGAAGAGAGTGCTAAGTTTGCAATAATTAATGATATTTCACCTCTTGGAACCATTCCAAAAGCTATTCTTAGTGCACCTAGTTTGTTGAATCCTAAAAAACATGATGGAATAAAACAATATATGAGTTTTGTTGCTATAGCTATGAGGCTGAGCAGAGTTCCAAGGATTAAGACTTCTTTTGATAATATTACATTAATGTCGGCCATAAGCCCTATTGATGTAAAGAATATTGGAATAAAAAACCTTTCAAATATTGTTAATTTATCTTGAATTACACATACAATATCCGTTTTTGACATAGCTAGTCCAAATATGTAGGCTCCAATTACAAATGACATTCCTAAATTTTGAAAAAAGCTTGCAACAATAAAAGTAAAAGTAATAGTTATAACGGTTGCTAGAGTAACACTATTGAAGCTTTTGAGTAATTTTGAAATTGGTTCTGACAGTAAGATCAATATGAATGTTAAACAAAACCAAATTAGTATGTTCTTAATTGTGGCTGTAATTGAGATTGCGATATCAATATCCGAGAGTGATCTTGATATCGTTATGATACTTGTGAGCATAATCATTGAGAGGAGATCATCAATTATTGAAGTTGATATTATTGTAACTCCTTCTGATGTACTCATTTTTTTCTTAGCTGAGAGTATGCTTGCAGCAATTCCTGCAGAAGAAGGTGTTGCAATAATCCCTATAAAAAGAGCTGTAGGACTTATTAATTGTACATCAAACAAAGTGGTAGATATTAGTGCAAAACTTGTAAAAGTACCAATAACTTCCGTTATTCCTATTAGTCCTCCACGTGGTAAGAATTTAAGGAATAATTTTAGATCTGTTTCAAGACCTGCCATAAAGAGTAGGATAATTGAGGCTATTGTTGATATTGCAAATATTTCTTCATTTATTAAATAATGATCGCTAACACTAATAATTCCTAGTGGAAATAATAAAGGCATTTTAATCTTGCCAAGAAATGTTGGACTTAAAAGTATGCCTGCTGTTATTTGTCCTATTACTTTTGGGATCCCGAATTTACTTACTAAATTTCCAAGTAGACTGGCTGATATTACAATGATTGCTAAACTCATTATGAAAGAAGAAATTTTGGCGTCGATATTGTGGCTTGTATCTTTCATATAGTCTGCCGTTCCAAATGAAAGAATAGGATTTATGATAAATAATATTTTGTATAAGATTTTCTTGTTCATTTTTGAATCTCTTTTTTAAAGTTTGATTTTAATAGTTCTGATAGTATATCAATGATTTCAGTTTCTTTTTTCCCATGTGCGATGACTTTTATTTTTTCTTTATATATAACCCCAAGTATCATAATTTCAACTGTAGATTTGGCATCAGCTTCTCTTCCATCTTCTGTAATCAATTTTACATTACAAGAAGGGTATTTACTTGCAAGTTCTGCAATCATGCTTGATGGCCTTGAATGGAGACCCTCTTTGTTATTTATCTCAATTGTTATTGCTTGCATTTAATTTTACTTGTTTATTTTACTGTATCTTTTTTATTTTTTTCTTTGTTTGCTGTATTTTGCAGTCTTTCTACTAAGCGTTCTATTAAAGCATATAATTCTTTGCCATGTTCTGTAATATGTATTATTTTTCCCCAATTAAAGTGAAGATGAGCATCTATATCAAAGATATCGTTTTCTTTTTTTATTGTAATTTTGAGACTTTCTGAATTTTGTTTAATATGTGTCCCAAGTTTTTCTAATTTTTTTACAATAAAATCTTTTGTATGATCACTTAAATGATAATTAATGGCTTGTATTTTAGGTTCCATAAATTTCTCCTTTAAATTTTAATTCATTCCTACACTTATTGATAGTTCTTTTTGAAATGGTGATTCCTTTAGATTTTAGTATATCAGAAATTTGATTATCTACCATATTTTTATTTTGTTCTAATGTTTTCTTTATTATTAGTTTAATGCTTGATTTTGAAAATTCATTGTTTTAGAATTTCTGATTGAATTAAATAGTTTGTTAATTGAGATTGCGTCTCAGTCGAATTTTAAGTATTTATTTTTTATTGTTCTTGATATAATTGATTTTGATAGATTAATTATATCATATATATCATCTAATTTTATTAATCTTAAGGCCTTAAAGTTTTTTAGTAAAATTCTTTTTTCAGTGTATATGTTGATATTCCTATTTTAGCTAGTATTTTATTTCTGTATTTTAAAGATTCAGTTAACCATTTTGATTGTTTATATTTTTTCAAATCTTTATTCTTTTTTTGAAAATATTGACTTTTTTAATTTTTATCTTCAGTTTATTGTCTTTACTTATAACAATTGTATCTGGTTCAATATAGTCATTTATATCATTTTTGTCTTTCAACTTGAATGTAATATTGGGGGTAAGCTTAAGTTGAATTGTGTCACGAGCATCGTTTAAATCTTGAGTGCTGATGTTAAGCTTTTCTTTTAGCTTATTTTGAGTATTTTTAAGTAAATCTTCTCATTTAAAAATTTTAATTTTATTTTCATTTAATTTATGATATTTTATTTGTAATATTAATGATTTTATGATGTTAGATACGCCAATTTTTGTTGGATCAAATTGTTGAATTATTTTGATCATTTTATTTACTTGATGCTGAGATTCTTTTTTTGAAGAAGTCATAAGGTTTTATTATATAAAATCTTTTGCTGTTTAGATGATTTATTATGATTTCTCCTATGTTAATCTCAGCTTCACTGAGTCTTTGAATTTGTAGTAAGAGGTGTTCTTTAAGAGAGAGTTTTGGTGATGTTTTAGCTGGCGCAATTTCATATTATGTTTTATTATTATCATTTTTGTAGGAAATTTTTCTAACTTTATAAGTTTTTAGTGTCTCAGAAAATGTTTTTAAATCTATTTGAAAGTATTTATTGTTTTCAATTTCGTCTGATATAACTTTTATTAATTCTTGTTTGTCAAGACTTAGAATTTTGATTGTATTAATTTTAAGTTTTGTTTAAGCGTCTTTACATAAATATATATAATATGCCACTAGATATGATTAGTATTGCGGGGGTAATGTTTTTGTAAAATAATAGAATTATTAAGTTTAATCCTGCAAGTGCAAATCTTTTTAAAAATTCTGTACCATTGTAGTTTATTTTTAAAAATATACTTTCAAATAGAATAATTATTGTCATTATCCATAATGCTATAATTACAGGTCTTAATCTTTTAAGGTAATAATTTAAGAAATTTATCTTATGGAGTGTTAATGTTATAAAGGTAATAATTAATATGGGTGCAGTTATTAGAGCTATTGTGGCAATTATTGCACCAGTAATGCCGGCTACTTTGGTGCCAATATATGTTGCTATATTGGTACCAACAGGACCTGGAGTAATTCTAGATATTGTAATGATATTGATAAATTCTTCTTTTGTTATCCATCCTTTATTATCAATAATTTCTTTATTGATAATCGTTGCAATTCCGTTTCCTCCACCGAAATTTAAAATTCCTATTTTGAAAAATGTAATGAATAAATTTATTAGAATCAAATTTATGCCTTTTTTTGAAAGAATATTTTTTGTATTCTATATGTTATAGAAGATATAAATAAAACTATTATCAGTATATATGATATATCTATATGAAACTTATATAGTGTATATGTTATTAATAAGCATGTTATCCATTTTGTTATTGATTGATTTAGCATTTTTTTTGAAAATTCAAGTATGATTATTGACATTATTATTGTTGATGATATTTTTGCACCTTCAAGGAATTTTTGAATGTAGATGTTATTTGAGTTTAAATTTACATAAAGGGCTATCATTGTGATTACGAATATGGATGGTAGGATTCCAGCGATAGTTAACATAATTGCTCCTTTAAATCCTTTAAGTTTTTTACCAATTAAGAATGCAAAATTGATTGCTGTTACCCCGGGAACTACGTTTGATGTTTCAAGTATTTCATTAAACTCTTTATCAGATATTAGCTTTTTTTTATTGACAATCATTTTTCTAAGTTCAGATATTATTAATAATCCCCCACCAATTGTAATGGTTGTTATCTTTAGTACAAGATAAAATAATGTTATTAATTCATATTGTGTTTCTTTTGTTTTATCCATGCATCTTTTATCCTAACTTTAAAGAGTATGTGGATTAAATTACATTGTATCACAGTAACTATGTAATACTATTAGTATCAGTGCTTTTGTATATTGATTTTTTGTTTTAGTGATAGGTCTTTTAGAGATTGTATTTTTATTTTATTTTTTTGTACTATAACCATAGTAGCTTATGGATAAACAGTCAAAAACGTTAAGTGTCTTTAGAGAAATATTTGTTTTTCAGGATTATGTCAATGAAATTTTTGAAATGGTGATAGTTTATGGATTAAAGGTTCTTGTAGCGTTGGTATTATGGTGTGTTTCAAGGTTTTTTGTCAAAAGGGTGGGTAGGCTTTTATTTAGTGCTTTTGAAAAATCTAAGTTAGAAACAAAATTAGATTCTACTATTCTTAATTTTTTTAAGTCATTTTTTGAAGTGATGATAGATATGATATTAATTTTGATGATTTTACCTTATCTTGGTGTTTCTACAACTTCTATTTTTGCTATATTTGGATCTCTAGGTCTTGCGGTTGGTCTTGCTGCTCAAGGGATTTTATCTGATTTTGTTAGCGGGTTTGTTGTTTTAAATTCCAGTTTTTTTAAAATTGGTGATTACATTAGCTGTGATGATGTTGAGGGTGAAGTAAATGATATTCATGTATTTTTTACTACACTCAAGACTGTAGATGGTAAAATTATTAAGATTCCAAATAGTAAGTTTACAGACACATCTGTTACTAATTTTTCTACAAATCCTGAAAGGAGGATTGCATTCGATTTTCAAGTTCCTTATGACATAGATATTGGTTCTCTTAAAAGTAGAATAGAAATTTTGGCATTTTCCTTTAATAAGGGACAATGTGGTATTAATAAGCCTAGTGTTGTTGTAAAGGAATATACTCCTTATTACATAGTCATGCAAGTGAGATCTTTTGTAAAAACCGAGTTTTTTTGGGATTTTCAATATTTCATAGCAGAAAATATTAAAGGTATTTTAGATGATATGGGAATAAAATTTCCCATTCATAACGTGGATTTTAACAAATTACGTTAATATTTTTTATTTTTAATGATTTCATAATAGTACTGTTCAATTTTTTCTACAAAAAATGAGCTTGAAAACATCATAGATGTCTCTTCTGTATTTTTTTTTAAAGTTTGTAATTTTTCTTCGTTTTCTATTATTTCTTTTATGTATTTATACAAATTTTCATAATTATCTATTAAGAATCCATTTTTTCCTTGCTGAATTACATCTTTGTATATTATGTCATTAATAAGTACCGCAGGTATACCGGCTGTTAATGCCTCAATTGTTGTCATTGGATATACTTCGCTTCTTGATAGACTTACAAATACATCAGATATTTTATAATAGTAATACATTTTTTCCCATGGAATTGTTCCAATAAGTATTATTTGTT
Source organism: Borrelia sp. MN22-0132 (assembly GCF_049201035.1). Taxonomy (NCBI): domain Bacteria; kingdom Pseudomonadati; phylum Spirochaetota; class Spirochaetia; order Spirochaetales; family Borreliaceae; genus Borrelia; species Borrelia sp. MN22-0132. The sequence goes on along the minus strand of NZ_CP138334.1, from coordinate 450,309 downwards.
TTTCAAGTTTATATTGCTTTCTAAATTGCCTTACTTTAGTTTCTTCTTTTCCCTTTCCTATGAGAATGAGCTTGCAATTTTTGTTTTCAATTAAAAGTTTTTTTAAATGTTTAATTAATAAGCATATATTTTTTTCTTCATTTATTCTTCCAACAAAGATTATGATTTTATCGTTTTTACTTATTCCATGTTTGGTTAAAATCTCTTGTTTTTTTTCTTGGCTTAGGTCTTTTATGAAAATTTTTCTGTCTACTCCATTTGGAATTATTTTATAGTCAGCATTTGTTGCAAGATGAAAATATTTGTCATGTGACTTAATTGATGGATAAATGAAATGATGGATTTGGTCATAAAATTTTTTCATCAGTTTGTCTGGATTAGTTAAATGTTTGAAAATTCCTAAGTAATGTAGATAATAATTCCACATTGTATGGTTTGTATGGACTATTGGAATATTGTGTTGTAGTGCTAATTTTTTCCCGATTTTTCCCATAGTGAATTCTGAATGTGTATGAATGATTTCAGGTTGATATTCTTGTATTATCTTTTTTATTCTTGTTTTGTTTGGGAATGCTATTTTGGCATCTACTGTGTGGTTCAATTTAATTGAGAAGCATCTGTGAATATGGTCTTCTTGTAAATCTGTTTTTTGAGATTGTGGACAGAAAATATAAACACTGTGACCTTTTCTTTCAAAACCTTCTTTAATTTGTTTTATAGATGTTGCTACTCCATTTTTGTCTGGAAGGTATGTATCTGTGAATATTGCAATTTTCATATTTTATCCTAATAATTGAAGTATAACATATTTATTACTTGGATTATAATATTATTTAAATGAAAGAAATTTATTTACTTTTAGGCAAAGAGCAGGGATTAAAAGAAGCTTATTTAAATGATATTTTTAGTAAGTTCAATGCTGATGATATATGTGTTACTAAGCTTTTTATGTCGGAATTGTCATCAATAGAGCTTTATGAACGACTTTTAACTAATTCTTTTTTTTCTAAAGAAGATGTCTTTATTATTTATGAGTCTGAAAATTTAAAAAGTAAAAAAGATTTAGAGTTGATTTATAGTACAATTTTAAAACCTTTAAATAAGATTCTTATTTTTGTTTCTAATGAAAATTCGATCAGTTTTGATCCCAAAGGTTCTTTTAATCTAGTTAAGAAAACTTTTTATGAGCTATCTGATACTGATAAATTTTTATTTGTAAAGAAAAGTTTTTTTAAACTTGGAATTAAAATTACAGATAAAGCCATACATTTAATGCTTTTTATGTTAGGTGCAGATACTAAGATTTTGCAGTTTTATGTAAATTCCTTTGCTCTTATGATTAAAAATAAGACGATTGATGAACATGATGTAAATTCTTGGCTTAGTTTTATGCGTCCTGAGAATTCTTTTTCCTTATTTGAATCAATTTTGAAGAAGGATATGGAGTCTGCTTTAGTTAGGATTAAATCCATCCTGGAGCAAGGAGAAGATTTGGTTAATATTGTAATGAGTCTTGGTTGGCAGTTTAAAAAATTTTTAAAGGTCAAAATAGATTGTGAGAGCTTGCATGACATTCCGTCTGTCTTTAAAAAGCATAAAATATTTGTCTCATTAGAGAAAGTTTATAAGATAGGACTTAAAAATTACTCGATTTTTGATATTAAATTTATTTTAAAGCTTTTACATAAGTTTGATTTATATGCAAGGATCTATGGTAAAAATATGCATTTGAATTTATCATATTTTATGATGTTAGTTTTGTTAAGTCAGGATGATACTATATTTGATAATTTTTCTTCTAAATTTAAATTTACTAATATTTTGTAATTGTTATTGTCTTTGTAATACAGTGTGTAAGAGCTTTTAAAACTTTTTTAGTATTGTTAATCTTTAACCTTTATTTTTAGTAATATGAACTGTTCAATTAAAACTCTATGGAATGAGTATTTTTCAAATTTTGATCTTCTGAGAATTTTTTTATTTTTTTAGCCATTTTGATATTGATTTTCATTTTTTGAGCTATTTCATCTTCGTTTAAGAGAAATATATCTTTGTATGTTCCAAGCGTTTTTAAAATATTTTTAGCTTTTTGTTCCCCAATTCCTTCTATTTTACTATAATGCAATTTTATATTTCTGCGTAATTTTCTATTAAAGCTATTTGCTTTTCTGTGAGCTTCATCTCGAACATTTTGTAATATTTTAAGAGCGGGATTTCCTTTTGGGAGTTTAATACCTTGTGTTTTGTTTGGTAAAAATATTGTTTCTTCTTGTTTTGCTAGAGCACAAATAGTGACTTTGTCTTCAATTTTTAATCCTTTTAAAATAGAGTAAGCAGCATTTAATTGACCTTTTCCTCCATCAATTAAGATTAAATTGGGTAATTCTAATTGCTCGTTAATTAGTTTTGTATATCTCCTTGATATAATTTCTTTTATTGCCTTAAAGTCATCAATTTCACCATCATTTAATGAATTGATTTTATAAACTCTGTATCCATCTTGAAAGGTTTTGCCCATTTTAAAGGTAACAAGTGATGCTACTGTTTTATATCCGTTAAGATGAGCAATATCAAATCCTTCAATTATTTTTGGTAATTTTGTCATTTCAAGAATGATCTTTAAATTTTCTAGTGCTTTATTGTTTTCATTATTATATGCTCTTAATGCGATTTCTGCGTTGGAAATTGCCATTTCTATTATCTTTATAGTGTCTTTGGTGTCTTCATAAACTATTTCAGTGTTTGTACTTTTAAGTTCATTTATTAGTTTTGTAATATCTTCAGTGTCAATCTTTTTAAAGATACATATTTTATCAGGTACTATCATATTTAAAGATGTATAGTACTGTGTTATAAATTCTGCTATTAGCTCATCCTCTTCATATATACTTTCATCAAAATTTATGTCTTTTTCTACTAGTTTGCCGTCTTTGTATTTAAATATTACTATTACATTTAAATTGTCGGTTTTATGAATGTATATATAGTCTGTGCTAAGTTTATTTATTTTTGTAATTATCTGTGTTTGACTTATCTCAATTAATGCTCTTTTAGTTTCTTTTAACTTTATTGCTGATTCAAAATCTTCCCTTTTAATTACCCCTTTCATTTTTATTTCAATTTCATTTAAAAGTTTAGATATGTTTCCATTTAAGATATGTCTTATTTTGTTTACTTCTTCTTTGTATTGTTCTTCAAGATCATTTCTGTAACAGACCCCAAGACATTGACCCATGTGAAAATAAAGACATGGGTTTTTTGATTTTTTTTTGCATTTCCTGGTTTTAAATGTTTTGTTGATAAGGTTTAGTACTAAGTCTAAGTGTTTTGCATTAACGTATGGACCAAAATATTCACTTCCGTCATTTATTATTTTCCTAGTTTTAAAGACTTTTGGGTATTTTTCGCAAGTTATTCTGATCATAGGATACCCTTTATCGTCTTTTAATTTGATGTTATAGTCTGGCTTGTGCTCCTTGATTAAGTTGCACTCTAAGAGTAGAGCTTCATATTCACTGTTTGTGGTAATTACTTCTATGTTTACTACGTTTCTCATTAGTATTTTGGTTTTAAGACTGATTTTTTCTAGAAAGTAGTTTTTTACTCTTGTTCTTAAATTTTTTGCTTTTCCAATATACAGTATCTTGTTGTCTTGTGAGTACATTTTATAACAGCCACTTGTTGTTGGGAATTCTTGTACTTTTTTGTGTAGACAATTTAAATGTTCTCTCATGTTGTCTATTATTGTTTCTAAGTAATCATTTTTATTTTTATGATATAATATTATATCATATTTGGGGTATTGTATATTTTTGATTTTTTTACGTTGAAAAAGATAAAGGTCTATAATGAGGTTAATTTTTATATTTTTGTTATTTTGTTTGTGTCTTTCTAGTGTTTTTTCTCAGGAACTTAAGTTGATTCTTGATGCTAAAGATGGATTTAAATTTATTCAGGAAGCTCATAACATTAGCTTTACGAGAGGTGATAGAGGTATCCTTGGAATTTATTTGGATAGACATAAGGGAGTTTTAGATTTTAATAATGTTGATTTTAGATTAGAAATAGAAAATGACAGTATTGTTAAGGATGCTGCTTTAAACTATTCTGTTGAATCAAATAATGCAAAAATTTCAAATTCTTTTCATAATATTGCAGGTAATTCTTTAATTTTTTATTCAAGTCGAAATACCATTAAACTTAAACCATTGACAAAAAAGGCTTTTTTCTGTTCAGGTAATGTAATTTCTGATTTTACTATCCAGTTTTGGGCATACCGTTCTACTTCTGTTACTGGAGAAGTTATTGTAAGTTGGAACGGGTATAAAAATATTAAAGGTGTTTGGCTAGATCAAGCCATTCGGTTGGAGAGTGAAGGCGGAACTTTCGTTTGGAATTTTAATAATGTGTTTTTAAATGATAATGGGGAACCTATTAAGATTAAGCTTAAGAGTGATGATGATTTTATTCCAAAAGAGTGGCATTTACATACTGTAAGGTATAGGCAAAAAGATGGGTTACTGGAATATTTAATAGATTCTAAACCTCAGGCCATAGAGTATGTTACTGCTGATAAGAGAGAAGGTTTTGGTTATTTGTTAAATATTGGTAATTTTATTGATTTTACATTGGGGCAGTATTTTACAGGGGCTATTGAAAATTTTGAAATTCATAAAAGTTTTGAAGAAGTACATAATGCTTTCTTTTCAAGAGATAAAGGATATATTATTACGGAACCAATCAAGCTATCTAAAGATTATTCTCAAATTTTATCTATAGAATTTGATACTGTGAAGCCAAAAGATACAGATATTTTTTATTATTATAGATTGGATAATAAGATGTTTTATAGAACAGATAATAATGGGAAAATAAAAAAGAACTTAACAGGAGATTGGATTCATTTTGATCCTAAAAATGGATTTCCTAAATTTGGTGTGTCAAAATATATTCAAATTAAGGTCGAACTTTATCCAAGCGGTGATCCTATAGACAGTCCATCTCTTTATAGCATGATTCTTACTTACATACCTGAGGCCGCACCTTTTCCTCCTCTAATAACAAAGGCTGCTCCAGGAGCTGGTGAGATATTGATTGAATGGTTCCCCGTTATTAGTAGTAATGTTGGTGGCTATTATATTTATATTGGAGTTAGTCCTGGTAATTATCATGATAGAGCTGGAAATATTTTGACATCTCCTATTGATGTTGGGAATCAGACTTCTTTTAGAATTACAGGTCTTGAGAATGGGAGACTTTATTATATTAGTGTTGCTTCTTATAATTTAGACAAGAGTGTCAATGAGGCGTCTTTTTCGAAAGAAATTTCTGTGAGACCTATGGAGTTTTTTAAGCAGTATGAATAGTATTGATTTTGAAAAAGCCTTAGAGCTTTATAAGAATGGTGATCTTAAGAGTGCGCTTTTAAATCTGGATGTTTTTGATGATAGTTTTGATTCTCTAGCTCTTAAGTCTCTTATTTATTTTAGACTTAAGGATTATAAGGCGCTCCTATATGTATTAGATACTTATCCTGTTTTAAGTGAGTATTGTTTTTTAATTAAGCTCTTACATTATGGTAAGTTTGAGGATCAGAAAGGTGAATTGAGTTATTTCCAAAATTATAATCTTGGGGTTTTTTATTTTGGATTGAAAGATTATGAGAAGTCTTTGAATTATTTTTTAAAATCTAGCCAGCAACATCCTAGTTTGATTCAGGCTATTAATAATGCTGCTATTTTACTTGAGATAATGGGTAAAAAAGATGAAGCTATCCGAATGCTTATTAAAGCTGCTGATGTGGATAAGAATAATGCTCTTATTAAATTGAATACTTGGTTTTTAAAAAATAATTGTATATTTAATAGTGCTAAACTGTTTGAGATAGATGAGAGCTTTAAAGAGGCTAATCTTTCTCTTGTTGTTAATTATTTGATGTATTACCTTTATTCTATTGGAGAGATAAGTAGTGCGGTTAAACTTTCTGAGAGGTTTTTAACAGATTCAAATTATTCTAAATATATTTGGCATAATAGAGCAACTATTTTGCATAAAATAGGTAATATGACGCAAGCCACTAAATCTTATGTAAAAGCTATTTTGAGTTTTCCTAATATCTATACAATATATAATATGCATATTGCTACAATAGAGCTTTTGAATTTTTCTCCTAAAAGATCTATTGATAGAATATTGTTAGATTATCCTAATATGGATTCAGTTTGTTTTTATGCGTTTTTGTTTTTTTTAAGAAATCGTGAACTTGAAAATGCTTATTTTTATATAAAAAAGCTTTGTGAAATTAAACCAGATACTTATTCTAAATTTTTAAATATACTTGAATCTAGAGAAGATATTTTGATTGAAGAACTTCTAGATGAATTTGCAATGGTTTTGAAAGGCAGGTGGACGTTGGAATATTTGTTTTTTATTGACAATTCTTTGAATTTAAAAGATCCTGTTTTTGTTTTTGATTATGATACTAGACTTTCTCCATATATTTGGAAAATTAAAAATGAGCATATTGAACTTAGAGCTAATAGCAATGAGGTAGAAATTACTAAGAAGATTTTTTCAGATGAACTTATGCAAGTTAAATTGGATGTTGCAATTAAAGAGATTAGGGATTTAATCGAAGCTTATAGGGATTTTAAGATCAATTGTTAAGATTTAAAGTTATTTTTTTGTTGACAATGTAATTACTCTAATATACTATTTATTAGTATGGCTGCAAGGAGAGATGCCAGAGTGGCCGAATGGGGCTTCCTGCTAAGAAGTTGTCCTTTTAAAAAGGGGACCATGGGTTCGAATCCCATTCTCTCCGTAAGAGTTTTCGTTAAGGATTGTCTTGACAAAGATTTCTTTAGTTTATTAGTATGATAATAGTTTGGGAGAGGTGGCAGAGTGGTTTAATGCTACGGTCTTGAAAACCGTCGTAGGTTTAGCCTACCGTGAGTTCGAATCTCACCCTCTCCGTTGCTTATTTTATTATGAGCAAATTTGACAATCAGTTTTCGGTATTATTATCGATTGGGAATATAAACTCAATTTTTCCATCTGCTCGTGGTCGTATTGTGAGCATGTCATAAAAGATCACCACATTATTGTTTTTAAAGTAATATTTATATTGTTTGAAAGTTTTTTCAAATTCTTCTTCAAATTTAGATTTATTATCAGAATGAATACTAAATTTTTTAAAATCTGTCTCTACCTGTGTCCTTAGTACTTGCATTAAAGAGTCTAATTGATCTTTTGAAATTATATCTGAGAGTTTTATTTTTTCTTTTCCTCTTAGATTAATTGGATGATATGTTGTAATTCCATTTGCATCATACTTATCTATTGTGTATTGACTGTATAGAATTGATGTTATTTTAAGGTCTGGGCTTTTAAATATTTCAAAGTCAGAATAATAAAAAAATTCATGGTTATAGTTTTTTGATTTTTTTGTTTTAAGAGATTCGATTTTATGGGCTTTCCATTCTTTTATAAGCTTTTCAAATCCAATTTCTAGACCTTCTGTAATGGGAATTTGGGCGTTTATCTGAAAAATATTATTATCTTCATCAGTGATGGTTTCTTTGATAATTTTTTTTTCAATATTAATGTCAGCATTTTCTATTTTTTGTGTATGTTTTGTGCATGATATTATTAGTAAAAATGTTGCTATTATGGTTGGAAGTTTAATTGTCATTTATTGCTCCTTTTTAGAGATGAATTAATGCTTTAATTTTGAATAATATTTTTTGATTATTTGTTATAAATTTGATTTTATTGTAATAAATAATAATTTTTATTACAATTGAAATTGAATGTTTGTTTGTGCCCATAGCTCAGCTGGATAGAGCATTAGATTGCGGTTCTGAAGGTCAGAGGTTCAAATCCTCTTGGGCACGAAAGTCGTTGGTTTTGGAGAGATGGCCGAGCGGCTTAAGGCGCACGCTTGGAAAGCGTGTATACATGAAAATGTATCATGGGTTCGAATCCCATTTTCTCCGATTCCTGGGATCCGCACTATTGAGTGTTGCCTAATCCCGTCAGGACTGGAAGGTAGCAGCGGTAAGTAATTACTCAATGAGTGCGAAAATCTTAGGATAAGTTTATTTTAGTTAAGTAGGCAAATAGGCTTTTATAAAATTAATACTTGATCATAAGTATTGATATATTATCAAATGATAATTTTTATTGTTTGAATGCTTTTGATTTTGTGTAATTTAAGGTTTAATTAAGATTTTTGTTAGTATATGGGGAGATGGGATGATATCTGCAAGAGGTACTGCCATTAAGAGGCGTCCCAGAGATTTGAATTCTCTTGAGGGGCAAGATTTTGTTGTTGAAACCTTAAAACATTCAATAGAAAATAATAAGATAGCAAATGCTTATATATTTTCAGGACCACGAGGAGTTGGTAAGACTTCTTCTGCAAGGGCTTTTGCACGATGTTTGAACTGTAAAATAGGGCCAACAATTATTCCTTGTGATATGTGTTTTAGTTGTAAATCCATTGATAATGATAATAAACTTGATATTATTGAGATTGATGGTGCTTCAAATACTTCTGTTCAAGATGTTAAACAAATTAAAGAAGAGATAATGTTCCCCCCTGCCAGCTCTAGATATAGGGTTTATATTATTGATGAAGTGCATATGCTTTCAAATTCTGCTTTCAATGCTCTTTTAAAAACAATTGAAGAGCCCCCTAGCTATATTGTTTTTATTTTTGCTACGACAGAGGTACACAAGCTTCCAGATACAATAAAGAGCAGGTGTCAACATTTTAATTTTAGACTTTTGCCTTTGGATAAGGTTTATGAAATGTTAAAGAATGTTTGTCTTGAAGATAACATTCAATATGAAGATGAGGCTTTAAGGTGGATTGCTTATAAGAGTGGAGGAAGTGTAAGGGATGCTTATACTCTCTTTGATCAGATTGTGTCATTAAGTAATTCCGATATACAATTTGAAGAGATCAGATCCAAGATGGGGTTTACTAGTAGTGAATTTTTAGAAAAATTGGCACTAAGCATTCTTAATGATGATTTAAAAGAATTGCTTTGTATTTTAGATGCTGTTTTTTTAACCGGGATTTCATATGAGCAATTTCTTTTTGATACTATTGAATTTTTTAGAGAGATATTATTTCTAAAATTAGGTATTAAAAATCTTATGTTTATTGGTATTAAGCCTGAGAGTTTAAAAGAAAAATTATTAAGTTTTGATTTAAAGCATGTTGAGAGAAGTATTAGTGTACTACTTGAAACTTATAGGGATTTGCAGTTTTCAGTGAATCCTAAATATGAAATTGAGATTAATTTTATTAAGATACTTAGACTTAAAGATTACGTGTCCAGTCATGTTTTAATTAAGCAAATTCAAGATATTGAAGCTAAGGTGCTTGATGAGGTTGGTTTGAATTTAAATGATACTGACTTAGATACGGATATAGAACCAAAATTAGGAAATATCTCTTCAGTAGAGCCATTGGAATTGGGTCTTGACAAAACTGAGACTGCATTAGAGGCTGAAGTTAAAACTTCTACTCATCTTGACCTTGATGGGGATGATATTGATGAAATTTTTATAGAAACAAAAGATAATTTTAATAAGGTATATAATAATGATAAAATTAAAGAAAGTTTTGTTTATTTAGTATCTAAGTATGTTCAAACTTTAGTATATTCAGGAGAGGTTTTGATTGACAATGATGTGCTTTATTATAAAATTTTTAGTGGATTTGAGTATAATCAGCTACAAGCCTATCAGAATGAGATAAGAGCTGAATTTTGTAAAGAATTTCCTAGATTAAATGTTGTATTTCAAAAGCAGTTTGAGGATGATGATTTTGATAATAAGGTATTAAAAATTAAAAACATTTTTGGAGCAAGTGAGGTAAAGTAATAGGATATGGCAGTAAATCCATTAGATTTTTTAAAGAATATGTCAGGGTTTAAAGATAATATTGATAATTTTAAAAAAGAAATATCCCAAATTGTTGTATGTGGAAGAGCAGGAAGCGATGTTGTCATTGTTGAGATGAATGGAGAATTTGTTGTTAAGAAAGTTTCAATTAAGGAAGAATTTTTTAGTGATTTAGATAATGAGGCCCTTGAGCACATGATAAAATCGGCTTTTAATGACGCTATTTCTAAGGTTAAGGAAGAGATAAAGTCAAAAACAATGGGTTCTATTCCATTTGGGATTTAAAATTTGATTATACAAGATTTAATTGTTTTACTTTCTAAGTTGCCAGGTATAGGTAGAAAGACAGCAGTACGAATGGTTTATGATATTTTGTATAATGGTGAGGAGTATTCAAGAGCTTTGGGACGAATTTTAATTAGGTTTCATTCTAGTATAAGAAAATGTAAAAATTGTTATAGTTTTTCTGAGGGAGAATTTTGTAATATTTGTATGGATCTAAGTAGATGTAAGGATATGATTTGTGTTGTAGAGATGCCGCAAGACTTAGAGGTTATTGAGTCTACTAGAGAATATGATGGATTGTATTTTGTGCTTCATGGTCATCTTGATCCTTTAAGAGATATTGGTCCAAATAGGCTAAATCTTGATAAATTAGCAAATTATGTTAGGGAACTTGGGGCTCAAGAAGTGATTATTGCTACAGAATTCAGCATTGAAGGTGATGTGACGGCAAATTATATTAGAGACATTTTAAAGAATTTAGATATTAATGTTACAAGAATAGCATCTGGTCTTCCTGTTGGAGGTAGTATTAGTAATGCAGATAAAATTACTACTCTGAGGGCTTTGCGTTTAAGACTTAAAATGTAAGCTTAGGTATTTATTTTTATAACTTTTAAAAAGTGTTTCAATTGAGTTTTTATATTATTGAAGTATTAGTTTTAATTTTCTAATTTGTCGTTTTAAATATTAAACTTATTTGTAAGTGTATTTTTTTTAAGCTTAATAACACAGTAAGATACTTTGACATGTTTTTATATTGATGTATTAATTTTTAAAAATTAAATTTTTTGAAAATAGATTATTTTTTCTATATTTTTTTTTGAAATTTATGTTTATAAACTTAATAAGTTATGTCTTATAATTAACTTGAATTGTATTGAAAACATTGGGAGGTTTTTATGTCTACTTTAATACAAAGAACTTTATGTATTATTAAACCTGATGGCGTTAGGAGGGGGTTGATTGGTAATGTGATTTCTAGATTTGAAAGAACGGGACTGAAAATTGTGGCTGCTAAGATGATTTTAGTTAATAGAGAAATGGCTCAGGCACATTATTTATATGATGATATTGCTGTAAGGCATGGTGAGTTTGTTTGGCATTCTTTGATTAATTTTATAATAAGTTCTCCAGTTTTTGTGTTTGTTGTTGAAGGTATTGAGGCTGTTGAAGTCGTTAGAAAATTTTGTGGTTCTACAGAACCAAAGATGGCTTCTCCTGGGACAATTAGAGGTGATTTTGCTTATCATAGTTTTAACTATGCAAATGAGAAGGAATTTTCAGTTTACAACGTAATTCATGCTTCTGCTAATGTTGATGATGCTTTTCGTGAAGTATCCCTTTGGTTTAAAGAAAATGAAATTTTAACTTATAAAAGGGACGATGAGTTTGAACATTATTATGGCTAATGTTGGTATGAACATTGCAATACGGCCTATCTTGAAATGGGCTGGTGGTAAGAAAAATTTGTTGAGCTCTATTTTAGACAATATTCCTCTTGCTTTTAATAATTATATCGAACCTTTTATAGGCGGAGGAGCATTATTTTTTGCTTTGAATTTAAAAAATTCAATTATTAATGATATAAATTCTAATTTGATTAATTTTTATAGGGAAATTGCCTATAATTTAGATAATTTTCTGTTAGAAATTGAGAAATATAATAATGCTCCTTTAACTAAGGAGTATTATGTTCATATTAGAAATAGTTTTAATAATGGGAATTTGACTAATTTAGAAAAGGCATGTGTTTTTCTTTATTTAAATAAAACTTGTTATAATGGTCTTTATAGGGAAAATAGTAATGGGAGATTTAATACTCCTTTTGGTAAACATAAAAAAATTAGTCTTTATGAAATTAAAAATTTACAATTGGCTTCTAAGCTTTTAAAGGAGGTTAAGATTTTAAATCTAGATTTTTTTTGTTTACTTGATTTTATAAAAAAAGATGATTTTGTTTATCTTGATCCACCTTATATTCCTTATTCCAAAACAAGTAATTTTACAAGTTATAGTAAGTATGGATTTGATTTTAGAATGCATGAAAAATTATTACAATTTTGTGACAAAATAGACAAAAAAGGGGCTAAGTTCTTACTTTCAAATTCTAATACTGCGTCTAGTCTTGAACTATATAAAAACTATAATGTTACTTTTGTTGATGCGAAAAGATTTATTAATTCAAATCCAATTAAACGTGTCAGTATAAGAGAAATTTTAGTGAAAAATTTTTAGGGGTATTGCATAATTGTTGTAGTATTTTTTAGTAGTCATAAAAATGAACTATTTTAAAGAAAATCAGAAATTTATGTGTTGTGATTAGTTTGTATTATAGATTTTTTAGATTTAACAGATGTGGATAATAATTACTTAAATCTGATGAGTGAGAGTCGCGTTGAGGTTTTGGTGTTTATTTTTCAATTGTAAAGCTTAAAATACATCTTTTTATAATCTTGTGTAAGGATTTGTATGATGAGATTTGTTTTGTTTTATTTTTTGTCGATTTTGCTTTTCTTAAATTGTACTTTTGATTACGATGAGCATTCTGGTAGGACAAGCGCTGCAAAAGAAACCCCTTCAATACAAATATTAGGGATTAGTTATCATAACGTTGTAAGTGGAAAGAAGCAAACTATATTGGAAGCTTTAAGCTTTAATTATTTTAATTATTACAAAATTTATAAAATTGATAATGGAAGATTTTTGTATCATGCTTTGGAAAATCGGATTTCAGGTAGATTTAATAATTTAGAAGGCTCTCATGTTACTAAAGATTTAGATATAAAGGATTCTGTGGAGTTAAAAATAGAAGATGTGAATAACTATTATCTTATTAATACCAATAGGCTTTTATGGAAAGATAATGACAAAAAACTATTATCTCCTCCAAATGAGTTAGTGTTTATTAGATTTGATGAGAGTAATATAACTGGAAAGGGTTTTTCATATTTTTTGAAGAATAATAATTTTTATTTTTATTCTGGTATTGATGGACTTGTAAAATGAAAAGTTTAGTTATCTGTTTGGTTTGTATTTCTTTTTTAAGTAGTTATGCACAAGATGAAAAGAGTTTCAGTAAGTCTTCTAAATTGAAGACTGAAGGGGATGTACATAAAAAGAATGAATTTACTTTTAGAGCGGATTTTTCACATGGTATTTTTTCTTCTGTTTATAGGAGAGTTATTTTAAAAGGAAATCCTGAGGTGATTTCTTCTGATTTTAAGCTTAGAGCTGATGAGATTGAAATTTATGGTGAAGGGAGTGCTTATATTGAGGCCCGTGGCAATGTTTATTATGAGGATTATGTAAATAAAATGAATGTTAAGTCACAATTTTTATTTGTTAATAGAAAATTAGATAATTTTTATCTTCAAAAAGGTGTTGAGCTTGAAGATTTGGAAAATGAACTTATTGTTAAAGCCGAAAGAATAGAAGGTAATCGTAAGACAAGTGTTTATATTATGCAGTATTCTGTTAAGATATATAAAGGTGATATTTTTGCACGAGCTGAGAACGGAATTTATAATAAGGAAGAGAAAAAGATTGTTCTTGAAGGTGTTCCAGTGATTTATCAAGATGATAATTATTATTCTGCTTCAAGGATAATTTTTAATACAGAAACCAAAAAATATAATCTTGAGGGTGATGTTGAAGGTAAATTTACTCAAGAGGAGGGAGATGTTCCTCAACAAAAAAAATAGCATAAAGTCAATAAAAGAAAAGCTTAGCCTTGACACTGTTACTAATATTGTTCTTAAGGCAGATAATGTTGTTAAGAGATATGGAAAAAAATTAGCCGTTAATGGTGTGACCATTGATGTTCATCGAGGTGAAGTTGTAGGTTTGCTTGGTCCAAATGGTGCTGGGAAAACTACAACATTTTATACTATTGTAGGTTTTATTAAAGCTAATAGTGGACGTGTCTTGATAAATAGTCATGATATTTCTGGTCTTAACATGTATGAGCGGGCACGGCTAGGAATTGTGTATCTGCCACAAGAACCGTCTATTTTTAGGGAGCTTACAGTTGAAGATAATATTTTAATTGCTCTTGAGAGGCGAGAAGATTTATCTCAAACTGAGCGTAAAATGGAACTTGTAAATTTGCTTAAAGACTTTGAAATCAAGAGAATACAACATCAAAAAGCTTATACTCTCTCTGGTGGAGAGAGAAGGCGGACTGAAATAGCTAGGGCTTTAGCAGTGAGTCCATACTTTTTATTGCTTGATGAGCCTTTTGCAGGTATTGATCCTATTGCTATTGGAGATATAAAAGATATAATAAGAATTTTGAAAAGCAAGAATATTGGAGTTTTAATTACGGATCATAATGTAAGAGATGCTTTTGATATAATAGATAGGGCTTATATTATTTATCAAGGTCAGGTGCTTGATGAGGGAAATGTTGATTATATTATAAATAGTGAAAAAGCTAAAAGGCTTTATTTAGGTGAAGAATTTAGATTATGAGATTAATAGAGAGTGAACTTTATTATGAGTTTGAATTAGATCCTAGCATTAAATTGATCTATACTAAAAAGCCTTTTGATTTAAATATAAGAGATATTAGTATTGATAATTTAAGTTTTATCCCTAAAGATAAAAAAGTCAAATATTTAAAACAGTTACATACGAATGTTGTTTATGAAGTTTCTGATGATTTTGTTAATTTTCAGGAAGGAGATGGGCTTGTCTCTTCTTCCTGCAATGTTGCCCTTCTTGCTTATTATGCAGATTGTCTTCCGATATATATATTTGACAAATCAAAAAAATATATTGGACTTGCTCATAGTGGATATAAGGGTAGTTTTAAGCTCATTATTTTGAAAATGTTATTTATGTTTGAGAGTATGGGTTCAAATTTTGAGGATTTGAAAATTGTATTTGGACCTTATAATAGGTTATGTTGTTATGAGGTTTCATCAGAGTTTTTATCAGAAATAAATTTAAAATTTAGTAAGAAGTTATTAGATATGTCTTTTTATAAAAAGGATGATAAAATATATTTTGACAATGCCAATTTTAATTTGGGATTGATTTCTAATTTTAATTTAGATGTTGAGGATTCAGGTTTGTGTACTTATTGTAATTGCAATCTTTATTCCCATAGAAAGTTTAAGGGCAAGAGAAGTTACGCTGCGATTTGGAGAACTTAATTTGACTGTTAAAGAATTATCGTTTAATTTGGATGAAATATTTAAAGTAAAGGATTACAGGAATATTGACAAGAGTCTTAATGGACTTCAAGTGGGTAATTTAGAACTTGAGGTTAAAAGAGTCGCTTTTGCTGTTGATGCAAGTATGTCAATTTTAAGAGAGGCAAAAGATTATGATTTTTTAGTAACTCATCATGGTATTTTTTGGTCAAAATCGGAAAAAATTGTTTCTGGGATGTATGAAAAAGTTAAATGGCTTATTGATAATGATTTATCACTTTACTGTGTTCATTTACCGATGGATGCTCATCCTGTTTATTCTCATAGCAGAGTATTGTCTGATTTTTTTGGGTTTCATAGTCCTATTCCCTTTGCAAATTATAAGGGGATTAATTTAGGTATTATTTCTATTGCTGGTTTTAATTTTTCTGAGATTTTAAAAAAATTTGAAGTTCATAATAAACATATTCTTTATTACAAAAAATTTAAGGAATATGTTGAAAAGGTAGCTATTGTTAGTGGTTCTGGGTATTCTTTTTTTGAGGAATCATTAGAACATGGTGTTGATTTGTTTATAACAGGGGATACCTCTCATCAGATATATTCTTTAGCTGAAGAGTATGGTGTGAATTTGATATTTGCTGGTCATTATTTTACCGAAACATTTGGCTTAATAAAATTGATGGAATATTTTAGAAGTCAGAAAAAATTAGAGGTTAATTTTATTTTAAAAAATACTAATTTATAAGGATTTCATATGAATATAAATAGAAGCAGATTAATTAACAATTTTATATTTATCTCTATTTTAGTTTTTTTTGATCAATGGTCTAAGTATTTAGTTGTTAAATATATCAGAATTGGAACTGAGTATTTATCTTTTTTTGGAGATTTTTTTAAAATAATACATGTAAGAAATACTGGTGTTTTATTTTCAATAGGTTCTAATATTGATCCTAGCTTGAAGAATTTGTTTTTTCTTATAATTCCTATTATTGTTTTGATTTTTGTTTTTTCTTTTGCTTTGAAAGAAACTGATAAAATAGCTAGAATTGCTCTTGTATTGATTTTATCTGGTGGTATTGGGAATATTATCGATAGACTTTTTAGACCGTTAGGGGTTGTAGATTTTTTGGATGTGAAATTTTTTGGTATCTTTGGACTTCAGAGATGGCCAACTTTTAACTTTGCAGACAGTTATGTTGTTATAGGAATAACTTTATTTATAATTTACGATTTGTTTGTCAAGAATCAAAGTACCAATTTATGAAGATTTTATACTTTATTTTATGTTCATTAATTAATTTGTCTTTAATGTTTTTGGTTTTTTTTCTTGAATTTCTTTTTATTGCTAAACTAAATATTATTGTTTCGTCTGTTTTTCAGCTTATTTTAGTTTTTTTTATGATTATTATTGCAATTGTGATAAGCTATGTTTTATCAAGTATTATTTTAAAAAATATTATTTCTAAGTTTTTTAATCTGGATAAATAAAGAGAGAGGCTTTCGTGAGTTTGCGGATTTTGATTGCTGGGGAGGTTGTAGGTAAGCCTGGCATTGTTGTGATAAAGAACTTTTTGTCTTCTTTTAAACAAAGAAAGGGAATTGATTTTGTGATATCTGGTAATAATTTTACTACAGGGTTTCGAGGTCTTTGTAAGAGACATGCATTTTTGCTAAAAAAGTATGGTGTAGATGTTTTAACTTTAGGAGAAAATGCATTTGTAAGAACTGGACTGAGTGATGAACTTGATAAATATAATTTTATTTTAAAACCTTTAAATTGTCCTACCAAATTAAAAGGTTTCTCTTATTTTATTTACAGTGTTAGTGGTAGTAAGATTGCCGTAATTAGACTTGTTGGACAGACGGGAATTACAAAATATAATTTTAATAATCCTTTTTTTTCTTTTGATTATTTTTACGAAAAAATTAAATTACACACTAATAATATAATTGTGCTTTTTGATTCAAATACTACAGCTGAGGTTAATGCTATGTTTTTTTATCTAAAATCTAGAGTTAGTGCTTGTTTAGGTATTGGTAAGAGGATATTAACAGCAGATCTTAGGATTTTTGATACTACTGCAGTTATTACTGATCTTGGTAGAGTTGGTAGTCTAAATAGTGTTATTGGATACGAGCCTAAATTTGAGATAGATAAATTCTTAAGAGGTTTTTTGAATAATCGATTTACTGAGTCTTGGGATGGACTTGGCTTTAATGGTGTTATAGTTGAGATTGATAATGGTAAAGCTGTTATGGTTGAAGTTGTAAGAGAATATATCGATTTTGATGGTTATCTTGAGAATAGTAATGATGTTTAAAGAGATACTTTTAATTTTCTAAAATGTGCTTTATGTATACAAGTTTTGTTTAGTGTGGAGGTAATAATGTATAGCTATCTTGTAGAGGGTGGTTTTAAAATAGGTGGAAAGATAACAGCTAGTGGAAATAAGAATGCGGCTTTGCCTTGCATTACAGCGACATTACTTACAGATAAAGAAGTTATTTTAGAAAATATTCCAGATATTAAAGATGTAGAGGTTATTTTAAGCATTTTAAAGGACATAGGGGCTGAAGTATTAAGGGAAGGTGATATTCTTAAAATTAAGGCTTTAAATGTTGTGAAGACTGAGGTAGATTCTTCTTTGACGGATTTAGTTAGGGCCTCTATTTTGTTTGTGGGCCCTATGCTTGCTAGATGTGGTAGAATCGATATTGCTCCTCCTGGTGGAGATGTTATTGGTAAGAGACGTCTTGATACTCATTTTTATGGACTTGGCAAACTTGGTGCTAGGTTGATTGAGGGTGAACGGATTGTTTTAGAAATAGATAAGTTGGTTGGTGCTTGTATGTTTTTAGATGAGGCATCAGTTACTGCTACTGAAAATATTATTATGACTGCTGTTCTTGCTTTTGGTGAGACTGTGATAATTAATGCTGCATGTGAACCGCATGTTCAAGATTTGTGTAACATGTTGAATTCTATGGGTGCTGATATTTCTGGTATTGGTTCTAATGTTATTAGAATAAAGGGTGTAAAAAAATTAAGTGGTACTAGATTTCGAATAGGGGCTGATTTCATGCAGGTGGGTTCTTTAATTAGCCTTTCTGCATTAACGGGTGGTGAGCTTGAGATTAATAAAGCTGATCCTAAAAATTTTGTTTTAATAAGACATGTATATTCAAGGCTTGGCATTAATTTTGAGTATGATAACGAAAATATATATGTCAAAGAAAAACAGGATTTGAAGGTAAAATTGGATTTTGGGGGACATATTCCCAAAATTGATGATGGGCCTTGGCCAGCTTTTCCAACAGATCTTATGAG
This sequence comes from Borrelia sp. MN22-0132, assembly GCF_049201035.1. Lineage (NCBI taxonomy): Bacteria > Pseudomonadati > Spirochaetota > Spirochaetia > Spirochaetales > Borreliaceae > Borrelia > Borrelia sp. MN22-0132. Next base: position 431,616 of record NZ_CP138334.1, on the reverse strand, counting down.
TATAATGATAGTAACTGCGACTCAAGTTTACGGGACTGTTCTTATTTTTGAGAAAATGTTTGAATCAAGAATGTTTTTTGTAGATAAGCTTATTAAAATGGGTGCTCAGATCGTCCTTTGTGATCCCCATCGTGTGGTGGTTACAGGAAAAACCATTCTTAAGGGAAGTAATGTATCTTCTCCTGATGTTAGGGCTGGCATGTCTTTGCTTATTGCAGCTCTTTGTGCTGAAGGTGAGAGCCGCATTCAAAATGTTTATCAAATTGAAAGAGGATATGAGGATGTTGTTGTCAAGTTAGGTTCTTTAGGAGCAAAGATTACTAGAGTGGAAGAGAGGTGAAAATTTTATTTTTATTTGATTATAAGCAAGCTTGCCTTTTTAAGAATGGCAAGATAAAAAAATGTTATTGTTAGTATTATCCAGATTTATGGATTAGTCTATATGTTTTGCATTACAAAATATGGTGTTTTATGCATTTGTATATCTTTGATGTTTATGGAAGAAAAAAGTTTTTCATAATTTTCTTAATCCGCTTTATTTATTTTTTTAAAGTTCAATAAAAGCATTTTTTTTATAGAATTTGACAATTTATCAGTATAATAAAATGCAAGGTGTGTTCTTTATGTTATTAAGTAGAGCTAAAACGAGGGAATTAATATTAGAAGGCAATTTATATCGAGTGTTTTTATTTATTAGTTTTCCTATTGTGATAACCAATGTTCTTCAGGCTTTTTATGAGCTTGTAGATATGTTTTATGTTGGTAAGCTTGGAGCTATGCCACTTGCTGCATTATCTCTTACTGGTCCTATTAATTTTTTTATTATGGTTTTTGCTATGGGAATGGCTATAGGAAGTGTATCATTAATGTCTAGATGTATTGGAGAAGAGACTTTTGCTAAGTTTTCAAAATATGCAGGGCAATTAATATTTTTAAATTTTGTATTGTCTTTGTTTGTTGCAGTTTTAGTTTTAATCTTTATAGATTCAATTTTAGATATTATGAGTATAACTGGTGAACTTAGAGAACTTACAAAATCTTATTTTTATGTCGTAATCTATGCGATACCAGTAATGTTTTTAAGTGTTTCCGTTGTGTACATATTAAATGCTCAAGGAGAGACTGTCATTGCAATGATGCTGATTTTGGTTGCAAATGTTATTAATTTTATTCTTGATCCAGTCTTTATATTTACTTTTGGTTTAGGTATTTCTGGTGCTGCTTGGGCTACTCTATTGTCTAAATTAATGACAGTTTTATCTTATCTTTTTTTTACTTATAGATTAAATTATGGAATTAAGGTGCATTTTAAAGATATTATTCCAGACATTTATGTAATAAAAAATATTATTAATTTGGGATTTCCGGCGATTTTTGGACAGATGATGGCTTCCCTGTCTTTTTTAATTTTTAATTACATTGTAATTCAAATCAGCTCAAAGTTTTTAGCTGCTTATGGTATGGTTAATAATATTATTTCTTTTTTACTTCTTCCTGGAATGAGTATTGGTACTGGAATTATTGCGATTGTTGGACAAAATATTGGTGCAAAGAATATTAGTAGGGTAGAAGATATTTTAAAAAAGGGATTTTTTGTTACCTTGATAATAATGATCACAGTTGCATCATTTTTAATATCTTTTAAAGAGATTATAATAGAAACTTTTACAAATGATTTGGAAGTTGTTGGTTATGCTAATAGTTATTTTTTATTGTCATCGATTGGAACTATTGGATTTGGTTTGCAACAAGTTTTTTTGGGTGGATTAGTAGGTGCAGGACTTACAAAACTTGTTATGATTGTTATTTGTGTTCGTCTTTGGATGATTCGGTTGCCGGCTGTGTTTGCTTTGCAATATTTTGGAATTATAGAAGATTCGCTGGGTTATGCTTTTATAATCTCAAATTATGTGGCTTTGATTATCTTGTTATGTTTGACTTTTACTAAATATTGGGAAAATACACAATAAGATCGATATTCAAATTCGGATTGGTTCATTTCATTTTACGTTAGTTTTATGTTAATCTTATCAGAACCCAAGAGTAGATAAATTGGTTTTGGTAAGTAGAGGAATCATACAAAATTGACCATTAATAGATCTTGATAAATTAATCTTGTTTTAGAAATATATAAAATGTATTTTTTTGTCTCTTATTGATATTAATTTTTAATTTAAAGGTTTTTTCTTCTCCTACTTTAAGACCTTCTTTAATTATATGGCCGATTTTATTTCCTTTCTTAAAAATTGCTAATGAATTCCGCTTTATAGCTATTTTTTTATTGTTTTTAAGAGTAATGATTAATTCGTTTTTATTGTTAGTATGAAATTTTACGATTTCAATTTTTTCTATATCTTTCTTTATGCTAATAATGTGGGTAATCTCTCTGCTAATTTCTTTTGATTTGATAGAATTGTTTTTTATACATGATGTAGTTATGGATACAATGAATATTGTAAAAATATTTAATAGTCTTTGTTCCAAATTGTGTTGTGACATATTGTTATTTTATTGTAACCTTTTTAATGATAAGCATGAAATGATTGGTAGATATTAATATCCATATTATTTTTTCTTAATAAGATTTAAATTATCTTTATGATTGTCAATTGTGTATTTGTGAGATGTTGATTATTTTTAATATTTTTGTATTAAAATGTTAAATGTATTGACTATATTATAAATAATATGTAAACTAATGGAGTTATTAAGAATTCTTTTAGAAAAACACGGAAATCGGGTCAATTTCTAAAAAGTTATGTTTTTTGTAAATATAGTGGTTTTACTTAGTGTGTGATTATTGTATCTTTCTATAAATAAACAAAATAAAATTCTTAACAATAAGAGTTTTGAAGAATAGATAAAGATTTAGATTACAAATTTTGGGAGGTGATTCATGGCTAAGGAAGTCTTTCAGAGAACAAAACCGCATATGAATGTGGGTACAATAGGGCATGTTGACCATGGTAAAACAACATTAACCGCTGCTATTAGTATTTATTGTTCAAAGGTAAATAAAGATGCTAAGGCGCTTAAATATGAAGATATTGATAATGCGCCTGAAGAGAAAGCAAGAGGAATAACGATAAATGCCAGACATATTGAGTATGAAACTGCAGGAAGGCATTATGCTCACGTTGATTGTCCTGGCCACGCTGACTATATTAAGAATATGATTACAGGTGCAGCTCAGATGGATGCTGCGGTATTGTTGGTTGCTGCTGATAGTGGAGCAGAGCCACAGACAAAAGAGCATTTACTTCTTGCTCAGCGAATGGGAATAAATAAAATAATAGTATTTTTAAATAAACTAGATTTAGCAGATCCTGAACTTGTTGAACTTGTTGAAGTTGAAGTTTTAGAGCTTGTTGAAAAATATGGATTTCCTGGTGATACGCCAATAGTAAAGGGTTCAGCTTTTGGAGCTATGTCAAATCCTGATGATCCTGAAGCTACAAAGTGCATAAAGGAACTTCTTGAAACTATGGATAATTATTTTGATCTTCCTCAAAGAGATATTGATAAACCATTTTTGCTTGCTGTTGAAGATGTTTTTTCTATCTCTGGACGTGGGACTGTTGCTACTGGTCGTATTGAGAGAGGTGTTATTAAGGTTGGACAAGAAGTTGAAATCGTTGGAATTAGAGAAACTAGGAAGACAACCGTTACTGGTGTTGAAATGTTTCAAAAGATTCTTGAGCAAGGTCAAGCAGGAGATAATGTTGGTCTTTTATTAAGAGGTGTTGATAAAAAGGATATTGAGAGAGGTCAGGTTATTGCTGCTATTGGTACAATTACTCCTCATAAGAAGTTCAAAGCTTCTATATATTGTCTAACTAAGGAAGAAGGCGGAAGACATAAACCATTCTTTTCAGGATATAGACCACAATTTTTCTTTAGAACAACAGATGTTACAGGTATGGTTAGCTTAGAGGGTAAAGAAATGGTTATGCCTGGGGATAATGTTGATATTGTTGTTGAACTTATATCTTCAATAGCTATGGATAAGAATGTTGAATTTGCTGTTAGAGAAGGCGGTAGAACTGTTGCTTCAGGAAGGATTCTTGAAATATTGGAATAGTGTAGGGGTTAGAGGTTTATGTTATCTCTAAAGATTAGGAGAATAAATTGATTACTAAAGATAAGATACGGGTAAGACTTTTTAGTTTTGATATTAAGATATTAGATCAGAGTGCTGAGTCTATTGTTAGGGCTGTTCAAAAATCTAAGGCACAAATTAAAGGTCCTATTCCTTTGCCGACAAAGATAAAAAAATATACTGTTTTGCGTTCTCCTCATGTTAATAAAAAATCAAGAGAACAGTTTGAAATGAGAACTCATAAGAGGCTTATTGATATTTTAGAGCCTACTTCTGCTTTGATGGACTCTTTAATGAAATTAGAGCTTCCTGCAGGAGTGGAGGTTGATATAAAGCAGTAAATAGATTTTTTAAGTTATGAATTTGAGGTGTTTTAATGTTGGGATTGATTGGAAAAAAAGTTGGCATGACGCAGGTCTTTCAAGGCAACGGAGTTGTGGTGCCTGTTACGGTGATAGAATTTGAGCCCAATTATGTTATAGGAAAAAAAACAGTAGAAAGAGATGGATATGATGCTCTGATAATGGGTTCTGTCGATCTTAGGAGTTCTAAAATTTCAAAGCCTATAAGAGGTCAGTATAAAAACTTAGAGAATGTTGAACCTAAGAGATATGTGATAGAATTTAAGGGTCTTAAGGGTTATGATGCTGGCGATGAAATCGGACTTGATGCTTTCAGAGAGATTAAGTATGTGGATATTACTGGTACTACTAAGGGTAAAGGTTTTCAAGGGGCTATGAAAAGGCATAATTTTAGCGGTGGTCCATCTTCGCATGGTTCTAAGTTTCATAGACATCTTGGTGGTACAGGTCAAGCTACTACACCTGCTAGAACCTTTAAGGGAACTAAAATGGCTGGCAGAATGGGTGGAGAGCAACAGACTATTCAAAATCTTGAAGTTGTTTTTATTGATGAAGAGAAAAGAGCCATTTTGGTAAAAGGAGCTGTGCCAGGGATTAAGGGTTCTTTTGTTATTGTTAAAAAGGCGAAAAAAGTGGGTGTTTAGTATGGAAAGAAAAGTTTTTTCTAAGGATGGACAAGAACTTCGAACTATAAATTTAGAGGATGGAGTTTTTAATATAGATATTAGTTATGGTTCTATATATAATGCTATTAATAATGAACTAGCCAATCTTAGGGTTGGAACAGCTTCAACTAAAACTAGGTCTGAGGTTAGGGGTAGTTCAAAGAAGCCTTGGAAACAAAAAGGTACAGGACGTGCGAGGGTTGGTACTAAGAGAAATCCCGTTTGGGTTGGTGGAGGTATAGCTTTAGGGCCAAAACCCAGGGACTATAGTTATAAGCTTCCAAAGAAAGTTAAACGACTTGCTTTTAGATCTGTTCTTAGTCTGTGTGTATCTGTAGAAGATAGATTAAAGATTGTTGAAAATTTTACTATTGAATCAGGAAAGACAAAAGATCTTGCTTTAATAATGAAAAATTTTATCAATATTAATGGTAAAACGGTAATTTTGTTGGGTAATGATGATCAAATGGTTAAAAGAGCAGGAAGAAATATAAGAGATTTAAAGATTTTATCTTTTAATAGACTTAGAGTTGTTGATTTATTTTATGCTAAAAATTTAATAGTGCTTGAGTCTGCTATTAATGGGCTTAATGAGCTTTATGTTAAATAAAAGGGATAGTAAGGATGAGTTATGAAAGCTTATGATATAATAATTTCACCTATGCTTACTGAGAAAACTAATATTCAAAGAGAGAATATGAATGTTTATTCTTTTAAGGTTAGGAAGCAAGCAAATAAAAAAGAGATTGGCGCTGCGATTAAAGAGCTTTTTAATGTTACTCCAATATCATGTAATTTACTTAATGTTAAGAGCAAGGTTAAAATGGTTGTGTCAAGGAAAGGTTATCCTATTGGTAAGGGAAAAACTTCTTCATGGAAAAAGGCGTATGTTTATCTTAAAAAAGAAGATAAGATAGATATTTTTTAGTGGTTTTGGAGAAATAATATGGGTATTAAGACTTATAAGCCAAAAACTTCATCTTTACGTTATAAGACAACTCTATCTTTTGATGAGTTAAGTAAGGGTAATAGTCCTTTGAAGTCTTTAACTAGAGGTAAGGTATCTAGGGCTGGAAGAGATTCTTCTGGAAGAATTAGTGTTAGAAGAAGAGGTGGGGGACATAAAAGACGGTATAGAGAGATTGACTTTGGCAGAAGGGATAAGTTTGGTATACCTGCTCGAGTTGTGTCTATTGAGTATGATCCAAATAGAAGTTCTAATATAGCTTTGCTTGTATATAGAGATGGGGATAAAAGGTATATTGTTGCTCCTAAAGGAATTAAAATTGGTGATGTTTTGGAGAGTGGTCCAAATGCTCCAATAAGGATTGGCAATGCTTTGCCACTTGAGGATATTCCTGTTGGTAAAGCAGTGCATAACATTGAGCTTAATGTTGGAAAAGGTGGACAGCTTGTAAGAGGTGCTGGAGGATATGCGATGGTGCTTGCTTCTAAGGGAGATTATGTAACAGTTAAGCTTCCATCAGGTGAGATGCGCATGATCTTTAAAAAATGCATAGCTACTCTTGGAGAAGTTGGCAATGAAGATTATATAAATGTTTCTATTGGTAAAGCTGGTAAGAGTAGATGGCTTGGTAAAAGACCTAAGGTAAGAGGTGTTGCGATGAATCCTATTGACCATCCACATGGAGGTGGTGAGGGTAAGACTTCTGGTGGTCGTCATCCTGTATCTCCTTGGGGACAGCCAACTAAGGGATATAAGACTCGTAAGAAGAATAAGTATTCAGATAAATTTATCATTAAAAGAAGAAATAATTAGGAGTGTGTAGTGGCAAGATCTATTAAAAAAGGACCTTTTATAGATAAGAGTCTTTATCAAAAAGTTTTAGCCTCTTCTGGCAGAGAGAAAAGGGTGGTAATTAAAACCTATTCTAGAGCCTCAACAATAATTCCTGAGATGGTAAGTCTTACTATATCTGTTTACAATGGGAAGTCTTTTATTCCTGTGTATATTACTGAAGATCTTGTTGGGCATAAGCTTGGAGAATTTTCACCTACAAGAATTTTTAGGGGACATGCTAAATCAGATAAGAAGGGAAGGAAGTAGAGTTTATGTTTGTAAATAGAAGATATACTGCAAGAGGCAAAAATTTGCCATCTTCTCCGAAAAAAGTAAGACCTATAGCTGATAATATACGAGGTAAGCCTTACAGTGAAGCTGTTGCGATACTTTGTTCTATGCCCAATAAATGTGCTAAACTTTTAGGTAAGGTGGTCAAATCAGCTGCGTCGAATGCTATGTATCATAACAGAAATCTTTCTGAAGATATGATATTTATAAAAACAGTCATGATAGATGATGGGCGAAGGCGTAAGAGCATTTGGCCTAGAGCTAGAGGTAGAGCAGATAGGCTGGTTAATAGAAGTTGTCATATTTTTGTTGAAGTTTATGAAAAGATGTATGGTGGAGAATAAGATATGGGTCAAAAAGTACATCCTTACAGTTTAAGAATTAAGATTAATAGGGATTGGAAATCAAAGTGGTATTTTGATAAAAAATTATATTCTGAGATTCTTCACGAAGATTTCTTGATAAGACGGGAAACTATGAAGTTTCTTAAAGGAATTAGGTTTGATATTTCTGACATAGAGATTATTAGAAATAATCTTCAAAGAGTAACAGTAGTAATTTTCACTCCAAGACCTGGTTCTGTTATTGGTGTTAAGGGCGCCAATCTTGAAAAAATTGGACAATTATTAACTAGGAAAATATCTAAAAAAATTAATATTAAAATAAAAGAGATTAAGAAGCCAGAATTTGACGGGCAAATTGTTGCTAATGGGATAGCAAAGCAATTAGAAAATAGAGCTTCTTATAGAAAGCTTTTAAAGTCTTCACTTTTATCTTCTATTTCCAAAGGTGTTCAAGGTGTAAAAATTAAAGTCTCAGGCAGGCTTGGTGGGGCTGAGATTGCCAGAAGTTTTGAAGTTAAAGAAGGACGGATTCCTTTACATACTCTTAGAGCTAATATAGATTATGGTTTTGCCGAAGCTCAGACAACTTATGGTGTTATTGGTGTTAAAGTTTGGTTGTTTAAGGGAGAAGTTTTAGGAAAACAGACTAATTCAGATGCTGGTCAGGTAATTAACAAAAAAATTTCAAGAGAAAAGAGTGAGCATTTTGACAAAAATAGAGTAGATGGTAAGAGTAAAAAAATTGTCAATGACGATAAATTTTCTAGAAAAAAATTAGAATTTGGATCTAAATCCAATAGTAGTTTTAAAAAAAAAGATGGTTCTGATGTCTAGAATCTTTAAGGAGCGTTAAATGTTAAGTCCTAGAAAGGTTAAATATAGGAAGAAGCAAAGAGGGAGACTTTCTGGAGAGGCTCAGAAGGGTAACGAGATATCTTTTGGAGAATATGGGCTTGTTTCTCTTGATACATATTTTATTACTGCACGTCAGATTGAAGCAGCTCGTGTTGCTATGACACGTAAAGTTAAGAGGGGCGGTAAGGTTTGGATCAGAATATTTCCAGATGTTCCTTATACTAAAAAGCCAGCTGAAACTAGAATGGGTAAAGGTAAAGGAGGAGTTGATCATTGGAATGCTCCTGTGAAGCTTGGAACCGTTATGTTTGAGATGGCTGGAGTGCCTAGAGAACTTGCTGAGGCAGCTATGATGCTTGCCAGTTCTAAGCTACCGGTTAAAACTACATTTGTGGTAAGGCGAGATTTGAGGTGAGTTATGTTGAAAAAATTTAGAGATCTTACTCTTGAAGATATGAGAGCTAAGAGATTGGCTTTAAAAAAAGAGTATATGGACTTAAGATTTAAGGCTGTGGTTGGTCATGTTGAGAATCCTTTAAAAAAAAGAGAGCTGAGACGAGATATTGCAAGGCTTAATACAATAGTTCATGAATGTGAAATAGGTATTAGGAAGGTTTAAGTTTTATGGCAAGGGAAAATAAGAAAGAGTTAATTGGAAAGGTTGTTAGTGATAAGATGAGTAAAACAATAGTTGTTGAAATTGTTCAAAGGAAAATGCATCCTATCTATCATAAGTACTTAAAAGTTAGCAGAAGAGTGAAAGCTCATGATGAGAGAGAAGAATCAAAACTTGGAGATAAAGTAAAGATTATTGAGTCCAGGCCTATTAGTAAAGAAAAAAGATGGATGCTTGTTGAAGTTTTGGAGCAATCAAAATAATTTCAGTTATTTTTGTAGAGGAGATTAATTATGGTACAGATGCAGACATATTTAGCGGTTGCTGATAATACGGGTGGTAAGATAGCAGAGTGCATAAAAGTTATTGGTGGAAGTAAAAAACGATCTGCTAGGGTTGGAGACATAATAGTTATTGCTGTGAAGCAAGCAATTCCCAATTCACCTATTAAGAAAGGAGAGGTGCATAAAGCCGTAGTTGTTAGAACCTCAAAAGAGATAAGACGGAAGAATGGGACTTATGTTAGATTTGATGATAATGCATGTGTTATACTTGATGCTAATTTGAATCCAAGAGGTAAGAGAGTTTTTGGACCTGTTGCAAGAGAGCTAAGGGATGCTAATTTTATGAAAGTTGTCTCATTGGCTTCAGAGGTAATATAAGGGGTTATTTATGAAGACTAAGTTGAAAGTAGGCGATAATGTAAAAATTCTTTGTGGTAAGGATAGAGGTAAAACAGGTGAAGTTGTTAGCATAGATAGGAAAAATCTTAAGGTTATTGTTAAGTCTTGTAATATGGTTAAGAAGGTTATCAAGGCAAGAACTCCTCAAGAGAAGAGTAAGATAATTGATAGGGAAGCACCTATAGATATTTCAAATGTAATGTTATTTTCAAATGGTATATCTTCAAGAATAGGGTTTAAATTTGAAAATAATGAAAAAAAGAGATTCCTTAAAAAGAATGGGGAGAATGTTTAGCTTATGAGTTATGTTCCTGCGTTAAAGAAGCATTATAAAGATAATATTATAAAAGAACTTGTTAGTGAGTTCCAATATAAGTCTATTATGCAAGCTCCAAAAATAGAAAAAATTATTGTTTCTGTGGGAGTTGGTGATGCTGTTAAAAATAAAAAACTTTTAGATTCAACTGTTTATGAGCTTAGTCAAATCACTGGTCAACGGGCTGTTAAGACAAAGGCCAAAAAAGCCATTGCTGGATTTAAGATTAGACAAGGTCAAGAGATAGGCGCTAAGGTTACTCTTCGCGGTAATATTATGTATGAATTTTTATATAAACTTATTAATTTGGCGTTACCTCGTGTTAAAGATTTTAGAGGTGTAAATGGAAATGCATTTGATGGCAATGGTAATTACTCTTTTGGCATAGCAGAACAAATAATATTTTCTGAGATAGATTATGATAAAATAGAGAGGATATCTGGCTTGAATGTCACAATAGTAACTACGGCTTTAAACGACAGAGAGGGTAAAGCTTTGCTTTCGAAGTTTGGTATGCCATTTAGTAATTAAAGGAGTTTTTATTTATGGCTAAAAAATCAATGATAGTTAAGGCCTTACGAAAGCCAAAATATAAAACAAGACAAAAAAATAGATGTAAGTTATGTGGGCGTCCAAAGGGGTATATGAGAGATTTTGGTATGTGTCGTATATGCTTTAGGAATCATGCATCTGCAGGATTAATTCCTGGAGTCTCAAAATCAAGCTGGTAAGGAGAATTTATGGCTGTTACGCATTCAGTGGGAGATATGTTAACTAAGATAAGAAATGCAAGTAAGGTTAAGCATGAGTCTGTGGACTTAAAGATGTCTAAAATAAATAAATCTATTTTAGACATTCTGAAAGAAGAAGGATATATTAAGAATTATAATATCTTTGATAAGAAAGGCATTTCTTTTATTAAGGCAATACTAAATTATGATAATAAGAGAAATCCTGCTATAAATAGAATAGATGCTATTTCGACTCCTGGTAGAAAAGTTTATTCTTCATACAAAAATATGCCAAGAATAAAGAATGGGTATGGCATATTAATAGTGTCTTCTTCAAAAGGTGTGATTACTGGCAAGCAAGCCAAAGATAATAAAGTAGGTGGTGAGCTAATTTGCTCAGTTTGGTAAGTTTAAGAGGTAGGTAAATATGTCACGTATTGGTAAACTTCCTATAAAGATAGTTGATTCTGTGAAGGTTGATATTAAAGACAACATAGTAACAGTTGAGGGTAAGAGAGGCAAATTAAGCCAAGAAATAAAGAGTAGCATTAAGGTTAGAGTTGAGGAGAGTAATATTATTGTTGAGCGTTCTTTTGACGATAAACAGACAAGAGCTTTTCATGGACTTTATAGAAGTTTAATTTCTAATATGGTTAAGGGAGTATCTGATGGATTTTCAAAATCTCTTACTATTAGTGGTATAGGGTACAGGGTTGAGCAACAAGGAACGAGTCTTTTTTTTAACTTAGGATATTCAACTCAATTTGAGTATGTGATTCCCAAGGGAATTAATATTCGACTTGATGGTAATACCAAAATTGCTGTTGAGGGCATAGATAAGTGTAGAGTTGGACAGGTTGCTTCTGAGATTAGAGGTTTAAGGGTTCCTGAGCCATATAAGGGTAAAGGAATTAAATATGATAATGAAGTAAGCAGACGCAAAGTAGGGAAATCAGGAGTAAAAAAGTAGGTTTTAGGTGAGTATTTATGAAAAAAGTAAAAGAATCTGAAAAAAGAAATATAAAGCGTAAAAAGAGAATAAGAGATAGAATTGGATTTGGTGTTGCAGATAGGCCTAGGGTTACAGTTTTTAAATCCAATAAATATTTTTATGTTCAAGTCATTGATGATGTGGCTGGTCATACTCTTGCAAGTATTTCTACTATTGAAAAAGATCTTAAATTGAACAAAAATATTGATGATGTAAAGAAACTTGGCGAAATTCTTGCAAAGAAACTTAAGGATAAAAATATAAATAAACTTATTTTTGATAGAAATGGTTATAAATATCACGGTCTTATTGCAAGTTTTGCAACTTCTTTGCGTGAAGCCGGTATTGATGTTTAGGGGGAATTATAGTGGAATCTCAAGTTCATAAAAAGCAAATAGAGAAATTGATATCATTAAGTAGGGTTACTAAAGTTGTAAAGGGTGGAAGAAGGTTTTCTTTTTCTGCTTTTATGGTTGTTGGTGATGGTGAAGGTCAAGTTGGCTGGGGATTTGGTAAGGCTAATGATGCTAGTGATGCAATAAAGAAGAGTTTGGCTAGTGCTAGAAAAAATTTAAGGGTTATTCCTATTAGAAAAGGTACTCTTCCTCATATGGTCATTGGTGATTTTAAAAAAGCCAGAGTTTTAATTAAGCCAGCAACTCAAGGTACTGGTATTATTGCAGGTGGACCTGTTCGTGCTGTCATGGAAGCTTTGGGAGTTCATGATATTTTAAGTAAGTCTCTTGGTTCAAATAATTCTATGAATGTGGTAAAAGCGACTTTTAAAGCATTTGACTTGGTTTTAGATGCTAGAAAAATAGCAGAAATAAGAGGTAAAACTTTAAGGACTTTATGGGGTTAATTTATGATTAAGAGAAAATTGCGACTTCAGCTTAAAAAGATTAGGTTTAAAGCCTCAAGATCTAGGTTGAAGAATAAGGTTTTTATTAGAAAGATGAAAAATAATAGAGAAATTCTTACTAAGAGCGACATTAAGATCGAGGTTGAGCTTAAGAGAAGTCTTATTGGAAAATTAGACAGTAAGGTTAAGACATTGAAAGCTTTGGGTCTTAAGAGAATAGGAGATAAAAAAGTTCATGTTTTAAACAAGTCTCTTCAAGGGATGCTTAATAGTGTAATTAGCATGGTTTTATTAAGTGAGGTAAAGAATGATTAAGCTAAGGAGACCTTTAGGAGCTAATAAGTCTCGAAAAATTGTTGGTAGGGGGCCAGGTTCTGGTCTTGGAAAAACCTCTGGTAGAGGGCAAAAGGGGCAAAAAGCTAGGAATAATTCGCCAAGGGTTGGTTTTGAAGGAGGACAAACTCCTCTTTATAGAAGACTTCCAATAAGAGGTTTTTCCAATCATGATTATAAGGTAAAGTATGAGATTGTAGGACTTGGGGATATAGATAGAAAATTTGAGGATGGAGATTTAGTAAATTATAATACTTTGTTACAAAAAGGGCTTATAAGTAAGAATAAAAAAAATATCAAGATTTTGGCTAATGGCGAGCTTACTAAGAAAGTGAATTTTGAAGTTTCTCGTATTTCAAAGTCTGCTGAAGAATTGGCAACGAAATTTGGTTGTAGTATTAAATTAGTTTGAAATGGTAGTGAAATGAAAGGTTTGTTTTTTAATTTATTTACAATTAAGGATTTAAGGAGCAAATTTTTATTTACTCTGTTTATTCTTTTTATTTTTAGGGTTGGATCTTACTTGCCAATACCAGGAATAGATCCTGTGGCTCTTCGAAGTTATTTTAAATCCCAGTCGGATTTTTCAATTACTAATTATTTTGATTTTTTTTCAGGTGGTGCTTTTAGTAATTTTTCTATATTTATGCTTAGCATAAGTCCTTATATTTCAGCATCAATTATTATTCAGCTTCTTGTTTATTCTTTTCCTTCTCTTAAAAAGATGCAAGAAGGGGATAATGGGAGAAAAAAAATAAAAAAATACACGAAATATCTAACAATTGTTGCGGCTGTAGCTCAAGGATATGCCACTAGTCTTTATGCTAAAAGCATTCCAGGTGCTCTTAATATGCCTTTTTATAGATATATTTTTATTGCTATTTTAACAGTTACAACAGGTACTTTTGTTCTCTTATGGCTTGGTGAACAAATTAATCAGAGAGGCATTGGGAATGGTGTGTCTTTAATAATTTTTTCAGGAATAGTGGTTAGGCTTCAAGCGGCTTTATTTAATCTTTTTCAGAGCATTCGAGATCCATCTCAAAATATTAATCCTGTCTTTATGATACTGGTATTAAGTGTGTTTATTTTGGTTGTTATATTGATCATATATGAGTATAAGGCACAAAGACGGATTGCTATTCATTATGCTAGAGCAAACTCAAGGAATACAGTTAGTTCATATTTACCAATCAAGCTTAATCCGTCAGGTGTGTTGCCTGTTATTTTTGCATCTGTGCTTATTACCTTGCCTTTGCAAATTTTAAGTGGATTTGCTGGAACTTCTGTTCTCTCAAGACAAATTTTATCTTATTTAAGGCCTAATGGGCTTTATTATACTTTATTGAATGTAGTTTTAATAATAGGTTTTACATATTTTTATTCAAAGATACAATTGAGTCCAAAAGATATAAGTAATAATATTCGTAAAAATGGGGGAACTATTCCAGGTATAAAGGCGGATGAGATGGAGGGTTATTTAGATAAAATTATGAATAGAACATTATTTTCAGGTTCTATTTTTTTGTCTATTATTGCAATTATTCCGTTTTTAGTGCAGAATATTTTTAGATTTCCTTATGATGTCTCAAGGATTATGGGTAGTTCTTCACTCCTTATTATGGTAGGAGTAGCTCTTGATACATTAATTCAGATTGATGCATATTTAAAGACTCAAGGATTGTCTCGTGGACCTGGCAAAAAGTATGCTTTTTTGCAGAAAATTTAGGAGTAGTTTATGAAAGTTAGGGTAAGTGTAAAGCCAATTTGTGAAAAATGTAAAGTGATAAAGAGAAAAGGTGTTTTAAGAATTATTTGTGATAATCTTAAACATAAACAAAGACAAAAATAAGGGGAAAAAATGGCTAGGATAGCAGGAATAGATTTGCCAAATAACAAACAACTTCAAATAGCTCTTACGTCTATTTATGGAATAGGAAGAGCTAGAGCTTTAGAAATTTGCAGAAAAACAGATATTTTACCAGAAAAAAGAGCTAAAGATTTGGATAATGATGAAATTAATAAGCTTAGGAAAATAATTGAAAGTGATTATGTTGTTGAGGGAAAGCTTAGAAGTGAGTTAGCTATGTCTATTAAGAGGCTTATGGATATTGCATGTTATAGGGGGCTTAGACATAGAAAAGGTTTACCCTTAAGAGGGCAGAGAACTAAGACTAATGCAAGAACCAGGAAGGGAAAGAGAAAGACTGTGGCTAATAAGAAGATGGCTGCTAAATAAAGTTTTTTTGCTTATATAGGAGAGATAAGTTTGAGTGCAAAAGTATCAACTAATAAAAAAAAGGTAAAAAAAAATATTGGTGAAGGCAATGTTTATATACAGGCTACTTTTAATAATACCATAGTAACTGTATCAGACATAAGAGGAAATACTTTAGCTTGGGCAAGTGCAGGTGGAATGGGATTTAAGGGTGCTAAAAAATCGACTCCTTATGCTGCTCAGATGACTGCAGAAGCGGCTTTAGGTAAAGTTAAGGATTTTGGTATTAATTATGTTCATGTTTTTGTTAAAGGTCCGGGGATTGGTAGAGAGTCTGCCATACGAACTGTTGGATCAACAGGTATAATTGTTAAATCAATCTCAGATGTTACTCCAATACCGCATAATGGGTGTAGACCTAAGAAAACTAGACGAGTTTAGTTAGAGGAGCTATTGATGTCTTTAGGAAAGCTTTTGAAAGATTTTACTATACCTGATAGGATTGAGTTTTTAAGAGGAGAGGATGATAGTTCTTATGGAAAATTTATAATGTATCCTTTTGAGAAAGGTTTTGGTGTTACTATTGGTAACACTTTAAGGCGAGTTTTGCTATCTTCTATTGAAGGATATGCTATTTCTGCTATGAGGGTTCAGTCTAATCAAGGTGGGTCTTTAAAGATCGTTTCAAGTGAATTTGATTTAATACCTGGTGTTGTAGAGGATACTCTTGAAGTAATTGCTAATATTAAGAATATTCACTTAAAGTTAGATGAGGGAGTTAATAGTACTACAATAAATCTTTCTGTTAATGGAAAAGATACTAATGTTTTAAAGGCAGTTCATCTTGAAAGAGAAGGTGTTGAAGTTTTTAATAAAGATTTAGTTATTGCTACACTTTCAAGTGAGGCAAATTTGGATTTTGAATTTCAAATCAATTATGGAAGAGGTTATGTTTCTTCTGAACAGAATGCTAAATATTTAGAAGAAGTTAATACCATTGCACTTGATTCTATATTCTCTCCAATAGAAAAGGTGACATATTCTGTTGAAGATACTAGAGTTGGGCAGAGATCTGATTATGATAAACTTGTTATGGAAATTTGGACAACAGGTGTAATTAGTGCTAAAGACGCAATTAAAAAAGCGGCTTCTGTAGTGAGGGACTTTTTGCTTCCATTGGTTAATTTTGAAGATAAGGTTGTACATTCTGTTGAGAGTTCTGAACTTAGAGATTCCGATATACTTAGTATAAATATTGAGAAATTAAATTTATCTGTTAGATCTCTTAATTGTTTGACCAAGGAAAATGTTAAGACTTTAGGAGAACTTATTAGCAAAAGTGCAGAGGATCTTTCAAAGGCAAGGAACTTTGGGAAAAAAAGTTTAGAAGAAATAATTGAAAAGCTTAGTGCTTATGGATTATTTTTGGGAATGTCTAAGGCAGAAGCTCTAAAAATATTGAATAAAAACGATAAAATATCTCATTAGAAGGGAGATCATTGTTATATGAAGACTAAGGTAGGATTTAATAGGTTAGATAGAAAATCAAGTCATAGAAAGGCGCTTTTGAGAAATATGGTAATTTCTCTTTTTAGGCATGAAAAAATAACTTCTACTAAAGCAAAATTGAGTGAAGTTAAGAGATTTGCTGAAAAATTAATTACTAGGGCTAAAGTTGATAGTGTACATAACAGAAGAGAAGTATCAAAATTTATACATGATAAATATATTCTGAATAGATTATTTACTAGAATTTCCCCTATCTTTAAAGAAAGAAAGGGTGGGTATACTAGGGTTATTAAGCTAGGACAAAGGTATGGGGATGCAGCTGAGATGGCAATTCTTGAACTAGTTGATAAAACCTTAGAAGAAAAGCAATAGTCTTACGTATTAAATATATCCTTTTAAAGGATTTATATTTAATTGGTTTGGCAGAATAGGGGGTAAATTGTATGTCATATATTACTTTTTCTTCTATTCTTGTTGGTGTTTTAGGTATTGTATTAGGTTTTTTAATAAGAATTATTTTAGGTAGGTTTTCTTTATTAAATTTAGATAAAAAGCTAAAGAAAGTACAAGAAGAGGCAATCGTAGAGATAGAAAATGAAAAAAAGCGAGTTATTTCATATGCAAAAGCTCAAATGCTTAAAGAGAGAAACCAGCAGGATAGGGAAATAAGAGAGCGAAAAAATGAGGTTTTTAATTTAGAGAGAAGATTATTACAAAGAGAAGAAACTTTAGATAAAAGAATATCAGCTCTTGATAAGCAGCAAAGTAGGATTGATTTTAAGCTTAAGGAATTTGAGCAAAAAGAAAAAATAATACGAGATAAGGAATTATCTCTTGTTAAAAAGTTAGAAAATATTGCTGGTCTTACAAAAGAAGAAGCAAAAAAGATTGTAATTGAAAAAGTTGAAAATGAATCTAAGAGAGATGCTCAAATAATTATTAATAAAAGTGAACAAGAGGCTCAACTTCTAGCAGATAAGGTAGCTAAAGATATATTGGTCTCTACTATGCAACGTATAGTAACAGAGGTCAGCTCTGAGTTTACAGTTACTTCTGTTGAACTGCCTAATGATGAGATGAAAGGTAGAATCATTGGTAAAGAAGGACGTAATATCAGGGTTCTTGAGACATTAATAGGTGCAGATATTATTATTGATGATACTCCTGAGGCTGTTGTTATATCATGTTTTGATCCAGTAAGGAAGGAGATAGCAAAAAGGACTCTTGAGAGACTCGTTGCAGACGGGAGAATTCATCCTGCAAGAATTGAAGAAATTGTTTATAGTGTTACTAATGAGATCAATAATATTATTCTTGAGGAAGGCGAAAAGGTAGTATTTGATTTAAATATACATGGATTTGACAAAAGGCTTATTAGGGGACTTGGAAGGCTTTACTTTAGAAGCAGTTATGGTCAAAACGTTCTAAGTCATTCAAAAGAAACAGCAATAATTGGAGAAATTTTAGCTAAGGAGATGAAATTAGATCCTGTTGTTGTCAAGAGAGCATGTCTTTTGCATGATATTGGAAAGGGTATGGAAAGTATTTCTGAGAATAGTGAGGGGCATGCTATTACGGGTGCTGAGCTTGCTCAAAGTTGTGGAGAGAGTGATATTGTTGTCAATGCTATTGCTGCACATCATAATGAAATAAAGCCTGAAAGTTTTGAGGCTATCGTTGTTCAAATAGCTGATGCTATTTCTGCATCTCGTCCTGGTGCAAGACGTGAAAGTTTGAACAATTATATAAATAGACTTAAGAGACTTGAAGAGATTGCATATGGATTTGAGGGTGTTCAGAAGTGTTATGCAATTCAGGCAGGTCGTGAAGTTAGAATTATCGTTGACAATTTATTGATTAATGATGAGAAAGCTACTATTCTTGCAAGAGATATTGCAAAGAAAATAGAAGTTGAGATGAGATATCCTGGTAAAATAAAAGTTACTATTATTCGTGAAACTAGAGTTATTGAGTATGCAAGATAACGATGTGATTAGAGCATTAATAATTGGAGATATCATAGGTAATGGGGGACTTAAAAAGGTTTTTTTTAATCTTAAGAATCTTAAAGAGAAGTATAATATAGATTTGACAATTGTCAACGGGGAGAATTCCTCAGGTGGTTTTGGAATTACTCCAGAGATAGCAGAAAATCTTTTTAAGGTAGGTGTGAATGTTATTACTACAGGTAATCATGTTTATGCAGATCATAGTATAAGGGAATATTTGGATAAACAGGAGTATATTTTAAGACCAAATAATTTTTCAGATCTTCTTGAAGGACATGGGTATTGTATTTTAAATGTTAAAAATGAAAAAGTTGCTGTTATAAATATTCAGGGATTTTTAGGAATGACTTTCATTGTTAAAAATCCTTTTGAAAATATAAAAAAAGTTGTGAACATGATTAGAAATAGAGTTAAAACTATTTTTGTCGATTTTCATGCTGAGAGTAATTATGAGAAAGAGAGTTTTGGATATTTTTTAAACGGATTGGTAACTGGAGTTATTGGTACGCATACACATATAATGACCCAAGATGAGAGAATCTTAGATAAGGGGACTGCTTATATTAGTGATCTTGGAATGACAGGTAGTTTGAATTCTGTAATAGGATTTAATCCTGAGATTTCTCTTAAAGGATTACTTGAATATGTGGCTTTACGAACAGAAACTGTTGAAGAGGATGTGATTATACAGGGAGTTGTTATTACTTCTCATTTAAAAACAGGACGTGCTTTGAAAATTGAAAGAATACAGAAATAGTTTATTAAATGTGCTTTGCAAGAATTGTCCAGGTCTGACAAGAGAAGAACTTAGAATTTTAATTTTGACTGGCAGGGTGTATGTCAATTCTCACAAAGAAAGAAATCCTAAGGTTTTGCTGTTAAGAAATAGTAAAATAAACTTAATAGAGAGTGAGTCTAGGCAATTTGTTTCAAGAGGAGGTCATAAACTTTTTGAATCTTTAGAAACATTTAAAATTACAGTTAAAGATAAAATCTGTATAGATGTTGGTGCTTCAACAGGTGGTTTTACAGATTGTCTTTTGCAAGAAGGTGCAAAGTTAGTTTATGCAGTTGATGTTGGATTTAATCAGCTATCTTATAAATTAAGAGTTGACCCAAGGGTTAAAGTTTTTGAAAAGACTAATATTTTTGATATTAAACAATTTGACATACAGCCTAATTTTGCCGTTATTGATGTTTCTTTTAGATCTGTAATTAGTATATGTGCAAATTTAATTGATAAGCTTTATGATAAGCTTATCGTTGTTCTTGTTAAACCTCAATTTGAGCTTAAAGGATTAAATTTAAATATAAAAAATTTTAATGGTATAGTTGGAGAGAGATATCTGAGTAATATATTAAATAAGGTAATTAAAAAGTTTTATGATAATGATCTACAAATTAAAAATATATTAAAACTTGCAACCAAAGGACGGAAAGGAAATCAAGAATTTATGTTTTTGGTTGTTAAAGATAATTCAATAAATCTTATGCAATCTCTTGCCCTTCTTGATGATATTAATTTTTAATATTTTGCGAGTTTTTTGTTATCTAGGATTCCTGAAAAATCTAAATTTAAGTCTTCAAGTATTATTGGATTGTTTTCAACTTTTAAAGTTATTCCTTTGATGCCTTGAATTTCAAGACATGTTAAAATAATTTGCTTGACTTGATTAATTGTTCCTTCTACTCCAAAACTATTTTCATAAAACTCTTTAGATAAATTTATGTGGGCAATTCCATCATTTATACTTAAGTTTAATACTTTGGTATTGATAGGAATTAAACTTAAAAAATTATTTTTAAGTTCATATTCATTAGGACCATTAATTAGTGCTTTTAATGTTTCTTTGAGAATATTTTTATCATATTGAATAGTTCGTTTAATCCATTGTTTTAAAAAATGTCCCTCAGCGGTAACTTTTATAAAATATAGCTTAACTTCTTTTTTGTTTTTTAAGTATTTTTGTTCTTGATATTTAAATTCTTCTTCAATTTTTTGTATTTCAGGTGGCTTTATTAAAAATTTTTCATTGTTAAGTATTTTAATAGTTTCATTTTTTGTATTCTCTAGTTTTGCTTCTATCTTATTAGGTTTTGATTGGCTAAATTCAAAATTGTCATTATTTTCAATTTGCTCATTGAATATATTTTTAATAAGTGAATTTTTAATTATTAGTAATAAACACAGTCCTGTTAAGAATATTGCAAATAATACTAAAAATATATCTATTTGATCAAAGCTACTTGTTTTTCGTTTACTATTTCTTTTTTTCCTTATCAATTGGGATTCCGTTTATAATTGGCATAAAGCTGTAATATTTGATATTATAATAGAAAAACCTACATAAGGAAAGAGGCAGTTTAGCTTTGATTAGTTCTAAAGTTCAAGATTATAAAAGTGTTCTTATTGTTGGCAGACCAAATGTTGGAAAGTCTACTTTATTTAATAAACTTTTAAGCTCAAATAGAAGTATTACAGATGAAATTTATGGAGTTACTAGGGATTTGATAAAAGAGATTTGTACAGTAGATTCTTATAAATTTTATTTGATTGATGCTGGTGGATTTACCCTTTTAAGGGATGAACTTAGTAGAGTTGTGGTTAATAAAGTTATAAGCTTGTTTGATAGCATTGATTTGATCTTGTTTGTTTTAGATGTAAATGAAATCTTATCAGAAGATTATGAGCTTATTGATAGGTTAAGAAAATATAGTGATAAGATAGTATTGGTATTAAATAAAATAGATAGTCATCATAAGGAAGTCTTAACTTATGAATTTCAAAAGTTAGGCTTTCAAAAGAGCTTTTTAGTTAGTGCGACTCATGGAAAAGGAGTAAATAGCTTAAGAATTTTTTTGAAAAATTCAGTAGGTAAATTGGCAAGTGATGATAATGTTGATGTTAAGATTGGCATTATAGGGAAACCAAATGCAGGCAAATCTACTCTTATTAATTTTTTAGCAGGACGTGAAGTTTCAATTGTGTCTCAGGTTGCTGGGACTACAAGGGATTTTGTTAAAGCAAGATTTCAAAGGAATGGTAAAACATTTGAGCTTATTGATACGGCTGGAATAAGGCGGCGAGCAAGGGTAAATGAACTTATTGAACATTATTCTGTAAGTAAAGCTTTAAGGGTAATTGATATGGTAGATATTGTCTTTTTATTAGTTGATGTTAAAGAAGACTTGACGGCTCAAGATAAGAAAATTGCTCATTGTGCAACTAAACGGGGTAAAGGGATTATTATTGTGTTTACCAAGTGGGATCTTGTAAAGTCAAAAAGTGGTTATTTTGAGGCTTTAAAGAATCGTGTTAAATTTTTTTTCCCGATTTTAAATTTTTCTCCCATATTAAGAATATCTGTTCATAAAAAAGAGGGGATAGATAATCTTTTTAAAGAAGTAATTAAATTAAGAAAACAACTTGAACTTAAAATAAGTACTGCTGATTTGAATAAGATGTTAAATTTATGGATTAAGGATTATCATTTGAATGCTTCACATAAAGTGAAATATATAACTCAGATTAGTGTTAATCCTGTGAAGTTTATTTTATTTGCGAATAAAATAACTAATTTTCCAAATTCTTATTATAATTATTTAGTAAATAATATTCGTAAAATTGGTTATTATAATATTCCAATTTTAATAGAACTGAGAGAAAAAACAAGAGACTTAAAGTGAGATATATATTTTTATTTTTGATAGTTGTTAATCTGAATCTCTTTGCATTTGAGAATTTTTTTTATGATTTTAGTGTTAGAGCAAATTATGCGAAATATTTTAATTCTAGGAATACTGCTTTTAAGATAAAAACTCAAAAATATTATATTTCAGATGATTATTATGTTGAAGTATCAAATTCAATATTGGGAGATTATGCTTACTATTCTTTTTTTAATCGAAAAAATGGTGTTTCTTATATTTTTCCAGGCTCTTATGTAATTAAAGTTGGAAGATATGGTATTGAACAGATAAAGATATTTTTTCTAAATAGAGCAGATACTTTTATTAGAATAAAGGCAGGTGATGTTCATTCAAGTGCTGATTTTTATTTAATTAATACTTTTATTTATAAAGATATTAAATTGCCTTTTAAAATTAGTGATATTGCTACTGGTTCTTTTTTAGAAATAGCTAAATATATTAGTAATTTTATTGATTTTGAACTTTTTAGACCTAGCTCTCTTGAAGCTTATGATAATATTTCTAATATTGTTGATAGTCTGAAAGCCTTTTTAAAAGTTTCTCCTTTAATATTTGAAGTACATGATGGAGCAATGAATGAACTAGGTGAAATGGTGTATATTAGAACGGGTGAACCTCAAAGAGAACCTATAGGATTTAATTGTTCTGGATTTGGTAAATGGGTAGCAGATTCAATTTATAAGGCAATGACAGGAAAGCTTTTAAAAATAAAGGATCTTAAAGTTAAGCATATTGGAATTAGAGGTAATAGTTTTACGAAGTATTATGAATTTAGTAGGGAGCCATTTTTTGGACTTGATTGGACTCGTAATATTGCCTATAAACTTAAAAATGTTGATGCTAATCTAGACTTATCTAGGGTTAAGGAGTTAGATGTAAATAATGTTGGTTTTCTTAAGTATATTGAAAACCGTGGATATGAGATTGATAATTTAGAGTTTATTTTGTATTATTTAGCTGTCAAGGAGCCTGGTCACATGTATTTTGGCTCTTTGAATACAACAATTAATGGATTTCCAGGAAAGGTTTTTCATAAACATGTTGTTGTGTTATTTCCATTTATTGATAGAGAATCTATTTTTAGAGTATCTTTAATGGAAATTAATGATGAAACTTCAATTAAATCACTTAGAGGTAGATATCCAAATTCATATATTCATTTAGTTAGGGCCAAAGTTCCAAAGAATATATCCATAGTACCAATACCCAAAAGGATAAATCATTAAATATTATGATAAAAGCTGTAGTGTTTGATCTTGATGGAACTCTTTATCCTGGAATTAATATTAATTTAATGATGTTTCCTGAATTTTTAAAAAATATTAAATTTTTTTTGGCTTTTAAAAAGGTAAGAGAAGAGATCAGAGGTTTACAAAAAGGAAGAAGTATTCCTTCTAGTAGAGATGAGTTGATGTCTATTCAGATTAAGATGCTTGCTAATCATTTGGGTTTTGATGAGAATAGGTGTGAATTTTTATTAAATAAAATATATTATGGTAAATCTTTTAGGAATAAATTTAGAAATCTCAGACCGTATTTTGGTGTTCATGATTTGATTTATTCTCTTAAATTGAGAGGGATAAAATTAGGAGTGATGTCAGATTTTCCTATTGCAACTCGTGTGAGTAATTTATTAGGCATTGAAGATAGTTTTTGGGATGTTCTTTATTCATCAGAAGAGACCGGTTACTTAAAGCCAAACAAAATAGCTTTTTTAAGGATTATGGATGAATTAGGTATAGATAGTAATCATGTTTTATATGTTGGTAATTCTTATGAGTATGATATCTTAGGTGCTAGTGGTGTGTGTATGAGAACGGCTTATCTTTCTAAAAAAAAGTTGTTTAAAGATATGAAATGTGATTTTATTTTTAGTAATTATAAAGACTTACAAAGATATATACTTTTAAATATATAGAGTGTGGGTAAAATATTTATGATAGATTTTGTAACCGTTTTGGTTAATCTTTTATTGGTTTTTGTGATTTTATTTATTTATAGGCAGTATGATAGACGTTCAAGAGCTTTAGATAAGATTAAAAAATTTATTGATATTGCTAAGGATAACCTTGAAGATTTTATTGATGAGAAGACAAAAGATATCAATAATCTTGCTGTTGATATGGAAGCGTATCAACGTTCTAGTATAGAGATCATAAAAAAAATAGATGAAGTTCAGCGAAAGATTAAAGATAAAAGTAAAGATTTTGCAGAAGTTGAAAAAAAGATTTCTTATCATGATTCTATGCTTAAAGAGCTAGATGAAATGGCCCTTAAAGTGCAAGATAATATACAACGACTTCAAGTGGATGGAAAAGTAGTAGATAAACTTTCAAAAACTTTAAAAAATTTTAATACTCAAATTGATTCTATTGATTCTAGATTGAGTACGGTTTTTGAAAAATTCGATAAGACAAATAAGGAAAATCTTGAGACTATCAGGATTGAGAGTTGGGATAAGTTTGATAACACTATTAAAGATTTTAGTGTGAGAATGGATAATCTGGATAGAGAGCTTATATCTTATCAAGAGTCATTGGTAATGATTGAAGAGAAAAAAAGAGAAATTTTAGATAAGGGTAATGAAAAGCTTGAGAATGAATTTAAGGAGTTTGTGTTTAAAATTGAATCTAGCATAGATACTTATAATAAGTCAATGGAAGATTCTTTTGGTATATATGAAACTAAATATAAATCAATAGAAAATTCTCTTGATCTTATTGTAGAGCAAGCTAAGACTAAAATTAATGATAAGGAAGATTTTATTTTAACTAGATTAAATGAGGAGCTACAGATAAAATTTGATGAAGTCTTTATGTACGTTGATGAGCGTTCTCATCAGATGAGAGATAAACTCGAAGGCAAATTGGTATTAATAGACAATGAAATTTCTTCTCTGAGTTCTATTTTTAAAGATAATACCTATTCTAGGCTGAATTCTCTTGAAGAGACTATAAGACAAGAGATGAGACAGTATGAAGAGCAATTAGCAGATATTTTGGAACAATTTAGGGTTCAAATTGAATCTGGTGTTGGTGATATTTATAAAGAATATGATACTAGGATAAATCAATTTGATAAAGACATAAGAGATAGGATAGAGAGTAGTTTAAAGGATGCTAATTCTAGGATAGAGAGTGTTCAGTGTGGAATTAGGACTTTGCTTGATGATCTTGAAGAGGATTCTAATAGGATATATGTTGAATTTAAGGAAAGAGTTAAAGGGGATATTGATAGTTTTAGTGACAATGTATTTTCAAGAATGAATGATGTTGGAAGTGAATTGGAATTGAAACTTTCAAATATCAGTACAGATATTCAAGATAAAATTTCCCAGTTGGATAGTAGCTTGTATTTAGAGCTTAAAGAAATGAATGAGAAATTTGTTAATGATTATTCGTGTTTAGATGGTAGCATTAACTTAAAGTATGAAACTCTCTTAGAAACTCTGAATTTAAAAAGTGATGAATTAGAAACCCAACTTAAGGATAAGTATAAAAATATTGCAGATAAATTTGAGCGTGATGTTAATGATCTTACCATTAAATGTGATGAAAAATTTAGTAAAATTGCTGAAAAATCAGATTATGATTATCAAAATTTTGAGATTACTAGTACAAAGCTAAAAGAAAGTATAAATTCTTTAAATGATTTGTTAGTGCAAGACTTTGAGACTTTAAGAAAAAATTTCGAATCCAAGTTGAGTGAGATGAGTGCTGATATTAATGATGAAGTGTTTAATTTAAAAAGTCATTATGGAGAGGATATAGGTAAATTTATTAAGCAGATGGAAGCTGACAAATTGCAATATGAACATTGGCAAGGTGAAGTGGGCTTGAATTTAGAGAATATTAAGTCTCATTTAAATAAAACTAATGAAGAATTTTTAAATTTGATTGAAACCCAAAGGATTAAGGGAAATGAACTTAGTGAAAATATTTTCAATGAACTCTCAGAACATATTCAAAAAAAAGCAATAGATATGCATACTAATTGGAAAGATGAGCTTATTGTTTTAAATAAATCTTTACTTGATATTAAGATTTCAAGTGAAGAATTGCTTTTATCAGCTTCTTCAAAAATCGAGTCTTTTGAAAAAGATGTTAATGATAGACTTGAGTATGTTACATCAAAGACGGAGGACTTTGAAAGTTCAGTATTAGATAAGTATAAAGAATTAAGAGATATGTCATATAGTAACAGTGAAGAGACTTTATCAGGGATTAAGGATTTTATTGATAATCAAGCTGAAATAATTCATGACAAAATTATTATGATGCTTAATGGATTTAATGAGGACTTCTCTAATAAGGAAGAATTAATTAAAAGCAATATAGAAAAACTTGATTATAGACTTAAAGATTTCAAAGTTGAATGTGAAGATGTTTTAAATAGTCTTAGATCGGATCTTGATGGATTTATTGAAATTAGGATGCAAAAAGTTTCTGAAATTAAGATAGATAATCAGAAGCAGATAGATAATTTTTTAAATAGAATATCGGAAGACATCTTAAGTAAAAGAGATATGCTTAATAGTGAGATAGATAATAAGCTTAATGATTGGCAAGGTAAGTTAAATGAAATATCAGTTAATATTGAGAATGTATTATCTTCAGGAAAGATTGATATAAACTCAATTGATTCTGAGATTACTTTAAAAATTGAGGATCTTAAGAGTACTTTTGAAGGACTTGAGAGTTATTATCTTGAGAAAATAGATGAGTTTAGAAATCAAGGAAATGTATATGCAGATGAACTTCTGAAAAATATTATGAGTCATTTTGATACGGATACTAAGGATCTTGAAGAAAGTTTATCTAAGAAATTTTCTACAGTCTTAGAAAGGTCAGAAGAGTTTGTTAAGGAAGTTGATAGTTTGCTTAAGGATAAAAGGACAGATATTGCTTCATTTCAGGCAAGTATTGATATTACCATTGATTCTCTTAATTCAAGATTTAATGATGTGAATAGAGAAATTAATGAAAAATATAGTAAGGTAATATCTGATTCTAGAGAATATTCAGAAACCCTTGCAAATAAATTAGAGAATGAGATAGGATATGAGATTGAAAATGTAAATAGAAGGCTAACAGACAAAATAGATATTCTTAGCAAGAATATGGATGACAATTTAGAAAATTTTAAGTCATCTTTTGATGTATCAAAGTATCAGGTTGAAAATTTTGAAATTAAAATTAAGGATATAATAGAAAAAGAAGAGCTAAGACTTGGTGAATTGCTCAGAGAAATTGAGCGACAGTATAGAGTTAGACGGGAAGAGGCAATTGATTACAAGAAAGCCATAGATAGTGATATTATTCAGTTAAGAGAACAGTTTATAGGAGTAATTAATGAACTTAAGAATAATATTGAGGATAAATCTGAGTTTTTAAATGATCTTTATAAAGAAAGATTCAAGATTATTGAAAATAATTTTGAGGAGAGATATTCAACATTTTTTATTGAGAGTGAAGGGGCTATTTCAAAGATTAGAGATGAAATATATAAGATACTTACAGATAATGATGAACATTTGAGAGTAAAAATTTCTGAGATAGATCGTAATTTTGAGATAATCGATGGAAGGTCAAAAGAAATTCTAGAGCTTGAAGAAGATTTAAGAAAGAGAATACAAGAAGATAGTAATAACATGCATCATCAATTTGATATCATTAAGTCTGGTCTTGAGAAAGAAATAAAAGATCATTTTGATATGTATATGATGAAAGCCACTGCTGCAATTGATGAAGAGATTGAAAAATATGAGCATGGAATTAATGAAAAGATATCTGCTCTTAAGTCAATTGAAAATAATTTTGAGATTATAGAGAAGAATTTAAAGGATAAAATTAGCGAATGTCATAATGAATTAGACAAGACTCTTGATATGAGATATGCTGAGCTTGAAAGTAAATATGATGAGAGGCATTTGCTTGTAGAGAAGAAGATAAATGATAAGGCTAATTCAGTTGAAGAGTTGATTGCAAATAAGTATGCTGAGCTTGAAGGTAAGTATGATGAGAAGCATCTGCTTGTAGAGAAGAAGATAAATGACAAGACTGATTCAGTTGAAGAGCTGATTGCAAGTAAATATGCTGAGCTTGAAGGTAAGTATGATGAGAAGCATCTGCTTGTAGAGAAGAAGATAAATGACAAGACTGATTCAGTTGAAGAGTTGATTGCAAGTAAATATGCTGAGCTTGAAGGTAAGTATGATGAGAAGCATCTGCTTGTAGAGAAGAAGATAAATGATAAGACTGATTCAGTTGAAGAGCTGATTGCAAATAAATATGCTGAGCTTGATACCAAATATTCCAATATGCACTTTGACATGGAAAATAGATTAAATGCATGTATTTCTGATTTGGGTATAGAACTTGCTCGTTCAAGTAAAAAGATGGATAAAGAGATTGAAGAACAATTAAAAAATCTTGGTGAACTTAAGTTGAGTTTGAGTAATATCGAAGGGGATATATTAAAACTTAAAGAGGATTCTTATCACAATGTGTCATCCCATCTCAAACTTCTTGAAGAGGATTTTTTTAAAGATTTGAAAGGAAGAAGTGATAATTTAAAAAATTCTTTAGAAAATTTTGTGGCATCCTCAGATCAAAGAATTGAAAATTTAGAGAGACATATAATTAAGAACTTGGAAGAAAAAGAAATCCTTATGAAGAATTTTAGAGTTGAAATTGAACAGGAACTTATGTTGAATAAAGAAAGTTTTTACTCAGAATTTAATAAAGAGTTTGATGTTAAAAAAAGAGAAGCAGAGAGTAAGATAGTTGTAATGGAAACTAATATTACTAATCGAATAGATGAGTTTATTAAACTTGTAGACAATCGTCAAGATAATGTTGATTCTTGGTTTTTAAGAGTTAAAGATGATATGGTAAATTGGCAAGAAAATGCTTACAAAGAGCTTGAAGAAAGAGCGGGCATTACAAAAAGGAGTTTAGATGAAATTAAAAGTGATGTTTCTGCTATTGAGAGTGGATTGGAAGTTGTTAAAGATGATGTTAATCAGAGAGCAAAAGAGATTTTTGATCGTTTACAAGCAGATATTAAGGAATTTGAAAATAGATCTTATCTTAACTTGAAGAATATTTCAGATGAGGTTCAGGGTAAAGTTTTAAATATTGAAGATTTCATGGATTTTAAGATTAAATCTATAAATGATAAGATAGACTTACATGTTGAAGAGCTTGCAACACAAGTTGAAATTAAATTTTTAAGTCAGCAAAAAGATATTGAAGATAAAATTATTGAGGCTAATGAAAAGTTAGAATATGAATTCAATTCAATGGTTTCTAGGCTTGATGATGAGAAACAAAATATTGTAAGTAAATTTTTAAATGACACAGGCAGTTTTGAATCTCAAGTGCAATTGATGCAAAGTGATGTTTTAAAGCTTACTGATAAAGTAAATGCATATAGAATTGATATTGAGAAATCAATTAGAGAAAATTATGATTCTTTTTCCAGTTCTATAAGAGAGGAATATACTGTGTTTGAGAATGAAATTAAGAATAGTTTGAATTGTTCAGAAGAAGAGATACAGGCTTTAAGAGATAGCTTGAAGATTCAAGTTAATAGCATAGAATCTGAATTTAAGGATAAATATGATCTAATGATTAAAGGTATTGATGAGCATGTGTCACAACTTAAGTTGAAAGTATTAAACTATGATGGTGAGCTTAATCATTTTATAGATGAGGTTAAGGATAATTTAATTGTATACAAGTCTGACTTGAGGGAAGAACTTGATAATCGTTATGCTGTCATGAGTTCTAAGCTTGAAAATTTTAAGAAACTTGAAGTTGAGTTAGAGAAAAATAATGAGCTGATGAAAGAGGTTTGTTATTTCAAGAATAACTTAGAAGAGTTACGGGAAACTTTAGAAAGTGAAATGAATCTTATTCAAGGATATAAGAGTGGCTTTGAAGGTATTACTAGAGAAATTGAAGACATTAAGTCTAAATCATCAAATATTATTGAGGTATTTAATGATTTAAAGGTTCATCAAATGGATATTGAGGGAATTAAAAAAGATCTTACTCAATTCCTTGAATTTTATACTTCTTTTAAGGATAGGTATAAAAAATTTACAGAATCTTATGATGAAATTCAGATTTACAAAACTAAACTTAAGGAAATAAAAGAAGCACAAAGTAATATTCTTGATAATTATGATAGGATTATTAATAAAGATAGCATATTGAAGTCTACATTAGAATCTGTTGATAAAAATTTTGATTTGATAAATGAAATAGAGAGTAGGATGCATGTATTATTTAAAGAGAGTTCTGGGTTTCAGCAGAGTCTTGGTGAGTTGCAAGGCATTATGTCGGAATTATTGGTAAATAAAGATTTATCACAGGAAGTTCTAAATAATGTTCAGACGCTCAAAGAAATGCTAGGTGAGATTGAGAGTAAGTTAGAATATACTAGAAATATAAGAGAAAAGGTTGCAAAATCTGAGACTCGGTTAGAGAATTTAAATATTGCTGCGGAAGAGAGAATCAAAACCCTTGGAATTCTTGTAAAGACAGAATCTAAGTACAAAGATAATATTGGTCTTAATAATGAAACAGTTAGAGATTCTGTCATTAAGCTTATGAGACAAGGTTGGAGTGCCTTAGAAATTTCTAGGGCTACTAAGTTATCTATTGGAGAGGTTGAGCTTATCTTGGAACTTGGAATTATTAGTAAAAGTGATGATTAAAGGGATAATTTTGTGAAAGATAAATTTGAGGTGGTAAGGACATTACATCCTCTTGAGATAAAAGTGATTTTAAATTACAAAGAGGGAGATGAAATTTTTGCCTTAAGGCTTGCTGCGGATTTACTTTATAATGAAGGACAATCAAATAAGACAATTGAATGGCTTGTTGCTAAAGGTATTCTTAAGGAAACTTTTAGAAAACTTAACGTGTTTTATCGCCTAACTGAAAAAGGTGTTGATGCTTTGGCTAATGGTTTAGTTGAAGAGAGAATAATCAGTCTTGTATCTAGAAAAACAGTTCTAGTTGCTAATTTGTCATCAGAGTTAGAAATTGATACCAGAGATGCTGGTAAGGCATTTGGCAATTTGTCTAAAGAGGGAGTTCTATCTTTGGGCTTGGGTAAAGAAATTCTTGTTAAAGATTTAAAGCGTTCTAGTTATAAGATAGTTAAAGAGTTACTTTTCAAAGCTCAAAACAGCGATCTTTTAGAAGATGATTTATCTCAAGATGAATTGTTAGCCATTTCTAATTATTCTAAGAAAAAAGGCGCTAGTGATGTGTTATTTAAGGTGATAGAGAGCTTGAATCTAAAATTTGAATTTTCCAAATTTGGGTTAGAAGTAAAATCTGAGCTTGGAAGAAGAAATCTGACAGGTGATGAAATTGTAAAGTTGACTCCTGAAATGTTAAAAAATAAGACTTATGAGAATAAAAACTTTAGGGCTTATAATATTCATGTTTCATCTAATAAAACCTTTATTGGGCGTGCAAATCCTTATTCAGAGTATATTGCTAAAGTTAAGGATAAGCTTGTAAGTCTTGGGTTTGAAGAATTTGATGGTCCTTTAGTCGAGAGTGAATTTTTTAATAATGATGCTCTTTTTATGCCTCAGTTTCATCCTGCACGTGATATAAGGGATGTTTATTATATCAAGGAACCAAGTTCACTTAAATCTTTGCCCGAGCCTTATTTTTCTAATGTTAAAGCTGTTCATGAAAATGGTTATACTACAGGTTCAAGAGGTTGGAGGTATGATTTTAGCGAGAATATTTCAAAAAGATTAGTGCTTAGGACTCAAGGTACGGTGCTTTCAGCAAAGCAATTAATTGATGCAAAAAATCCTGGTAAATATTTTGGGATTGTTAGGTGTTTTAGATACGATCAAGTTGATGCTACTCATGGAGCCGATTTTTATCAAACGGAGGGGATTGTTATTGGAGATGTTAATATTCAAACCTTATTAGGTCTTCTTGAAATTTTTGCTAAAGAATTGGCTGGGGCTACTGAGGTTAAATATGTTCCTGCTTATTTTCCATTTACAGAGCCGTCAATTGAAGTTCATGTAAAACATCCTGTGCTTGGTTGGTTTGAGTTAGGCGGGAGTGGTATTTTTAGACCGGAGGTTACAAAACCTTTTGGAATTGATGTTCCTGTTATTGCTTGGGGTATTGGCATTGATAGAATGGCTTTAATGCATTTAGGTTTAAGTGATTTAAGGGAGCTTTTTACCCATGATATTGGTGATGTTGTATTGAGACGAGGAAAAATCAATGCCTAAGGTTGAAGTTTATAAGAGTATTTTATTCGAAAAGATAGGAAAAAATTTAACTAAATCTGAACTTATATCTGTTCTTGAAATGGCTAAGGCTGAAATTTGTGAATTTGATACGGTTAATGATAAGATAAAAATTGAATGTAATGATACAAATAGACCCGATTTGTGGTCTTGTACAGGGCTTGCGCGTCAAATTAAGACATATCTTTTTGGTCATTTACCTTTGTTTAAGTTTTTTTCAATGGCAGATAATTTGCAAGAATTTTATGGTGAAATTTTGGTCAGTTCCGAAGTATTTAGTATTAGGCCTTTTATTTTTGGATTTTTGGCCAAAGGTGTTATTTGCAATGAACGAATGCTTGAAACTTTAATTCATTTGCAGGAAAAGCTTTGTCATAATTATGGACAAAAGCGTAAAAGAGTTGCGATGGGAATGTACTCATCAGATTTAATAGAGTTTCCATTAAGTTATATTGCATGTAATTCTGATTATAGATTTGTTCCTCTAGGTATGGACACTGAAATGTCTATTGAGGAGATCAATAGGGTACATTCTAAAGGAATAGAATATGCATCTATTCTTTCGAGTTTTAATAAATATCCTTTATTGTTAGATTATAAGGATAAGGTACTCTCTTATCCTCCGGTAGTCAATTCTCATGATATTGGAGCTTTAAAGGTAGGTGATACCGATTTGTTTATTGAAGTTACGGGAACTAATCTCGAAGCTACTTTATTATCTTTGTCAGTGATTGCTTGTGATTTGCATGATATGGGTTTTGAAATTTTACCAATAAAGACCATCTTTCCTAACGAAACTTTATTTGGGAAGGAAATAATTTGTCCTTATTATTTTCAAAATACGCTAGAGGTTAATGTTGATAATGTTAATAGGATGCTTGGTAGCAATTTTACGGCAAATAATATGTGTCTTGACTTAAAAAAATTGGGGATATCAGCTTACTTTAAGGAATTAGATAAATTTTATGTTATTCCTCCTGTTTATAGGAATGATTTTCTTCATGAAGTGGATGTTATTGAAGAAATAATGATAGGTATGGGATTAGATAGTGTTAAGCCAGAGCTTCCCAAAGATTTTACTCTAGGAAGACTGAGTCAGATAGAAGAGTTTTCAAGAAAGATTAAAAATTTAATGATTGGAATGGGTTTTCAGGAAATGATTTATAATTATCTGGGATCTAGGACAGATTTTATTGAAAAGATGAATATTGAAGGTGATGACTTTTTAAGTGTTTCTAATCCAATGACAGAGGGGTATGAGTATATTAGGGGCTCAATAGTATCCGATTTGCTTAAATCTGAGAGTATTAGTTCCAATTTTCCTTATCCGCATAAAATTTTTGAGATTGGAAAGGTAGCTTTAAAAGATTTAAATAGTGTTGATGGTACTGTTACTTATGATAATTTGGCTTTTCTGATGGCTGATAAGGAGTTTTCATTTAATGAGATTAATTCTTTAGTTTCATCTCTTTTTTATTACTTAAATATTGAATTTAAGTTAAGGGAATCAAGTAAATCTCTTTATATAGGTGGCAGAGGAGCTGACATTTTAATCAATGACATCGTTTTAGGTGGCTTTGGTGAAGTATCGCCTTACATATTGAAAAATTTTGGAATTGTTGTTCCATGTTGCGTTCTAGAGATTAATCTTAATAAACTTTTATATTAATGCAAATATTTTTTATTGATGTAATATTTGGATGAAATTATATTTAAACATTTTATGTAGTGGTTTTAATAAGTGAAATGGGAGTTGAAGGATATTTATGTTAAAGTTTGAAGTACTGGATATAAAGAGGAGTAATAAAAAGGTTTTAAGATCAGAGATGAATTTTGTTGAGGATGTAATCATTGTTGGTTCAGGACCTGCGGGGATTACGGCTGGAATCTATGCTGTTATGAGTGGATATAAGACGGTTATTTTAGAAGGACCTGAGCCTGGAGGGCAACTTACAACGACTATGGAAGTGTATAATTATCCAGGATTTAAAAACGGTGTAAATGGAAGAGAATTGATGTTGAATATGAAAGAGCAGGTGATTAATTTGGGTGCTATCACTTATCTTGAGACTGTAACATCTATAGAAAAAAGAGATAATATTTTTTATCTCTTTACTGATAATTATGTTTATAAAAGCAAAGCTGTTATTATTGCATCGGGATCGGTACCTAAAAAACTTAATACTCTTAAGAATTCAGATTTGTTTTGGAATAGAGGTATTTCTGTGTGTGCAATTTGTGATGGGCATCTTTTTAAGGGAAAAACAGTTGCAGTAATTGGTGGGGGTAACACAGCAATCTCTGAAGCTATTTATTTAAGCAAGTTATCAGAAAAGGTATATGTTATTGTGAGAAAGGATTATTTGAAGGCTATTTCTATGTTAAGACAGAATGTTGAAAAATTACCTAATGTTGAGATTTTATATAACTGTGAGGCGATAGAAGTTAATGGAGATAATGTTGTATCTAGGATACAAATTCTTGATAAGAATAATTCTATTTTTAAATTGAATGTAGATGGGATATTTGTGGCTGTTGGTTATAAGCCAAATACAGAGTTTTTAAAAGGGTTTTTGGAATTGGATGAGGATGGATATGTCTCTACTCAAGATATTGTTAAAACTAGTGTTGAGGGAGTTTTTTCGTGTGGTGATGTTAGTAACAAGCTTTATGCACAGGCTATTACAGCTGCTGCTGAAGGGTTCCTAGCTTCTGTTGAGCTGAGAAATTTTTTGGGATAATTAGATATACATTGATTCTAAAAAATATGTTAAAGTAAGTTAAGTTGTCTTTTTATTTCAAATATTAAAATTCCTGTTGAAACCGATACATTCAATGAATCTATTTTTCCTGTAGTTGGGATTTTTACTAAAAAATCTGAATTTTCTTTTATTAATTTGTGTATTCCTTTGCCCTCATTTCCCATAATAAGTGCAATTTTGGTATCATTTATTTTCATGGTGTTTATTGCCTTACCTTCGATATCGCTGGCATATATCCAAAATCCATTTTTTTTTAAATCTTTTATTACATTATTTATATTTGGGACTGTCAATTTATTAACATATTGACTTGCTCCAGAGCTAGTGCGTAAGGTTGTTGCGTTGTCTTTTGCACTGCGTCTCTGGCTAGTAATTACAAGATCAATGTTAAATTGTTCTGATGTTCTAAGAATTGCTCCAAAGTTTTGAGGATCTTCTATTCCATCAAGTATTAAGATAAATATATTATTTTTATGTTGAAATTCTTTTAAGAATTTTTCTAAATTTTTATCTTGTTTTTTTGTATTGTTGGATTTAGAAATTTTTAATTTTAATGCAAAACCCCTATGATTGTTATTGCCAATTATCTTAGCAAGATCATTCACTTTTATTATTTGAATGTTATAGTCTCTGGCTATTTTTTCAATATTTATGATTTTTGGACTTGTTTTTGAAATGTATAATTTAAGTCCTTTATTATTTTTTATGCTTTCAATTATTGAATTGGCGTGTGTAATATACATATTAAATTTTATTTAGAGTAACTTTATCAATATCATTAATTTCCTTGCTTAAATCTTCCAGTAGACGAGTGGCATTGTAACTTAGATTTTTAGGAGTTTTGATCTTAATAATCAAAATGAGATTTCCGAATTTTTCTGTATGTAGTATTGGCATGCCCTCATTTTTGATGATGATTTGTTCATCATTGTCTGTTCCCTTTGGAATCTTTATTTCAATCTTTTTTTCTGCTATTGTTTGTATTTTTATCTCTTTTCCAAGTGCTGCTTGAGTAAAACTTATTGGAAGAGTTGCGTATAAATCTTTTCCATTTCTTTTGAAAATTCTATGGGGTTTTATTGATACTCTTATGTAGAGATTCCCGTATTGTTGATTATCGGGATTTACGCTGCCTTTTCCTCTCATTTTTATTTGTTGAGAATCATCAATTCCTGATGGAATTTTAAGTTCGATTGTTTCTTTATATTTAAGGCTACCAGTTCCTTTGCATGATTTGCAAGGATTTGATATTATTTTTCCATTTCCATGGCATTTAGGACATGTAGTTGTTACTCTAAAAAATCCTCCTCCTTGCATTACTCGGCCACTACCATTACACATGTTGCATATTGAAGGACTGGTTCCTTTTTCAGATTTTTTTCCTAAGCAAGATTCACATAACATATTTCTTGCGATGTTAATGTTATTTTTATAACCTAAATAGGCATCCTCAAGTGATATTTCTATTTGATATGTTATATCTTGACCCTGTTCATTTTGTCTATTTTTATCTTGTCCTCGTCTTCCAGTAAAGAATGAATCAAAGATATCTCCAAAATCTTCAAAAATGTCTGAGAATCCACTAAATCCACTAGAAAACCCACTAAATCCCCCTCCACCTTCAAAAGCTGTGTGTCCAAATCGATCGTATTGAGCACGCTTATTGTCATCTCCCAAGACTTCATAAGCTTCTGTTGCTTCTTTAAAAATAGATTCAGATTCTTTGTTACCTTTATTTTTGTCAGGATGATATTTGATTGCTATTTTTCTATATGCTTTTTTGATTTCATCTTTTGAGGCTCCTTTTGAGAGCCCCAAAATTTCATAATAATCTCTTTTCACTATTTCTTATCCTCGTCAACAACTTCGTAATCAGCTTCTTTGCTTTCACTGCCTGCATTGTTTTGAGCATCGTCTTGATTTGATGAACTGGATTGAGCATCTTTGTACATCATTTCAGCTATTTTATAAGAAGCTTGTTGAAGTTTTTCTGTTTTTGATTTGATTAAAGCTATATCTGAGCCTTCTAGTGCGTCTTTAAGTTCCTTTTTTTTGTTTTCAATAGTTTCCTTGTCCTCACTTGTTATTTTTTCTCCATATTCTTTTAGAGATTTTTCTGTTTGGTAAATTAAGGAATTAGCTATGTTTTTTACTTCTATACTCTCTTTCAGTTTTTTATCTTCCTCAGCATGAGCCTCAGCATCTTTAACCATTCTCTCAATTTCGTCTTCAGATAGTCCTGATGATGATTCAATTCGAATTTTTTGTTCTTTTCCAGTTCCCATATCTTTGGCAGAAACATGAACTATTCCATTAGCATCAATGTCAAAGCTAACTTCTATTTGTGGAACTCCTCTTGGTGCTGCTGGTATTCCGTCAAGAATAAAATTACCCAGTACTCTGTTTTGTGATGCCATTTCACGTTCACCTTGCAAGACTTTAATGTCTACAGAAGTTTGATTATCTGCTGCTGTTGAGAATACTTGACTCTTTTTGGTAGGAATTGTAGTGTTTCTCTCAATTAGTTTTGTCATAACTCCACCAAGGGTTTCAATGCCTAATGAGAGAGGTGTAACATCAAGGAGTACCATATCTTTAGTTTCTCCTGTCAATATTCCGCCTTGAATTGCAGCTCCTATTGCAACAGCTTCATCAGGGTTTACACCTTTATTTGGTTCTTGACCGAATATTTCTTTTACTATTTTTTGAATGGCTGGTATTCTCGTGGAGCCTCCAACAAGTATTACTTCGTTGATGTCAGAAGCCTTAAGCCCAGCGTCTTTAATAGCCTTAAGGCATGGTTCTTTTGTTTTTTGAACTAAGTGATCTACCATCTGTTCGAATTTTGCTCTTGTGAGAGTGTATTGTAGGTGTTTAGGTCCATTTGCATCGGCTGTGATAAATGGAAGATTTATTGATGCTTCTTGAGCACCTGAGAGTTCTATTTTTGCCTTTTCGGCTGCTTCTTTGAGCCTTTGAAGTGCCATTTTGTCGTTTGATAGGTCAATAGCACTGTCTTTTTTGAATTCAGTAATTAAATGTTTGATGATTTCATCATCAAAGTTATCACCACCAAGATGGGTATCTCCATTTGTTGATTTAACTTCAAAAACACCATCCCCAAGTTCTAGTATTGAGATATCAAACGTTCCGCCACCAAGATCATAAACAGCAACTATTTCTTCATTTTTTTTCTCAATTCCATAAGCAAGAGCTGCAGCTGTTGGTTCATTAACGATTCTTTTAACATCGAGTCCTGCAATCTTCCCGGCATCTTTTGTTGCTTGCCTTTGAGCGTCATTGAAATATGCTGGAACCGTGATTACAGCTTCGGTAACCGTTTCTCCTAAATAGGCCTCAGCTGTTTCTTTCATTTTGGTAAGGGTTGCAGCTGATATTTCTGGTGGTGACATTTGTTTTTTTATATTGGAAATGTTTACACGAGCATCTCCATTTTGTCCCTTTTCTACTTTATAAGGAACCATTTTGATTTCACTTGCAACTTCTTCAAATCTTCTTCCCATAAATCTTTTTATTGAGTATATGGTGTTTTCAGGGTTTGTAACCATTTGGTTTTTTGCTACTTGTCCCACAAGTCGTTCACCCTTGTTTGTGTAAGCTACAATTGATGGAGTAGTTCTTCCTCCTTCTGAATTTTGTATTACAACAGGTTTTCCGTGTTCCATGATGGCCACACATGAATTTGTTGTTCCAAGGTCAATTCCTATTATCTTTCCCATATAAAACCTCCTTTTGTATTTTTGATTTCTAATATTAATTTTTGCTTTGTGCAACTTTAACTTTTGCAGTTCTTAATACTCGGTTATTGTAGCAGTATCCTTTTTGGTATACTTCTACTATTTCAGGGATTTTAACCCCTTCTTTTTCTTCTATGCTTATTGCTTCATGTTGACTTGGATCAAAGGTTTCTCCCGGTTTGCCAAACTTTTTTAGATTATATTTTTTGTCAAAGCTTGAGAGCACTTCACTTTCAATCATACTAATTCCTGATAATAGAGTATCAAAATCTCTTGATTGTTTTGATGAATCTATTGCTCTTTCTAAATTATCAAGAAAATTAATTATGTCTTTCATTATGTTTTCGTTTGCGAATTTAATAAAATTTTCTTTATCTTTTTCAAGTCTTTTTCTAAAGTTTTCAAATTCTGCTTGTTTCCTTAAATACGAATCTTTTAGATTTGAAATTTCGTTTTCTAATTCATCCACTTTGCTTTCCATGCTAGGACTGTCTTCATTTGGTAGTATGTCATTTTTTTGTTCTTTGATTTTTTCAGGTTCTTCACATTGTTCCTTTTCTTCCACTTTAGCCTCCTTTTATAAAGCATTTTATCTTTAAAGAAAATGTTTTGCAAATTTTTTCTTTAAGAAATTTTTTGTGAATTTGGTTCGTTTTAATTATTTTTAAAAGAGTCGATTTTGACTATTAAGCCATAATAGTATAATATTGATACATATTTCGAGCTTAGCAAATTCTTATGTGTACTTTTTTGTCAAAATAAAAAAAATACATTGGTTGTTTTTTTGTTTAAAAGTTATGTCTAAAGATTTGTTTTTGATATGTTTTAGTGGTGTTTATGATTTTATGTGGTTTTGGATTAAAGTTTTCATCAGGTTTTTAAATTTCTCCCTTGGATTACATTCTTAAGATATTACTTATAGTTAATATAGCAAGTTACTGTGTTTATACAGAGCAATATCAGGATTTGGAAGTGCTTTATAGGATATATAAGCGTGGGTTTATTTAATATTGGGATTTTTTTGTAATCAGTTTGCCTTTCAGGAGCCTGGAACAAATGATTAGATTAAAAAACTGTTAAGTGTGGTTTATCATTTTCTTGTAATTTTTTCTGTTATTGCTTATTATTTACTTTGTGAAAATATGTATAGCGCAGACAAAATGTAGACTTTTTAAGTTTAATCATATTTTGGGTGTGTTTAAGAAAAGTTATGAGTATGCTCTTCAAAATAAGGTTGATATTTTAGTTTTTCCTTTTATTTTTGTTGGGGGCATTGAGTATGCGAATTTGTTTCATAGAGCAGAATATTTGAAAAAAATTCTTGATGGCCTTGATTTTATAAAAGGTCAGGTTGATGATAGACTTTGTGTTGTATTTGGACATTATAGTTTTTATGAGGGTAATTTATTAGATTGCGTATCAGTGGTAAATGATCATCAGTTTGTTTTGACAACGAGAGAAGTCAATAAGCCGGTCTTATTTAATTATAAGGGTCAAAGTATTGCTGTATTGAATTTGAACGATGATCTTTTGTTTCAAGGACTTGAGGACAAATTGAATGGGTCTTTCAGTAAAGCCGACTATCTTTTAGTTCCATCAAAGTCTTATTTTACTGGCGAGAAGAATAACTTAAGGCTTAAATTTTTCAAAGAAATAGCTATGAAAAATAATTTAGAAGTTGTTTATGCCAATTTATGCGGTGTTTATGGCTCTACTGTATTTGATGGCCTTAGTTTTTTTATTGATAAGTATGGAAAAATAAAACAGGCTAAAAAATTTGAAGACGATATTTTATTGAATGAAGAATTTCATGATTTAGAACTTGACTGTGAGTCTAAAATTTTTGATAAACTTATTGAGGCATTGATAATTAGTTTAAGAGAATATGTTGATCTCTCTGGTTTTGATAAAGTTCATTTAGGTGTTTCTGGAGGAATTGATTCTGCTGTTGTTGCTTATATTGCATGTGCT
Source organism: Borrelia sp. MN22-0132 (assembly GCF_049201035.1). Classification (NCBI taxonomy): domain Bacteria; kingdom Pseudomonadati; phylum Spirochaetota; class Spirochaetia; order Spirochaetales; family Borreliaceae; genus Borrelia; species Borrelia sp. MN22-0132. The sequence continues at coordinate 390,426 of NZ_CP138334.1, read as the reverse complement.
GCTTTGGGGGCTCATAGAGTTGTTGGTATTTCTATGCCTAGTAGATTTTCATCAAAGGGATCTGTTTTTGATGCAAAGGAACTTTCTAGTGAATTGGGATTTAAATTAATTGATATGCCTATTGAGGGCATGTTTCAATCTGTTTTAGAGTTTTTTAATGGGTATTTTAATACAAAGGGTGTTACTGAAGAAAATCTGCAAGCCAGGCTTAGGGGGCTTTTTTTAATGTCTTATAGTAATGCAAATAAGTCTTTGCTTTTAAATACTGGAAATAAAAGTGAAATTGCTGTTGGTTATTGCACTCTTTATGGTGATACTTGTGGTGGAATTGCTTTGATTGGCGATTTATTTAAAAGAGATGTTTATAATCTTGCAAAATATATTAATTTAAAAGAAGGTAGATCAGTTATTTCTGTTAATATTCTTTCAAAAGAGCCTTCTGCTGAGTTGAGACCTGATCAAAAAGACAGTGATTCTCTTCCCGAATATGAAATTCTTGATGAGATATTAAGTCGATATTTGCTTGAAAATGAACCTTTGGGGTTGCTTTATGAATCTTTTGGAAAAGAAGTGGTTGCAAAGGTGTTAGATCTTTATTCTAGTAGTGAGTATAAAAGAAGGCAAGGTTCTATGATAGTTAAAGTTTCTAGGAAATCTTTTGGTGAGGATATTTTACTTCCTATTTCAAAAGTTGCGTTGACTGAGGATGAATAGTAATAATGTTATTAGTATATTAAATGAATTTAGTTTAAAATTAGAAGATATTTTCTTGCTTATCAATACTTATTCTTATGAACTTTATAAAGAAACACCTAGGTATTTTTATGATGATATTACAAATTGTCTTGAGTTAACTTTAGAGATTGTTAATAAGTTTCAGGGAGAGTTTGAAGGTTCTCAAGACTTAAGCTTAGGTAAATTTCTGATTAGAGGTATGAAATGTGATTTGGTTTCTTATTTGTATTTATCTTTGGAATTAATAGACAATTCTATGCATTATAGTGGGATTAGAGATACTGGTATTGCTTTTTTTAAGGCAATTGCTTATAAGATCTCATCTATAATATCTTATATAGAAATTGAGCTTGAAAATGTGTTTCTCTCTTCTTCTCTTGCAAGTAGGCAAGCTTTAAATAAAGATGGACATAAGATATTGATTTTTTCATGTGATAGTATTTATAGTAAAAGGCTTACAGATTATTTGGTTTTAAGAGACTATATTGTTGTATCTTCAGATGCTGTTGACTTGTTCAATCAGTTACTCTGTAATGATTTTTATGATTTAATTATTCTTGATTTAAGTTCGGATGAAGATATACAGTTGATTTTAAATTTGCTTAAGAATATTAAAAATAATAGTCTTTATGAGATGATTCCTGTTATTGTTATTTCTCAAATAAGTGAAAAAGATATTATTCAAATTTTTATTGAAGAGCAAGTTGATGATTATTTTTTGAAAAGTTTAGATTTTTTGGTATTGGGTCTTAGGATAAGTAGTTTTATTGAAAAGAAAAAGATTATAGAGCAGGGACAAAAATATTTAGATCTTGTACTTCGTGGTAAAAAATATTTTGAGAGTGAACTAATAGAAGCTGGAAATTATATTGAAAATTTATTGCCCAAGAAGATGCAAAATGAATTTTTTAATTCTAATTGGATTTTTGTTCCATCAAAAAGAATCGGAGGAGATTTTTTTAATTACTATTTTGTTAATGATGATAATTTAATAATTTATTTGATAGATATTTCAGGTCACGGGATAGGTTCTGCACTTTTATCTCTTAGTGTTTCAAGTGTTATTAATTCTTATATCATGGATAATAATGATATAAGTCCTTCTGAAGTTTTAAGATATGTTAACAGGTATTTTGTTAAGTTTAAAAGTGATATGTTTATTACGTTATGGTATGGTGTTTTAAATGTAAAAACAAGACATCTAAGGTTTTCATCAGCAGGAGCTCCGCCTGCTGTTGTTTTAAGTGCTAAGGATAATATTTATCTTCCAACAAGAGGAACAATCCTTGGGATTGAAGAGATGTATTCTTGTGAGGAGAATGAATGTATATTGAGTAAATTTTCACATCTTTTACTTTTTAGTGATGGTGTTTATGAGGTTGAAAATGAGCAAGGTGTAATAATGGCTATTGATGATTTTTATAACATATTGGAAGACAATACATATGATTTGGATGATTTTATTTTAGTGAGTCTTTATAAAAAGATGTTAAATTTATCAAGATATAATGCGTTTAGAGATGATTTTTCTATTTTGGAGTTTATTCTTAATTAATGGGTAAACTTTCAAAGTTTTGTGACTTTTGAATTTAATAGCTTGAGATATTTGTTTTTAGTTTCTTATTTCTTTACATTTTTTTTATATGTTTGTTTATCTTGTGTTATATTTGAGCTGTTAAGAGATTTTAATAGTTTTTTTAGTGTCCAAATTGAAAACTTGATATATAGTTTTTTTATAGGATTTTTTGTATTTTTAAGTAGTATTTTTAGAGATTCCATATTCATTATAGTTATTATTTCTTTTAAAATTTTTGACAAGTTGTTAAAAATCTTAGAGCCAACTTTGTGTCCTTCTATGATGAAGTTTTGAAGAATTATTTGATCTTTTTTTTGTAATCTTCTCATGTATAATTTCAGTATTCTTTCTTGTGAATTCATTATTTCTGCATTTATTTGTTCTTGTTTTTTTGATAATTTTTTTGCTTCAATAATAGGTTTCTTGGGAAGAGATTTATATGGATTTGTTCCTGGGATATAGTTTTTTGGAATCTTCATTTATTTTTTTTACTCCTATTTATATTGACTGTGCATACTTCTATTAAGTTTATTAAGTTTTTTGCTTTTATACAACTGATGTTGATATTTTAATTCTTTATTATTAATATTTAATGATATGAATAAATATTGTGGTTTAAGTTTTTTTTACTTGTTAATTGGTATTCTATTTTTGTTTTTGATTGTTTTTATTCAGTTTAGAGATTTAAGTTCAAATGTATTTTTATTAAAGGATTTAAAATTTTTAGTTAACAATAAGGTTGAAGATAGTCAGTATGTTTTAGATAGTCTTATCCTTAGTATAAGGGGTATTAAGATAAATTTATCTAAACCCAAGCCAATTATTGTTCCTGCAAATGAACTTCATCTTTATCCCATTTCTTATAAGATTCAGGATAATGCAATTCATGTTTATTTTGAAAATAATATTTTCTTACTATTTTCATTTGATTCAAATGAAAACTTTAATGTTAGTTCAAATCTTTCTAAAAAACTACTAATTAGTTATGAAGTTGAGAGTGATTATAAAATTTTATTTGATGAAAATGTTATTATTAAGGGTACAGATGGTCATTTTGAAGTTGCTTTGGGAAAGCATAGTCAAATGAATGAGAGAGAAATTTCAGTTAGTCCTCAGGAAGTTTTTCAGATCGGAAATTTGGTTGAAAAATCTCAAACCCCAGATAAATTGATCTCTAGAGAATCTTCTAGGGATATTCCTCTAGACATAAACTCACCTGTTGTGTATTCATTAATTAAGAAGGTAGGTAAAAAAATTCTTGACTTAGCATTGCTTGAATTTAGAAATAAAGCCTATGATGCATGGAGTCATAAGTCAAACTTTAGTGTTAAAAAGGGTGGATGGCGTAGAGGTAATGTATATTCTTTTGATGAGGATATATTTATTTATCTTTTAGCTGAGTCTTTTACAAGACCTGATTATGAAGCTACTTTTTTAAATCTTAAGTCTTTAATTGACCTTAATGAAGAGCATTTAACATATTTAAGTGCAAGTTATTATGTTAATGCAGAAAAACTTGATAAATTTTTTCGCTATTTGTCTGTAAATGAAACTTTTATTAATTCTCTTGAGTCGGATAAGCTTTTAAGATATTTAAAAGAAGATGCATATCTTTTGGAGAAAATTTTTTTATCTGAAAATATTTCCATTTTAAATGGTGCATTAGATATTTTAAGGAAACCGGAAGTGATATTGACTTCTGGATTTAGTTTAACTCAGGCTTATAATGTGCTTTCTAATTATATTATATTCTTGCAGTTTGATAATGATAGTTTTGTGCTTAAGAGACTTAGGGAAGAGTTAACTAAATTTGTATCTACTTTATTTTCTGTAACTAGTCATGGAGAAGCGTATGTTTCTGATAATAAGGATGACTTGTCTTGGGATTTTGAATATACACTTAAGATTGCTGGCTTACTTAAAAGACTTGCTTTCCAATTAGGTGATGATTTAATTTTGGAATTTGCTTTTAATGCTATTTATTATTCTTTACTTAAACCTGATATCGAGAAGATTCCTTATGAAAATTATTATGCTGATATTGTTGATAATGATTATATTCCGAAATTTAGTTTATTTCCAAGTCTTGGGATTGGACATTGGATATATGGTGCGTCAAAGATTGTAAATTTTAATTTTTCTAATGCGTTTTATTCTATTGATTTTAATCGTAATTTAAATTCCCCTGGGTATTTCTTTTTTAAAGGTATTTCAAATCCTACTTTGGTTAAGTTTAGGAATATTAATTGGTTTACAGATCCGCAGTTTTACATATATTCTGATGGATGGAGATATTATTCTGATAACAAGATATTGGTTTTAAAAATAACACCTAAGAAGTCAGATGATATGAAAATTCTCTTAAGATTTGATGATGTAAAGGTACTTAAGGATATTGATGAGTAAACTTATTGCTTTCGCTCAGTTAATCATTGATATTGGAAACACCAGTATATCTTTTGGGTTATATGGACTGGATAAAATGCAGGTATTTTGTAAGCTTAGCACAAAACGTGATTTAAGTTTTGAGGAGCTTTATGAGTTTCTTAAATTTAAATTTGATTGCAAGGTTGATCAAGTTTTTGTAAGTAGTGTTGTGCCAGTTATTGATAAAGTACTCATTAATGCAATTGTTGCTCTTTATAAGGTGAATCCTTTATTCATTAGATTTGATTTAAATTATGACTTAAGTTTTGATCTTTATAATACCAATCGATTTGTATTAGGGTCGGATATTTTTGCAAATCTTGTTGGGGCTATTGAGTATTATAATATTAATGATGCTTTAGTAGTAGATCTTGGAACGGCTTGTACTATTTTTGCGATTAGCAGAAAGGAAGGCATACTTGGTGGTCTTATTAATGGTGGCCCTTTCACAAGTTTGAGTGCATTAATTGAAAATGCATATCTTTTAACAGATTTTGATCTTGCAGTACCAAAAAAATTGCTAGGTTTATCAACTGTTGACAGTGTAAATAGTGGTGTGATTTATCAGTATAAATATTTAATAGAAGGTATTTATCATGAGCTTATGCGTAATTATGATAGGAAATTTAAATTGATAATTACAGGTGGAAATTCTTATTTGGTTTTACCTTTAATAAGTTTAGATTTTGTATCAAATTTGTATTTAACCCTTGAAGGCATTAGGATTTTGGGCAATGCTTTTAAAGGTGTTTATTAATGTTTTTCTTGATAAAGATTTTTATGTCGTAATTATTAAATACTATTGTATTGTAAAGATAAATTTAATTTTTCTTGTTAAATAAATTTAGAGATTCTTTTGTGTATTGACTTTTATATTTTTATCACTGAATTTATTTTCATTTTTTCTTTAGGTAAAATCTCCTTGAGTAATTGTTTAATAGCATTTACTTGCGATTAAAATGTTTGTTCTTATTTGAGTTTTTTTGATATGTATTTTATAATTAATTTAAATTTTTCGGAATTTTCATAAGTTTTTGCAGTATTAATATTTTTAATGCCTAGTATTTAAAGTTTGAAAATGTTTGTAAATAGTTCTTCTTTATTAAATTCTCTGTTTATTCCAAACCTGGTTAAAGAAAAATCATATTTTACAGGATCATCTTTATTCTCTTTTGCAAAATGTTTTGTTACTTCTATTGCTTTTTTAATACTTACATTTTTTTTGTTTTTGAGATTAAATAGTTTTGATGAGATATTTGTCATGTGCGTATCCATTGGAACTATTAAATTTGATGGGCTGAATTTATTCCAAATTCCTAAGTCAACATCATCTTTTCTTATCATCCATCTTAAGAATAGAAATAGTCTTTTACAGGCACTTCCTCTTGAAGGTTTTGGAAGTATTATGCCAAATGGGTGTCCATTGATGTTTTCCATTTGTGTTATTAGGTCGTCTAGGCTTGATATGAAATTTTTATTTTTTTTGTAAATGTTATGAAGTAAATTTTCAATTGTTAAGTATTTTTCTTTTACTTTTTTAAAAGACATTAATAGTCTTACAATATCTTCTGTTTTGAAAAATCTATAAGTAAAATCTTTGTATATTGTATCTAATTCTTCTTTTTTAAGCGTTTTAAGTGTTTCTGAAGGTTTATTTCCAAGTGGTTTTAAAACAGATTCAATTGCTGTTAATATTCTCTCAACTCTTCCTAGTGCGAGTGATGAGCTAATGAGACCTGCTAGTTCGATGTCTTCTTTTTCTGTATATTTGTATAAAAATTCTAGTGGATCTGGATGAACAAATTTGCGTTTATTGTATTTATTGTATATCCATTCTAATATGTTTAATGTAGTATCCTTATTTTTTTGCATTGTCAGATTCTAATAGTCCAAGCAATATTTTCTTTAACTTTTTATCATAAAACTTATCTTTGGCCCATTTTCCTGTAAGATCGTATATTGTTGGAGCAGAGCCTCTTTGCACGAGATAAAATCTAGGATCAACCATATTCGATTTTATGTTTTGTCTTGAAGCATAAGCTTTTAAATGTTGAATATGAGCTCTTATTCCTTCTTTGATATTAGAAAAAGAATTTCCCTTTGTAAAATTGTCAGTAGCTCCTATACCTGAGAAGTTGTGTTGCTCTTTAGAGACGATACCATTGAATTTTAAAATTCCCGTTTCAAGTAGCATTTGAGCATAGGCAATATCATAATTTATTCCTTCAATTATGGCCTCATCTATATAAGTTTGTGCAATTGTTTTAACATATTCTGATTTAAGATAAGGATTCATTTTCAATGTGTATTTTACAAGATCTTCTACTTGACTTATTCCTTTACTTAGTAAAAATGGAATGTACTTTTCTTTTTGTATTTCAGTGTTTATTTCAATTATTTCTTCAATGCAGTAACTCTTTACTGTTAGTAATGTCAGACATATTGTTAACAGTATAAATTTTTTTTGCATTTTTAAGATCCTCTGTCCTCAATAAATTGATTGATTTTGTTGGTTATAAAATCAAATCTTGGTAGCATTAATTTTTTGTCTTTAAAGAAATTGAAACTTTCTAAATAACTTCTACTAAAGATGAAATCAGAAATTTCACCAATATGATTCATGTTTATTACTTTTATAGAGGATGGATCTATGTCTGTTTTTTGCCATGCATTTTCATCCTGCTTTATTAGTAGTTGCAATGTTTTTATTTTTGAGCTTTGAGGTTTTCCACCGATGTTTATATATTTTTTTATTTGTTTGTTTTTACTAATGATTTCATTTGCAATATTTGCTTGATTTCCCATTGTAATTAGGGTTAATTGATTTAGATCTGTTTTTAAATTTAGAAATTTTAATTTTTGAGTTGATTTAATAAGTTCAAGAATATTTTGAATCTCTGTAACTTCAGATATTTTGTCTTTTCTGTCGCTGAAAATTTTGATAGGCTCTATTAAATACTTAATAGTCGTGTTAGAAATGTGAGCTAACAATCCTGCATTTTTATTTTTAATAAAATTATGAGTATTTATATATCTGTATTGTGGGGCGTATAGATATACAATGTTTCCTTTTTTAACCAATCTGTTTACAAATGATTTAAACATTGAATCATGAGAATAAAAGGGAAGTATAACTAAGATACTATCATACAGTTTTTGATTGTCACTAATTGGAGCATCTTTATATACATTTTCATATTTTGGCAGATAGTTCATTTCATTTATGAAGAATGGATTAAAATCATAATACAAAAAAGGATTTTGACTTTTAAATCCTAAGGTAAGACTGATTGGATACCAAACTGATAGATTTAAATTATTCTTGTGATCTTTAACTTTTGTAAATCCTATTTTGTAGGTAGAATTGACATCTTTTTGGTAGTCTCTAAATAACCCAAGGTATGAAAATATTGTTGCAATTAGTATTACCATTATTGATGGTAGTACTATCATTATTTTAAATGGGAGAGTAAAAATAATTCTTTTAAGTTTATTATCTTTCTTTTTTGTTCGTCTTCTAAGAATTATTGTCTTTATGGTTTTCATTGTAGTTGCTATTAAGAAAAATAAAAATATGGATCCTGTATAGAACATTAATGGTCTAATCTCTATGAGATATAGAGTAATTATAAAGAATATTCCTGGAAAAATTATGAAATAATCCTCGTAAAAAAATTCTCTTTTAAAATTGAAGAAATTTATTATTAAAAATATACTAAAGCTTAGTAAAAATATTATTTCATAAGATTGTTCATGCATAAAAAGTAATTATTTCCTTAAATAATTATAAGCATAAAAACTCTATTTACAAAATAATTTATTGAGTTATAAATTAGATTATTATGATATAATGTGATTTATAATTCAATAAGTTAATGAATTGGTATTTATCTTGTTTGACTTTAAAGTACTGATTATAACTTTTTAAATTTTTATTTGAAAATATAAAATAGGAGTTATAATTAATTGATATAGTTTATAATTTCTTTTTCTGAATGGTTTGTGATATAATACCTTAAAATCTGAATTGTAAATGGTTTAAACTTTGTCTTTTTTGTTTATTATTTCTTGTTTAATCTATTATTTTCTTTTATCATTTGTTTTTATTGTGGTAGAATTAGGTTCTTTAAGAGGCAATGGTGGTACATGTTGGGAATCTTTTTAGGAACTGGTTCGTCAAGTGGTGTTCCTATGTTGAGTTGCGATTGTAGAGTATGCAGTTTAAATTTTGGTAAAAACAAGAGGTTTAGGAGTTCATTTTTAATCAATTTATATGGAATGAACTTATTAATTGATACAGGTCCTGATATCAGAGCACAGCTTTTAAGAGAAAATATCGTTAAGTTAGATTTGGTATTGTATACTCATGAGCATTATGATCATATTATGGGTCTTGATGATATTAAATTTTATACGAGAGGTGTTCCTTTGCCTATTTATGCTAGAGAGAGTACAATGAAACATATTAGAAATGCTTTTCCACATAATTTTTCATCAAAAGTGACTATAAGTGGGAAAGCAAATATTATTCCTAATTTGGCGATGGATTTACAGCTAATTTTTTTTAGAGGAATAAAGATAATGCCCATTCCTTTATTACATGGGGATATAATTAGTTTAGGATATAGAATAAACAATTTAGCATATCTTACGGATGTTAAATTTATTCCTGAAATTTCTTACAATTATTTAAAGGGATTGGATGTATTAATAATAGATGCTTTAAGGCTTAAACCTCATCCTGGACATTTGAATTTTGATGATGCTATTGTTGAGGTTAAAAAAATAGAGCCTAAGATTGCTTATTTTACGCATATTTCACATGATATAATGCATGAAGAATTTGATTATCTAAAGAGAGATAATATTTATTTGGCTTATGATGGTCTTCAGATACATGTTTGATTTGAATTGGTAAATAATTATGAATTTGATTTCTTGGAATGTCAATGGAATAAGAGCTATTTTTGGTAAAGGTTTTTTTGAGTTTATTGAGAAGTATAATCCGGATATTTTATGTCTTCAGGAGACTAAAGCTTGTAAAGAACAGTTACCAAAGGAGCTTATTAATATTGAAGGGTATTATTCATATTTTTCAAAATCTATAATAAAGGGTTATAGCGGGGTTGGTATTTATTCAAAGGTTGAGCCTATTAAATTAGAAAATATGAATGTGGAAATATTTGATAGGGAAGGAAGATGCCTTATTGCTCATTATCGTGATTTTATTCTTATTAATGCGTATTTTCCTAATTCTCAATCTTTAAGAAAAAGACTTCCTTATAAGCTTGAATTTTTAATGAGTCTTGAGTCTATTGCAAATACATTTGTAACTTCTGGAAAAAGTATTATCATTTGTGGTGATTTTAATATTGCGCATACGGAGATTGATTTAGCTAATCCTAATACCAGCAGAGAGTCTGCTGGTTTTTACATTGAGGAGACTACTTGGATGGATAACTTTTTAAATGGAGGTTATGTGGATACTTTTAGAATGTTTAACATGGATCCGGGTAACTATACCTGGTGGGATTATAAAACAAGGGCAAGAGAGCGTAATATGGGCTGGAGAATAGATTATTTTGTTGTAAATGAATTTTTTAAATCAAAGATAAAAGATGCTTTAATTTTGAGAGAGGTCATGGGTAGTGATCATTGTCCTGTTTTTTTAGAGTTAAAGCAGTAAAGTGATATGTATGAGAGATGTATATGGGTAGATATTTTATAACTATTCTGATTTTTTTTGTTCATGGTTTTAGTTTTGGGATTAATTTAGAGAGTATTGATTTTTATCGCAGTCTTGAGAAGAAAGATCTATTATTTGTGATCCACTTGTTGGAGCGAGAGAGATATTTAACTCAAAAGAATGAGCTTTTTACATATATTGATTTGGCTAAGCAGGTTTTATCTGAAATGGGTTTTGAGGTTTTAAGTGGTGGTAATAAGTTGGATGGTATTCAACATATTAATACTCTACAACGTCCAGAAAATTATAATAGTTTGAAGTTTGTCTTAAAGGCCTCAAAATCTTTAGACATTTTTGTTTACTTTGATGATAATGATGGATTTTTGAAAACTTTAGATGGGCGGAATGTGGGTATTCAAGATGGTAAGTTTATGATTTTAGAGCCAATATCCTTTAAAAGTTATGATAGCTTATCAAATGAGCATACTACTATTGAAATTTATGAGATGAGTATTGAAAATTCTGATTTCAGTAAATTTGTTTTAGATAAATTGAAACCTTTTGTTTATATTGGGGAATTGAATAAGAGAGTTTACTTTGATGATATTTCAAAGTTATCTAAAGGAGAACTTTTATTTTTATTTTATGAATTGTTTCCTCTTGCTAGGTTAAAGGGTGTTAATGATTGGTATGATTTTGGATTTTCGTCTATTCTTAGAGAAATAAAAAAAATTTATAACGTAAAAATCAACTCAAGGAAAATAAAATGAAATGTAAATATATTGACAATATTAGCATATTAAAATTTATCTTTTTAATTTTGGTTTTTCTTTTTTTATCTTGTTCATCTTCTAAGTTAAAGGTTGATAAAAACTTAGTAAGTGGCCGGCTTAAAAATGGACTTAAATATTATATTTATGGCAATCAACTTCCAAGTAAGGCTGTTCATATGGGAATTTTGTTTAATGTTGGCTCTTTAAACGAAGAGGAAAATGAGAGAGGTTTGGCGCATTATCTTGAACATATGGCTTTTAAGGGTACAACAGATTATCCTGGTAGTGAGGGTATTTTGGAAGTTCTTAAAAAATTTGGGATGAAATTTGGGGCTGATATTAATGCTTATACTAGTTTTGATAAAACTTATTATCATCTTGATTTGCCAGATGGTGGTAATGAGTCAGAGATTGATGAGGCCTTGAATGTGTTAAGGAATTGGGCTTTTCAAGTTAAATTTGATGAGGTAGAAATAGATAAAGAGCGTAATGTTATTCTTGAAGAGAAAAAGCGTAGAGAGAATTATGCTGGTAGGGTCGCTGAAAAAATATTTGGGGTTATTTTTAATAATAGTAAATATGCAGTCAGATTCCCTATTGGACTTGAAGAGAGAATTTTATCTTTCAAATCAGAAGATTTTAAGAGATTTTATAAAAAATGGTATAGACCAGATCTTACCAGCATCATTATTGTGGGAGATATTGCCCCTGATAAAATTGAAAAGAAAGTAAGAGAACGATTTGCATCGTTAGAAAAACCAGTAAGTGAGCCTGAAAGGGTTAAAATAAGTTTGGATACTATTATTGATAAAACTTTTGTAAGTATAGAAGATATTGAGACACCATTTCCTAGTATGAATTTTGTTGTTAAAAAGGAGATTGAGAATGATTTTAGCACTGTTGATGATGTTAAAAGATTGGTTGAAAAAACCTTATTAGACGAGCTTTTTGTAAATAGATTTTATGAGTTAAAGATCGCTGGAACAAATTATTTTATGTCCTTTGATAAATTTGATTCACAATTTAAATCAGATGATAATTATATTTTAATTAATGAAATTTCTTTTAAAATTAATCCAGAGCATTTTAAAGAAGCTATTGAAGGATTTTTTTATGAAATTGAGAGAATTAAGAGATTTGGTTTTACAAAGGGGGAAATTGATAAGATCAAATCTAAGCTTATAAGTTCTGCTAAACTAAACAAGGATAATGTCAATAAGCGATATTCATCTAGTATTGCGAATACTTTAGTAGATGTGGCGTCTCAAGGTTATTTGATGTTTGATATGGATGAGTATTTTGATATTTTTGTTGATCATCTAAATAAAATTAGTTTAAAAACAATATCAGATTTTGCCAGAAATGAAGCATCCATAGATGATATGGCTATTATTTATTCTTATTCTAAGAAGTATCATCCTAGTTTAACTTTTGAAGAGATAAAAGAATTGCGTAATTTTGCTTTAGAGAGAGAAATTAAACCTTATGATGATGTATCTATTCAAGGAGAATTCTTTAAAAAATCTTTAGAACACAAAGATATTATTGATGAGAAAGAATTGTTTGATGGGATTTCATCCTTTATGCTGGAAAATGGAGTTGAAGTTTATTTTAAACATAATGAGAATAAGCAAAATATAGTCGATTTTAGTGCATCTTCTTGGGGTGGTTTGTTAAGTGAGAATGCTGAGCTTATACCTATTTTATCTTTGGCTCCAAGAGTAGTTTCTAGTTCAGGGTATGGAGATTATTCTCAGCTTCAAATTGAAAAATATTTGTCAGACAAGATTGTAAGTTTATCACCAACAGTTGGTGATCAAATGACAAGTATTAATGGTAGTGCTGATATTAAAGATCTTGAAACTCTTTTTAAGCTTATATACTTTACCTTTAATGATTCAAAGATAGATGATGTTGTTTTACAAAGTATCATTGATGATGTAAAAGCAAGAATTAAGAGTAAAGAAAATAGTTCTAAACATCTTTTTTACGGTGCTGTTGAGCGATTTTATAACAATGATGATTATCGTTTGAGAGATATTAAAGAATCTGATTTGAAAAATGTATCTAAAGATATTTTTTTAGATTTTTATAGAAAAAGGTTTACTTATGCAAACAACTTCAAATTTGTCTTTGTAGGAGATGTTGATTTAGAGACAATAAAAAATCTTTCAAGTAAGTATTTAGGTAATTTAAGTTCAAAAAAATTAAATGAGTTTAGAGATTTGGATTATTCTTATAAAAACAGCACGGATAGAATAGTTATAAGAAAGGGTGAGGATTCAAGTAGTCTAGTGTACATTTTGTATCCTTTTAAGTTCAATTATACACCTGAGAATATTTTGAATTATGAAGCTTTAGCATCGCTATTAACAGAAGATCTTGTTAAAACCGTTAGAAGGGAAATGTCTAGTGTTTATTCAATAGGAGTCTCTTTTGATTATTTACTTAGAAAACATTCTAATTCTGATGGTTTTATGACTGTGTATTTTACGGTTGAACCTAAAGTTTTAGATAGTGTATTGCAGGTCGTTAATGAGTATATCTTGAAAAAACAAAAATCAGATTTTGTAGACAAAGATTTTGATTATGTTAAGAAAAATATTATTAAAAATAATAGTATTCGTTCTGAATCTAATGGGTATTGGCTTTCAAAGATATTAGGTTCAATTCTTTGGTATGGTGCTTTAAAAGATACTTTCAGTGCTAAATTTATTGAAAATACTTTAAGTAAAGATATGATAAATCTGTTGTTTAAGAAAATAGATTTTAAGCAAGGGGCAGAGATTATCTTGCTGCCAGAAAAGGATAATTAATTTGAAATTTTTATTAGCATATATCATATTTTGTCTTCAAAAAGGATTAATAGTTCCCCGGCTATTAGTCCTTTTGCTTTCCATAATAATTCTTCTAATTTTATAGCCCATTTTTCATATCTCTTTAGTCCAAATTTGGGAAAATATTTGCTGTTAATCAAATATTTTGCAATATCTTTTTTTGAAATTTGAGTGGTATAGGTGAAGAATTCGTTTATTATTAAATATTGAGATTTAACATCATAATCTTTATTGTCTAAAAATTTGATCCAGGATTTTTTGTCTTTAGATGAGACATTTTTATTCCAGAAATTAGAGATTGCTTTATTGAAATTATTGTCTGTAAAGAAATACATGTGTAAGATTTCATGCATAAATATTGTTATTTGATCTGTTTTTGATATAGTTTCATCTTCTGCATAAGTTGCAAATGCAATATTTCTTGATTTATCTTTTATTTTAATTGTATTGTTTTCAATATGTGCTAATTTATTGATTATAATTAAGTTTTTTAAAATTATTTCTTCTTTATTTAGTTTGATATTTGATTTTTGTGCTACGTTGAAAAACGTAATTATATCTTTAAGTCTGTAATTGTGGCCTTTCCATCCTACTTTATTTTTTAGCTCGTTGTTTGATAATAACATTCCCCTAAATCCTTTTTTTTCGATAAAAAATGCAATTCTTTTTAACATTAAAGATTGATAGTTTAAGTTTTTAAATTTTAGTATATATATGTCAGGTTCTGCTATTAGCTTAAATAGCTCAAATGAATCCCTTCTGTAATTTTCTTTTTTATAATTAAAGATGAATTTTAAATCAGAATTTATTGGTTTGTTTATATCGTAGTAAGCATTCATGTCAATATATCCAATTTCGCTTATTTGAATCATATTGTTGTTTTTAGTAAATTTTATTTCATCATTCTTATTTTCTAGTGATGTGTACTTGATAAAATTAGATAATACTATTTTTTGAGATTCTTTTTCTGAATATAAGTTTGTGATCATGGGACTTAATATTATTTCTTTTGCTTTAAAGCCTATAATGGGAAACATATTATTGTTAAGATTAAATTTAATAAAATATTCATTTTGACTGATTAATATTTTAAATTTTTGAGGATTTGAACTTGCTGTTTTACTCTTTGAATTTTTTATTACAATGTTATTTAGATTAATGGATTTGATATTATTCATTTTGATTTCTATTGTTAATATTTTATCTTGATTAATGATTTTTGGAATATTATATGAGTAATTTTTGTCTTGAGTGTTGATTTCTATGCTTGCATTTTCATTGATCTGAAGATTTAGTACAACGTGATTTATTTTATCTTCATCATAGTATATTTTTTTTTGATTGCTATGGCTGATCGGGAATTTTATTTCTTTTTTGTTTGCGTATATTATATAGAAACTTGTTAATAAAATTAATACCGCTAGGATATTTTTCATTATTATATGCAATTAATACAACTGCATATAATAATGAAAAATAGAGAATCTCATAGAGTTCTCTATTTACATCCTCTAGGGGAATTGAACCCCTGTTGCCAGGATGAAAACCTGGAGTCCTAGGCCACTAGACGAAGAGGACAAAAAATTGAGCTCAGTAGGGCTCGAACCTACGACCCTCGCCTTAAAAGGGCGATGCTCTACCAGCTGAGCTATGAGCCCTTAAATAATTAAATTTGCCAAAACTTATTGTACCATTTATCTTATAGTATGTCAATACCTTGCAATAAGTAAAATTTTTAGTTTAATCCATGCAAGTGAGCTGCACAGGACTCGAACCTGTGACCTGCGGGTTAAGAATCCGATGCTCTGACCACCTGAGCTAGCAGCCCTATGTTTATTAATAAACTAATAAATAGGATAAATGCTTACAAATATAATGTCAAGGATTATTATTATTTTTTTCTATCTTTTTTAGCAGGTTTTTTGCTTCTAAATGATTGGGATTTAAGGTTAGCAGTTTTGTTAGAATTTCTTTTGCTAAGATTGTATTTTTTGCATTAACCCTTGCTTTTGCAAGCTTTAATAGTATGTTTTGATTATTTGGTAAAAATCTTAAAGCATTTTCATATGCGAAATCAGCTTCATTATATCTTGCAAGTTTGTAAAAAGAATCTGCAGTTAAAATATATACTTTAGCTATTCTTGCTCCATTAGGCTCAAGACTAATATATTTTTGAAAATGTTTAAGAGCGTTTTTATATTGTCCTTGAAAAAAATATGCTTCTCCTAATGCTTGGATTATTCTTACATCATGTTTATTTATTTCAAGTCCTTTGATGGATTCTAGTTCTGCTCTTTTGTACTCACCTGTTGCTATTAGACTCCATATAAGTATTACTCTTGCATCTAAATTATTTGGATTGTATTTTATTTCATTTTGGGTATTGAGAATAGCTTCTTGAAATTTGCCTTGTCTGTAGAGTAGAAGCGAGTCTTCTTTTTCTTGTGCATTTAGGAGGCTTAGGCATAAGAGTAATATTAGAAATATTTTTGAGTAAAAATTTTTATTTATCACTTTTTTTCTCCATTTCACAATTTCCGTTAAAGAGTGCCCCTGAATCTATGAAGAGTTCCTTTGTTTTAATGTTTCCGATCAAATTTCCAGTTTTATAAATTTTTATTGTCTCTAAAGCCTCTACATTACCTTTCATTGTTCCATGATTTAGGAAATTATTACACTTTATTTCTGCTTCTACATTAGCTTTTTCTCTTAGGTATATTGAACTTGTAGAATTTATGATCCCTTTAAGTACTCCTTCAATGATTATTGGTTTATTGCTTTCTATATATCCTTCAAATTCAAAATTACCCTTTATAACATTTTGGGTATTGTTTTCTTCAAATTCTAGAGTATCTATGCTCAATTTGGCTCCTAAAAATGAATGCTTGACTTAAGCATTCATTTTTACTTTAGCTTTTAATCTTTTCTTTCTCCTAAAAATCTTAGTAAATATAAGAATAAATTTATGAAATCTAGATAAAGCTTTAAAGAGGCTACAACCGCCATTCTACTTTTAATTTCAGTACCGTCTTCTAACATTCTATTCATTTTAGAAATATTTTGAACATCGTAAGCCGTTAGACCTGTAAATAATATGACACCTAAAATTGAGATTAAAAAATTGAGACCTGAACTTCTAAAAAATATGTTAAAGATAGATGCAATAATGATGCCCCATAATCCCATAATAAAATAGCTTCCCATTTTTGTAAGATCTGTGTTTGTTGTGTATCCGTAAAAGGACATTGCAAGGAAAGTTAGAGCAGTAATTCCAAATGTATAGAATATTGAACTTTGAGTGTATATCATAAATACAGAAGATAGTGTTACTCCTGTTAAAGCTGAGTACCCTAGAAAAAGAGCTGTTGCTGTTCCGCTTGATATTTTTTCGATTGCTCCGCTTATTGCATAAACAAGTCCAAATTGTACAAGTATCATTGCTATATATGACATTGGATTTGTGAATATTATAGCTCGCATTGCAGGATTTTCAGATGTTGTGTATGCAAATATTGCAGATATTAAGAGACCAATTGCCATTAATCCAAAAACCTGAGCCAAAAATTTGTTTTTTATCCTTATTTCTTGTTTTTCATGCGTTAATTCAAGCATAATGATTCCTCCTTATTTTTGTTCGTTAAATTTTTTGCATAATTCATTAAATGTTACACTTGGGACTTTCCCATATCTTAGGAATTCCATTGAAAATTCAGCTTTTCCTTGTGTGGATGACCTTAAAACGGTTGAAAATCCAAACATTTCGCTTAAAGGTACCTCAGCTTCAACTTTTGAGAAATTTCCTTCTTCAACAGAGCCCAAAATTATTCCTCTTCTTTGGTTTAGGAGACCAAACATATTGCCTTGAAATTCGGTTGGACCTTCAAGAGTTACTCTCATTATTGGTTCGAGTATTGTAGGTTTTGCCTTATTATAAGCTTCTCTGAAGGCTCCTATTGCTGCAAGTTGGAATGCAATGTCTGATGAGTCAACAACGTGATATTGACCGTCATTAATTGTGATTTTGATCCCGACAATTGGGAAGCCGATTAAAGTTCCCTTTTCCATAGCCTTTTGGAATCCTTTGTCACATGATGGAATGTATTCCGTTGGAATTACTCCACCTTTTATAAGATTGACAAATTCATAAGTTTGTCCTTCACTCTCAAGTGGTTCCATAAATCCGGCAACTCTTCCAAATTGACCTGCACCCCCTGATTGCTTTTTATGAATATAATTAAATTCGGCTTTGTCTGTAATGGTTTCTCTGTATGCTACTTGAGGCATTCCTGTTTCAACTTCTGCTTTAAATTCTCTTCTCATTCTTTCAATGTAAACTTCTAAGTGTAGCTCACCCATTCCTTGTATTATTGTTTCTTTTGATTCGGCATCTACATAAGTTTTGAATGTAGGGTCTTCTTTAGTAAATCTTGCAAGAGCTTTTGCCATGTTATCAGCTGATTTTTTATCCTTGGGTTTTATTGATAAAGATATTACTGGTTCTGGAATGTACATTGATGTCATTGAATAGTTAATTGAAGGGTCACAGAATGTATCTCCTGATGCGCATTCTATC
This sequence comes from Borrelia sp. MN22-0132, assembly GCF_049201035.1. NCBI lineage: Bacteria > Pseudomonadati > Spirochaetota > Spirochaetia > Spirochaetales > Borreliaceae > Borrelia > Borrelia sp. MN22-0132. The sequence continues at coordinate 371,819 of NZ_CP138334.1, read as the reverse complement.
CCAAATAATGCAACGATATCCCCACTGCTTCCAAATTCAATATCTTCAGTATTATTAGCATGCATTCTGATAAGTCTGCCAACTTTGAATTTCTTAGAAGTTCTTGAGTTTATTAGTTCTTGTCCTTTTTTTAAAATCCCTTGATATATTCTTACATAAGTTAATTGACCGTATTGTCCATCTTCTAGTTTAAAAGCCAGTGCTACAGTTGGTAAGGTTTCATCAGTTTTAAGTTCAATTTCTTTTTCGTTTTCGTTTAAATCAAGAGCCACATTTTTGATGTCATGAGGAGAAGGCAAAAATCTATTTACAGCGTCAAGTAAAAGTTGAACACCTTTGTTTTTATAAGCAGAACCCATAAATACAGGACAAAATTTTAAAGCCAAAGTACCTGTTCTGATGGCATCATATATTGTTTCTATATCTATGTCTTTTCCTTCCATATGAAGTTCCATAAGTTTATCATTAAAATCGGATAGAGCATCAAGCATTATTTTTCTCTTTTCTTCAGCCTCATTGATTAACTCAGCAGGAATTTCCTTTTCTATAATTTCTATTCCATCTTTGCCTTCAAAGTAATAGGCTTTCATTAAAACAAGATCCACAACGCCCATGTGTTTATCTTCAAGTCCTATTGGAATTTGCATTAAAACTGAGTTTAAACCAAGCTTATCTTTAAGCTGATCTTTTACATTGTTAGGATTTGCTCCGGTTTTGTCACATTTGTTTACGAAAGCAAGACGTGGTACATTATATCTTTTTAATTGTCTGTCAACTGTAATTGATTGAGATTGAACCCCTGCAACAGAGTCAAGAACAAGTATAGCTCCATCTAGTACTCTAAGTGAACGTTCAACCTCAATTGTGAAGTCAACGTGACCTGGAGTGTCAATAATATTTATTGGATGGTTCTTCCATTCAACGTGAGTTGCAGCAGATGCAATTGTGATACCCCGTTCTCTTTCAAGTTCCATTGAATCCATTGTTGCTCCAACTCCATCTTTTCCCTTTACTTCATGAATGGCGTGAATTTTGTTGCAATAAAAAAGAATACGTTCTGTGAGTGTTGTTTTTCCTGAATCAATGTGGGCACTAATACCTATGTTTCGCAATTTTTTATAGTCCATGGAATATTTTTCCTCCTGAGTGATGTTATACTTAAGAACACTAATTATCTTAATTATTCTACATGATTTTTTAAAAAAAGTCTATTTGAAACTGTTTTGATAGATTTTGACTTAAGGGAGTTTCATTGTTTAAAAGGTTAAGTAATATATTTAATTGCTTTTTTAGCAGGGGATTTTTCGTATTGAATTTTAATTTTTTATTTGTTTTCTTTGTGTTATTAAATTTAATTAATTATTTTTCAATTGTAGCTTGTGAGCAAGTCTAGTTATTTATAGACTTGCTTGACTAAATTGTATTAAACATATACAATTAGTTATAAGGAATATATCATTTAGTAAATTTTGATTTTATTGATTAAAAATGTTTAATATTTAATGAATTTACTCTTTCTTTACTTTATATTTTATACTCCTAAGAATTAATCATTGGAGGATATAAGTTTGAATACTTTAACAATATCTCATGAATTGAGTAAAATATGTCAAGTTGATTATGATTCTGCTTTGTCTGAACTTTCTGTATTTTTTAAGGACGGAAGAGCCTATAAATATTTTAAGATTGAACCAAGGCACTTTAATATAATATCTAAGCTTGTACAAGAGAAAAGGTCAGTAGGTAAATATTTAACGGAACATATATTTAATAAGTATGACCAGGAAAAGCTTTAATTTTAGTTGTTGACTTAGTTATTTAAGAAGGATTCCTATACATTAAGAATTCTTCTTAATTTGTTTCCTTTAAATTGATAATGGGGAACAACATGATTTGATTTAAAAAGTGAAGTTAGATTGTATTTTTTTGCAATAAATGTTATTATGGCGTAATTGTTTTATAAGGGCTTAGGATATGAAAAAATTTTTAATTACTATAATACTATTTTTGTCTTTTAGTAAATCTTATGCCAAGTTTGTATATTTCTCGGCGGGTTTTAGTACACAAATTAGTCTCGAGTCATTTTCTTTATTTAATAGAAAAACTGGTACAGTTTTAGATAAATTGATAAGTTTTGAATTATTTACTATCTTGACAAATTTTCAAAATAATTTTCTTAATCGTTTAAGTGAATTTGAGGATAGTGCATCTTCTTTATATAGTTCTTTTCAAAACAATTTAAGTCTTCTCACTAATTTGTTTAATAGTAGAAAGGATCCAAATTCACAGGTAAATAATATGGAGGAGTCGGATTTGAATGATTTAGACTTGCTTGTGAATAGTACTCATGATTTGAGAGAATTTTTGCGTGCATTGAGTAAATTGAACAAAAAGGTTACGCTTCAAAAATTAGGTGAGACTGGATCGAGTATAAGAAAGCTCTTAGTTGATTTAGAAAAAACGGCAAAACGTGCTCTTGAATTAAAAGAAGTAATATTTAGTCAATTAAATGAGTTTGGGATTAGTAATAAAGATGATTTTTTGAGATTATGTAAAGAAATTTCTACACCAGGGACTGTTTTAAATGATGCTTTGCGGCAAAAATTGTCACCTTTATTTAGTACTAGTTTTCAAGGTTATTTTCAAATTGGTCTTCCTATTGCTAGCAGTAATTTTTATTATGGATTTGAACTTGGATTTGGTGTGAATCTTGGAAGGATGATGTTTCCTAATTTAAACTTTTTAAAGGTTTCCTATCCTGTTAAGTTGGGTTCAGGGATAGTGCCAAGATTATTTATAAAATATGATATTTATTATTTAGCAGCTACTTTATTTTCAGGTTTTGGTGATAGATCTTTAGTTGTAGATCCTGTTTATGCAGGGAATTTAATTGGTAATGGCAAAGTAACCAATCCTTTTAATGTTATTGAGACAGGTCTTAGATTGAGATTAGCCTTCCTTAGTTTTGAATCGTCATTATTATTTTCTATTAATGATTTTAAATATAGAGATTTAAGGGCTGGATTTGGATTTGAGATTCCGGTAGTTATTTAGGCATTGATATTGATTGAAATTTGTAATGTTTATTTTAGTCTAGTATTTGGGTTTTGTTTTGATATATAAGGGTTTATTTTTTTTCCTTTTTTATTTTATATTGTCTTGTAAAACTTTTGCTGAAGATTATCAAGCTATTTCAGATGAGTATTATAAGCTTGCCAGATTAAATGAGGAGCTTGGTAATAATCAGTCATCCGTTGAGCTTTATGAACAAGCTATTAAATTTAATTCTAATGTGAATGATGCGTCTACTTATAATTTTATTTTGGCTTATATCAATTTGAAGAAATATGATGAAGCTGGCTTAAAGATTGAATCTTTATTGGAAAATGATCAGGACAATATTTTGTTGATTAATTTAAAAGCTTATCTATATTTTAAAAAGGAAAATTTAGAAGAGGCTTTGAAATTTTATTTAAAAACTTTGGAAATCGCACCTGCTAATCAAGAAGCTTTATTTAATGTTTTTTATATTTATCATTTAAAGAAGGACATGGAAACTGCAAAGAAGTATATTTTGAAATATAAGGAATTAAAATATTCAGTTCCTTCTAATGCAAGTGAGATAGTCTCGTCCGTTTTGGAGAATTAAAGTTTAAAGATTGTTTTATGCTAATTTTGGCATTCATTTTTTAATGATCTTAATGTGAAAATTCATTTAAATATTTTGGGAGACTTAAGTATTATGCAGATAAAGATTTTATTTTTAACTTTATTGATATTTATCACAGGTAATGCTTTCTCGGATGTTGCTTTTGAACTTAATTTGGGAGTGGGTCTGGATTTTCCGGTTAGTACTATTTCAAACTTTTATAATACAGCTTTATATATTGGTGAAGAACTTGAGAGTAATATATTTGATTTGGCTAGAGAAAAAATCGTTACAGATTTTGCAGATATGGTTAATATTGCTAAGACCGGTTTAACTTATGGAGGATATGCTCAAATGGGAGCAAAATTTGATGATTTTTTTTCGCTTGGTTTTGAACTTGGATTTAGTTTTAATGTATTGAGGTATGTTAATTGTAAGGGACGGTTGAGTGATATTTTTTCATTCATTGCAGCTATTGAATCTAGAGTTTATACAAGGTTAGATTTTTTTATTGGAGCTGTTGCATTATTGACTGGACCTAGAGTTAATATGGCTACTGCTTTTAGGGATTCCATCATGGATGAATATGGTATTTTTGGTTGGGATCTTGGTGCAAGATCTACATTTGCCTTTTTGGTACTTGAGGGATATTATTGTTGGAATATTCAGAATAATAAATTTTCTGATTTTAAATTTGGTATAGGGTTTGAGTTTGGAATTATTTAGGTGGATAATAAATAAATTTTTGCATTTTTAAGCTTATTGCATTGTCTAGTTTTAATTTGCTCATGATTAAAATTGTTACTGTTTTAACTTTAGAGATTTTCCTTAATCTTGTGTGAATTATTTGTATTGATATACAATGAAGTAAAGAGTTTCTGTTTGAGGTAGGGAGTTTTAAAATTGGGTTTGCTTATTAAGAAATCAATAGGAATTATTGCCTGTCCTGGTGGAATGGTATTTGCAGATAAAATAATGGAAGAACTTAAAAAAATATTTTTAGAGAGTGAGAGTGAAGTTATTGAAAAAATTTCGCAAACTTCTAGTTGTTTCAAAGAAGATGTCTTGAAGCTTGAAGAAATTTTGTCTCCTTTTTTAGAAGGACTTGAATTTTCTAACTTAAGATTTGATGAGTCGGTGGAAATTCCTGTAAACTTTGTTAAGTTTGCTAATGGTGAATTTAAAGCAGAAATTTTAAAAACCATAAGAAATAAAGATATTTTTATTGTGCAAGATGTTTCTAATACTTATCCAGTTAATGTAAATAATAATGAAAAAGTAGTAATGACAATTAATGATCATTTAATGAATTTGATGACCACAGTAGATGCATGCATGCAGGCTAAGGCTAATTCTGTTAGTGTTATCATTCCTTCTTATCCTTACTCGAGGCAAGATAAAAAGCATTCAAGAGAAGGTTTAACAGCAAGTCTTTTTGGGAGATTTTTAGAAGAATTGAGAGTTAAACATATTTTAACACTAGACATTCATTCAAAAGCGATTGAAAATGTTTTTAGAAAAACGTATTTTGAAAATTTAAATGCATCTTATGAAATTTTTGATGCTTTAGCTGAATTAATAGATATTAGAGATTCAAGTTTGGTAGTTGTTTCTCCTGATACAGGTGCTGTTAATAGGAACAAATTTTTTGCGTCTAATCTTAAAAGGCCTTTAGCTTTGCTTTATAAGGAAAGAGATTATTCAAAGGTAACTCATAATGTGAACGATTCTAATATTTCTGTTACTAAACTTTTAGGAGATGTTGAGGGTAAAAATGTTTTTATGAGTGATGATATTTTAGCTACTGGTGGAACTTTAATTAAGGCTGTGAAACTTTTAAAAAGTATGGGGGCTAAGAAGATTATATGTGCAATAAGTCTTCCATTTTTTAATGGAGATGCAATTAAATATTTTGATAAAGCTTATGAGGAAGGCTATTTTTATAAAATAATTGGGACAAATGCTGTGTATCATGATGATAGACTTATAAGTAAACCTTGGTATTATGAGGCTAATGTTGCACATCTTTTTGCAGGTGCAATTTTTGCCATTCACAATAGGATTAGTTTGCAAAAAATTCTTGATAGAAGTCATGACATTCAAAATTTGATTTCTAAGAGTTAATTTTATGGATGTACTCAGTATTGATATTGGTACTAGTACTTTAAAATCTGCTTTAATTAATTCTCATCATGGGGTTTTAGAGGGTTTTGATGTAAATTATTTTGATTATTTCAGTATTGATTTTGAAAACTTTGATTATAAAATATGGCTTTTTGCTTTCAAGAGAATAATTTCTAATTTTAAGTATAAAAAAATAGATTGTATTTCTATTAGTGGGATTTCTCCATGTCTAATAGCTCTTGATTCAAATTTGGTTCCTTTGGAAGTTTTACATTGGAATTCTTCTAAGGTGGTTGGTAACTTTAGAGGAAAATCATCTTTCTTACCCTTTGTGCTTAGCACAGTTGAGAGGGGAGTTTATGACAAGGTCAGATATTTTGTATCTTGTTTTGAATATTTTATTTATTTGCTTACAGGTAATCTGATTACAAGCTATCCAAGTTTGTCTTATATCCCTTTTATTTGGAATGATATTGAAATAAGAGAGTATAATCTTGACACAAATAAATTTCCCCCTTTCTTAAGGATGGGAGAAGTTGCTGGTCGGGTTACTAATAGTGCTAGTATTGAATTTGGCATTGATAGTGGGATAGAAGTAATTAATGCTGGAATGGATTATTTAAGCGTGCTTATTGGAAGTGGGGCATTCTTTTCTGGAATTGTATCAAATAGAACAGGTACAAGCGAGGGTTTGAATTTTATCTCAGATTCATATTTGTCAGATTTTTCTTTGGTGTATCCTTATTTTTTAGATAATTTATTTGTTATTGGAAGAATAGTTCCTTCTGGATACTTATTGCAATTGTTTAAAGATAGATTATTTAAAAAGAAAAAATCGTTTGAGGAATTTTTTGAAGAGATTCCTAGAGTATATGATTCAGGTAGTGTTTATTTTTATTTAAGTAAGAGGAAGCTTTTTTCTGATCATATTTTAATAGATTCGCAAATAAGAGATAATTTGAGTAAAGGTATTTTCGGAACAGTAGATAATCCTTTACAGGTAGGAATTGCAATTCTTGAAGCTGCTTATTTTTCCTTTTACAATAAAATACTTCAGATTAAATCTTTTAAAGGGGATGTTTTAGACATTTTTGTGAGTGGTTCTAATTCAGATAATTTGTTTTTAAATGAACTCAAAGCGAATATTATTGGTAAAGATTTAAAGATTTTTGAGTTTAAACATGCCGAGATTATCGGTAATGCAATCTTGGCTTTTTGTTGCTTAGGGGAGTTCGATAGCTTAGATAAGGCATTTAAAAAGCTTGCTAAATTTAAACAGGTTATATCCTTTAGTGCCAGTATGCATGATGTTTATTTAGAGAAATATCATAAGTATGTCTCTAATTTTGATTTATTTGTTAATAGTTAATATGTAAGCATCCTTAAATTCACTTGAGCCTGATATTTTATTGAGATCAATTTTTGCTTCTGATATGGTTTTGTAAGGTCCAGATCTGACTCTATAGGTGTCTTTATCGTTTATTGTTGCTGAATAAATTTTTGCATTTATTTTATATTTCATCAATTCTTGAATATTGTTATCAGCAGAGATTGGATCTGAGAGTGATGCAAATTGTATGTAGTATTCTTTTAGAGGGTCATATTTGTTTTCAAAGTTATTGTGTTTTTGTTCTTTTTTGTTTTCTTGATTTGTCCTTGCAAGTGTTTGTGTTTTTTGCAATTTTTCTTCTTTTGTGTATGTTTTTGTAGTTTTATTTTGATTTATGCTCTGTGATTCTTTTTTATTAATAATTTTTTTATTATTTTGATTTATACTACTATTGAAACTTTTATCTTGTTTGACCTCTTGTGTAAGGTCAATTATGATTTCATTTGGATTATCAGTTATTTCTAAAGTATCTTCATTGTTTTCACTTTCTATAACTTTTTCATCTTTTGTCTCTTGTAAAATAATATTTTTACTTGCGATGTCGGAGGCTAAGTTTTTATTTGGGAAGAAAATAATTATTCCAAGAAATATAATTGTACAAACAATTACAATTGAAGTTAATGCTACTAAAAATCCTTTGTTATTATTTTCATTAAAATCTCTCATCTATATTACCTCTTTCATCTTTGTCCTAATTTCATTTTTTAGATATTCATAGCTCTTATTGTTAATTATATTTATTATTTTTGAATTTAGAATATTTTTGTTTAAAAAAATATCTTTTTGACACTTAAGAATATTTATAATCAAATTTTCATCAATGTTGCGACTTGATCTGAGTCTTTTTTTTATTATCTCATCATTTGTTTTTGTTATAAATATATGCCCGCAGAATTTTGCAAGATTTAATTTAAAAAGTAGTGCAGCATTAATTATGATTTTATCAAATTTTTTCTTTAATATTACTTGTTCTACTTCTTTATATATAAGGGGATGTGTTATTGCTTCTAATTTTTCTAGTTTTTTTCTGTCATTAAATACAATATTTCTCAGTTTTATTCTTTCTATTTCGTTTTTATTATTTAATATTTGTTTCCCAAATATCTTGACTACTGTGTTTTGTTTTGCTTGTAGGGCTATGTGTCCAATTTTATCTACATTTATTTCGTGAAAACCATATTCACTGCTAATGATTTTTGAAACGGTGTCTTTGCCAGTTGATATTTTACCAGTTATGCCAATTATTGATGAATTTCTCCCCATGATTTTCCAGTCTCAATATTTACTTTTAGAGGAAGTTTTAAAGGATAGGCATTTTCCATCATTTCTTTGATTATTTTGTTTACTTCTTCACATTCTTGTTCGGGTGATTCGATTAGCATTTCATCGTGTACTTGTAAGAGTATTTTTGACTTTAAGTTTTTATTTTTAAGTTCATTATATACTTTAATCATTGCGATTTTCATTATATCGGATGCACTGCCTTGAATTGTACTATTTATTGCTATTCGTTCAGCTCCTGAGCGTTCTGAGTAATTTTGACTATTAATTTCTTTTATATATCTCCTTCTTTTAAGAAGAGTTTCACTGTATCCATTTTGTCTGACAAAATCTATTTGATTTTGTATAAAAGTTTTTATTTTAGAATAAAGATTGAAGTATGCATCGATGAACTTTTGAGCCTCTTCTCTTTTAATAGACAGTTCTTTTGAGAGTCTAAAGGCTGACATTCTATAAATTATTCCAAAATTAATTGATTTTGCTATTCTTCTCATGGAAGATGTTACTTTTTCCTCATCTACTTTAAAGAGTTGTGATGCTGTTTTTATGTGAATGTCTTTTTTATTTTTAAATGACTCAATTAGTGATTCGTCTTCTGAGAGGTGGGCTAGTATAACAAGTTCAATTTGTGAATAGTCAGCAGAAATAAAAATATTGCCTTTCTCAGGCTTAAATGCTTCTCTTATTTTACGTCCTTTTTCATCTTTGATTGGGATATTTTGTAGGTTGGGTGAGGTGCTTGAAATGCGACCCGTTGCTGTTTTTGTTTGTATGAAATTTGTATGTATTTTATTTGTTTTTTCATTTACAAACTCTATTAAATTATCTGTATATGTATTTTTTAGTTTTGCGATTTGTCTATATTGTATGAGTTTTGGTATAGATTCATGTTGCTCTTTTATTGTCTCTAGTACTTTAATATCTGTTGAATCTTGCTTGACATTTTGGGGTAGTACTAGATTTAATCTTTCAAATAAGACTGTATGTAGTTGTTTCGTTGAATTTAGATTAAATTCAATACCTATATTTTTTATTATCTCATTTTCAATTAATTTTAATTCTTTATCAAGTTCACAGCTATATTGTCTTAGATAACCTTTATCAAGATAAATTCCATTTTCTTCCATTTCTGTAATGACATTGCTAAATGGCATTTCTATATCTGTCATTAGATTTTCAAGGTTGTCTTCTTTTAGTTTTTTTGTAAAGATTTTAAATAACCTGAAAGTAATATCAGCATCTTCAGCAGCATAATTGGAGACTATCTCAAGTGGGACGTCTTTCAAAGTACTATTTTGTGCTACTATTTTTTCGTACCTGATATTTTTATGCATTAAATATTTTTCTGCTAAGAAATCAAGAGATACTTTTGTGTTTGGATCGATAACATATGCTGCTATCATTGTATCAAAGTAAGGTGGGATTGCATTAAATTCATGTTTTTTAAGTATTTTGTAATCGAATTTGTAGTTTTGACCAATTAACTTAGGTTTTGCTTTAAAAAATTCATTGAATTTTTGGATTATGTATTCTTTTTCAATAGTTTTTTTTTCTTTAGTTTCTATAGGAATATAGTAGCTTTCAAATTCTTTAAATGAAACCGAAATTCCTATGATTTGCGCTTCATTGACATTAAGCGAAGTTGTTTCTGTATCTATTGCTACATAGTTTGCTTGTTTTAGTTTTTCTATTAGTAAGTCAAGTTGTTCTTTTTTTAATATTGTTTCATATTTGATATTTTCTTCTTGTATTGTTTTAAGAGCATTTGAAGGTGATGTTGTTTGTGAAATCTCTGTGTTTGTTTGATTTATGTTGGTTTCAAAGAGCGACTTTTGTGTTTGATTTGTAGCATATCTTTTTTTTAATATAGTCTTGTAAGATTTAATTAGGGTTGTTGCAGAATATTCTTCAAATAATGAAAGGATGTCTTCTTTTAAGTTTTCCAGTTTAAATTTTTCAAGTGATGGCAATTTTAGATCGTCTACAAGACTTATAAGTTCATAACTTAAAAAGGCATTTTCTCTCTCTCTTAGTAATATTTCTCTATATTTATTGTTGATGGAGTCTAAATTATCGTATATTCCATTTAATGTGTGAAATTCATTTAATAGCTTGACAGCTCCCTTTTTCCCAATTCCTTTGATACCTGGTATATTATCTGATCTGTCTCCAACAATGGATAAATAATCTTTGATTTGGGATTTATTTACTCCAAATTTTTTTATCACATAATCATTATCCATTTCCACAAAGCTACTATTCTCGATTTTAATTATTTTGGTTTTATCCGACATCAGTTGTAATAAATCTTTGTCTGGAGAAATGATATAAGTTAAGTAATTGTTGCTTTCTGTTTTTTTTGCAAAGCTGGCTATAAGATCATCAGCTTCGTATCCTTGTATTTCGAACATTGGGATGTTTGCTTTTATTAAACTTTCTTTGATCCAGTAAATTTGAGGAATTAAATTATCTGGAGGAGCATCTCTTGTTGCTTTGTAACTTGGATACTTTTGTTGTCTAAATGTTTGTGTCTCTGAGTCAAAAGTTACGATTAGATTTTCTGGATTTTTCTCTTTTATTATGAAAAAAAGAGTTTTGAAAAATCCAATAAATGCATTAACATTTTCTCCTTTGCTATTTGTTAAAGGATTGTTTTTCATTACATGATAGTTTCTAAATATTATATTTAAGGCGTCAATTAGGTAAATTTCTTTCATATTTTTACATCTACTAAAATTGGGTTATTGTATTTAAAGAGAGTTTTAGAAAATTGTGTTTTTGGTATTGTTGTTTTTTGGGCAAATATCCTTTTTAAAGTTTTGTGTGTATTTTGATATTGAACGCATATTTTTTCTTTTAACAAGCAAGTGTCCCCAATTAATTTTTTAATTTCTTCTTGCATTTGTTCTTGTCCCTCTAGCCATGAATTTATGGTTATATAATAATTATTGATTGAATTTAAGATTAAATCCTTTGCAGGATTTGTAATATTTAATATGTTTAGCATTCCTTTATTGATTTCTTCATTTTCAAATTTTAGAATAGCTTTTAATTTTTTTAGTTCAAGTATTAAATCTTTTAAATATATTTTTAATATTCTATTAGTTGACAATATTGATTCCTAATTTCTTGTTAATAATATTATTATCTTTTTTAAGCAATGCTTTCCAAGCTGTGTGCAGATTTTTAAGATGCTTTAAAACTTCTTGAATATTATCTCTATTCTTTTCTAATGTAACATTTTCTAATGTTTTGTTTAAAAAAGAATATATTGAGAATAAGTTATTTGAAATATCTCCACCATCTTCGAAATTTAGTGTAGACATTAATTCAATGATGATGTCTTGTGCATGGTAAACTTTTTCATCTGCTTTTGCTGTACTAGTTAGATCTTTACTTTTATAAAATTCTTTGGCAAGCTCTAAATCTTGTATTGCTTTTTCATAAAGCATTACCAATATTGATATAGGACTGGATGTATTGATTTGTGTTTTTTTATAGATTTCTTCTTTTGCTATCAAGGATGTTCTCCTAGTTTAATCTTTGTATTTGTTCTACTATTTGTTCTTCTTTGAAAGGTTTTGTAATATATCCTTTTGCTCCAAGTTCTAAAGCTTTTGCAATGAGTTCTTGTTTTCCAAGTGCTGTAACCATCAATACATTCATTTTTCGTGCAAGTTTTTTGTTAACTTCATTTATTTTTTCAAGGGCTGTAATGCCATCCATGCTCATCATTGTTATATCAAGAGTTATTAGATGAATTTTTTCCTGTTTTTCGAATTCTTTAATAGCCTGTATTCCATCTTCTGCTTCAAAAAATTCGTTAAAGCCTAGCTTTTTCAATATCTTGATTAAGTTTTTTCGCATAAAAATAGAATCATCAACTATTAAGGCCTTTTTATTTTCTTCCAAACCCAACTCCTTATCTAATTTTAACATGATAACATATTAAATATCATTTAATATAAATAAAGATATCATGCATAATTATCTATTTTGTATTTTACTTTAGATTTTAGAATGAATGAGTTTATTACTCAATAACTTATCCCTGAAAATTTATATTTTTATTTACATTATTTTGTTAAAATATAATGTGAATTTTGGGTAGATTCAATGTTAAATTTATGATCAAAGATATAGAAAATGAAATTTTATGTTTAAGAGATAATATCAAGAAATGGAATAAAGAGTATTATGTTGATTCCTCACCCAGTGTGAGTGATTTGACTTATGATAAAGCTATTTTAAGACTTCAAGATTTGGAGAGTAAGTATCCTGAATATAAAACTTTGGATTCTCCCACTCTTAAGTTTGGAAGCGATCTTTTAAATAATTTTGAAGAGGTTGCACATCCTTTACCTATATTGAGTTTGGATAAGGCTTATGATATTAAGGAATTATTATTGTGGATTGAGAAAATGGTTTTAGAAGGTTCTAGTTTGGGGGCTTATACTGGCATCTCAGTTGAGCCCAAGATTGATGGGTGTTCAATTGTTCTCTATTATAAAGATGGGATACTGCAGAGAGCTTTGACTAGGGGAGATGGAAGGGTTGGTAATGATGTTACTGAGAATATTAGAACAATTAAAAATATTCCTTTATCTATTGATGAAAAGGTTGAATTGGTATTGCGGGGTGAAATTTATATTACTAAGGAAAATTTTTTGAAAATAAATCATACATTAAAGAATCCTTATCTTAATGCTAGAAATTTAGCCTCAGGTATATTGAGAAGAATAAATAGTAGAGAAGTTGCTAGTTTTCCTTTAGATATTTTTGTTTATGATATTTTATATTCTAGTTTGGGATTGAGTACTAATCATGATGCGTTTGATAAGCTTAAGAAATTTGGATTTAAAATTAATCCTTTTTGTAAATTTTTTGGTGGCAAAAACTTAGAGGAAATTACTAATCATGTTAAAAAGATAGAGATGCGAAGAGATTCTTTAGAATATGAAATTGATGGTGTTGTGTTGAAAGTTGATAGCTTTATTTTAAGGGAGATTTTAGGATATACTTCTCATCATCCGAAGTGGTCAATAGCTTATAAATTTAAATCTTGCACAGGCGTAAGCAAAATTGTTGATATAGTCGTTCAGGTTGGCCGAAGTGGCAAAATTACTCCTGTTGCACATGTGGAGAAGGTATTTGTTGCGGGGGCTTTTATTACTAATGCAAGTTTGCATAATCAAAATTATATAGATTCTATTGGCTTAAATATTGGAGATGTTGTTGCGATTTCAAGACGTGGGGATGTAATTCCTGCTGTTGAATTGCTGGTAGAGAAGCTTGCGATTGGTAGTTTTAAAATTTCGAGTAATTGTCCTTCATGTAAAATGACTTTAATTAAAGAGGGGGCACATCTTTTTTGTGTAAATAAACATTGTCCTTATCGAATAATTGAACAGATAAAATATTTTTGTAGTAAGAAATGCATGAATATTGTAGGACTTTCAGGGAAAACAATAGAATTCCTTTTTGAAATGAAGTTTATATCTTCTGAGATTGAGCTTTATACTTTTAATTTTGATAGACTTATTAATTTAAGGGGTTTTGATCTTAAGAGAATAGATAATTTAAAGCGTTCAATTAGCGATAGTAAAGGTAGGCCATTTAGAAAGTTGCTTCTTGGGATGGGAATTAAAGAGCTTGGAGAAAATACAATATTGGTTTTAATTAATAACAATTTAAACTCGTTTGATATAATTAGGACTCTTTGCAAAAATAAAGAGGCTGCTCTTGCCAAACTTTTAAAGATTAAGGGAATAGGTGAGAGGATAGCTTTAAATATTATTGAAGCGTTTAATGATAAGACTATTCTTGATAAGTTTAATTTTTTTAAAGAATTAGGGTTTAAATTGGAAGAATATAATACTAATTATGCTGTGGATGACTCTTTTTTATTTGGCAAAAAATTTTGTATTACAGGTTCTTTTGAAGGGTATCCTAGAGATGTTCTTATTGAAAAGATTACTAAAAAAGGTGCTATTTTCAATAGGGCAGTTACTAAGCGTTTAGATTTTTTACTTGTTGGAGAGAACCCTGGAGCAAAATTGAAAATAGCTAATAATTTGAGAATTAAAACCTTTGGTCTCGTTGATATTAAAGATTTTGTGGATTTAGATAATTAAATTTATTTTATTATTCTTATTTTTTTAAATTCAGATGCTAGGTTTTTGTATAGAGTTCCTATTTCATTTGTATGTTCTACTTTTATTAAGTTTCTGAAAAATTTTTCTTTATGTTTGAGTGATGGGTTAATGAAATGGGTTTTAACATTATATTTTGGGATTAATTTGTAAATTTCTTGTGCTCTATATAAATTTTTTGTTGGTTCTATTTCAATGTAATATCCGTTAGATTTTTTAAAATCAAACTCACTGCTTTGATCTTTAAAATTATAATTGTTTGAATGTGTATCTGGATATATTGTAAATTCAGCAGTTTTTATTGCAGTGCTTTTATGCTTTGTTTTTTCATTTTTAGGATAAAATTCCTTTTTTGTATATTGTGGTTCTCTGTTGTCATGTGTGAATAGGTCTTTATTTTTGTATTTTGCAAATTCTTCTTTAAGTGTTAAAATAGCATTTTCATTATTCGTTAATTTTTCATCTAATATATTTATTTTGTCTTGCTTTTGTTGAATTTTATCTTTATTCTCTTCATATAATTCTGTATTTTGGTCAATTTTGTCTTTTAGTGCATTGATTACTTTTTCTATTGAAGATAAATTATTTTCGATATTTTTTAAGCTAGTATCATGATTATTTTTTAAGTCTATTAATTCTTTTTGAAATGCTAATAAGGTGTCTTTGTTATTATTGATTTTATTATCCAGTTCACTTAGCTTGTGAGTATTGTTGTTGAGAGTATCTTTGTTATTATTGATTTTATCATCCAGTTCACTTAGCTTGTGAGTATTGTTGTTAAGAGTATCTTTGTTATTATTGATTTTATCATCCAGTTCACTTAGCTTGTGAGTATTGTTGTTAAGAGTGTCTTTATTATTATTGATTTTATCATCCAGTTCACTTAGCTTGTGAGTATTGTTGTTGAGAGTGTCTTTATTATTATTGATTTTATTATCCAGTTCACTTAGCTTGTGAGTATTGTTGTTGAGAGTATCTTTGTTATTATTGATTTTATCATCCAGTTCACTTAGCTTGTGAGTATTGTTGTTAAGAGTGTCTTTATTATTATTGATTTTATCATCCAGTTCACTTAGGATTTGGGTTTCTGAATTGAAATATTCCTGTTCTTGAGCATGCATATCATATGTGTTTTTTTCAGGTGGATAATTATATTCTTCATTTGATATATATTCATTTTGATTTTCTTCATATTCTTGATCATTGTTGTAATGTTTGTTTTTTGATTGAAGAGCATGATTAAATAAATTTTCTTTTATGTTAATTAGATTTTTTATCTTTTCAATGATTTCTTTTAAACTTTTTGTTAAAATTTCGTATTCTTCATTATTTTTTTTTATTGATTTTATATTTGTGTGATTTAAAAGATTTTCTATATTTTCTATTTTTTTCTCATAGTTTTCAATTCTAAGTTTTAAGTTATCTATATCTTTTATTAACCAATCGTCTATATTTTCTTGTTCTGAGTAAAAATTTTTTGTGTTTAGACTTTGTGGATATTGTAACTTTTCATTTGTTAAGATATTATTTCTAGTTTTTCTGTTATCTGATACTTGAAGTTGTTTTGAAACTTTAAATTTATTTGATTTTTTACTTGGTGCATTTGAGTTGTTATCTTTTGAAATTTCATTTTTCTTATGATAAATTATCTCTTCTTCGTTGTCAAAATCTTCACTTAAGTCTTCTTTGGGAATATAAACCTTTGAGTGATTCATTATATAGTGAGTTATATTTTTTTTGGACTCTCCAAAAAGTAATATACAAGAGAGCAGCATAAAAATTTTAGAGAGCATTGAAAGTATCTTTTTACCCATAAACACCCTGTTAATATTATTTGATATTCATTCTTAATTTTGATGTTATCATATTTTGTAAAATTTATCAAAAGAAAATATTATATGTTTAATAACATTAAAATAATATAATCGTTAAGTCCTATACTTTAATCTTTGAGATATCATTAATTGAGTAAATTTAATTGTTACATCATTTTTTGGTTTTAATAGTAATTTTGTTGGTATTGTGCCATAATGATACAAATAGAAGATAAATTATGAGTTTTTGACCCCTTATTTTATTTAATTGTTTATGAAGCTAAAGAATATGGAAGAAGTTTGGGCTTTGCCAGTTTGTTGTAATATCAAGAATTCTATCATTGAAGATTTTAAGATTTTAGATAAATATAAAGATCAGGTTTTTAATATAAGTTATAAAGATGATATTATCTTAAAGTTTATCGATGCTGTTGATTCTAATGAATTTGATTTAAAACTTTTTGATAATAAAATAAATTTTGAAGGACAAATTCCTTTGGTTTTATATTCTAGTAGCTTAGACTCTTTAGTAGAAGCAGAAGCAAGTGTTGTTTTTGAATTAAAAGCCATTGAGCAAAACGATGTTTATTTTGATTCAGGATTAAAAGAATTGGGTGAGTTTAAAATTTATAATTCTTATTATGAGTTTTCAGACTTTTTGAGTTATTGCAGTGATGTTATTTTAGTTAGAGTATGCTTTAAGGATGATAGTTTAGTCATTGATGCAGACCTTGATAATATTGCACTTGTAAAGCAAATTATTAGTTATAATTTTTGTATTGCTAAAGATAAGATCATTATCAATCCTATTAATAATGATTGTGTTAGTGTTTTGTTTTCAGTTTCTTTTAATGCTGTCTTACAAGGCATAATAATTGCTAAAAAACTTGGGCTGAAGGTTAATGTTCTTTATTATAAGAGACATTTTTTAATGGCACAATCTTTAAGCTTAAAGTTTTCGGCTGTGAATTATTTATCATCAGAAAATAGGCTTGATAAGATTATGTTAGATCTTGAAATCAACAGACCATTAAACTTTTTATATAAATTTTATTTTGATTACCTCAGGCATATTTTTGATAATTTATTTTTTGATGTGTGTGTACACTTTAATTTTATATCAACTACAAGTAATTCTGTGTTTTTTTATGATAATTATTTTTTATTTGGAATTGCTGTTTATAATTTTATTTATTCAAATTTTTATAATCTTGCAGTCAGTTTGTCAATAGAACCTCTTAGTTATTTGCTCAGCTATGTTAAGAGTGAATATGATGTTTTTTTTAAGCTTTTTAAAGAGATGGATTTGAAAAATTCTATCATGCGCAAGTCATCTTCTATAAGTTTAAAGAATGAATATAATATTTTTGATGTGAGAAGAAAAGGTATAGGATTTGCCTTTTTGAATCTGGACTCTAATCTAGATTCTGCTCTCTTAGGTGGCAATCAAACTGTTTCTATGAGTTTACATAAGGATAAATTAGATGTGTTTATTCCTTATAAAATTATGGATATCAACTTAATGAACTATTTAAGGAATATTTTAGCTAGGACTTTTAGCTTATCTTATAATAATGTAAATTTTATTGTTAGTGATGTTTTTATAGATGATGTTGGACTTTATAGTACGTTGATTAAAGAATCTTACATTATTGAAAGAGAAGTTTTGGCTATTAAAGATGTGCTTGTCATGATGATCGGTGATAATTTTAAGGGAGAGTATCCTGTTGTAGCTGGTCAAAATTTTGTTATAGATATAGATATAGATAAGAAATTTAATGTTGCTTGTTCTCTTGAGATTGATATAGAAATATATTCTTTTAATATTGTGTTTAGTAATGTGAATTTTTTTGTTGAAAACGGTAAGTTTGATAAACTTAGGATAAATAATAAGCGTATATTTTCAATTTTTAGCTTGGCAGTTGATTATGTTTTTGGAAATATTACTTATGATATTGTTGATTCTGTGGAACTTGAGTTTATTGAAGATGGTGAATTTGTTTTTTCTTTTAGAATATTATTTATTGCATCTGTTTCTGCAGTAAAGACAGCTTTAATCCAGGCTTTTGACTTCAATATCTGTAAGACCCCTATTGATCTTAAGGATATTCTAGATAATTGGAGTATACGAATTGATACTAATTAGCTTTAATTTAAATGGAGAGACTCTTTCAAAAAGTATTAAGCTTCCTTTAAGTACTAGAGAGCTTTTGATAAGTATTTTTTATTCAGGCAATCGAAGTTTTATTGAAAATATGAATAAAAACTTCTCATTAGTGCTCTTAGACTTAAAGCCTGTATATTCGTCTTTAGTTTCAGCCTTTATGTTAAATGGACGTAGCATCATTACTGTTGAGGGATTGCAAAATACAACTTTTTATGAAACCTTAGTTAAGGTTTTATTAGAAAATGATTTTGGGTTTTGTACAAATTGTTTTTCATCTAATGCATTATTATTTTATTATCTTTTAAAACGTAAAGTTATAATTAGGGCTGATATTTTAGGATATTATAATACATTAAAGTGTAATTGTCTTGATGTTAATACTTTTTTAGATCTTTATTTGAGATTGGAAGAGTTAGAGAGGAAATAAGAGGTGTGAAGGTATATTATCCAGAAAATTTTAATGCACTTGTTAATTTATTTAGAGAAGATTCAAACAATTATATAGTTTATAATGAGATTGATTTTCATAAAAATTCTGAAATTTTCATGAAAAATGAAATTTCTGATAATTTTTTTATAATTAATAACTTTGAAAGATTTAATAAAGTTTTTCTTAAGAGTAATTTTTTGGAAATGGGACCATGTGTTACTTATGATACAATATTGCAATTTGGAGAGAGAAATATTCCAAGGTTGTTTTATGAATTTATTTCAAGACTAAATGATAGGATATATCTAAATAGTATTAATATTGCTAATGGATTTTATTATAAAAACACAGTATTTGATTTATATCCTTTATTGTTAAGTCTTGATGCTCAGCTTGAATTTAAAAATATTTTAACTAAAAGAACTTATACTTATAATGCTTACAGTATTAACAGGGATGATTATATACAAAGTCGCCATACTTTATTTTTAAGTAAATTAAAATTTCCAATCACAAATTTATGGAATAAGAGTTTTTGTAGCAGAATATTTGTTGATACTTTTTCATTTGATATTTTAAAAGAGGCAAACATTATTTTTATTTGTGTTCTTTTAAATATTAAAAGAGATATTATAAGTGATTTTTTGATGAAGATATTTTATAATGACAAGGTTATTACTTTAAGGGATTTTCAAGTTTTACTTCTTAGTAAGTCTTTACCTTTATCTTTAGTTGAAATTGAAGATTCTCTTAAGATGCTGGATAAAAATATTAGAGATGTTAAAAACTTTAGTTTAGGGGAGAGAAGTTTAAGACTTATAAAAAATTTTTATTTTGATATATTATCTAGTTTTTAGTCTTGTAAAAGTTGGCATTATTAAGTAATTGCTGGTTTTTTGGCATAGTTTTAATATAAAAGCAATAGAATTAATTTATCAATTTGTTTTTATGCATTATAATATTTATTTGTTAATAACTTAATCAAAAAATAATTATTCAAATAAGGGGCTTAAGTTTATGGTAAAAAAAGAAGCTACAATTAACGCTGTTAATGGCTTGCATGTTAGACCGGCATCAACGTTTGTCAAAAAAGCTAAGGAGTATGCTAGTGATATAACTATTGAAGCTGATGGAAAATCTGTTAGTGGAAAAAGTTTATTTCGATTACAAACTCTAGAATTATCTTCTGGTAAGAAGCTTGTGGTTTGTGCTGATGGTGATGATGAAGAAAAGGCTGTTACTGAACTTGTTGAGCTCATTGAATCTTTTAAAGAATAGGTATGGAAGGTTTATATGACTTTATCGGGGAAAAGAATATCTAAAGGGATAGGTGTAGGAGAGGCTCTTTTTATTAAAAAGGATTTTGATAAATTTATTGATAAATCAAAAATTGCTTCTTTACAAATTGATGATGAGATAAAAAAATTTAATGATGCTAAATCAAAAGCTATATCTGCACTTAGAGAGCTTACAAAGAAGGCTGTGGATCAATTTGGTGTTGATAAGGAAGGCATTTTTGAAGGACAGATATTAGTGATTGAGGATGATGAATTTTCTGATTCTGTTACAAATTTTATTAAGAATGAAAATTATTGTGCTGCTTATGCTGTTTATCTGTCTTTTAAAGAATTAATTGCGAGTGTAGAAGAATATACAGATTCTTATTTAAAAGAGAGAGCTTCTGATTTTAAAGATATTAGAAATAGGCTTATTTCAAATATTTTAGATCAGGTGACTGATCTCTCTGAGGTTAAAAGAGATGTGGTTCTGATTACTGAAGAATTAACACCTTCTGATACAATGCAGGTTGATTTAAGTTATGTTAAGGGATTTGTGACTACAGTTGGTGGTGAGACTTCTCATGCTGCTATTTTGGCAAGGACAATGGGACTTCCTGCTCTTGTGATGACACCTTTGGATATTGCTAAAATTAAAGAAGGTGAACAGTTGATAATTGATGGATTGTCTTCAATAATTATTGGTGATCCTTCATCAAGTGAACTAGATAAATATGCACATAAGATATTAGAGTATAATGAGTATGAGAGAGAGCTTTTCGCATTAAAAAACCAAGATGCAAAGACAAAAGACGGTATTAAGATATCTCTGAAGGCTAATATTGGAACTTCTACAGATATTTTTTATGTTAATAAATATGGGCTTGATGGTATAGGGCTTTTTAGGACAGAATTTTTATATATGGAATCTGTAAAGCCTCCAACAGAGGATGAACAGTTTGAGGCCTATAAGAGAGTTGTAGACACTATTGAAAAAAAAGGTGTTGTTACTATTCGTACTCTTGATATTGGAGGAGATAAGGAAATTCCATATTTTAAATTTCCAAAGGAAGATAATCCTTTTCTAGGATATCGTGCTCTTAGGATGTATATGGACTATGAGGATTTAATACAAAGTCAATTTAATGCGATTTTTAGGGCTAGTCATTATGGCAAAATAAGAATCATGGTTCCTATGCTTACTAGATATGAGGAACTTGATATAGTTAATTATTTTGTAAATAAAGCTAAAACAAATTTAAAGTCTAGGAATTTACCTTTTGATGAAAATTTGGAAGTCGGGTGTATGATAGAAGTTCCTTCAGCTGCTTTAATGGCATCTGACTTTGCTGACAGATTGGATTTTTTTAGTATTGGTACTAATGATTTAACCCAATATACTTTGGCTGTGGATCGGGGTAATCAAAAGATATCAAATTTATACGATAAATATAATCCTGCTGTATTAAGGCTGATTAAAAATGTTCTTGATGCTGGTAATAATTTTGACATTGATGTTTCTGTTTGTGGTGAGCTTGGGGGAGATGAGGCTGGAGCTTTAATTCTTATTGGGCTTGGAGTTAGATCTTTAAGTATGGTTCCTAGTGCTTCACTTAGAATTAAGTATTTGCTAAGCAAATATACAATGTCTGACTTAAGTGAATTGGCAAGTAAAGTTTTAAATAGTAAGTCAGAATCAGAGACTTTAAAATTTTTAGATAAATATATAGGAGATTAGTATATGGGTTTTTTGGGTTTTTTTAAAAAGTCTGCTACTTTGGATTTAATAGCGCCTGTTAGTGGAAAAGTTGTGTCAATTGATAAAGTTCCAGATGAAGCTTTTGCTGAGAAGATAGTTGGCGATGGAATTGCAATTATGCCAACTGGAAGTGAATTAGTTGCGCCTTGTGATGGAAATATTGGTAAAATTTTTAAAACCAATCATGCTTTTAGCCTTGAAACTAAAGAGGGTATTGAAATTTTTGTGCATTTTGGTATTAATACTCTTAATTTGAATGGTAAGGGTTTTACAAGAGTCGCCGAGGAGGGTATGAGCGTCAAGCAAGGTGATGTTATTATTAGACTGGACCTTGAGTATTTAAAGGCTCATGCAGAGTCAGTAGTTACGCCTGTTGTTATTGCAAATTCTGATGAAGTTTCAAGCATTGAGTATGTGTTTGGGAAGCTTGATGATGGCTCTGAATATATTGTACCTTCTTCTACTACTTTAACAGAAGACATTAAAACTAAGATATCTCAGACTAAACCTGTTGAGGTGGGCAAAGATTTGGTTCTTAGAGTTAAAAAATAAGTTCGCAAGCATAAGTTTGCGAACTTACTTTCATTATATGTTTTGTTCTAACATTTCATTTATTATGTTTATAAATTGACGTGGGTTTTTGCTTTGTAGACCTGAAGTTATCATTGCTTCTTCAAAAAGAATAATGCTTATTTTTTCCAAGTTTGCATCATCTAGATTTTTTAAATTTTGAATTATTTTATTGTTTGGATTGAGTTCAAGAATAGGTTTTATTTCTTTAACCTCTTGTCCCATTGATATCATAATTCTTTGCATTTGATAAGTGGGGTCAGCACTATCAATGATTATTGCTGATGGTTCTTGTGTTAATGTTGCTGATAGTGACACATCTTTGACATTATTTTCAAGTATTTTTTTTACTTTAAGTAGGATGTCTTTGAATTCTTCTTCCATTTGTTTGAAATTTTCATCTTTTAGTTCGTCACTTGTTTCGTTTTTATTGATTGCTTTTAACTTTATACCATCATATTCTGTGATGAAATTTAAAATTGCCTCATCAAGTTCATCATCCATAATGAGAGTTTCGTATCCCCTTTCTTTGTAAGCAGTTACAATTGGATTAATTTTGAGTATATTTTCTCTTCCTCCAGTTATATAGTATATGCTTTTTTGTTCCTCAGGCATTCTCTCTTTGTATTCTCTTAAAGATACAAGTCCATCTACGTGAGAAGATTTAAATCTAATTAGGGATATAAGTTTGCTTCTGTTATCAAAGTCAGAATAAACCCCTTCTTTTAAACATCTTCCAAATTCTTTGGAAAATTCATTGAATTTAGAATTATCTGCCTCACTTAACTTTTCAAGTTCACTAAGTATTTTTTTTACAGAAGATGTCTTTATTTTGGCCAATATTTTGTTTTGCTGTAAAATTTCTCTACTTACGTTTAGGGGCAAGTCTTGACAATCTATTATTCCCTTTATGAATCTTAAGTAATTTGGAAGTAAACTGTCTGCAGAATCTGTGATAAAAATTCTGTTTATGAATAATTTTACACCAGGTTTAGTATTTGGGTAGTACAGATCATAGGGGGCTTTGCTTGGAACATAAAAGAGATTTGTATATTCAATATTTCCCTCTGCTTTTGTATGAATATGAATTAATGGATTTTCATAATCAAAGGTTAGATTTTTATAAAATTCATTGTATTCTTCATCAGTTATTTCATTTTTATTTTTTATCCAAATTGCTGTTGTATCATTTAATTTATCTTCCTTTTCTTCAAATCCTTCTTGTTTTCCATCCTTCATCAAGGGTTCTTTGTACTTGATGAAGATAGGATAACTTATGTGATTTGAATATTTTTTGATAATCTCTTGAATTTTCCATTTGTTGGTATACTCAATTCCTTCTTCGTTAAGATAAAGGGTTATTTCAGTTCCATATTCATCTTTTTCTGTTTTATTTATTTCATATCCTGTTTTTCCGTCACTAGACCAGAGATAGGCAGTGTCTTCCAATGTTTTTTTTGTTACAAGTTCAACTTTGTCAGCGACAATAAAAGCACTGTAAAATCCAACTCCAAACTGCCCAATTAAGCTTGCAGCATTTTTTTCATCTTTTTTTAGGTTATTTATAAATTCTTTAGTTCCTGATTTTGCAATTGTACCAAGATGATTAATCAGGTCTTCTCTGTTCATTCCAATACCATTGTCTTTTATTTTAATGAGTTTTTCGTCAAAGCTTATTTCTATTTTTGGATCTAGTTTGATATCCTTGAATTTTTCGTTTGTTAAGTTTAAAAATTTAAGCTTATCAATGGCATCAGAGGCATTTGATATTAATTCTCGTAAAAATATTTCTTTATGAGAATAAAGAGAATGTATGATTAAATAAAGTAAATCATTAACCTCTGTATCAAATTGTTTTTTCATATAATTCTCCTATCTTGCATTTGTTTTAATCTTTACTTTTTTTATAATATAACATAATCTAAAAATAATGAATAAAGTAAATTTGTCTGTAATAAAAAAATTAGGGTAGAGGATAGTGCAATGGATATTGGTGTTTATGGGCTAGGAGTTATGGGGAGTAATTTGGCGTTAAATATTGCTGATAGCGGTTTTAATGTTTCTGTTTATAATAGAGATAATGATAGGACAGAAGTTTTCCTTGTAAACAATGTTCATAAAAAGATTAATGGATTTAAAAATATTGAGGATTTTATTGGAAGCTTAAAAAAACCTAGAAAGATCATTTTAATGATATCAAATTCAGCTGTTGATGAAGTCATTGAACAAATTTTACCTTTAGTTGAAAAATTCGATATTATTATTGATGGTGGAAATTCTCATTATAAAGATACAATAAAAAGAGAGAAAAAATTATCTTCTAAGGATATTTATTTTGTTGGACTTGGAATTTCAGGTGGTGAAAAAGGTGCAAGATTTGGACCTTCGTTGATGTATGGTGGGAACAAAAAAGCTTATGGATTAATTGAGCCTATTTTAAATAAAGTAGCTGCTAAAACAAGTATGGGAGATATTTGTTCTGCTTATGTTGGTGAGAGTGGAGCTGGACATTATGTAAAGATGGTTCACAATGGAATTGAATATGCAGATATGCAACTCATTGGTGAAGCATATTTTTTTATGAAGAGAGCTTTTAATTTAGATAATTTAAAAATTTCCGAAGTATTTGACAAGTGGGGAGAAGGTGATCTCTCTAGTTATTTAATAGAAATAACATCTAAAATTTTAAAATATAAGGAAAATAATGAATATTTACTTGATAAAATTTTAGATGTTGCAAATCAAAAAGGTACTGGGAAGTGGGTATCAATTGAAGCTTTGCAATTAAATGTGCCAGCGAATTTAATTTTTGAGTCTGTGTTTGCTAGGTTTTTGTCGGGATTAAAACATGAACGAGTAATTGCTAGTGATATTCTTAAAATGGACGTGGATTCTGTTGCATTTGATTTGAGTGATTGGATTTTAGACCTCTATTATGCTCTTTTAGTGTCCAAAATACTAGCTTATGCTCAGGGCTTTATGATGCTTAAGAGTGCATCTGTTAATTATTCTTGGGACTTGAACTTGGGAAAGATTTCTTTGATTTGGAGAGAGGGTTGTATAATTAAAAGTGTTTTCTTGGATAAGATTAAATTGGCTTATGATAAGAATCCACATCTTATTAATTTAGTTTTTGATGATTATTTTTTAGATATAATAAGAAATCATCATAAGTCTTTAAGGCGAATAGTCTCAAAAGCCAGTGAAATTGGGATACCTTTGCCAGCATTTTATGCAAGTCTGTCTTTTTTAGATTCTTATTCTACTAATTATTTACCAGCCAATTTAATTCAGGCTCAAAGAGATTTCTTTGGTGCACATAATTTTGAAAGAATTGATTCAAATAGAGGTGAATTTTTCCATAGTACTTGGGAATGATTTGAGATTGGTGTTTAAATATAGTATTTAATGAATATTCCACCCATTATATTTGTTTTCAGTCCTGCATAGAGGTGGTGATATGCAATGGATTTTGCGTTTGATACAAATTCTATTGAAGGTGCTATTTTAAGACCTAATTCTATTTGTTCTGTTAAATCATAAAAAATAGCTATTGGAATTCTAAATCCAAATCCTATTTCCATGTTTATGAAATTTGATTTGTTAGATGATATGTGTATATTTCCCCCAATGCCTGTTCCAATAGATAATTTTTCTATTAATGGTATTGTTAATATTAGATCTAAGGTTGAGAGTACAAATACGTTAAAATCATATTTTTTTGATTTGAGTTTGCCTTCTGAGAGATTAATACCATTAGTTCCCCCATAACCTATTTCAAGATCTATAAATGGGAATGACATAATATAATTAAATATTGGGTTTCCAATGCTTCCTCCAAATCCTATTTTTCTATCTGAATATGAGCTTTTTCCAGATGCACTGACCCATATGTTTATTGTTAGTATTGCTATTAGCACTAATTTCTGCATTAAATCTCCAATAATTAATGTTTCTATATCATTATATTTTATTTTTAATGATTAATAATATTTTATAGGATGAATTTTGTTGATTTAATTTTTATTTAAAATTTGAAATGTTTATAATTCTGTTTATTTTTATGCAAGCCAAAGTCTCATACCAAGCCCAGCAAATGCTTCCCATTTTTGTTTTGGATTGCCACCACCAATACCCCAAATATTGATACCCGGTCCTGTTTTTAAGAATATGTCAAAATTTTTTTTGATAATTGGTAAATTTAGGGTGAGCGATATTCTAATTCCTATGTTTGTCGAATTATACGTTTTGCGGGTATTTTGCCATTCAGGTATCCACCATAACCCATAAATTCCGATCCCTAGTGAAGCATCTATCGCTTTAGATTGTTCTGACGAATCTGATGAGAGTGCAGTGAACTCTAGGGAAGCAAATAATGTATTGAAATTGTTGAATAAATTTTTTAATCCGTTATAAATTCCAATTTCTATTGTGATGTTTTTACCTAAAACCAGTTGAAATGCGTTTGATAATGGACCTAGTATTCCAATTCCGAAATAACCTTTATTTGTGTGAGACTCTTTTGCTGAAACATTAAAGTAGTTTATTAGTAGTAAGATTAAGATTGTTTTTTTCATGTACTGATAAATCCTCTTATTTTTAAGTATATACCCGATTGTTTTCAAAGAGAAGTAGTATTATGAATTGTCATATTTAAAAATTTTAGTAGGTTGAATATTTATGCTTTGTGAGTGTTTTGTTAAATATTGTTATAGAGATCAATAATCTTCATAATTTCAGTTTAGTTTTAAGTTGTGCAATGAAATTTGTTGTTGATGATTTTTAATATACATATTATTTGAATCGTTTATGACTTTGGGATAATAGCAGTTTTTTGGGAGTAGGGTCATTTGATGTTTTTAAGCATATGTTGAAATTTTATTTTGATATTTTACTTAATTTGTCAAAGGAAATACTTAAGTACTTCTCTTGATGTGATAATCAGTTATTTTTATGCAAACCAAAGTCTCATACCAAGTCCGGCAAATATTTCCCATCTAAATCCAACTCCTCTACTCCAAATATTTAATCCAAGACCAGGTGCTACTTTTAAGAATATATCAAATTTTTTTCTGGCTATTGCAAGATTTATGATCAGTGGTAATCTTGCTCCTAAGCTCATTGGTCCACTATTTATTTTATTGTTGCTCCATCTTGATAACCATATTGTTCCATACCCGCCGCCTCCAACAGCAAAGTCTAGCATGTTGTCTGCTTCTTCAAGAGTATGTGTGTAAAAGATGTAGTCTATTGCAAGGAATAAAGTTTGCCAATCCTTAAAAAAGTTGTTTGTCCCACTGTAGGAACCTAAGTCTATGTCAAAATTTCCAATATTGAATTCTAATGCAATTGGAAATGGCAGTAAAATTCCCATACCAAATTTGTTTCTTGCTTTTGATGTTGAATTTGCAAAAGCAGATATTGATACTAACATAAGCATTAAAGCAAGCATGCTCTTTTTTTTCATAAGTTTTTTTCCTTTATTATAAAATTTAATATAAATTTTAATTCTGGATTGATGTAATTCAATAGGTTTACAATAAAGAGAAAGTGTTTCTTATTATTTATTGTTTATCCAATTGTTGTCTATACTCAAGTCATCCTTTTATGGGATAATTGTTATTATTTGACTAATAAGAGTAAATTTTAGGTTTAGTAATTTATTACCATTGTGAAAGTTTGATTATGTTTTTGCTTAGATTATTTCAAATGTTCTTTTGTGAGTATTGTTTATAGAAACCAAGTTATCAGGTATTATTATTTTTAGTAACTTACCAGTGATGAACATTTATATTTTTATTTATATTATGTATTATGTTTGAACATTGTTTTATATTTGTTTAGTATTTAAATTTTTGATTTATAATTGATACATGAGAATATATGAGATATGTGAATTTTGAATAAGACTTATGGAGTATTCTATTTGTATTATTAGTTATATTATTAAGAGGCATTTATGGAATTAGAAACCGATTTACAGGGTACATTAAATCAGTATCTTTTGTTTAGTTTAGATGAGCTTTATGCGATTGAAATTAAATATGTTGTTGAAGTCTTAGAGTATACTAAAATCTCAAAAATACCAAGAACTCCTGATTATATGGCAGGGATAATCAATAATAGAGGAAAAATAGTTCCAGTAATTGATATTAGAAAGCAATTTGGTATGCAGGATCGTAGAGTTAGTGATGATGGGCTTAAGAAAAAAGACGTTAATATTTCAAATATCATCATATTAAATTTGATATATGAAGGTGATGAATTGAATCTTGGAATTTTGGTAGATTATGTTAATGAGGTTCTTGAGCTAAGTTTATCTGATATTGATGAGGCTCCAAAGATTGGTACGAGATTTAATTCGAGGTTTATATCTGGAATTGGTAAGCGTAATAATAAATTTATTATTATTCTTGATGTAGAGAATCTGTTTGATATTAAAGAACTTGCCAGTTTTAAAAACACTACAATATATGATCCTGATTGTGATCAATAGGAGTTTTACGTGTTATGATTTATAATCCAGAAGGAGAACTTGTAGTAAACAACATCTTTAAAGTTAAAGAAGATCTTTTAAATATTTTTAAAGAGATGAAAGAAAAAGAGACTCTTGTAATGAATCTTTCAAATGTAGAGAAAATAGATGTTACTTTTATACAAATTTTGTATGCTTCCAATAAATATGCTAAAGATAGAAACTTATTTATAAAGATAGAATATCCATCGGATGAGGTTTTAAGTTTATTGATATATGGTGGATTTTTAAATGATATTGAAGATATTGATCACTTAGATTTAGGCCTTAGTTTAATTGAATTTTAGTTTTATGTATTTAAGGGCAATTTATGAATAGTAGTGATATGATAGATAAATTTAAAGATTCTTTTAAAGAGGAGTCTATAGAAAATATTTCAGATATTGAGCATGCACTTCTTAATATTGAGTTTGAATCAGGAAGAGAGGTTATCAATTCTATTTTTAGAAATTTTCATACAATTAAAGGTAGTGCAGGAATGTTTGGTTTTAATTTAACAGCTTCTCTTGTGCATGAAATAGAAACTGTTCTTGATCCTATAAAGGAAGGTTCTGATGAATTTAATCAGGATACTGTTGATGCTACTTTAATGGCAGTTGATTTTATTCGTGAACTAATTGAAGGAGATGAGGCTATTGATGAGAGTGCATATAAAAATCGTGAAAAAATTCTGATAGATACAATCAAAAAAGGATTTAGACTGGGTGTTTATGTCGGGTTAAATACTGATTCAGTTTTAAGTTCTACTGAGGAAGATCGGATAAGTTTATCTAATGATTTGGATTCACAAGGAGTTCTCTTGGATTCATCTTTGGAGCAAGGTAAATTTGAAGATGAAGCTTTAAATGTTGAGACTAAAATTTATAAAATTCTTTTCTCGCCTTCAAGGGGGATTTTATTTCATGGTCATAAACCTATCAATTTTTTAAAAAAATTATTAGATTTAGGAAATGGACAAGTTAGGGCTAGGGTGAAAAACATTCCTGACTTGGAATTAATGTCTCCTGATAATGTTTATGTTGAGTGGGAAGTCAAGCTAGAGACAGAAGAGAGTAAAAGTTCTATAGAAGATATTTTTATATTTTTGGATGGACAGTCAAAATTTGTTGTTGAAGAAGTTGATTCATCTTATGATATACCTGAAGCCTTTGAGCTTGATTCCTTAGTAAATAATTTAGATAAAGGTGTTGATGAAGTCTGCTCTAAAGAAAAACAGAATTCGTCAAAAACAGAAGAGATATGTAGTAAAACGGCTCTTAAGGGTGGAGCTAGTTTTAATGATGATACTGCTAAGAGTAAAGTAAACATTGCAAGTATTAAGGTTGATTCAAAAAAATTGGATCATTTGGTCAATCTTGTTGGTGAACTTGTTACGATTCAGTCTAAGCTTGCAAAAGAAGCTGAGAGTAGTAATAATAATATTTTAAATTCAATTTCAGCTGAATTTTCTTTACTTATTAATGAGCTTAGAGATTATACTACAGGACTTAGAACAGTTCCTATTGAGATTTTATTTGTAAAATTTCAAAGAATAGTTAAAGATTTATCTGCTCAGCTTGGCAAATCAATTCGTTATCATGCACAAGGTGGTGATACTGTTCTTGATAAAAGTATTATTGAAAGATTAAATGAACCTTTAGTGCATTTAATAAGGAATGCAATTGATCATGGCATTGAACCGTCCGAAGAGAGAATAGAGGCAGGAAAAGATCCGCAAGGTGTCATTAAGCTTTCTGCGCATCAATCAGGTGATTCTGTGATTATTATTATTGAAGATGATGGTAGAGGACTTAATAAGCATAAAATAATTAAGAGAGCTATAGAGAGATATATAATATCGGAGACTGTTTCAAGAACTTTATCAGATGTGGATATTTATAATTTAATTTTTGAACCAGGATTTTCAACAGCTGATGTTGTGACAAATGTATCAGGGCGTGGTGTTGGAATGGATGTTGTTAAAAAACAGGTAGAGTCTCTTAGAGGAAATGTGATTCTTGAGAGTGAATTTGGCAAATATACTCGCATAAAGTTAATTTTTCCTTTGACTTTGGCAATTATTGAAGGGTGGCTTGTTAGAGTAAAAGATGAACATTTTATTGTGCCTCTCTCTAGTGTTGAGTCTTGTCTTGAAGCTGATAAATTAATTTCTAAGGTGTATGGGTTTGAAAGTAATAGTAATGTTATGAGTTATAGAGGAAGCATGATTAGCTTTATACGTTTGCGAGAGTTTTTTGAAATATCTGATGAAAAGAGTGATAGTGAGCATGTTGTTGTTGTTAATACAAATAGTGGTAAAATAGGAATTGTGGTGGATGAGGTATTAGGACAATATCAGACCGTTATAAAAACTTTAGGTAAAATTTATTCTAAAGTAGAAGGGGTTTCTGGAGCTACAATACTTGGAGATGGTAGTCTAGCATTAGTAGTTGATATTGATACAATAACTAAGGTTATAAGGTAATATTCTTTAACATAATATATTTGGGCTTTTATAATGAAAATATTGATAATTGATATTCAAGGTCTGATAAGACAGGTTTTTGTTAGGACTTTTTCTAGGGATGTGAATGTTGAAATATTAAATCCAGGTTCTAATTCTTTAAACCTTATTAATGTTTTTTTACAAAAATTCCCCGATTTGGTTATTGTTGATGAAAATGCTGCCAAGTCTCATTTTGGGAATGCGCTTAGTAATGTTCTTAATAATATTTCACTTCCTGTTATTTTTATAGCAGAAGATGAAGTTTATCCAAAATTTGGTTTTCTTGAATCTAAGAGAGATAAAATTAAACTAATAATAAATAAACTTAACTTTAAACTTACAGTTAATTTATTTAGAAGTGATTATTTGGATTTAATAAAATCTGAGATCAAGAAACTGGCTGGTAATAAATTTATTGCTTCTTTTGAGACTAAGAGAATAAAAGCCCCTGATTCTTTTGTTAAGTTTGAGAGTAAAAAATCTGAAGGCAGTATTTCTGGTATAACAAAAAGCTATAAAGTTGCCGATGTTATTAATGTTGCTCCTAAGAATGATCCAGATGTTATTCTGAAATATCAAGGTGTTATTAATAAAAATAAAACCGGAAAAGTTATTTTTGTTGGTTCTTCAACTGGTGGTACTGAGGCTTTAAGAGTATTTTTAAAGTTTTTTAAAAGAGACTCTCCCCCAATTGTTATTGTTCAGCATATGCCAGGGGGTTTTACAACATCTTTTGCAAAGAGTTTGAATAATGAGCTTGAAATTGATGTAAAAGAGGCTGAAGATGGAGATATTTTAAGGCCTGGTCTTGTAATAATTGCCAATGGTCATTATCATTTAATTGTGAAGTATGCTAATGGGAACTATTTTGTTAATTTGTTAGATGGTCCTTTAGTTAGTAGACATAAGCCTTCTGTTAATGTTTTGTTTCGTTCTGCTGCTATGTATGCAGGGGAAAATGCTATTGGAGTTATGCTTACGGGAATGGGAGATGATGGTGCTTGTTGTATGCTTGAGATGAAGAGAAGTGGCGCATATAACATTGCTCAAGATCAGGTAACGTCTGTGGTATTTGGAATGCCTATGGAGGCAATAAAAATAGGTGCTGTAGATAAGGTTCTTCCTTTAAATAAAATATCTGAATATATTTTAAGGAGATCTTAATGGAAGATGATGTTAAATTTCTGGATATTGATCCGCATATTAATAAATTATTTGTTGAACTTGAGGTTTTTGATAGTCATTCAAGGCAAGTTTATGCCAGTTTAAGTAAATCAATTCCTAAATTAATAGAAAAACTTTCTAAAGATATTAAAGATTTATCTTTTAATATTGGGTTTATTTCTAATCTTGATATTGATAATGATTATTCTTTGAATAACTTTATCTCTAAAGTAATAAGGGTATTGAATGATTTTGTATCTTATTTTAATTCTTCAACCGAATTGCTTGAAGTACAGTTTAGCGTTATAAGAGATAAGGTTAAAGATATAGAGATTCTTGAAGATGTAATTGAAAAGATGAAGAAAAGTTCTATTGATA
Organism: Borrelia sp. MN22-0132; assembly: GCF_049201035.1. Taxonomy (NCBI): domain Bacteria; kingdom Pseudomonadati; phylum Spirochaetota; class Spirochaetia; order Spirochaetales; family Borreliaceae; genus Borrelia; species Borrelia sp. MN22-0132. The sequence continues at coordinate 338,644 of NZ_CP138334.1, read as the reverse complement.
TGGAAATAATGTCGATTAATACATTGACTGTTGCTATGAGGGCTGGGAGAGCAGGAGGTGCTTTTTCTTATATTACAAATGAGATTAAGACTTTAACTCAATCTATGATTAAGCAAGCAGACCAGCTAACTAGTAGGGGTAGAGATATTAAAGTTGGACTTGATCGTGCTAAGGATCAGGTGCTTGAAAATAATACGGCTGAGAATAAAATTCTTGAGGAATTTAAAGATAATTTGATTAAAAATATAGATGAGTTTTCAGGGGGTATTGGCGAAGTTATTGCTTTTTATGATAATGTATTAAGTATACTTAGTGAGTTTAAATTTAAGTTTGTAAATGCTGTATCTTATCTCCAGTTTCAAGATAGGCTTACTCAGTCTTTGTATCATCTAAATATTATGTATTCAAGCATTGATGTTTTTAAGTTTAGAGATATAAGTGAGGTTCAAAAGTTAAAAGTCTTATCTGTTTTTACAAATTCATCCAGAATGATAGTTGAAGATGTTATTGCTAAGTTGGATGAAAATTTGATGGCTTTTGAAGAATTTATTGACACATCGATTTCTTCTATGCAGGTCATTAATGATTTAAAGTCAGATAATTCTTCATATATTGATATTTCAAGATCAGTTGAATCTTTTTCCGTGATTTTATCGAATTTACTTAAAAGGATTGATGATGTTGAAAAAAATAATTCTAATTTTTTAAATCTTTATTATGAACAGATTAAGCTTGTTAAATCTTTGGAATTAATGTTTTCGAATATTTCAGCTATCTCTTCTAGGTTTCAAAATATTAATATAGCTTCCAAAATAGAGGTTGTAAAGAGAGTTGAACTTGATGATATGGAAGGTAATATTTCTGAAATGTCAAAAATTATTAGTGATATTGAGCTAAATATTACCAAAGGACGAGAGTTTTTGTCCCAAATAATATTTTTCTTTGAAAAAGTTGTGAAAGATTGTGATAATAGATTTTATCTTGAGAGAAATTATTTTAACAAATTTAAAAAGCTTTTTATGGAAATAAAGAATAATATTTTTGAGATAAAAAAGATTGCTCTTGATCAGGTATTATCCTATGAAATCTTTCCAGTTGATTTTTTAGAAATATTTGAAGAAGTAAAGTTAGGTATTCATAATATTAAGAATTTGAGAATGGATCTTTTAAATCTTGAAAAGACTTTAATGGAAATGGACAATGATATTAATAGTACTCTTGATTTAGAGTTATTGAAAAATGGTCTTAAGTGTGTTGAAATTGAAGATAAAGAATTTATTCGCAGAATTGCTAATAGGTTTACTTTGTTTGTTCATAAAAAATATTTATTGTCTCTTATCGAGGATGAAAAGGACGTTCATTCATTTGATGAGGGTAGTGTAATTTTATTCTAACTTTTGTATACTTTTTATGTGGTTTTAGGAGCGTTACATGCAAAAAAGGATTTTGGTTATAGATGACAATAGAGCTATTAGGCAAAGTGTTGCTTACATTTTAGAGCAGAATGGTTTTGGAGTTTCTGAGGCCCAAGATGGGTTAGAGGGTGTATCTAAGTTTAAGGAAGCCGTTGGACAGAGTGATAAAGATTTTGATCTAATTATTACGGATATCAATATGCCTAATTTGGATGGAATAGGGGTAATTAAACAGATAAGGGAGTTTGGAAGTTTTGTTCCAATACTTGTTTTAACTACTGAATCTGAGCAGTCAAAAGTTGATGAAGGGCGTAAAGCTGGTGCTACTGGTTGGCTTGTTAAACCTTTCAATCCCGACACTCTTATGCAGACAATATCAAAAATATTTTAACTTTTATTTTTAAATTGTCTTGCAGTTGTACTAAAGGTTTAGTTTTATGGATATTAAGTTAGAAAAACAATTTTATTTTCATTTAGGAGAGTTGGTAAAATTTAATAGTGTTAACGCTTTTGCTTTAAAAAATAAGCCTTTTGGGGAACAAATTGATTTATGTTTAGATAAAGTTTTGGAAATAGCTAAAGATATTGGTTTTAAAGTTTATAGGGATCGGGACGGGTATTATGGTTTTGCTGATATAGGGCAGGGTGATGAACTTATAGGTATTTTGGCCCACATTGATATTGTTGATGCTGGCAATGTGTCTAATTGGCATTCAAATCCTTTTAAACTTGATTTTAGAGATGGTAAAATATATGCTAGGGGTGTTCTAGATGATAAAGGGCCTTTGATGGCTGTTCTGTATGCTTTTAAATTATTACTCTTAGAGGGGATTTTTTTTAATAAAAGGTTTAGGGTAATTTTTGGAACAGATGAAGAGGTGGCATGGCGTTGTATTGAGCAATATAAAATTAAAGAAGAGATTCCTGATTTTGCTTTTACACCTGATGGTGATTTTCCTGTTGTTAATGCTGAGAAAGGGTTATTGCAATTCGATGTTATTAGTGATGAGAAATTTTTTATGGATTTTGAGATTGGAACTGGATATAATGTGATTCCTGATGAGTGTTCTTTTGAGCTTGGTGATTTTAATAAAGATGATTTTAGAATTTTACTTGACAGTTTTGGTGGTAAGATTAGATATAAATTTTTTGATAACAATGTTTTAATTCATGGCATTTCTGCCCATGCTTCATTACCCGATCTTGGTGTTAATGTTGCTCCTTATGCATTAAAGATTATTAAATCTTTAGGTGTAAAAGCCGATTTTGTTAATTTTTTTGAAGATAAGATCAGTTTTACTATTAATGGTGAGAAACTATTTGGTAAAGTTTTAGAAGATTCTAAATCTGGACAACTTACTCTTTGCTTGACAAAGGTTAAATTGTCTAAAACATCTAATCAAATTTTATCTTTTGATATGAGATATCCTGTAAGTTATAGACGAGAAGAACTGGTGGATTTGATAAAAAGAACTTTAAATTTATATTCTTTAGATTATCATGAAGTTTCTTTTCTTGATCCTCTTTATGTTGATTCTGATTCAAAGTTTATTGAGTCTTTGATTGAAGTTTATAAAGCCTTTACAGGTGAGAGTAATGTTAGTCCTATTGCTATTGGCGGTGCGACTTATTCCAGAGCTTTAAAAAATTGCGTTGCTTTTGGTCCATTATTTAAAGGCTCAGATAATACAGCTCATAAAACCAATGAGTATATTGATGAGAGTGAACTTATGAATCTTATTTTAATTTATAAGGATGCTATTAAGAGACTTAATACTTAAGATTTCATCTTTAAAAGATTTAGTATCAATAATTCCGATTCATTTTATTAGATTTATTAATATTATTTAGCAGCCGGGTGTCTATTTGTATTCTTTCTTTTGGTAAATATTATTTCTTATTTAAATAAATTAATACCGGTAGTCGGAGTCGAACCGACACAAGGTTACCCTCATCAGATTTTGAGTCTGACGCGTCTACCAATTCCGCCATACCGGCAATAGTTTTTATTTTACTACAATAGTTCCTAAAAAATCATCATTTTTATCAAAAACTTTCTTTAAGTTTTGAAGATCAGTTCCATTTAATATGTAAGCTTTGATACCAAGCTTTAGTGCTAGTTTTGTTGCTATTGGATCAAACGGTAAATTTGAACCAGGCTCCCAGTTTTTTCCAACAATATTTTGTAGTTCGTTCCAAGTAATATTGCTTAATCCTTTTGCATCATCAAATTTTTTTGGATCTTTATCGTAAATTTGATTTACATTGGTTAAATTAATTATTTCATCTGCTTTAAACTTTTCGGCAAACTTTACAGTAATATAATCTGTTGAAAATCCTGCTTTCCATCCTGATGCAATTACTATTTGTCCTTTAAAATGAAAATCCTGAGTTGGATCGCTTACAATATTGTCAATGCAGAGTGGTTGCATTGCTTTGCTGATAAGTTTGGCATTTAGTTTGGTTGCCATTATTCCAATCTCATCAAGTTCATGGTTTTTAAACTTAGGATTAATTTGTTTATAAGCATTTTGATATTCTCTTGCCGTTTTGCCTCCGCCTGTAATTAAGATAATTTTTCTCCTATTATCTTCTTGTACCCATTTGAAAATAAGATTTTTAAGATTTTTAATATATTCTATGTTGATTTTGTCAGGATTAATTATTCCACCCCCAAGGCTAATTATTTTCAGCATTTAAACCCCTTATTATTTGAGTCGATTATCTTTTTATTTAATTTGTATTATATAGTATTTATATCTAATTTGTTGGAAAATATATTTAAAATCATGTAAGCTTATTAACTATACTATGCAATATTTCCTTATGTCTTATAATTAAGAATATTTAGTATATTTAGTTATTAATCCAGACTTTTTGTTAAGATTGGTATTTATTTGGAGGGTTTTATGTATAAGTACAAGGTCTCTGTGATTATTTGTTTTTTTAATTCTGATAGTACCCTTGAAGTTATGATAAAGAGTGCTCTTAATCAAACATTAAGAGATAAAGAAATTATACTTGTGAATGATGGTTCTTACGATAATAGCTTAAAGATAGCTCAAAAATATGCTGATCAGTATGATTGTGTGAAAATTATTAATCAAAAAAATCTAGGAATATCTTTCTCTAGGAATAATGGCCTTGCAAAGGCAGAAGGAGAATATATAATTTATTGGGATAGTGATGATTCTGTTGAGAATACTATGCTTGAAGTATTATATAATAGGGCAAAGGCTGATAATTCAGATGTTGTTTGTTCTCAATTTTACGTTTACTTTATTGCAAGAAATATTAAGAGAAGATCTGCACTTCCTTTTCCAAATTATCCAATAACTGGAGAAGAGGCTTTTAAAAATTTATTATTAACTGTTTTTGCTAGTTTTTGTAAGAAAAATTTTGTTGTGGGTACATTATGGGATAAACTGATTAGAAGAGATTTAATTGTAAAAAATGATATCATAGTAAATGATGTAATATTAGAAGATATAGTGTTCATGCTTCATGTTTTTTTAAAGGCAGATAAAGTTTCTTTCGTAAATAATTATTTTTATACCAACTTTCAATGGATGAGAAGTGCCAGTTCATCAATTAATGTAATTAGTAAGGTTTCTTTATCCCTTAAGGTTGTGGAAAGTTTTTTCAAGGAAGAGGGACTTTTTGAGAAGTATTTTGAATATTATAAAAGATTTTATTTACAGCTTTATTATTATATTTCTTTTAAGCAGATTTATATTATAGGTTGGCACATTAAAGATCGACTTGTTTATAAGGCGCATAAATCAAAACTTATTTCTGTTCTTGATGAGGTTCAAAATTCTAAGGAGTTTCAAGTTTATTATGCAAGTCTTAAGGAGGCTAGGTTTAGTGAGATTCAAATTTTGCCAAAAATTATGTTGAAAGTTTGGTATCTTAGTTCGAGACTTTATGTTAATTTTTCTCTATTTATTTATAAATATTTTTTGAAAAATTAGTGTTTTATTATTGTATTTATTATGGACTCTTTTTACAATTTAACTAAAGGAGAATTTTTATTGAAAATAGAATTTATAGATGTTTCATTTTCTTATCGTAAGATCAAAGTTTATTCAGACTTGAATTTAGCTTTTTCAAAGCCACAAACTTACTTGATTCTTGGCAAGAACGGAATAGGAAAAACTACTTTACTTAAACTTGTTAGTGGGCTTTTAAATCCATTAAAGGGAGAAGTTTTATTTAATTCTTTAAAAGTTTTTCCAAGAAATCCTCTAAATTTAGCGAATTTGTTTTTTGTGCCTGAAGAATTTGATTTACCCAGTGTTTCTTTAAATGATTATTATAGATCTTTGTATAAGTTTTATCTAAATTTTAGTGAAAAAGATTTTAAAGAGTACTTGTTGAAATTTGAGATAGATATTAATCTAAAGTTTGGTTCTTCTTCTTATGGCCAAAGAAAAAAGAGTATTATTGCTTTTTCTTTGGCTACAAATGTTCCTATTTTGATATTTGATGAACCAACAAATGGTCTTGATATTGCTTCAAAGAATGTTTTTAGAGATATTATAAGTAATTTAAAAAACAAAATAGTTTTTATTACAGGGCATAATGTTAGAGATTTAGTAGATATTGTAGATCATTTAACTATTATTGGTAATAATAATATTCTTTTTTCGAATTCAGTTTCTTATATTAATAATAACTATAAAGTTAGGATTGTAGATAAATTAGAAGGGGAAGAGCTTTATTATGAAAAAGTAAAAGGTGGATTTAAGGCGCTTTATTTTGGGAGTGGTTTTTGCGATGATAATGTTGACCTTGAGTTTTTCTTTTTATATATCACTAGCAATAAATTAAAGGATTTAGCTAATGTTTAGTTTAAAGAGATTTTTTTTGTTATTTAATTTTGATTTTGTCTGTCATAAAAAATTATATTTGTATTTTGTTGTTTCAATTTTTTTAGTTTTTCCTTTAATTTATATTTTTTTAAAAATTAATGGATTTATCGATTTAATTAATTTTATGTTGATTAATGGTGAATCATTTTTTTTCGTTTTGGTTTTTGTTGTATGTATTGTGTCAATATACAATATGTTTGATCATTATAAGCCGATTCATGATTTGCTTAAAGATGTATTTTATTTATCTCTGCCTGTTTCTACTCTAGAGAGATATTTGTTTGTTTTGGTTAAATTTTTATTTATTTTACCTTTGTTTTTAATTATTTGTGGTTATACAAGTCTGACTTTAACTATGTTATTGGATAAGAATTTTTTTGTGGGAAATCAAACAAATTATCTTTCCTTATATTTTGTTTTTTCCTTTTTTAAAGAGACTTATGTTATTTATTTTGTCGGATTTTCTATATTTTTGTTATCTAGAATTATGTTTAAAAATTATCCTTTGTTTGGAGCTATTGTCATTGGAAGTTTGTCTTTCACATTATTGGTTGTCTTTTTTTATTTTGTTATATTTTTTGTTAATACCTATTTGTTTAAAGTTGGGAACGATTTTGGTGGTTGGGGTGAATATTATTTTATTAAATTTATTTGTATTCTTTTTGCAGGATTTATTTATTTTTGTGTATATTTCATTCTTAAAAATTTAGGAAACTTAAATACTAAAGTTAATTTGAGCATTTTATTGGGATTCATATCTTTTTTTGCAGCGTTGTTCTTTTTTTTGTTGGCATTTTTAACTATTTTTGTGTACGTATTTCGTTTTTAAAATTTAGTAGTTATTATTTATTTAAATTGAGTGAATGTTGATTTTCATAGCTACTATTTTTTTATTAAAATGATATTTTAAAAGTAATTTTTGTTTATACATAAATTATATTATGTGGAAAATTTATTTTTGTAAGAATAAAGAGAATATTATTCTTAAATTTATAAATTTTTTTGTAATTATATATCAGCCTTACAATATTGTTGTGGTGTTAAAGATTTAGATTAAAATGATTTTTTATCATTGGTATTGGTAGTTTGAACTTATTTTTTTTGGAGGATTTTGATGATAGATAATTTAAAAATTTTGGTGGTAACAGGTGGTGTGATTTCTGGAATAGGTAAAGGAGTTACATCTGCAAGTATCGCACGGTTATTTAAGGATGATTTGAAGATAACACCAATTAAATGCGATGGTTATCTAAATACTGATCCTGGTACTATAAATCCTGTTGAGCATGGAGAGGTTTTTGTTCTTGATGATGGTGGAGAGGTTGACATGGATTTTGGTCATTATGAGAGATTTTTAAATCTGAATTCTAAGTCTAATTGGAATATTACTATGGGAAAAATATATAAGAATATTCTTGAAAATGAGAGGCATGGGAAATATTTAGGGAGAACTGTACAGCTTATTCCCCATGTTACAGATGAGATTAGGGAGACAATTTTTAAAATTGCCAAAGAAGAGAGCAGTGAACTTTTAGTAATTGAGATTGGTGGTACTGTAGGGGATATGGAAAATATTTTGTTTATTGAAACAATGAGACAGATAAGATATGAGATTGGGAGTGATAATATTGCTTTTGTACACTTAACTTATATTCCAAGTCCTGTTGGAATAAATGAGCAAAAGTCTAAGCCTACTCAGCAAAGTGTAAAAACTTTAAATAAAGCTGGAATTTTTCCAGATTTAATTATAGCAAGAAGTTCTCAACTATTAACAAAACAGATGAGACAAAAAATAGCAATGTTTTGTAATGTTGATACTTCATCCATTATTGATAATACTGATGTTTCAACTATTTATGAAATACCCATATCTTTTTATAAACAGGGATTACACGAAATTTTGGGTTCAAAGTTAAAAATAAATGTTAAGCCCAAGGTGGATGGGCTTGAGCGATTAGTAGGGATAATAAAGAGGAATCTTGTCTCTCCTCAAAGGATTGTAAATATTGCTATTTGTGGTAAATATACTGAGCTTGGTGATTCTTATGCATCAATATTTGAGTCTTTAATCCATGTGTCTGCTAATTTAGATATTTTAGTTAAAACAACTGTAATTGATAGTACTAATTTTGATGAAGGGATGTTAAAGGGTATAGATGGTGTAGTAGTACCTGGTGGATTTGGAGGGAGAGGATATGCAGGTAAGATTCGTGCAATTAAATATGCTCGTGAGAATAATATTCCTTTTCTTGGTATTTGTCTTGGCATGCAACTTGCAGTAATTGAGTTTGCACGTAATGTTTGTGGAATATTTGATGCTGATACTGAAGAGATTTTGTCTGAAGGTAATTCTATATGCAGTTCTATAACCCCTGTTATTCACTTATTGCCTGAGCAAAAGGAACTTAAAGATAAGGGTGCTACAATGCGACTTGGAGGCTATCCTGTTTTATTAAAGAAAGATACACTTGTTTTTAAACTTTATGGAAGTGAGATGATCGTTGAAAGATTTAGGCATAGGTATGAAGTTAATAATGATTATCTTGATTCGTTTAATAATCATGGATTTATTGTGTCTGGATTTTCTGACGATTTTCGGATAGTGAAAATAATGGAAATACCAAAGAATAAGTTTTTTGTGGCTTGTCAATTTCATCCTGAGCTTATTACAAGACTGGAAAATCCGTCTAAGCTTTTTGTAGGTTTAGTAAAAGCATGTCTTTGATTTCAAGTCATTTTATTTTGATTGGATTATTTAATGTATTTCATATATTTAGTATAGTTGGTATGTGAATTCTTTTAAGATATTTTGTTAGGGGGATAAGATGAAGGAAAGTGATATTAAAAAGGCGATTTCGATGAAAAGGTTAGTTAAATATTTCTTTGATGAGCTTAAATATAGAATGAAAATACCTTGTCTTAGACCAAGTAATAGAAATATGAGTAAAAAGTATATACTTCTTAATCTTTTAAGAAAGATAGCTAATCTGCCATTTAATAAACAATATGAAATTGAAGAACAATTTCCCCTTGATATTTCAGGGAAAGGCATACTTACAGATGCAGTGCTTATTAAGAGATTAGATTATGAGAGGTGTGTTATTACTGGTATTATTGAGGCAAGAGCAGAGCATGTTGATCTTGAGTATGAACTTAAGCGGTTTGTGATTCGAAGTGGTAAGATTAATGTTATTTTTTGGCAACCCAAAAGAACTATTTTAAAGCAAGATGAAGACTTAATTATATTAGATGCAGATGATATTTTTAAACTTGATAATGATTTTTATTTGCCAGTGATTAAAGAGAAGTTGGAAAATTTTATTAATATTTTTATGAAATTTTTCTCTTATGAAGATGTTTTATTTGAGTATAGTAAATTACACGGTAGATATTCTTTAGTTAAAAGTAAGTAAAATTTGTTATTTTTTAATATATGCAATTTAATTTGAGATATGGAAAATCTAATTTAGATATATATTAAATTTAATTTTAAAAGTTCGTGTTAAAATATTTTTGTAAGTGTGTCTTTTAATTTATTATCTTTTAAAAGATCATTAAATTAAGTTGTTTTTATGTTGTTAGAAAATTATTTTTTGTGGTAAAATCTTTTCATGTATAAATTTTCGTTTTTTGGTAAGAAAAAATCTGATATATCTAATTCATTTAAGGACGAATCTTTTAAAAATATAGAAGATGATAATCAATCTTTAAATTTGTGTGAATATAAGGTGTCTGTTAAAGAGATGATACAAGGTTTTTATCATGCTAGGTCTTCTATTAGTAATGTATTAGTTCGTATTGAATTTTTATATAAAAACTTATTCTTTAACTTTGAGAATATTGATAAGCTCTTTGAGTCGTTTATTGAGAAGACAAATAATGCCCGTAGTCAAGTGAGTGTTATTTTTGAAGATATTGAGAAGAATAATGAAGAAAAATTGAAAAAGGTTAGTGCTGTTATTGTAGGTGTGCAAGGAAGTTTGGAGACTATCAATAGTTTTTTAGGTGCAACTAATATGATTTCTCTTAATGCTAAGCTTGAAGCAGCAAGAGCAAAAGAGTATGGGAAAGGGTTTTCTGTTGTTGCTGATGAGATTAAACGGCTCTCAGATCAGGCAAAGAATGTTATGAGTATGATTTCTGTTAAAGAAATTGAACAAGTATCTAAGGATTTAATTTCTAAAAATATTAAGGAATTACAATTAGATATTGATAATTTTTTCTTAAATTTGATTGAAGAGCTTATCTCTCTTGGAGATTTATTTAAACATTTTGTTAGTCAGCAAAATGAATTTTCAACGTTAGTTAGTGAGCTTGAGAATGTTGAGGCTAGTATTTCTTATTTAGCAAGGAATTGTGATTCTTTGTCTAGTTCTGAAATTTTTATGTATTCTAATGATGAATTTTTAAAAGAATTGGAATTTAGCATTTCAGAACAGATGTCTTGGATGAGTATTGTAAGAACAATTGTTGAAAATCAAAAGAGCATGCCCATTCAAACTGATCCTATGAAACATGGATTTGGATTATTTTATAAGGGACTTATTCCAAGAGCTTTCAAAGTTAGAGCAGTTTGGAAAGATATTTATTCTTGTTATTTAAATATACATAAACTTGTTGTTGAGATAGTAAAAGTATTTGCACAAGATAGTGCTAATGATATCGATTTGAAGCGCGCAAAGGATTTGTTGGTACAAGCTGAAGGTTTATCAGATGAAATTGTTAGTAAACTTGAATCTGTTAAAAAAATAGTGGTTGAATCTGAAGATCAGGGTATTAGTATTTTTGCATAATTTTATAATTCATTATTCTTTTTAATCTTATTTTTTAAGTGGTTTAAGTTTAATATTTAAAGGTTTATTATATTTAATGTTTTGGTTTAGGTTAAGATATATCTATTAAAAGTCAAGTTTTATTGTGATAAAATAAGTGTAAGTATGGGTTTACAAGTTAAGTTTGTTCATTTACATGTACATTCAGATTATTCTCTTTTAGATGGAGCGGCCAAGATTACAGATATTGTGACAAAGGCTAAAAAATGTAATATGTCCCATATTGCATTAACAGATCATGGCAATCTTTTTGGTGCTATGAAGTTTTATAGAGAAGCAAAAGGGGCAGGAATAAAACCCATCATTGGTATGGAAGCTTACATGTCAAGTACTTCAAAGCATATAAAAAAGAATGATGAATTTGGAAGACCTTATTATCATTTAATTTTTCTTGCAAAGAATGAATTAGGCTATAAGAATTTATTGAAATTGACAAGTATTTCTTATCTTGATGGATTTTATTATCGTCCAAGGATTGATAAGGAAGATATTGAAAAATATTCAGAAGGACTTATTTGTACGTCTGCATGTATTGGTGGGATCATTCCTCAATTAATTCTTGCAAATAAATTTGATGATGCAAAGAATGAAATTCTTTGGTTTAAGAGTGTCTTTGGTGATGATTTTTATCTTGAACTTCAGCGTCATGGGATTAAACAACAGGATATAGTTAATGAAAAATTAATTGCTTATTCTAGAGAGCTTAATGTTTCACTAACTGTGTCTAATGATTCTCACTATGTGAATAAAGAAGATGCAACAGCTCAAGATATTATTGTCTGCATTGGAACGGGTGCTAAGAGAAGTGATCCTAATAGACTTAAAATGGAGACTAATGAGTTTTATCTTAAAACTCAAGAGGAGATGTGTAAACTCTTTAGGGATTTGCCAGGGGCTTTAGCAAATACTTTAAAAATTGCTGAAAAATGTGATGAGTTTGAGATTAAATTTCCAGGCCCTATTTTTCCTGAATATCAAGTACCTAGTGAGTTTGATACTCTTAGTCAATATTTAGAGCATTTAACACTTGAAGGTTTGAAGTTTAGATATGCAAATGTAACTGATAGCATTAAAGAGCGTGCTTTTTATGAGCTCTCAACAATTATCAAGATGGGATTTGAGGCGTATTTTTTAATTGTTTGGGATTTTATAAAATTTGCACATGATAATGATATTCCTGTTGGTCCTGGGCGTGGCTCTGGAGCTGGTTCTATTGTTGCATATGCTCTTAGAATTACTGATATTGATCCTTTGAAATATAATCTACTTTTTGAGAGATTTTTAAATCCTGAACGTGTATCTATGCCTGATTTTGATATTGATTTTTGCTTTGAAGGTAGAGATGAAGTTATAAAGTATGTTACAAGAAAATATGGTGAGGATAAGGTTGCACAGATAATTACTTTTGGAACTTTAAAACCTAAGGCTGTATTTAAAGATGTGGGCAGAGTGCTAGATATTCCTTTTGCAGAGTCTAATGAATTAACTAAGCTTATTCCCGATGGTCCAAAAGTTTCCTTAAGAGAAGTTTTCAAAGATAAAGCTTTAAAGGCATATTTAAATAAGGGAGCTGTTTATAATGAGTTGATGGAAGCGGCGCTTGTTCTTGAAGGCATGAATCGATATGTCTCAACTCATGCGGCAGGTATTGTGATTTCTAGAACTCCTTTAACAGATTATGTTCCACTTTATAAGGATTATAAGCAAAACACAGTTTCTACACAGTATACCATGGACTTGTTAGAGGATTGTGGTCTTGTAAAGATGGATTTTCTTGGACTTAAGACATTGACTTTAATAAAGAATGCAGAAAATCTTATTAGGATTACTAATCCTAATTTTAGCATTGCTAATATTTCTGATAGTGATGTTAAGACTTTCAAAATGCTTTCTGAGGGACGTAGTGCATCTGTTTTTCAATTTGAATCTGAAGGTATGCAGCAAGTTTTAAAAGAAGCAAAACCTGACAGTATTGAAGATTTGATTGCTTTAAATGCACTTTATCGACCAGGTCCTATGCAGTTTATACCTCAATTTATTTCGGCTAAGACAGGAACTAAGCGGATTAGATATCCTCATCCAGATTTAAAAGAAGTTTTAAAGCCAACTTATGGAGTTATTGTTTATCAAGAACAGGTAATGGAAGTTGCAAGGATTATTGGTGGATTTTCTCTTGGGAAAGCAGATATTTTAAGACGTGCAATGGGAAAGAAGAAAGAAGATGAGATGAATAAAATGAAGGTTGACTTTATAAAAGGTGCTCTTAGTAAGGGTTATGATGAAGTTCTTGCAAATGATATATTTGAGCTTTTAAAACCCTTTGCTGGTTATGGCTTTAATAAATCTCATGCAGCTGCGTATTCTTTAATAGCTTATCAAACAGCATATCTTAAGGCCAATTATCCTGAGAATTTTATGGCTGCCAACTTGACAAATGAGATTAATAATACTGAAAAGCTGTCTTATTATATTGAAGAAGCGAAATCGATGGGGATCAATGTTTTAAAACCCGATATAAATCAGTCTTTTAAAGAATTTAGTGTAGTGGGATTGAATATTTCTTATGGTCTTAATGGGATTAAGAATATCGGGGGGATGATAGTTGATCTTATAATTACTGAGAGGCAAAAAAATGGGGAATATAAATCTTTTGAAGACTTTGTTAGAAGAGTGGATGATAAGGTTATAAATAAAAAATTTCTTGAGGCCGCAATAAAGTCTGGACTTTTTGACAGTCTTGGTCAAAATAGAAAAACACTTTTTGAAAATCTTGATAAATTAATAAATTTTGTAATAAAAGATAGGAATGATAAAAAACTTGGCCAGAATAGTTTATTTGGCTCTCAAGACGCTATTCAGCAGAGTTTTAATTATCATATATTTGAGGAATATTCTTATCCTGAACTTTTAAGATTTGAGAGAGAGCTTTTAGGTTTTTATGTATCTGGGCATCCTCTTGACCATTATAAACCTGAACTAGAACACTTTACAAACTTTAATGTTTTAGAGGATCTTGCTGTTAAAAAAGATACTACTGTTAAATTTGCTGGCAGTCTGAATGCGGTAAGGGTTATTCGTACTAAGAGAAATAATGCTAGGATGGCTTTTGGAGTTATTGAAGATTTTAAAGGTGAGATGGACATTATAGTTTTTGCTGAAAATTATGAAAAATATAATCATTTATTAATTGAAGGTGATGTGATTGGTGTTATAGGTAAGCTTAGATTTGAAAGAGATAAATTTTCAATAATTGTTGACAAAGTTTTAAGTATTGAAGAAATTTCTGTAAATAATGTGAATAAGATTAATAATCTTCATATTAAATTTTCTGATGAAAGACTGGGTGATTCTCATCTTCTTTATTCTCTAAAGGATGAAATCTTTAATCTTGAGGATAATACTGGGTTTTCACATGTTTATCTTTATTTAAAAAATGATGATAAAAGCTTGAAACTTAAAATGGATTTGACCTTAAATTTTAAGCCTGATGAGTTTAAACTTAATGAGTTAAGATGTCATAAAATAGTGGAGGATGTTTGGTTTGATTAGGAGGATTAGTTGTGATAATAGAGACTTTAATTGTGTTTTTAAACATTTATAGAATTTTAATTTTGATTAGAATTTTTCTTAGTTGGCTTGTATCTTCAGGAATTAATACTAGTGCTTTTTTTAGATTTATATATAATTCAACAGAACCATTTTTATCTATTTTTAGGAGGATTCAATTTTTTCGGTTTGGTATATATGATTTTTCACCAATTGCAGCTTTAATTACTCTTTCAATAGTTGAGAAAATGTTATCTTATGGTGATTATAAACTTTCTACATTTGTTATATTGTTTATTATTGAGGTTTGGGGAATATTGAGAAGTGTTTTTTTTGCTCTTATCTTTTTCTTTGTTTTGAGATTAATATTTTTATTTTTGCACTTATTTGATGGTACTGATTTCATGAGAAGTGTTGATTCATTTTTAATGCCATTGTCTGTTAAGATAAGCAATACGGTTACAGATAAAAATATGTCTTATACAATTAATTTAATTGTGGCAGGAGCATTGTTGTTGGCATTTATAATTATTTGTGAGCAAGTTATATGGGCTATTAGTATTTTAGGCTTTTATTTGCCATTTTAGGGATTGTTCATGTTTTTACATGAATTTCAATATGATTTACAGGGTATAAGTGGTCTTGGTAATAAGGGAATTGATAGATTACATAATCTTAACATTACAAATATCAAAGAACTTATAGAATATTTTCCTAAAAAATATGAAGATCGTCAAAATATAAAAACTTTTCCAGATCCACTGGATGTGAGAAATTGTGAACTCATGACAGTTTTTGTTGTTTTGGAACGTAGAAATTTTGGGAGTAATTCTAAGAAAAATTTAAAAATTATAGCTCAGAGTGAAAATAATGAAATATTTGAAATTCTTCTTTTTAATCGGGGATTTTTAGAAGGGGTTTTTAAGGTAGGTCAAAAATTCTATATTTATTCTAAATTTAATTACAATGATTATACTCAAATGTGGACTTGTTCTAATTTTGATAGTGAAGTGTTTAGTTATAATCCTGAAAGATTTAAAAAAATTATGCCAGTTTATTCTCTTGGTGAAGGACTGACTTCTAAAAAGATGTCGTCTTATGTAAGAGAAGCTCTTATTTATTTTTTAAAGTTTGGGAATTCAGACATCCCTGGTTTTTTGATAAATAAGTATTCATTATTGTCCATTCATGAAGCTTTAAATGAAATTCATTTTCCAACTTCTCTTGAAATGCTTGAAAGAGCAAAAAAGACTTTGATTTATAGAGAAATTTTTTTGCTTCAGTTTTTTTCAAGAGGGAAAAATTCTTTGGTTTTTTTAAGAGAAGAAAAGCATCTACCTATGAATTTGCTTGATCAAGTTGTTTTAAAATTGCCATTTAGGCTTACAAAAGATCAGGAAGTTGTAATTAATGAAATAATTGATGATCTTAAAAGTAATAAGCCAATGAATAGATTATTGCAAGGTGATGTTGGAAGTGGCAAGACTCTTGTTGCGTTTCTCTCTAGTATTCCTTTAATTGAAGCTGGATATCAAGTTGCATTGATGGTACCTACTGATCTTTTGGCACGTCAACATTATAATAATCTATCAAATATGTTAAAAGATTTTAATATTTCAATAGCTCTTTTGACTGGTAGTTTGAAAACGAAAGATAGAAATGATGTTTTAGAAAAAATTCAAAGTGGCACGTGTAGTTTAGTAATTGGGACTCATGCTATCTTTTCTCAAAGAACAAAATTTAAAAAATTAGCTTATGTTATTATTGATGAACAGCATAAATTTGGTGTTGAGCAGAGAGAGAGGCTTAAAAATAAGGGAAAAGAAGTTGATATGCTTTTAATGTCAGCAACTCCTATTCCTAGAAGCTTAGCTTTGACTCTCTTTGGTGATCTTGAGGTATCTTTAATTAAGAGAGGTCCTGCAGGCCGAAGACCTGTTACTACTTATTTAGCAAAACATGGCAATGAGAATAAGGTATATGAATTTTTAAAAAATGAGCTTGGAAAAGGACATCAGGTCTATTTTGTTTATCCTCTAATAACATCTTCAGAGAAGTTTAATTTAAAAGATGTTACTAGTATGTGTTTAAATCTTAAGAATATTTTTGTTGAATATTCTGTTGCAATGGTTCATTCTAAGCTTGAATCTCATGTTAAAGAAGAAATTATGCGTGATTTTTATTTGAAAAAAATAGATATTTTAGTTTCAACAAGTGTTATTGAAGTTGGTATTGATTGTTTAAATGCAACTTGCATCGTAGTAGAGCATGCTGAGCGTTTTGGACTTTCTGCTTTGCATCAGATTAGAGGGCGTGTTGGTAGGGGTAGCTTAAAGTCTTTTTTGTTTTTACTTTATAAGGAACCTTTAACAGAAGCGGGAAGATTTAGACTTAAAACTATAAAGGAGAATATAGATGGTTTTAAAATAGCAGAAGAAGATCTTAAATTAAGAGGTCCTGGAAATTTATTTGGTCTTGAGCAAACTGGTTATTTGAAACTTAAGATAGCTGATTTTGTTGAAGATAAAGAAATTATAAGTTTGATTAGAGAAGAACTTAATATGTTTTTTTTAAATAAGGCTTTTTATGATAAAGCAGATATTGAATTACTAGATAGTCTTTTAGTCTCATATTTAAGATTTGTTAATAGAGATAATTAATATTAGTTTGTATATTTTTGAATTAAATTTGAAATTTCTTTTTTATGTTCATTCCAAAACTTGAGAAGTTTATACTGTAAATTGTTGAAGTATTTTTTTTGCAAAATGCATGCTTGTTTACCAATATACATGTAATGCCAAGGCTCTGATTTATAACCAGTTTCTATTTCATGATCCTTTGGATACGATAATGAGAATCCATGCTTGAGTGAATTCTCATAAAGCCATTTACCCGATTTTGTATTTAGTAAATTATCATCTATTTGGATGAAATCTATGGTTGTTCCTAGTTGGTGTTGTGAGTGATCAGGAATTGCTGATTGGATTTTTGCTAGCTTAAGTCCGTAAGTTTTTACATTATGTTCAAATAAAAATTTTTGATATTCTCTTGTTCTGTATGCTGACACTATTTTTATTTGTAAGCCATTTTCTCTTCCTGCCTTTATAAGATTAGTTAAGTCGTTTATTAATATTTTTCTTAACTTTAAGCTTTTTTTTCCAATATTTTTTAATTCTTTGAAATCTTTCAAATAAACTAAATCAGTTGGGTTGTATCCCTTAGGAATTGGAATTTTTTTGTTTACAAATATTAAGAGGTCATTCTTTTCAGCTTCAAGTAGTGGTTTGAGTTCTTTTATAAATTGAATAGGTTTTTCTTTTATTTGTTTTTGATAAGACTTATCTAAAATTTTTATAGTTTTAAATAACCTTTTTAGGTCTTCTCTTGATATTGTGTTTGTTTGTAAAGTTAAGTTATTAACTAATAGTATTATTGAAAATATATTTAATGCTCTCATAAAAATGTAATTATATTATATATATAATAATTTGTTTTTATTGTGTGAATAATTTTTATTTATAAGAGTGATAATCTAGATAAGATATGCTGATAAAGTTTAACAATTATCGTTAAATATTAGGAAAATTATTGGAATTGGCTATTTCTAGAGTTTTTTAGTCTTTTTTATTTCAATTGGAACATTTTTTGATAATTATATGATTGCTTATTTAGGATCTGTGCAAGTTACAGGGACTTTTCTTGCTAATAGGATAACTTTTCTTTATTTTATTGTTATATTTGCATTGGGTACTACGCTTAGTGCTTATGCTTCTCAAGCATTTTCTAATGGAAAATTTACACATGTTAACAGGCATTGCTTATGCTTTAATAATTGGAGTTACTATTGAGATTATTTTTTGTATGTCCTTTGTTTTTTCAAAGGAGCTTATTAAACTATTCATAGAAGAAAACGAGTCTTTAAATTTTGGAATGGATTATTTAAAAATTGTTTCTGTTTTTTGCATTTTTATGTCTTATTTTTTTATCTACCATGGGTTTTAAGAGTGTTAAGGATATAAAACTACCTTTAGTTGTTGTTATATTTCTTGTATTAATGAATATTATTTAAATTATATCTTAATTTTTGGGTTTAATATGGGAATAAGAGGGGCTGTTTGTACTACTTTGCTTGCTAGGATTAGTGAATTTGTCTTTTATTTTTTTATAATCTTTTGAATGTAAAATCTTATTAAGATCTTAAAGTAAGTGATTCCTTTGTGTCAAAGAGTTTTAAAGTGGCTTATTTAAAGATATTGATTCCAGTTTTTTTACATGAAATCTGTTGGGTTTTAAGCATAACTATTTTGCATGCTTTTTATGTTCGGCTTGGAAGTAGTGAATATATATCTTTTACAGTAAGCGTTTAATATTTAGATTTATACTTTGTTGTGATGCATGGGATGGGAGTTGTAACTGGGGTTATTATTGGGTATTTGATTGTAAGATAAGGAACGGGTTTAGAGCATTGGGAATATTTTTGGCAGTTGTTGGAGTTATTTTGAGATTTTTTGTGACCTTTATTCTTTGCTTAACATCTAAAATTGTTCCTATTATTTTTAGTAATTTGGATTCTTCTGAATTTGTTAGCATTTTTATCTCTATTTTTGCAAGTATTATTGTTTTTTAAGGATTTTACAGCTCAGACACTTGTTGATGTTTTTAAAGCCAGTGGAATTCTTAATATTTGTTTTTTTATTGAGGTGGGAATTATTGTTTTTTATATATTTCCAGTTGCTTATTTTTTAGTTTTCTTTACAAATTTTATATTTCCATTAATAGTTTTTATTGTCAATCTTGAAGAGATCTTTAAAAATATATTTATTTTAATAGAGTTTTTTAAAAATAATTGGATAAAGGACATTTATTATGGGGAACTGACTTAATTTTTAAAATATATTATAATGACAATTAGGATATTGTATGAGCATGCATTTAAAGTTCATTTTGATTTTATTTAATAAAGGAATTCCCGCTACTTTTTTATAGTGTATTTGTTTAAGTTGAATTTGTCTGTTTTTTTTGATAATTTGAAAACTTGCTGTTTTTATGTTTAGGAGGAGGTTATGTATTCATTAAGCAAATCCAAGAAAAGCAGTGTGTATCAAGATATTTTAAATATTGCGGTTCCAACAGCCATTGAATTCTTTTTATTTAATGTTGTTGCATTGACAGATAATATTATGGTGTCTTACCTTGGTGATTATCCTGTTGTTGGAGTTTCTCTTGCAAATAAATTATTTGAACTCTTTAGTACTATTGCCTTTACCGTAATGGGAGCTTATAATATATTGGCAACAAGGCAGTATGCCCAAGGTGATATTGATAATTTTAAAAATACGTTTTTTATCAGCATTTTAATTCTTTTATTTTTTTCCTTTTTATTTATAGTAATTTCATTATTTTATTCATATTTTGTTCTTGGGTTGTTATCTGATGACCCAGTAGCTATCTCTTATGGAGTATCTTATCTTAATATTGCTGTTTATTCTTTTATATTTGCAGTTGTTAAGGGAATTATTGCTAATTCACTGAAAGTTGTTAAAATAACCAAGATTCAAATTGCTACTTCTATTATTTCAGTTATTTTAAATGTGGTTTTTAACTATTTATTTATTTTTGTATTTAGTATGGGGGTAATTGGTGCTGCTATTGCAACTACATTGGTTAGATTAATTGAGCTTGTTTTTTATCTCCTTTATACTGTTTTCAATATAAATTCACATTTTTACCTTAAGATTAAAAATCTAAAAATCAATCCTGTGATATTTTCTGAGCTAATTAAGGTTTTTGTTCCAATTTTCTTAAATGATTTTATTTGGTATTTGGGATATTTTGGTTTAATTGCAATCTTTTCAAGAATTGATACGGTTAAATATGCAGCTTATAGTATAACTTTTTCTACTTATTTTATCGGTCTTAATATAACTTATGCTTTTTGCTTTGCTGTTAATATTGTGATGGGGCATGAGATGAATAATAATAAAAGGGAAATAATGTCTGTTGCAGTATATCTGGGTAAAATAGGTTTTGTTTTGGCTTTTTTGACTTCTCTTATAATATTTGCTTTATCATTTATAGTGTCCCATATTTTTTATAAATTAGAGCATGCAGATCTTATGGGAGTTATGCTAAGATATTATGCTATTTCAGCTTTTTTTACTTCCCTTGCGTTTCAATATTTATTTGGGTTTTTCCGAGCAGGTGCAGCTCCAAAGTTTGGGGCTATTATGGAATGTTCTGTGACTTTCATTTATACAATTCCTGTTGCATATTTTTTGGCAAATTATACTCAAACTCCATTTGAACTTATTGTTTTTATTCCAACCCTTGAAGATGTAATTAAGTTTGGTATTTCTCTGCCTTATTTTTATAGTATGAAGTGGATTAAATCTATTAAAACAGGTTAATTATTTTGTTATAATACTTGTGCTGTGTATTTAGATGAGATAAGAGGTAAAAATTTTTTGATTATGGGCTTAGGGCTTCATGGAGGAGGTCTGGCTGTTGCAAAATTTTTGTTAAAACATGGTGGTAATTTGGTAATTACTGATTTAAAGAATGAGTTAGAGTTAATCTCAAGCATTGAGGCCTTGAAACAGTTCAGAGATAAAATTCGATATGTTTTAGGATATCATGATGAGGATGATTTTAAGAGAGCAGATATTGTTATTAAAAATCCTGGTGTAAGTTTTGATAATGAATATTTAAAACTTGCAAAAAGGGTTGAGACTGATATTAGTTTATTTTTAATGTTTAATCAAAATCCAATAATTGCTATTACAGGGACTAAGGGAAAATCGACACTTGCATCTCTTTTGCATAAGGTTTTAGTTATTAAGTATCCAAATTCTAAGCTTGGGGGTAATATTGGGGTATCTCCTTTAAGCTTTTTAGATGATCTTGATGGAGTATCGCCTATTATTTTAGAGCTTTCTTCTTGGCAATTGCATGATCTTAGGAATTTATGTCCTATAATTAGCATTATTACAAATATTTACTCTGATCATCAAAATTATTATTCAAATTTTGATAGCTATATAGAAGATAAGTCAAGAATTTTTATAAATCAAAATTCGGGAATTTTGATCTCTCAAGATCAAGCTTATTATAATTATTTTTCTAGATTTAAATCTAAGATTAAGATCATTTTATTTGCAGAAACTGTGCCTTTAAATTTTGAAAATGATATTTTTTATTTTAAAAAGGGCAAAATTTATTTAAATAACAAAGTAGTTGGTACTCTTAGTGAGTCAAGGATTGTGTTATTGATCTCTAAAATGATTACTGTTTTTATTGCAAGTTATTTAGGCTTGGATTTGAGTGTTGCATCTAAGATTGTGACTGATTTTGATGGCATTGAGCATAGATTAGAATTTGTAAGAGAATTTGAAGGTGTTAAATACTATAATGATACGGCGTCAACAATTCCTGATTCTACAGTTTTGTCTGTTAAAAGTTTAAGAGCTTACGGAGGATTGATTAATCTTATTACTGGTGGAACTGATAAAGAGCTTAATTTTGCAATTTTTGGTGAGATTTTAAGAATGGTTAAAACTTGGATTTTGTTAAGAGGAAGTGCTACTTTAAAAATTATTAAATTTTTAGAAGATAATAATATTAATTATTTTATCTTTCCTTCTTTAGAAGAGTGTGTTTGTTATGCTAAAAAAATTTCTATTCATAATGATATAGTTTTATTTTCTCCAGCCAGTGCTTCTTTTGGACTTTTTAAGAATGAATTTGATAGAGGACTTCAATTTAAAAATTTAGTGAATGTTATGGCTTAAAATCTTTTTTTAATAATTTTATAGTAAATGTATCTTAGTATTTCAAGAATGCTGTAAACTTTATATAAAAATTTTTTGTACACAAAGTCATAACATCCAATTCTGTGGATAATTTTTCCTCCAAATCCAGTTTTGAATTGAAAGAGACCAAATAGAGGGTGTTTTGTATCAGATTTTGGAGGAATTCCTAAAAGATCGTATTCTTTTATTGAAAGACTTTGTAGTATTTGTATTGTCTTAAATTGCACTGCATAATTTGGCATTAGATGTCTATTTTCTCTGCTTGAAGCACCATAAAGATATGTGGCCTTATCTTTATATATACCAACAATGATACCAGATATTAGTTGTTCATTATATAGTGCAATTATTAGTTTGATTTTGGAATTTTTATCTTCTCTGAAAGCTTGTATTAGATTTCTTATATAGTCTTTTGAGTGAGTGGCAAATTTGTCCCTTTGGGCTGTCTCTTTATGAAGTGCGTAAAATTCATCAAAATATTTAAAGTCATCATCTATTATAACTTTTATGTTTTTTTTGCTACTAAGATTTATGTTATATCTGGTTTTCTTTTTCATTTTAGCTTTAATGGCATCTAATGAGTCATTCAAATTTAGTATTGTTGTATTTGCTGGTTGTATGTCATCGAATGATTTTTGTAGGTTTTTAAATTTAAGTTTTAGTGGTATATAATCTTCTTTTAAGCCTCTTGAAGTATAAAACATTAAATCATATCGTACGAATATGGTATTCTTATGTAAATATTGCCTTATTTTTTCACTAAAATTTTTGATTTGAGTATCGATCTCGTCTACATTAATTTCTTCGATTTTCTTATTTGAAAATTCTGGATGAGCGATGTAGCTTAAGTAAAATTTTCCAAAGATCTTTCTTTGCATCACAAGAATTTTGTTGAAATGATTATTACTAAATGCTATGGCTTTCCATGGACTTTTATTGCTTGAAACTTTTTTTACAGTTGTCCATAGTTTGCTTTGAAGGTAATTTTCATTTAAGTTTTCTATTTCGATTTTTTTAATATTCATTGGTTTTTCTTGATTTGAGACTTAATATACTTTTCCATTTGGAATTTCCCTAGATAGTATTTTTTCTTTGGAATGTTCTAGTATAAGGTTAGTACCGTTTACTTTAAGTTCCCCATTTTCTGCTACAATTTGAGTTTTAAGAAATTTATCTATGCTGATCTTTGATGGTAATTTTAATTTCTTATCACTATCACTCTCAAGTATTATTCGCTCTCCAGGGATGGGATTATCTTTAAAATCTTCTACAATTATTACTTTAAAATTTTTATTTCCATCTTCAGTTGCAATTAACATTCCTTCAGATTTGATCCCTCTAAATTTGGCAGGTTTTAAATTGTCAACTATTATTATGTGTTTTTCAATTAGTTCTTCTTCTTTGTAATAATCTGCCAAACTGCTTACAATTTGTTTTCCGTCAGGAGTCCCGTCATCAAGCTTTAAAATGAATAGCTTTTCTGCATCTGGATTTCTCTCTATTGTTTTTATTTGTACAACTTTCAAGCATACTTTTTCGCTAAATAAATTTATTGGATTTTCTGTTTGTTCATCTTGCATATTTTTGCCCCCTGAATATTTTAATTTTAAACTATCAATTAATTCCTTTTCTAGCTTTGTAAATAATACTTCTGTAAACTGAATTGTATTTAGACCTAAATTTGTTCCTAAAAATTTGTTGGAAATTTCATAACTTTCTCCAAAGAATCTTCTTATTTTGTCACTTGTGTGTGGTATAAATGGTGAGATTAAGATGGATAGATCCCTTATTAAATATATTAGGTTTAATAATAGCTCTTTTGTTTTTTTAGGTGTACTGTCCTTTGTTTTCCACGGTTCTTTATCTTGAAATATTTTATTACCTATTCTTGATATATCAAGAATCTCTTTTAGAGCTGATTTTAGTTCTATTTGTTTGAATAAATTTAAAGTTTTATCATATTTAAGATTGATTTCTTTCCAGAAATCTTCTTTTATCTTTATTGTGTCTATTTTGTCTCCAAAAAATTTTTTATAAAATGTTAATACTCGGTTAACAAGGTTTGAGAAATTTCCAATAAGTTCACTGTTTACTCTTTCCATAAAGTCGTCCCACATAAATTGAAAATCAGATTTTTCAGGTCTGTTGTAATATATGTAAAATCGCCAAATGTCAGCAGATATGCCAGTGGTAATGACATCGTTTCCAAATATTCCAATTCCTGCAGATTTTGAAAATTTTAAGTGTTCATAGTTTAAATATTCGCTTGAGGCTAGTTTGCCTAACATTGTCCAGTTTTCTTTGCTTCCAAGCTTGATGGCAGGAAATATTACTGTGTGAAATAGGATATTGTCTTTTCCAATAAATTGTACTAAATTAGTTTCTTCGTTATTTTTCCACCAAGATTCCCAGTCTTTTGAATTTTCTTTTGTAATTGATATATATCCGATTGGTGCGTCAAACCACACATAAAATACTTTATTTTCATATTCTTTTTTGGGTACTGGTATGCCCCATTTTAAATCTCTTGTTATTGCTCTTTCTTTAAGACCATCTCTTAAGAATGCATTTGTTGTTTTAATTGCATTGGTATGCCAGTTTGTATTGTGTTCGGTTGTTTGCATCCAATGTGTAAGTTCATTTTTTATCTTTGGTAAGTCAATGTAGAGATGTTTAGTTGTCTTTATAATGGGAATATTTTTGCAAATTATACATTTTGGGTTTATTAAGTCGGTTGGAGCTAATAATTTAGAACAATTTTCACACTGATCTCCTTTTGCATTATTTCCACACTTTGGGCATTCTCCTGTTACATATCTGTCGGCTAAAAACATTTGATCTTGTTGGCAAAAAAATTGTTCACTTTCTTTATCTGTGATATAGCCATTTCTTTCTAGTTTTAAGAATAAATCTTGTACAGTTTCTTTGTGGTATTTGTTGGTTGTGCGTCCAAAAATGTCAAATTTAATATTAAACCATTCATAAATTGATTTGTGTATTTCATAATATCTGTTGCAGAGTTCTTCAGGGGTAGTTTTTTCAATTAAAGCTTTAGTTTCTGTGGCTGTACCGTATTCATCTGTTCCACAGACATAAAGCGTATCTATATCCATCATTCTTGAATATCGTGCAAAAGCATCTGCTGATAATACTTGTACTAGGTTACCAAGGTGAGGTATGTTGTTAACATATGGCAATGCAGCTGTAATTAAGTTTCTTTTCTTCACTTGATTTATTTTTTCCTTTTTTGTTGTATATATTCATATTTTAATACTAATATGGGTTATTTTGTTCATTTTGTTTATTAAATAATTTATGCTTTTATTAATGATAAATGTGATATGGAGGATATATGGGTTCTTTTAATTTTAGAAATTATGTATGTGATAGAGCAAAAAAAATTGTGAGTGAAAAGGGAGATAAGGCCAGTATAGTTTTTCCTGAAAGTACTGATGTTAGGATTTTAGAAACAACTATTGATCTTTTAAAGAAAAAACTTGCAGGATTTGTGGTACTTATTGGGCGTAGAGATGATGTTTTTAGGAGATTAAAAGAACTTTCAGGTTCTAGAAATGATATCTTAGAAATGGTAAGAGTTGTAGATCCCAATTCTTTTAAAGATTTTAATAGATATTTAGATGAATATTTTAGTTTACAACATAATAGGGAATTAACTTTGAAACAAGCTAAAGAAGAACTTTTAGATGAAATTGCTTTTTCTATGATGATGGTGAGACTTGGTGAAGTTAAAACTTGTGTTTGTGGTGCTTTAGTGTCTTCATCTAAAGTTTTAAGAAGTGTGTTTAAAATACTTCCTAAACTTGAAGAGACTAATTTTATATCTTCTTTTATGATTATGGATACTGGCAATGATCTTGGTCGGTTTGAGACTTGTTTTGGGTATGAGGGAATTTTAATGTTTGCTGATTGTGCTGTAATAATCAATCCTGATGCTCTTCAGCTTGCAGAAATTGCAATACAGAGTGCAAATTCATTTAAGAATATTTTTAATGCAGAGCCTAAGGTAGCCCTTCTAAGCTTTTCTACAAAGGGGTCTGCTAATTCCTTGGAAGTTGAGAAGGTGAAATGTGCTTTAGAGCTTGTTAAAAGCAAATGCTCAGACTTACTTATTGATGGGGAACTTCAGATTGATGCAGCTTTGGTTAAAGGTGTTGCAGAGAAAAAGTGCAGTGGTTCCTTGGTTGCTGGTGCTGCAAATGTGCTTATTTTCCCTAGTTTGGAGTCTGGTAATATTGGATATAAGCTTGTTGAAAGATTGGCTTTTGCTAATGCTTATGGACCTTTCTTGCAAGGACTTAAAAACCCTGTTAGTGATCTCTCAAGGGGATGTTCTCTAGATGATATCGTATTGACGAGTGCCTTGATGATTGGTAGTTAGTTTGTTTGAGATTGTAATGAATTCTTTGACAGAAATCTCTTCAGGTCTTTTGTCTAAAAATTTTTTTAAGAAGTTTTTTTCAAGGATGCTCTCATCTTTGGTAAAGTTAATGATTGTATTTTTTAATTTTTTTCTGCGATTTATAAATACTGTTCTGACTAACTTGTTGAATGCTTTAAAGTCTTTAATTACTCTTTTGCAGGGAATGAGTTTAAGAGTTGTTGATTTTACTTTAGGAATTGGATAAAAATTTTTTTTATCAATATCCATTATTTTAATTACATTAAAATGTGATTGAACTAGTACTGTAAATGATGAGTAATTTTTATTTCCTTCTTTTGCAAGCATTCTGTCTGCCAGTTCTTTTTGTACTGTAAATACCATGTGCGTTAAGATTCCATCTTCAATAATCATTGATATTACTTTTGATGCAATGTTATAAGGTAAATTTGAAAATATTTTGTTAATATTTTGTTTTTCTTGTTTATATGTCTTTAAAAAATCACCTTCTATTAGCTTGAAATTTTTAAGTTGTCCAAATTGTTCATTTAAAATTTCTGAGTACTTAGGATCAATTTCAAAAACTGTCAGAAAATTTGTTTTCTTCAGCAAAATAATTGTCATTGCTCCAAGACCTGGACCTATTTCCCAAATTTTTTCATTTTCTTTAATTTCAAGTGTATCTATTATTTTTTCTCTTATATGCTCATTAATTAAATAATTCTGTCCCCATATTTTTCGTGGAGCTATATTTTTGCTTGCAAGTGCACGTTTTATGCTGTTTATGCTGTTATAATTTATGTTCATAGATAGTAAAAATATAGCATATTATTATCATTGGTGTTTTATGTTCTTGTTGAGATATCTCTTTTCTTGTTCTAATTTATAGATTATATAAAGTATCGTTAAAATACTTAAGACTAGAAATATTTTTACGTTATAATTTTGAATTACTGGAAATTTGCTAAAGATAATGGCTGTTTCTTTTATTGCCTTAAAGATATAAGTGTTCATTAGATCAAGTAATAAAAATAAGTGTGCGTTGACTATGTAGCTTCCTAAGCTTAATATTGTTATTATTAAAAATACTAGCATTAGGGGAGTAACTATTAGGTTTGATAGTATTGAGATTGGTTGAAGGTTGAGATCATTAACATAAAAAATGGGAGCTGTTGAAATTTGAATCAGAAGGGTTGTAAAAATTGGATATATGAGTTTATTTAAATTATATCTTTGATTAAGAGCAAGGGAAATTGATATTCCAAGTACTGCAAGATAGGATAACTTGAATCCTATTGAATTTAGTGTGTATGGTAAAATTATGGCATTTATTATAAAGCTAATTGCTAATGTACTAAGCAAATTGATTTTTCCATATGTTGATTTGTAAATTATAAGCGTTTTTATCATGATGAATGCCCTTAGAGTAGATGGTGAAAATCCTGTTAAGATTAGATAATTGAGTAGTATTGTGCTTAGAATTAAATATTTTAGTTTTTCATTTTTGATTATAAGGAGTAGATAATAGAAAATAATATAAATTAGGTAGAAATGTAGGCCAGATACCACTAATATATGTGATATACCTGCTTTTTGAAATAAATTATTCTCATATTTTGTTATATCTGATTTATTGTTTGTTAAAATCGCTTTTGAAAAGTGAGAATATTTGGTACTAATTGAGTTTAAAAACCGATTTATTAGTTTATTATATTTTTCTCTGATATTTACTAGCAAGGGTCTTTTGATAAGTTGCATTTTATTATTTTGAATTTTGACAATATCTCCGATTTTATATTTATTTTCAATATTTTTGAATATAAATTTATATTTTTTACCAAATCCATCTATTGATTCAATCCTTGTATTTGAATATTTTGCAAAATAGGTAATATTTGTTATTTGATAAAAATTATCCTCAAGTCTTTTAAAATTTAGGCTAATTTCAAAAATGACTAAAAAACTTGTACTAATCATAAATGTGAGTGACAAATGAGCATTTCTTTTTATTAAAAAAATTGATATTAAGATTAAATTTAAATATATTGGGTTTAGTCTTAAGTAATATCTTGTTAATAAATTTAATGCACTTATTATAAACAATAGAATCACTGAAAATCTCTTTTTAAGAAGTATATTTTAAGCATATCAAAATTTATCAAATCAGTTTTAGATTAATTATCACAAAATTTGACAATTTTATATTTATATATCTATAATTTATTATGACATTATCAAATAAATACCCTTTAAAGTATGTTTTTTTGGAGATTCTATTATCCTATTTTATAGTTACCCGTATTTCTCCTTTTGACAGTGTTGATGTTGATCTTTGGAGTTTTGATAAAAACCATTATTATTATTGGTTGTATAGTACTTTTTTAATTTTTTTTGTTGTGTATTTTTCTAAATTAACAAGTTCTTATAATTTTAGAGATGAGTTTTTTATTCCTGAATTTAATCCTATTTTTATTTGGCAAGCATTTTTAATTTTTGTTAAGTTGCTTATTTGTATTTTTTTGCTATTGATTATTTTTTGTTTTATTTTGTATTGTCTTCCAGAATCAGTTCGAGAGTGGATTGAACTAGGTAACTCTGGTTTTATGTGGAATATAGGCAGTAAGCAATCGCTTTATTTAATGGTTATTACTTCTCTTTTTATAGGAGGAGTTGAAGAATTGTTTTACAGGGCTTTTATTATTACCAAACTTAAACAGATAGGGATTACTTCATTGATTGCAGCCTTTCTTAGTAGTTTTATCTTTGCTTATGGACATTTTTATTATGGATTTATTGGATCTTTATTAGCATTAATTTTTGGGGGCGTTTTGTCTTATATATATTTAATACATAAAAATATATATTATTCGATTTTTGTTCATAGTTTTTATAATATCTTTGTTAGTGTTTTGCTCTTTTTGTTAAATTAGTTAAGGAGGATCTATGCTGGATACTATACCTAGGCGTTTCAGTGAAGTTGTGGGACTTTATGGTGATCTTGATATTTTTATTTATAAAGAAAATGAGTCTAAAGATTTTAAGAGACAGATATATTCTGATTTTTGGAATGAAGTTAAGAGTGTTGGTTCTGGTCTTTTGCATTATGGAATTAAGAAAGGTGATAGGGTCGCTCTTATTTCTGATTCAAGAAAAGAGTGGATAATTATTGATATTGCTGTTATGAGTTTAGGATGTATTGATGTTCCAAGGGGTAATGATTCGTCTGAAGATGAGTTGGTTTATATTATTAATCATTCTGAGTCTATTTTTGTCTTTGTGGAGAATGCTAAACAGCTTCAAAAAATCATTTCTAAAAAACATGAGCTTAAATTTGTTAAACATGTTGTTGTTATTGATGATGATAAACTTTATGAGGATAAATTGGGAAATATTACAATAATCTCTTATAAAAAATTATTGAGTTTGGGGTATGATTATTTAAAAGATAATCCTAAGATGTTTGATTCTGAACTTGAAAAAGTTTCTGGAAAGGATATTGCTACTATAATATACACTTCAGGAACAACAGGATTACCAAAAGGTGTTGTACTTCGTCATGAATCTTTTATTTTTCAAGTAGATAGGGTTGGTGATTATTTACCGACAATTGAACCAGGGAAAATAATGATATCTATTCTTCCTCTGTGGCATTCATTTGAGAGAACTTGTGAATATATAGTTGCTCTTAATGGTATGGCAATTGCTTATTCAAAGCCTATTGGGCCCATTTTACTTAAAGATTTTGCAGCTTTAAATCCTCATGCAATTATTTCTGTTCCAAGAATTTGGGAAGGAATAAGGATTGGCATTATGAAAAGGGTATCGGAGTCTTTTTTAAAGAGATTTTTATTTAATCTTTTCCTAAAGATAGGAATTCTTTATATAAAGCTTAAGGAAAAATTTTTGGGACTTGTTCCTGTTTACAAGAAGCCCAATTTTTTAGTTTTAATTTTTATAAAGGTTGCTTGTCTTGCTGGATTAATTTTGATTTTGCCTTTTAAATTTTTAGGACATGTTTTAGTTTTTAGAAAAATAAAGAAAGCACTTGGAAAAAGATTTGAGTTTGGTGTTTCTGGTGGAGGAGCGTTGGTAAATTATGTTGATTATTTCTTCAAAGCTGTAGGTATTTTAGTGCTTGAAGGTTATGGTCTTACAGAAACGGGACCTGTTTTAAGTGTGAGACGTCTTAAAAGTCCTGTTGCAAACACTGTTGGGCCTTTGTTTCCAGATATTGAATATAGAGTAGTCGGTAATGATGGTAATTCTTTATCTCCTGGTGAAAAGGGTGAGCTTTGGGTCAGATCCCCTCAAGTTATGAGTGGTTATTTTAAAGATGACACTACAACAAGGGAAGTTTTGACAAGAGATGGTTGGTTTAAGACAGGTGATTTAGTGTGTGCAACAATTAATAATGAGATTTCAATTGTTGGAAGAAGTAAAGATACGATTGTGTTACGGGGTGGAGAAAACATTGAGCCTGAACCTATCGAGAGAGCTTTATCAAAGTCTTTATTTATTGAAAATGTTGTAGTTGTCGGTCAAGATCAAAAGTTTTTAGGAGCTATTATCGTACCTAATTTTGAAGTTCTTGAGAAATGGGCTGGTTCTAATGAAATAATATTTGCTTCTCATGATGATTTATTATCTAATGAATCTGTTAACAAACTTTATTCTAAATGCATTTCAGATATAGTTAATCTTAAGTCTGGATTTAAGAGCTTTGAGAGGATTGTTGGATTTGTTTTATTAAAAGATAGTTTTGTTGTGGGCGAAGAACTTACTAATACTCTTAAGCTTAAAAGGTATTATATTTTTGAAAAATATAATAAGAAGATAATGTCGATATTTAATAAGGATGACTGTGAATTATTATGATTATAGGCTTGAAATGTAACTTTGAAAAGTTCACATCTTTTTCATGTAGGGAATATTAAGTAAATGCATACAATTTTTTATTGTCTGTAGAACTGCTTTTGATAAATTAGTTCTTGAATGTGTAAGTTCAGGGTTATCTTTATCTATTATTTTTGTGTCTTGATAATATGCACTGAAGCTTTTTGCAAGTAAGTAAGAATAGTTGGCTATTATTGAAGGATTACGATCTTTTGCAGCCTTAATTATATATTCTTCAAATTCAGATATAATTTTGATTATTGCCCATTCGTTTTCATTGATTAAGAGGTCGAAATTAATATTTTTACTGGATAAATTTAATTCATCATACTTTTCAAGTATGCTGTTAATTCTTGCACCTACATATTGAATGTATGGACCTGAGTTTCCAGTAAATGATAAGCTTTCTTCTTTATTAAATAATATATCTTTGTGTATTGCCGTTTTGAGTAGATAATAGTGAATAGCTCCTAGTGATATATTTAATGCAATTTTTTTGGAATCCTTCACATTTGAATGTCTCTTTTTTATCTCTATCATAGTTGATTCGCTTAGATCATGAATTAGGTTGTCAGCATCAATTACATGACCTTCTCTTGATTTCATTTTACCTGTAGGTAAGTTTACCATGCCGTATGATAAATGCACTAGATTATTTTCTTTTGTAATGCCTAATTTATCTGCAACGTAAAATAAAGTTTTAAAATGATGAATTTGTTCACTTCCAACTACATAAATCATTTCATCGAAATTAAATTCATTTTTTCTAGTTAATATATTTCCTAGATCTTGTGTTAAATAAATGGATGTTCCATTAGCTCTTAGGAGTACTTTTTGTTTAAATTTTTGATCGGTCATTTCATTTGCTTCTATGGGTACATTGATACATATAGCCCCATCTTTTCGTTTATAGCATAAACCTTTTTTTAATCCTTGAAGTATAATTTCTCGTCCGATCTTAAATATTTCACTTTCAAGATAAATTTTATCGAATTTAATGTTTGTAAGTTTGTAAGTCTCTTTAATTCCTTCAATTGCCCATTTATTTAATTTTTTCCAAAGTTGAATAGCCTCTTCATCCCCTTCTTCCCACTTACATAGTAACTGTTGGATTTCGTCTTCTGCCATTTTATTATTTTTAGCATATTCGTTGTATTTTACATAAAAATCACCGATTAAGTGATCTCCCTTTTTTAGGGAAAGTTCAGGGGTTGTATTATTTCCAAATTTTTTATAAGCAAGCATGGATTTGCAGATATGTGTTCCCCTGTCATTTATCAAATTTATTTTTGTTACCTGGCCACCAGAAGCTTTTAGTATTCTTGATAAGCTTTCCCCAATAATGTCATTTCTAAGATGTCCTACATGCAATGGTTTGTTTGTATTTGGTGATGAGAATTCTATTATTATTCTTTTGTTTTTAAGTACATTATTTATTCCATATTTTTCTTTCTCCTTAATGACTTTTTTGATTGTATCTTTAATATATTCTTTTCTGTTGAATTTTATGTTTAAATAAGCTCCCATTGATTTGGTTGTGTATTTCTTTCCAATATGTTTAATTATCTCTTCAATAATCACAGATGTACTGAGTTTTAAGATTTTACTAAATTCGAATATTAGTATTGATAAATCTCCCATTTCACTTTTTGGAGGTTTTTGCATGATTATATTTATTTTGTCTAATATAATGTTTTGTTTTAATGCAAGCTCTTTTATTGTTTTGCTAATTTTATCTTCTAAATCTTTTTTTATTTTACTGATCATTCTTTTTCCCTTTAATATTTATTAGTATGTTAATCAAGAGAAAGATTAAGGATGCTGCTAGAAAAATATTTGAGCTATAAACAGGTGTTTTTATTATATTACTATCTTTAATTATCGATAATTTAATATTGAAAAGTTGTAAGCTTCCAGTATTTAGTATTTCTCTAAATAATGAAACTATTGCGCTTAGTGATATGAATGTTATTATCGGTAATTTGGAGTATTGCAATATGCTTGATGAGTCTTTTACACTTTTAAAAGGTTCATTTTTGTGAAATGAGATTATTATCACTGTTAAAATAGGGATTGAAAATCTTAAATTTTCATAAAGAATAGGAGTTATGTAGTACATGAATAGGTAAGTTAAACTGACAGCAATTCCTATTATTGATAGGTAAATTCCTAATATTTGATTTCTTAATACTATTTGTTTAATAATTATTGCTGGGAGTAAAATACACAATGAAATCCAAATTGATATTATGGTTCCTTCTAAAAAATTTTTTGTATAGGCAAAAATTGGAAATAACATTAAGGATGTTTTTAGATATCTATCTGTGATATAAAATGTTTTATTATTCATAAGATTTACCTTTAGCTATTTTGTTTTAAATTGATTTGTATCTGTATTAATTTCTGTAATGTGATTTGAATTTGTTGTTCCAAAAGTTTTGATGCTCTCAACAGCTTCTATTAGTTTTTTGATTTCTTCTTTTAGTCCTTTCATTGAATTTGAAACTGTGACATTAATTTCTTCTAAAACAGAAACTGTATTAATTATTTCTTTATTTCCTCTAAACATTTCATTTGAACCTATTTTTACTTCATATGTTATTTCTCTCATTGTGTTTAAAGCTTTTAAAATTTCTTGGCTACCAATTGATTGTTCTTGCATAGTATGATTGATTTCTTCTATGACTTGAACTACGAGGTTGATTGAGTTAAATATTTGATTGAAAGCTTTATTTGTTAATTCTGATGTTTTTACTGTTTGATTGATTGAATCCATTATTTCATTTATTGATGCTGCAACTGATTCTGATTGTGAAGTAACTTGTTCTGCAAGATCTTTAATCTCTTCTGCAACGATTGCAAAACCTTTTCCAGCTTCTCCCGCATGAGATGCCTCTATAGCAGCATTCATTGATAGTAAATTGGTTTGGCTAGCAATGGATGATATTAGTGCATTAGCTTCTTGTAGTCTTGTTGAATTTTTGTAAATATCTTTAATTTGCATGATAATCTCTTCTTGTTTTTTTCTACCATCATCGGAAAATATTTTAAGTTCTTCTGTGCTTTTTGCAGCTTTTTGTGTTATTTCTGTGACTGATTGTATGCTTCCTATCATCTCTTCAATAGCTGATGATGATTCTTCAACGCTTGCAGCTTGAGTTTCAATTGAATTGTCAAGTGATGCGATGTTTTTAGATAAATTCTCAATTGTATTTGTTGTATTTGAAATAAACTCAACTTGTTTTTCTATTTCCCCTTGTGTTTTTTCTATGTACTTATTTGAGTTTGTTATTGTATCATAAGCTTTATTTATTTCATTAAAGAGTAGGTCACCGTTTTCTTTTAATAGTTTTACTCTGCCTTGTAATGAGTTTATTACGTTCTTTAGATTTTCAATGAAATACCCGAAATAATTTATTGTGGCACTTATTGAATCTTTTCCTTTTGATTCAATCTTGATTGTGAGATCTCCTTCTTTGACTTTTGGAATGATCTTATTAAGTTTTTCTATTTTTGATATAATCAGTTGTTTAATTGTAATTATCATGATTAATATAAATATTATTACGAGTAATATTATTATTGATATTGACATCAATTTGATATTGTTAAGTTCATTTGAAAATATATTGTTATAATTCATTTGTATTGCTAAATACCAAGGTGAAGATGTAAGTCTTGTTATGGAGATTATGTTATTGTTGTAGCTAGTATTATAATTACTTTTTCTTTGAGCTATTGCATTGAGTAATGGAGTTGTTATTTTTGGATTGTTTTCAAACAGGCTGTTTAAGGATAATTTTATAGGTTTAAGTGTTTCTTCGTCTTGTTCCCCAAAAATATCTCCTTGACTGTTAATAGCATATATCTTGAAGTAATGGGAGCTTTTGTGTTGATTTCCTTTTTCTAATAAAGATCTTTCTAAAAGCATAAATATGTTTTTTCTTAGTTGTTTTATCTGTTCTAGTATGTCTGCATATAAAACAACATATCCATCATGATTTATACTCATATTTTTTTCTGACTTTATGTTTGCATTACTTGTATTATACAAATCGTTTTGATCTTGTTGGGGGATCTTGTAAAGCATTGGTATATAGGATTTATTATTTATTATTGTTAAATCTTGGTTTAGTGTGAGTGTGTGGTAGTTATCTGTATTATTATCCGTTTTCATTTCTTGTAAATTTATGTAGGTATTTAGTCTTCTCTCATCACTTGAATACAATATTTTGCCGTTTTTGTTTGTGTATTCTATTATTTTTATATAGGATGGGAATAAGCTTAACTGATCGATAGATATTACATTATTTAAATGATCACTTTTTTGTGTGTTCAAATTCTGGTTATAATTTTTAACAAAGTCATCAATAGCGATTAACATGTTTCTTGTATCCCTAGAGAAGCTTTTTATCATGATATTATTGACGAATTTTGTAAAACTTTGAAGTTCTTTTGTTATTATTTTCCTGTATCCATGATCTAATAGTAAAAAAATGGTTGTAGCAATAATCATTGTATAAATTACAATAACAATATTAAACTTATAAAAAAGAGTGGAACTAGAATGATTTCTTTTCACTTGAATCCTCACAAAACTTTTTACAAAACATTATAACTAACTAGCATTATATATGTTTTATTATATAATTATATCCATATATTGGAATAATAAAAATTCATATTTTATTGAATATTTGTTGGTTATTTATATAATACAATTAATATTGTAATATTTTAACACAGCTTGAAAATTTGTTTTTATGGGTTTAATTTTGGAGAAATTTTTTTATGAATGAGGATTTGGTAAATGTTAAATTAAAAAATATGAGTTTTTTGCTTTATCTCATACTTTTTGTTTTTATTTGCTTTGGTTTATTGTTTTTAGGTCAGGCTTATTTAAACTATAAAAATGGGTATTTAGAGCGTGTTGAGTCTGATTTTAAACTCTTTTCAAATAATGTAGCTTTTCAGATAAAAAATAAATATGATGGTGCTGTTGGTGTTTTAAAAAATCTCATTGAGAATGATAGGGTTTTAAGTGTCTTACATAATGTTTCAAATAGTTTTATTGAGAGTGTTGATTTACGGTTCATAGATTTAGATACAAGTATTGCTCTGTTTTTAAGTTCCAAGGGATTTAATGAAGTAAGTAAAATTTTTCAGCATATACCCCTTGAGGAGAATTCTTTAGAAGGAATTTTCTATATTCCTGTTGGGCAAAATGTTTTGATTTCAAATAAAAACTTTTCGTTTTTAGGTATAAATAACATTATTGAAGATCCGATTTATTTTGTTCCTGCAAAGAAGCATATTGCGTATTATTCAAGTTATAAGAGAGTAAAAAATAGACTCTATTCTGTTGTAAGTATTCCGGTTATGAATGATAGTTTTACAATTTTGGGTGTAATCTGTTTTTTAGTCTGTTTTGATAATTTATTTATTAATATTGCAAATCAATTTGATTCTTATCTTAAGTTTAGTAATAAAAATTATGAGTTTTTTGTGGTTGATAGAGATTTTAATCCTTTATTTTTGAGTCTTAATGATTTAAGTACTGAGAATTTTGCAGAAAATTATGCAAGTAGTGCGTTAAGCAGGGTGATATCTCATGTTAAGGACAATCCTAATATTTCTAGGGATATTTTAAAACATAAGACTTCTTCTTATGTTTTAAGTACTGCTCAGATTGATGGAAGTGTGGTCCAAGGTATTATTTTGAATATGGATTATCTTCCTCTTAAATTTCAATCAAATGCAATATTTTTCTTAGGGTTTATATTTTTTGCTTATCTCATTATATTTTATCTTTACAATAGATTCATTTTGCCTTTTATTGGAGATTTTAGAATGCTTCTTAAGTATAAAAAGGAAAGAGAGGATATTTTAAGTCTTGACCCTATTTTAGAGGTTCAATATAAATCTTTTATTTTTTCTTATATTAGTGCTGAATTTGATAATTTTTTTTCAAAAACTACTAATATTGTTGATAGCATTAAGGTTTATGTACAAAACTTAAGGAAGTGTTTAGCTGAGATAAATATTCCTGAAGAAAATATAGATAAAGTGCATAATAGTCTTGCTACTTATGATAAAATAGGGGATGCTTTTTCTAAATTTGAGAAGTCAGTTGTGAATATTTTAAAGGATTTTGAATCAATATCTAATCCAATTAGTGATCACAATAAGAATATATTAGATATTGCTACTCAATTTGAAGAGAATGCCAACGCTTTTTATGGCATAGATAAAAATTTAGAGATTTTTAGTAAAGTTATTGCATCAAATTCTACAAGTATTGATGATGTAAAAAATAAGGTTTTTGAATTGAATTCTATTTTTGAGAATGTTAATAAAAATTTTTCGGAGCTCTTATCTCAGACTAATAGTCTTCAGAGTGCAAATAAGCTTTTAGTGTTGATATCAGCTCAGACTAATATGCTTG
Source organism: Borrelia sp. MN22-0132 (assembly GCF_049201035.1). Classification (NCBI taxonomy): domain Bacteria; kingdom Pseudomonadati; phylum Spirochaetota; class Spirochaetia; order Spirochaetales; family Borreliaceae; genus Borrelia; species Borrelia sp. MN22-0132. The sequence continues at coordinate 300,432 of NZ_CP138334.1, read as the reverse complement.
CAATGAATGCAGCCATTGAGGCGGCCAAGGCAGGAGATGCTGGTAAGAGTTTTACTGTTGTTGCAGAAGAAATTAGAAAACTTGCTATTAATTCTGGAAAGTATTCGACAACTATTAAAGATGAGCTTAAAATGGTTAATAATATCATTTCAGTTGTAAGTTCAGAGATTGATGCTATTTATAAGGATTTTATTGATATCCAGGAAAATATTCATAATAATGCTGTACAGCATGAGAGAATTAATATTACCCTTGCTAAACATGTAAAAGAAATTGAAGAATTTAAAGATAAATATTTATCTTATGATATTAAGATTAGAGATACTAAGAACATGTGTAAGGAGATATTTAATAGTTATTTTGTTATTAGTGGAAAGTTTAATAATTTAAATAATGATTTAAGTGAATTTGAGGTTTCTAAGATGAGTTTAGATGCATTAGAACCTTTACGTGAACATGTATCATTGGTTAATGAATGTAGAGAAAAAGTTGCTGAAATGAAAGATGTTGTTGAAAATATTAATAATGAATTTTGGGATATATAATTTAATTTTTGTCGTTAAATCCAATATAAATCACTTCTTCTTCAAGTAAAAATCCTGTTTTTATTTGAACTTCAGTTTTTACTTTCTCAATTAGTGTTTTAATCTCTTTAGAACTGGCATTGTTCTTATTGATAATAAAGTTACCGTGGCAGTGTGATACTGCCGCCCCTCCAATGTTTAGTCCTTTTAAGTTGCATTCTTCAATGATTTGCCCAGTAGGTTTTAAAAATTGTTTATTATTTTTAAATGTACTCCCGCTGCTTGGAGAGAGATAATGTCCTTTATCTATTCTTTTTTGCTTGTTTTGTTTCATAATCTCTTCAATATGTTTTTTATTGCCTTTTGTTAGGTTTAGGGTTGCTTTTAGTATTACAGTATTTTTGTTTTGAAAAGGAGAAATTTTATATGAGAATTCACTTTTTTCAAGTTTTTTGCAGATAGTTTGTCCATTTTCATCTACAAAAATGACCCGATCTAATATTTCGGAGATTTCGCTTCCAAAACACCTGGCATTCATCCAAATTGCACCTCCAAGAGTTCCAGGAAGTCCATATATGAATTCTAATCCGCTTAATTCATTTTGCATTGCAAAATGACATAGGTCGTCAAAATTGGTTCCGCATTCAGCAGTAATTTGATTGTTTTGAAGTTTAATTTTATTTAGGTGTCCAGTATATATTATAGGAAAATCAATTTCTAATTCGTCGTTTATTAGCAGATTGGAGCCTCCTCCTAAAATAAATATTTTAACTTTTTCTTTTATTGCTACTTTGAATATATGTTCTGCATCTTTTATTGTTTTAGGTGTTAAAAATAGTTTGGCAATACCCCCTATTTTATAGGTTGTATGGTTTGCAAGATTTTCTGTTTTAGGTTTAATATTAATCTTTTCAAGAAAATTATTTATGTTTTTTAACATGTTTTCTAATTTTATATTGGATTATTGTTTTTTTCAAATTTGAAGTAGACTTTTTAAATGAGATGTAGTTTTAATTATTATTAGATTTGTCAAATTGTTTTAAATATAATAATATTGTATGATAAGTTATGTAGAGATTATGTTAATTGTGATTTATTTTGACATTTTTAATCTCTGGGGTTAATTTTTTCACGGGGTGTATGCTTCTTAGATTATATAATACAAAAACAAAAAGTTTATCTGAAGTAAAAAATTTTAATGATACTAAGGTCTATGCTTGTGGACCTACTGTTTATAATTATGCCCATATAGGTAATCTTAGAACATATATTTTTGAAGATCTGCTTATTAAGTCCTTAAGGTTATTAAAATATAATGTTAATTATGCAATGAATATTACTGATATTGGTCATTTAACAGGTGAATTTGATGAGGGAGAAGATAAAGTTGTTAAGGCTGCAAAAGAGAGAGGCCTTACGGTTTATGAAATTAGTAGGTTTTTTACAGAAGCTTTTTTTTGTGATTGTGAGAAATTGAATATAGTGCGTCCTGATAAAGTGCTTATTGCAAGTGAATATATTGCAAGCATGATAGAGGTGATTAAAGTTCTTGAGCAAAATGGGTTTACTTATTTTGTTAATGGCAATGTTTATTTTGATACTTCTCTTTTTAAGAGTTATGGCCAGATGGCTGGTATTAATCTAAATGGTTCTGGGTTTTCTTCTGTTTCCAGAGTTGAGGTAGATCCGTCAAAAAAGAATAAGTCAGATTTTGTTTTGTGGTTTACGAATTCAAAATTTAAAGATCAGGAGATGAAATGGGATTCACCTTGGGGTTTTGGTTATCCAAGTTGGCATTTAGAATGTGCGGCGATGAATTTAGATTGTTTTAGGAGTACTCTTGATATCCATTTGGGAGGAGTTGATCATATTGGGGTTCATCACATAAATGAAATAGCGATAGCAGAATGTTATTTAAATAGAATGTGGTGTGACATTTTTGTTCATGGTGAATTTTTGATTATGGAAGATGAAAAGATGTCAAAATCAAATAATAATTTTATAACTATTAAAGACTTAGAAACTGATGGATTTTCGCCTTTAGATTTTAGATATTTTTGTTTAACTGCACATTATAGAACTCAACTTAAGTTTACGTTTAGTAATTTGAGAGCTTGCAAGATGGCTAGAAAAAATATGCTTAATAAATTGACAGCTGTTTGTTCTTCATTAAATCAATTTGATCTGGTATTACTTAGTAAGAATTATGAGAATATTGAATCTGTTTTAGAGAAAAGATATTATGATAGTTTTTTGGAAAAAATAGCTTTTGATTTAAGCCTTCCTCAGGCATTAGCCTTGTTATGGGATATTGTTAAAGATGATAATTTAAGTGCTTTCTCAAAACTTAGACTTACATTCAAATTTGATGAAGTTTTATCTCTTGGTTTAAAAGAAGGAGTGTTTAGAGAGATTGAGAAGGATAGGATAGATATTGATGATGCTATGAATTCTTTGCTGGAAGAGAGACGGTTAGCCAAGATAAGAAAAGATTTTAAGCGTGCTGATGAGATTAGAGAATATTTTTATTCTAAAGGTTTTGTATTAATTGATACTGAAGAGGGGACTAAGGTTAAAAGAGGGTAATTTTTGGCAGTATTTTTTAAGAGTCAATATTTTGTTTTAAGCTTAGTGTTTTTAATCTTTTTAAGTTTATTTATTTTTTCTGGATTTTTGTTTTATTTAAAGCCTGTAATTTGTGAAATATCACCAATGCCTGCTTCTCATGAAAATGTAATTGTGATTAAAGGACGTAATTTAGGTGATAAGATTGGAGAGATTAATATTAATGATCATTATTTAATGAAGAGTAGTATTGTTAGCTGGAGTAATGAGAAGGTAGTTTTTAGAATTACAGATGAGATCAATTCAGGTCTTGTTTTTATAAAAAGCGAGAAAGGGATTAGTAATGAACTTTTTCTTGTAATTAGTAGACAAGTTCCAATTAAACTTGAGAAAAAAAATAAACCTTTTCTTTTTGTTACTGATGATTTGGTTTTAATGACAAATGTTCCTGTTATATTAAGAGGTAAAAATTTAGTGTCAAATTTTGCTGATGTTGAAATATTTATTCAAACAAAACATGAACTTTATAAAGTCCTTCCTAGAGATATATTGAAATTGAGTGAAGAAGAAATAAAATTTATTCCGCCAAAGACTTTGCATATTGATGGTGAGATTTTTTTGCTGGTTGACGGAGTTGAAAGCAATAAAATTCCTTTTAATTTTAATACAAATTTTTTTAGGTGGAATTTAAAGAGAACTAGAGGTTTTAAAATATCTCATGAAATTTATTTCGTTCAGGATTATGGTAAGGAGCTTAGTTTAATATCAGATGACATTAATTTTAATGTTTTTTATTTAAGCCCAATTGAAAATGAGAGACAAAAAATTAAGTTTGCAGATAATAATGGGGCTATATTTGATTTAGATAATTTGTTTTTTAAAAGCTTAAAATCAAATACATATCATTTAGAATTTGAAGTTGAGACTTGTAAATTGGATTTAGATATTTTTGATAGCAAAGCTTTGAAAAGTATTAAGGTAAATACAGATAGTAATATATATGAATTTAAAACATATGTTTTAAATAAGAGAGATCGTTATTTATCTTATGATTCACTTGATTTAAGTTCAATTAATTTGAATGTAAACAACAAAGATTCGGCTTATGAATTGGCAAAATCTATTATTGATGCTTTAGTTTTGCATTTTACGATTATAGATAATGATTTAACTTTGGATGAGTCTATTAAAATGAGAGAGATTTCAGCTGGTAATTTAATTTTACTTACGAATTTGTTGTTTTTACGAAACAATATACCTTTAAGAAATGCTGTTGGACTATATTTTGATACTAGGTCGTCTAGTCTTAAAGAACATGCTTGGTGCGAATTTTTTTTAGAGCATATTGGATTTATTTATTTTGATATAGTAAATGCGGTATTATTTAGAGATATCTCTAATTATTTTTTGAATATGTCAGAGAATTATATCCAATATGGATATAAGGAAGATTATGATGATTTGTTGTTTGATGATTATTTTGGTTTAGTATTGTTGAAATATAAAAACTTGACAAATAGTAATTATTCTCTGAATTATAAGATTACTTTGGAGGAAAATATTAATGATAGATAGTGTTTTATTTGATTTAATTGAAAGGGAATCTAAGAGGGAGAGAGAAAATATTGAATTAATTGCTTCAGAAAATTTTGTATCATTAGGGGTAAGACAGGCTGTTGGAAGTATTTTGACTAATAAATATGCTGAAGGTTACCCTTCAAAGAGATATTATGGTGGATGTTGTGTTGTTGATGATATTGAAAATTTAGCTATATCGCGCGCAAAAGAGCTTTTTGGTGCAAGTTATGCAAATGTTCAACCTCATAGTGGTTCCCAAGCTAATATGGCTGCTATAATGGCACTTATTAAGCCTGGGGATAAAATTCTTGGAATGGAGTTGTCTCATGGGGGTCATTTAACTCATGGTAGTAAGGTCAGTTTTTCTGGAATTCTCTTTAATGCATATTCTTATGGTGTATCAAGGGATTCTGAGATAATTGATTATGATGATGTTAGGAGAATAGCTAAAGAATGTAGACCTAATTTAATAATTGCTGGTGCTTCTTCTTATTCAAGGGAAATTGATTTTAAAAAATTTCGTGAAATAGCGGATGAGGTTTCAGCTTATCTTTTGTGTGATATTGCTCATACAGCAGGCCTTGTTGCTACAGGTTTTCATAACTCTCCTATTGATGTTGCACATTTAACTACAAGTACTACTCATAAGACTTTAAGGGGCCCTAGAGGAGGATTAATTCTTGCAGGTAAGGAATCTGATATGATAGTGAATTTTAATAATAAAGAGAGAACACTAGAGAATTCTGTTAATTCTTGTGTTTTTCCAGGAACCCAAGGTGGGCCTTTAATGCATGTTATTGCAGGTAAAGCAGTGGCTTTTGGAGAAGCTTTGATGGGTGAGTTTAAGGATTATATTTCTAGGGTAATAGAGAATACCAAAGCTATGGCTGAGTATTTTGTTTCAGAAGGTTTTAGAATAGTTAGTGGTGGAACGGATAATCATTTATTTTTAGTTGACCTTGGTATTTTGGGTATTACAGGGGCTGATGCTGAGGAAGTGCTTGAGAGCGTAAACATTATTCTTAATAAAAACACAATTCCTTTTGATTCAAAAAATCCTTCTGTAGCTTCGGGTATTCGAATTGGTGGTGCTGCTATTACTTCAAGAGGTTTAAATAGAGATGATTCTATTGAGGTTGCTCGTTTTATTATTAGGGCTTTGAAGACTAAGTCTGATGATGAGCATAAAAAAATAAAATGCGAAGTCGTAGAATTTATTAGTAGTTTTAATATGCCCTAATTTTGATTTGCAGTTTATTTATTTAGGTGTCAAATTTGTTTCAAATTTTCTTTTTGTTATTGTCATTGATTTTGATTTTTAGTCCCTTTATTTTAAGTGTGTTTTTCATATTTTTTGTTTTTTTTATAATCACCAGTATTTTAGGTGGATTTAGGACGTACACAACAAGAGATTACTTTTATTCTAAGTCAAGGGAACTTGAGTTTTATAAGTTATCTTTTTTATTGATAGCCAAATTGATTTCTATTTTGGGGTCAATGACTGGCGAGCAATTAAATTATATTAATTTTATAATAAATTCTTTAAATTTATCCGAAAAACATAAGACGGAACTTTATAATGTATTTCATTTTTCTGTTACTCAAAATAGAAATGCAGATAAAATATTATATACGCTGAAGCTTGGGTACTTTCAGCATAGAGATCTTTTTGTGTGGCTTGTCTCAGTTCTGAAAGAGATTAATAGTTTAGCTAGATATGGAAACTTGGAAGGGGATAAATTTATTCGTTATGTTAGTGCGTTTCTTGAGCTTGATTTTGAAAGTCATGATGCTTACAAAAATATTAATATAGAGATTATTAATCCTTATGAAGTATTGGGTTTAAGATATAATGCTAGTGGTGATGACATAAAGAAGGCTTATAAAAAATTAGTTATACAATACCATCCAGATAGATTTGCAAGTGAACCTATTAAACAAAGAGAGGCGAATGAAAAATTTATTAAGATCCAAGATGCTTATGAAAAGATCTGCAAAGAGCGAAATTTAAAATAGTTAATTTATTAAGTTGTATTTGATTAATAAGATTTTATTATTTGAAATAAATTTGATAAATCGTTTAAAGAGTAGAAATCTATCCTTTAAACGATCCTTTTTGTTTATTCGTTAAAATTTACTGCAAATTGTAAGAAAACACTTCCCATTTGGTCTTTTGTTGCGAAAAGATTGTTTGAATCCCATCCAAGTGATATTTTGGTCAATTTGATTAAATTGTCTAATTCTATCCCAGCTTTTAGATATATGCTTTTATCTGAACCCTTAAGTGAGCCTAAAATATAGGTGCCTACATATGGTATTATGTGTGTTGTTGGTGATATGGATTCTACAGGTATTGCGTAATTTATGTATAATGCACCTCCAAGCTTAGTCGCCTCAGTAAATGCAACTGTTTGAGTATTATTAGTAGTAGTATTAGTATTTGGTGTGAGAGTAGTTATTATATCATTTGATTGGGGTTGTTCTTTTAATAGATCATAAATTCCAAGTGAAGCTATCCATCCAAGACCAGGAATAATTCCTTTTATGTTGTCTTCGTAAGTTGAAATTTCGGCATTAAAAGTTTGGAATGATTTTGCAGCGATGTTCTGTATTATTTTGTTTGAAGATGTAGGCTTATATAGGTTCTTTCCATAGGTAATTCCAAGTCCAATTCCGGATTTTTTGTCTTGTTTTCCAAATATTCTTGTATTATAGGAATTATCACCTTTAATTGACCATGATTCTTGTTCACCGTCATCTGTATTCCAAGCTAAACCGATACCTGTGCCTACAGAAAATGCGAAGTTGGTACTTCTTTTGTTGTCAAATTGAAGTTTGTTTCCTGTTGGATTAAACTGGTTTGTTTTATCTGTATTTGCCTTTTTGGAGATGTGTCCAAGTATAGAAAAATCGCTAGCAAATGGATCTATTCCTACATCAGAACCGGTTTGTATTAAGAGATAGGTATTTTTATCATTGATTTTTGTAAGACCAAGCTTGTATGTAAATCCAATAGAGGCCATTATAGATGCGTTTGATAAAGTTGGACTGACAAGATCTGAGCCTACAACAGATTTGTCTTTAAGTCCGTATGTTATTGATGAATGATTAAATGTTGCGTTTCCGATTGCCCCTGAGAGTCCAAAGTGTAATTCAAATGGAATTTTTGCAATGACATCTGAGCTGTATTGTTCTAGTTCATTTTTCATTGGTGTCCATTTCACTTTTGTTCCATAAAGTATACCTTGATATGTATTGTTGTAAGGAGTTTCGTCTTTTTTCTTTTTATCTTCTTCGGAATCGTTAGCATTTTTTTTGTAGTTTCTGTTCCCTGTTCCTGTTGCCCCAATTGCAAGCACAAGTTCTAATTGTGGAAAGGTGTATCCAAACTGAAGTGTTCCTATTGTTTTTGCTGTACTTCTTGCGAGGATTGTTCTTCTTGTAGCGCAATCATCGCTTGGAAAACCGTAATATTTGCTTTGAATACTAGTCATTGGTGCGAAACTAAATAATGATTCTTGATTAAAATCAAAATCAGTCATTGATTCTATTTTAAGGTAAAAGTCATATATGTTGATTTGTGTTGTAATGCTTCCTACATCGAGTTTAAGTATGGCATCCTTTTTGCCCTTAGCTTTTAACACGAGGTCCTCTACTTTGATGTAAGCTGAGAAAGGATCATGCTTTCCTATTTCGTTATGTGTTTCATATGGTACAAATTTAATTCCTAGCTGGCTTTTATTTTCCAAACCAGGAATTGACTCATCTATATCGAATCTAAATTCGCTACTATTTTCGAATGTTAGTTTAGGACTCCATGGACTTGACATGGATATATCTTTATCTATGTCATCGGCAAAAACTGTAACAGTGGTTAATAGAAACATAAAGATACATAATAATATTGTTTTATTCACTTTTGTCTCTCCTTTGTTGTGAAATTTAGGGCTTCGTTAGAAGTTTTAAATAATATGTATTTTTGTCTTTGGGTGTTAATGATATTAATTCTTAGATAAAAATTCAAGTATTTTTTATAGTTGTTATTTTTAAATAAGACTAACATAATAACTTTGTTAGTCTTATTTATTAAATATTTGAATTTATAATTTATTTATATTTATAATAAGAAGTAAACTAAAATTCCCGATATAAAAATATAGCCAAGAGCGTATGCTATGGTTTTTGATAGTAATTTTCCTTCTTGTCCAATAAGTCCTGCTGTTGTTGTTGCTATTGTAATATTTTGAGGTGAGATCATTTTTCCCCCTGTTGCTCCTGTTGTGTTTGCGGCTGAAAGCCAGTAAGGATTAACATCAATATTTGCTGCGATTTGCGTTTGCAATGGCCCAAATAAAACATTTGAAACGGTATCACTTCCTGTAAGGAAAGTTCCCAGAGCTCCAATTAATGGGCTAAATAATGGGTATAATGTGCCTGTTAATGTTGATATGCCATCTGCAAGATCTTTTATCATGCCGCTATGTGTCATTAATCTTGATATTGATACTATGCAGATAATTACAAAAGAAGATAATGCCATTTTTTTTATTGTAAGTATGAATGTTTTTAGTTGTTCAATTATAGGAACACTTCTGATTGAGTAAGATATTACTGTTGCAAGAATAATTAGTGGTCCTGGTGAGGTTAGCCATTTAAATTGTAGTGGATTTGCTCCTGGATAAATTGAAAGAGTAGTTTTAAAGTTTGATAGATATTTATTTATTCCATAGAAAAGTGGTGAGACAGTTATTATGAGTGAAACTATTAAAATATAGGGTAGACATGCAAGTAATCCTTCCATTGCTGATACTTTTATATTGTTGTTAGTTGTATTTTTGTTTTCAAAAAGCTTTGCATAAATTATTGTTATTGCCATTGCAGGTATGCTTCCAAGTATTGCGGGAAGTTCTGGGCCTAAGGTTTTTGAAACATAAATAGAGATATTGCTATTGATGCTCCTGAGAGGAGTGTTAGGATAAACATTCCGCCCTTAAGACCTTTAATTCCGCCTCCTACAATCATAACTAATACAAATGGTATAATAAGAGTTGGCAGGATGAGTTGTAAAGAGACATCATATGATAATATATTAACATCTAATCCTGTTGCTTGGGAGAGAGATATTATAGGGATTCCTACTGAACCATAGGCAGTTGAGGATGTATCCATGATTAAACATATAAGGCAGGCAAAGAATGGTTCAAAACCCATTGCCATTAGTATTGATACGGGAATGGCGACTGCAGTTCCGTATCCCGCAACTCCTTCTAAGAAGTTACCAAATCCCCATACTACAAGCAAGACTATTATTCTTTTATCAGAGGATACGTTTGATAACATGGCTTTTATGATTTTCATATCATTTTGACTTTCAGCCATTTTATATGTGAAAATAGCAGCTATAATTACAATAACTATTGGCCATATTCCCATTATTGTTCCCTCAAATATTGCAAGACTTGTATTGATTATTCCTAAATTTTTGTCAAGTAAGGTTATTGCAATAGTAACTATTAAGCATATTGGTATCACATAATATGCTGGTTTTTTTATTATCCCAAGTCCAATGATTATAATTGTTATTGGTACTAAGGCTTTAATGAAGTCATAAAAATTCATAATAGGATGTGTGCTCCTTTTTAGATTTACCATTTAATTTTATAACAAATTCTTATGCAATAATATATAATATAATATTACTTTATGAAAATTATTCCTGTTATTCTAAACATTTTAATTTTATCAGGTGTATTTAGTAAACTTTTTTCAATTGATTTACTTGAGATCAAAAAAGTAACGGAAGATGCTAAGTCAGTTGTTTTGCTTGATTATGATACCAAATGTGCTCTTTATTCCAAAAATCCAAATTTGGTTTTTCCACCAGCATCGCTTACTAAACTCGTTACTATTTATACCGCTTTAGTTGAGGCAAGGAAAAAAAATATAGATTTAAAGACCACTGTTCCTATTAGCAGTGCTGCATCGTATTATAATCTGCCTTTAGATTCTTCTTTGATGTTTTTAGAAGAAGGTCACAAAGTGAATTTTGAGGAATTGCTTAAAGGTCTTATAATTTCTTCAGGTAATGATGCCGCTATTGCAATTGCTGAATTTATAGTTGGGAAAAATTTAAGTGATTTTATTGATTTAATGAATATTAATGTTTTAAACTTGGGACTTATAAATATGAGTTTTGTTGATACATCGGGTTATAGCAGTGATAATAAGATTACGGCGTTGGAAATGGCATTGTTTGCAAGAACCTATATGGAAGAATTTGAATTTATACTTCATATACATTCCCTTAAAGAGTTTATTTATCCAAGGTCTGAAAATTTAGGTAATACTTCTTCTTTAAAGCTGTTAAATTTAAAACAAAAGAATAAAAATATTTTAATATTTAATTATCCTTATGCTGATGGATTAAAGACTGGTTATATTAAAACATCTGGTTTAAATTTAGTTGCTACAGCTAAAAAAGATGATATAAGATTAATAGCGGTTGTCTTGGGAGTTAATAAGGGAGTTAACAATGTTGGAGAGAGGAAGCGTGCCTTAATTGCACAAAAATTATTTGAGTATGGATTTGGTAACTATGCTCAATTTTCTTTTATTGGCAAAATTAAAAGAAAAGATCTATAATGAGGTATGTTCGGTATTTTTTTTAAAGAGTTTTTGAATATGTCTTTTGAAAGAGACACACTTTGGTAAGTTAGTTTTGGTATAGAAGAGTTGGTTGTTCCACTTAAAAATGATGAAGTAGTGAGAATATTGATTTTTGGATATTTTTAAGTTAGAGGTGCTAAGTTTGTTTGTTTAGTTACGTTTAAGAATTAGAAATTTTGATAGTATTTATGGGTGTTTTATAAAAGTTTTTTAAGAGAGTAATTGTTTTATGTTGAATCATTTTAATTTTAAGTTGAAAAGAGATGTTACAATAATAGTGCCGGGTGAAGCTTTTGTGTCAAATAATAGAGTTATTTCTACGATACTTGGTTCTTGTGTGTCTGTTGTGCTTTATGATGGGGTGCGTAGGATTATAGGAGTAAATCATTATGTGTTAGTGAGAGCTGATTCAGTGGTGAATGTTTTACAGAAAGGTAGATATGGAGTTTATGCTATTCCTATGTTAATTGATGCTATGATAGAAAGTGGGGCATCAAAAAGTAATCTTAAGGCTAAACTTTTTGGAGGTGCTAATTTTATGGCCAAAGGAACAATAAGAGTTGGTGTTGAGAATTCAGAGTTTGCCGTTAATTCGTTGATTAAATATGGTATTCCAGTTGTAGCACAAGATTTTAATCAGTCTAAATCCAGAAAGATTTTTGTTTTTCCTGAAAATTTTAAGGTTGTTGTGGAATATCCAGATGGTTTTAAGATTTTTTAATCTTTCCTTAAATTAATTTAGCAAATGATTTCATGATTTTCAGTATGAGACTATCTGTTAAGTGGGTTTTCCTATATAGAGTTAAAATTTTAAGAGAACGTATGTTTTATATTAATTCTTAGTTTGTTAGATATTAATTTTTTGAGATATGTTATGGGTAGCATATAATCAATATATTTAATTATTAATTGTAAATTTGGTTTTATTAGGGGAACAAGATGGAAAATGTTGTAATTCGTTATTTTAGGGAAATATCTCAAATTCCTAGATGTTCACAAAATTTAAAGGGCATTAGTAATTTTATTAAAGAAGAAGCTAGAAAATTTGGATATCCTTTTAAGGAAGATAGTATTGGTAATATTGTAGTTGAGATTAAGTCTAATGGCTGTAGCAATATGTTGCCTATTATTTTGCAAGCCCATACAGATATGGTTTGTGAAAAAAATGAATCTGTTGTTCATGATTTTGAAAAAGATCCTATTAATATCATTGAAGATAATGGGTATTTTGTTGCATCAGGCACTACTCTTGGTGCTGATGATGGGATTGGGGTTGCAATGATGCTTGCCATTATGAGTGAGTCTTTGACTTTTAAACATCCTGCTTTGGAACTTCTCTTTACTGTTGATGAAGAAATAGGGTTGATAGGTGCGATTGGACTTGATCCTAATTTATGTAGTGGTAAGATGTTAATTAACCTTGATGGAGAAGAAGAGGGTTATTTTTTAGTTGGTTGTGCTGGTTCTCGACTTGTTCATATTAACTTTGAGCCACAATATAGACAAAATAGAAAAGAAACAGGTGTTGAAATTTTGTTTACAGGTCTTAAGGGAGGCCATTCTGGTGCTGATATTCATATTGATTTAGCAAATTCTTTGAAATTGATGTTTTTTGCTCTGAGTACACTTAAGGCAAATATGGAATTTGAAATTGGGTATATATCCGGTGGGGATAAGAGTAATGCAATTCCTAGAGAGTCAAAGGCATTAATATTAATTGAAGCTGAGCATTATATTTTATTAGAGAGAGAATTAAAATCGTTTAAACGTCATATGCAAGAGATGTATACTTTTGATTCTGATTTTGAAATTATTTTAAGAAGAGTAAATTTTTCTGGTGATGTTTTAGATGATATGGATCAAGATAAGCTTTTAAATATGGGTATGGCATTTTTGCACGGAGTTCAAAAAGTTGAAAATTATGGTGAAAAACTTATTAGAACGTCTCTAAATTTTGCTAGTCTTTTAAAGGTTTGTAATGAGTATCAGTTTGTATTTACAATAAGGTCTTTGTTAGATATTGAGAAGGAATATATTTTTAATCATTTAAAGGCTATTAGTAGTCTCTCAGGTGCTAATTTTAAAATAGTTTATGATTATTCTTCTTGGAAGCCGGCTGAGAATAGTAAACTTTTAAACCATCTTAAGAATGTGTATAAAAATATGTACTTGGAAGAAGCTAGAACCGTGGTGATTCATGCTGGTCTTGAGACTGGAATAATATCTGCAAAATTTGGAGGAATAGATTCAGTTACAATTGGACCTTGGATCAATGCTCCCCATACACCAAGAGAACAGGTTGATATTGCTTCAACTATTAGAGTTTATAATTTTTTGAAGAAAAGTTTAGAGACTTTATAAAATTTTATATTTTTATCTTTTGTGATTTTGAGTATATATTTCATTAGTTGACTTACTATTTGAATGTTTATAAAATAAGTTTACATGTAATTGAGTATAAGTGGTGGTTGTAGCTCAGTTGGTTAGAGCACCGGATTGTGGTTCCGGGTAGCGCGGGTTCAAGTCCCGTCAGCCACCTTCGATTTTGATTAAACTGCACCCATAGCTCAATTGGATAGAGTAATGGACTTCGAATCCAAAGGTTGCAGGTTCGAATCCTGCTGGGTGTAAAACGTTAGTTTTATACTTGAAAAAGCTTTTTAAGTTGTGTATACTACCTAAGGTATGCAGAAGTGGTGGAATTGGCAGACACGCTAGACTTAGGATCTAGTGCCCTAGGCATGTGGGTTCGAGTCCCACCTTCTGCAAGAAATGCGAAAGTAACTCAGGGGTAGAGTGCCACCTTGCCAAGGTGGAAGTCGCGGGTTCAAATCCCGTCTTTCGCTTGAATTTAGCAATTATTAGTATTGATGTATTTTAATTAGAGGAATAGTGTGATATTAAATAATGATGTAAAATTGATTCCTGGTTCTAAGGTTGAGGCTGTTATTAGAATTTCAAAAAGGTTTGTTAAAAGTAAATACAACGAAATTTTACAAGATTATTCTTCTCGTCTTAAGGTTAAAGGTTTTCGTATAGGAAAAGTTCCTTTTAGTATTATTGAAGGCAAATATTCTGATAATATAAAAGCTCTCACTATAGAGAAGCTTATTCATAAGTCCTTAGAAGAATTTTTTAAAAGTGCAACTTATAAACCATTAAGTTATGCTGTTCCTAAAATATTAGATGAGACATTAGAGATAGATTTAAGTAAAGATTTTGAATTTACTGTTGTCTATGAGGCTTATCCTGAATTTGAGCTATCTGATATATCTAATGTTGAGGTAGAAATTCCAGAAGTTTGTGTATCTGATTCTGATGTGGAGGAAGAGCTTAAATTATTACAACTTGAAAATGCAATGGTTGTTGAGGATAGTGGTGATGTTAAGGAAGGCAGTATTGTTAGAGTAGATTTCGTGGAGCTTGATGATTCCTTAAGTGAGATTTTAACAACTAAAAGACAAGATTTTGTTTTTACTGTTGGCGAGTCTAATAATTATTATGGATTTGATAATGATATTATTGGTATGAAAAAGGATGAAGAGAAAATAGTAGAGAAAAATTATGGTATGGATTATAAATTTAGTGAACTTGCTAATTCTTTTAAGAGATTAAAGATCACTCTTAAAGATATAAAGAGGCGTGATATTCCTGAGCTTGATGATGATTTTGCAAAGGATATTAAGGATAGTTTTAATACATTGGAAGATCTTAAAGAACATATAAGAGAGAATATGTTAAGGGTTGTTAAAGAAAGAAGTGAGTCTCTTAAACTTTCAAAATTGTTATCTGATATTGCAGAGAAGTTAAACATAGAGATTCCATCTTCTATGTTTGAGGCTGAATTGAAAAATGTTTTAAACGAATTTTCACATCAAAATAAGATTAATTTTGAGCAATTAAGCTCTTCTACAGGTTTAGAAGGTATTAATGATGTTTTTAAGGAGAATGTACTTAAGAAATTAAAGTCTAAGTTAGTTTTCCAAAAAATAGTAGATAATGATTTGACAGAGGTTACAGATTCTGATTTAGAGGATGAGCTTGTTAAACAGGCTGAAAATGCGAAGATGAAACTTGCAGAGATTAAGAAATTTTATCGAGATAAGAAATTGCTTGGAATTTTAAAAGATGAAATTAAAAGGCAAAAGGTTAAAGATAAAATTTTAAAAAATGTGAAGGAAATTAATTCTAAAAAAGTTGCCTTTAGAGATTTTATTAATTATAAAACAGGTGAATAATGATAAGAGAATATATGCATAATTTAGTTCCTACTGTTGTGGAGCATACTGGAAATTATGAGCGTGTTTTTGATATATATTCAAGATTGTTAAGGGATAGAATAATTTTTTTGAGTGGTGAGATTAATGATATAAGGGCAGACACAGTCATTGCTCAGCTTCTTTTTTTAGAGTCTGAAGATTCTAAAAAGGATATATATGTTTATATAAATTCTCCTGGAGGTAGTATTACCGCAGGACTTGCAATCTATGATACTATGCAGTATATCAAACCAGATGTAAGAACAATCTGCATTGGTCAAGCAGCTTCAATGGCTGCATTTTTACTTGCAGGAGGTGCGATAGGCAAACGAGAGTCATTATCGTATTCAAGAATAATGATTCATCAACCTTGGGGTGGAATAGGTGGTCAAGCCAGTGATATTAGTATACAAGCGAATGAAATTATAAGGCTTAAGAGATTAATAATAGATATTATGTCTGATAAGATAGGAGTATCTAAGGAGAAATTATCTCTTGATATTGAACGGGATTATTTTATGACACCAAAAGATGCTCTTGATTATGGAATTATTGATGGTATCTTGGTAAAAAATTAGTTTTATTGTGGGTGAGATTTGATATGGCAAGAAGAAAAAGTCAAAAAATTGAAGGATGTTCTTTTTGTGGACGTACTGAGGCTGAGGCTGAAGGGCGAATTATTTCAGCAAAATCTGTTGCTATTTGTTTTGAATGTTCTAAAATATGTCATAATCTTTTTAAAGAAGAAACAGAAAAGCCTGTAAGGCCTAAATCTTCAAGGAGTCTTCCAACTCCTAAACAACTTAAAAGTCATTTAGATAAATATATTATTGGACAAGAAGATGCAAAAAAAGTATTGTCCATTGCTGTTTATAATCACTATAAGAGGATATTTAAAGGTAATAAGAGTAATAATGGGATTGAACTTGAAAAATCTAATATATTGCTTGTAGGTCCTACTGGGAGTGGTAAAACTTTGCTTGCAAAAAAGTTAGCAGTTGAGATGAATGTTCCATTTGCAATGGCGGATGCTACAACGATTACTGAGGCTGGATATGTGGGAGAAGATGTTGAGAATATTTTACTTAAGTTAATTCATGCTGCTGATGGAGATATAAGTTTCGCAGAAAGGGGTATCATTTACATAGATGAAATAGATAAGATTGCAAAAAAAGGTGAAAATGTTTCAATTACAAGGGATGTATCTGGAGAAGGTGTTCAACAGTCTTTATTAAAAATAATTGAAGGCACTATTGCAAATGTACCGCCAAAAGGTGGGAGAAAACATCCTTATGAGTGTACTATTGAAATCAATACCCAGAACATACTATTTATATGTGGTGGGGCTTTTGTAGGACTTGAAAATATTATTAAAAAAAGAATTAATAAAAGTTCTATTGGATTTTCATCTGCTGGTAGAAAAGATTCTGGAGAGGTTAATTCTTTAAAATACTTGGAAATGGAAGATTTGGTTAAATTTGGACTCATCCCGGAGTTTGTAGGTAGGCTTCCTGTACATTCTTATCTTGAAAAGTTAGAAAAGGAAGACCTGATCAAAATATTAGTTGAACCTGAAAATTCTATCGTAAAACAATATTGTCATATGTTTAAGATGGATAATGTTGATCTATTATTTGAAAGAGATGCGCTTGATGCAATTGCAGAAGAAGCCATGCTTAAAAATACAGGTGCTAGAGGTTTGCGTTCTATTTTAGAAGAATTGCTTAAAGATGTAATGTTTGAAATACCTTCAACGAAGCAAATTAAAAAAGTTATTGTTACTAAAGAGTCTGTTTTAAATAGCAATATTGAGCCCTTGATTTTGACAGGAAGGCATGCTAATAAACCTTGGGCAAAAGAACTTTATGAAATCAATTCTCAATCTAATTAGTTCTAAAAAAGACGATCTTCCAGTTATTGTTTTAAGGCAGAATGTTTTTTTTCCAAATGTAACTTTATGGGTTAATTGTGATGATAGTATTTCGATTAATGCAATATATCAGTCTATGTTAGAGGGTAGATTGATCTTATTTTTTTGTGCTAATGATCTTAACTCGTGTAATAGTAGCAAAATTAGTTTAGAAAATTTATATTCTATTGGTATTTATGCAAAGATTATTCAAGTTGTAAAGGTTACTGAAATTTTGATAAAAATTTTAGTAACCTTTCAGGATAGAGTTATTATCAAAAGTATTTTAAAAAAGAATAATTACTTTAGAGCAAAGGTTGATTTTATATCTGATAAATGTGAATTTAATAATGAGCTTTTTACTTATTCTAAATTTTTAAGAGAAGCGTATAATATTTATAGATCTTATTTACCCGTTAAAAAATTAGACAATGATGAGAGTAACGATTTTTTTGATAGTCCAGCTAAGCTTGTTGATGTTATAGCCTCTAATGTGAATTTGGAATATAAAGTTAAAGTAGAACTTTTACAAGAATTAGATGTTAAGCTTAGAATGGAGAAATTGATCATAAATCTAAATATTGAGACTGAGCTTTTAATTCTTAAGAAAGATATTAAGACTAAGGTTAAGACCAGACTTGATAAGGGTCAAAAAGAATATTTTTTAAATGAGCAAATTAAGGAAATTCAGAAAAGATTAGGGAGAGATGAGACTGATTATCTTGAAAGGTTAAACTTTAAAAATATTCCTGAAAATATTAAATCTAGAATTGAAAAAGAAATATCTAGATTGACCCGTATGAATATGAATTCTCCAGATGCTAATATTGTTAGGAACTACGTTGAATTGTTACTTGATCTTCCTTGGAATGAAAATACTGTGATGAAAAATTCTTTAAGAGAGATTGAACTTATTTTAAGAAATTCTCATTATGGTATGTATGAAACTAAAGAAAAAATAATGAATTTTTTAGCCGTCTATCATATTAATTCTAAAGTTCAAGCGCCTATCTTGTGTCTTGTGGGTCCACCTGGTACTGGAAAAACTTCTGTTGCTTTATCTATTGCTAAGTCTCTTTCTAGGGAATTTACAAAAATTTCCCTTGGTGGGTTAAGAGATGAAACAGAAATTAGAGGTCATCGAAGGTCTTATGTTGGAGCTCTTCCGGGAGTTTTTATTAATGCAATCAAAGTGGCTGGAAAATCTAATCCCGTAATTCTTCTTGACGAAATAGATAAGATTAACAGTACTTATAAGGGGAATCCGGAAGCAGCACTTTTAGAAGTTTTAGATTCTGAACAAAACTCTAGATTTGTTGATCATTATTTAGAAATTCCTTATGATCTCTCTAATGTGTTATTTGTAGCAACAGCCAATTCTCTTCATGAGGTTTCTAGGCCTCTTCTTGACAGAATGGAGATCATTAAGATAGAAGGATATTCTTGTGGTGAAAAATTAGAAATTGCAAAAAATTTTTTAATACCAAATATAATTAAAGATAGTTGTTTAAATAATGTATATATAAGAATAGAAGATGATGTTATTTTACATATAATCAGGAACTGTACTATGGAGTCTGGAGTTAGGAATTTAAAGAGAGTTTTGACTAATTTGTTTAGGATGGTTGTAAGAGAATTACTTTATGTCTACTCAAGGGAGGATATAATTAAAGGAAATTTTTATTTTCCAAGTTCCTTAATGCATGGCAATAATTTACTCTTTACCCATGATCCTGATGTCCCTGGTATTTACAAAATAATTAATATGAATAATTTTCATTTTTATGTGAATTGTGAGTATAAGTTTAATTTAATTAGGATTGACTCTTCTGGATTCGTTTATGGTCTTGCTTGGACAAGTTATGGAGGCACTGTACTTCCTGTTGAAGCTATTAAGTTTGATAATAAAGGCGATATTATTTTAACAGGTAGTCTTGGAAGTGTTATGAAAGAAAGTGCACAATTGGCTTATTCTGTTGTAAAAACTTATTCTTCTGAGCTTAATTTTGATATAAATGAAATTCCTGAAATTCATCTTCATTTTCCAGAAGGAGCTACACCAAAAGATGGGCCTTCTGCTGGAATTACTATCGCAACAGCCATAGCTTCTGTGCTATCTGATAAGAGAGTACCTCTAGATCTTGCTATGACTGGAGAGGTTACTCTTAAAGGTTCAATTCTTCCTGTGGGAGGTATTAAGGAGAAGGTTCTTGCAGCTTATAGGAATGGTATAAATAAAATTATTATTCCAAAGGATAATGAGAAAGATTATGTTAAACTTCCAGAAGATATTAGGGATAGTATTGATGTTAAGTATGTGTCTAATTTGGGAGAGGTGTTTAACTATTTAAATATTATTTAAATTATTTTATTTAAATAATTTAGAGTTTTATATGTTAGAATTTATTAAGGAGGAGATATGAAGGATGGAGTTAGAAAACCCTCAGGTAGCAGGGCATCATTTAATTCTCAAGGTTCTGTTAAAAATAGAATTAACAATAATTTTTCATCTTTTACAAATGGCAATTTTGGGAAAGATTTTGCTAAGAAGAAAAAAAAAAGTAAGTAGTTAAGTGGCATGGCTAATAACCATGCCACTCTTATTGATTTATGCTCTCTTGGAATAGTATTCAACAATCATTTGTTCATTTGCAAGGGTAGGTATTTCATCTCTTGATGGCGGTCGAGTTATTTTTACGTTTAAATCATCGGCATTTACTTCTATCCAAGTTGGTAATTTTCTAAGAGTTGATGTTTTTTCTATGTTGGATCTAACTAATTTTTTTAGACTATCTTTTTCTTTTACTTGTATCATATCGTTTGCTCTTAGAGTAATGGATGGAATTGTAACTCTTCTTCCATTAAGCATAATAATTCCATGTGAAACTATTTGCCTTGCGTGAGCTCTTGAAATAGCAAACCCAGCTCTGTATACAACATTGTCAATTCTTCTCTCAAGTAATGCTAAGAGATTATCGCCTGTAACTCCATGCTGTTTTCTTGCTTCTTTGAAAATATTAGTAAGTTGTCTTTCACTTACACCATAAGTGAATTTTACCTTTTGTTTTTCTATTAGTTGCTTTCCATATTCTGTGATTTTAGCTCTCCTAGATCGTCCGTGCATTCCGGGTGCATTAGGTTTCTTTTTAAGCAATTTATCGTATTTAGGCTGTTCGAAGATATTCACGCCAAATCGCCTTACCAATTTTCCTTTAGCTATGTTTTTTCTATTCATTTATTCCTCGCATCTTTAAATAGCAGGGGCAGGACTCGAACCTACGACCTTCGGGTTATGAGCCCGACGAGCTACCAAACTGCTCCACCCTGCGTCTTGCAACATATTTTAACACAATTGTATTTAAGGTGTCAATTAATTTTATTTGGTTATATTAATATGTATATTTCACATATTTCTTTATGATATTTTTTTATAGTATATTTTATTTTTTCTGTTTTTTGTATCAAACTTTTTAAGTCATTTTCATAGCTTAAATCTAGTTTGACATGGAGACTTAAGTCATTTCCTTGATGAAAGAAGTTGAGTTCTTTGAAATTTACATTAATATTTTTTAATGTGTTTTTTATTTTCCTTTTTAAGTCTATGTTTTGTTTTGAAAGGAGCTTATTAGCATTATTTATGATTACGTGTAGTCCTTCTTTGATCATTATAAAACTAATACATATAGATATTATTTTATCAAATCCTGTCCATACATAATTTGCAAGTAATAAACTTAATGTGGTTCCTCCATGAGAGAATATGCAATTCTTATCAGATGATGATAATGCTAAAAGCAAATAGTTGTTATACCTTTTGCCGATTTGAAATTTTACCAAATGTTCGATTATCTTGACTAAGAAAAATATAAAGGGTATTAGTGGTATCCAAATGCTTTTTTTTAAAGAATTATTTGAAAATATTTCTAATATATTTT
Source organism: Borrelia sp. MN22-0132 (assembly GCF_049201035.1). Taxonomy (NCBI): domain Bacteria; kingdom Pseudomonadati; phylum Spirochaetota; class Spirochaetia; order Spirochaetales; family Borreliaceae; genus Borrelia; species Borrelia sp. MN22-0132. The sequence goes on along the minus strand of NZ_CP138334.1, from coordinate 278,996 downwards.
TTTTATCTTCGTGATAATGATCATATTCCTGGTGATCATATCCATGATTATGAATATGTAATCCAGATTCACTTCTGAAGTTCATTAATTTGTTCAGTCCTGTTGTGCTTAGAAATATTGTAAATCCTGAGATTATGATGATTAATCCTATTATAAATGCTATCAGGTTTTCCATTTTTTTATATCCATAAGGATAATAAATTGTTTCAGGTCGATTTGTAATTTTTAAACTAAAATAAGTAATTGTGGATAGGATAAAATCGGATGTAACGTGAAGTGCATCTGCGATGAGTGCAAACGAGTTAAAAAGAATTCCAACAGTAAGTTTAGATGTTATTGATGCTACTTCTGCTAATACTGAGATAAGTCCTATTCTTATTATAAGTGTATTTTTTTTTATTTCATAAGTTAAGTCTTTTTCGTATATATTATTGTTATTTTCAAATCCTAGGTTTTTAAGTTCTTCTTTTATGTCATTAATTTTGCATAAGATTTTTTGTAATTTATTTTTTTTACCATAATAAATTAGGTTATTAATGAGTACTCTTTCTATTCCCTCTGCTTTAAAATTTTGATCAATATAGAAATTATTAATTTTAATCTCTTTATTTTGTATTTTGGCTTTTAGGTATGAAACCATTTCGACATTATTTTCTGTGTAAGCTATGTAAATTTCATCTTTTTTTAAGCTTGCAAGTTTTAAGTTAGTGCATTTATTGATGTTTTTATTGTTGATTATCTTGATCATGTTTGCACTTTTCCTTTTTTTTATTGCATAATCCTATTATGTGTAAAGATAACATTATTTTTTTTAATGTTCAATTAATTTTGTTAATATCCTAAATGAGGTGGGAGGGATTTTTATGTTACAATCTCAATTTTTTGTTAAAAAATGTAAAAGAACCATTTCTAAAGATGAAGTTTTGATAAATAATGTGAACAATGTTGAACATATTTTTTATGATTTTTTTAAAATTTTTGATGAAAAAGCTTTAAAGAGTGTATTCGATTATTATTGTGAGAATTTTGACTTTAATGAGGGAATATACGCTTTTATTGATAAATTTATTCCAATTATTAACTTTTTGTCATTAGAGGTTTTGGATTATGAATTTAGCATTGATGAGAAAAAGCTCATATTAGAAGTGTTTGATTCTTCAGCGTTCACTCTTAAGGATGACACATTGAGTGAGCTTGCTAGGGCTATTGTTTCTCTTGGTATCTTAGATTAATACTTAACTTTTTTTCTTTACACAAATTTTTGATTTATGTTTCTTGATTTGCCTCAAGTATTCTTGATAACTCTTTTTTGTTGAATGGGATTTTAATTAAATCTTTAAGTGTATAAGTTTGTGAGATTGTTTTAGTGGCGTTAAATTGGTTAGGATCTGTCATTAATATTTTAGTATTTTCTTCGAAAAATTCTGACATTACTTGACGACATATTGCACATGGGACACTTGCTGGAGTTGTTGTGATTAATATAAAATCTATTTTTTGTATACCAACAGATGATATCATGTTCATTATTGCGGCTTGTTCTGCACAACGAGTTGCTCCAAAACTTGCATTTTCAACATTTGAACCTTGAAAAAATAAATTGTCTTTAGTTTTAATACAGGCTCCTACTTTAAATTTTGAATATGGTGAATATGCATTATTTCTTGCAGCTTCCGCCAATTGAAATGCTTTTACAATTGCATTTTGTTCATTATCTTTCATTTAATACCCTTAGTTTATGACATTGTCAATTATAGCACAATGATTATAATTTTCTATAAAAATATTGTAAAATATTTAATTATAAGATGTAATTTTTTGATATATGTGGAAGGTTTGTTAATATTTTTTTATGATAGATGTTATTGAATTTATTAAAAAATATAATAATTTTATTATTATTGGGCATAAGGATCCTGATTTTGATTGTATTGGCTCGTCTTTAGCTTTAGCTTCTTTTTTGTCTAGAATAGGTAAAAGGGTCATCATGTTAAATGAAGGTCCTTTTTTGAGAAAGGAAATAATTCCTTTTAAAGATAAGTTTTTATCTAAATGGCCAGATGTTAATTCTTCAGATTATGCTGTTATTATTTTAGATTGCTCCATATTTGATCGAATTGGAGATGAGTTTGGTTTTTATGTAAAAGATATGCCTATTCTTGTTATTGATCATCATGCATCGGGTGATAAGTTGGATGTTCCTGGATATATTGATCCTTTTTCTCCTTCAACTACTTTTTTGGTTGAGAAATTAATTAGAAAATTTGGGTATGAGGTTACTAAAGAGGAAGCATGGTATATTTTGGTTGGATTTTGTACAGATACAGGATTTTTTAGATTTATTTCAAGAAGTGATCCTGAACCTTTTGAAATGGTGGCTAGACTTGTCTCTAAAGGTTTAAGTCTTAAGGATGTTTATAATTATATTGAATCTGTTAAGAGTTTAACCTCAATAGATATTCTTAGTGTGATGTTAAATAATCTTAAAGCTTATTTCGATGGAAAAGTATTGCTTACTATTTTGCCTTTCAATTCTAAGAAGGATAATAATGTTAGTGGTGTTAATGAACTTTTTTATGCGCTTCTTTCTAATGTTGAGGATAATGAAATATTAATTATTTTAAAAGAGACAGAAGATGGTTCTATTTTGGTGGGGCTTCGTTCTAGAGAATATTTTGATGTGGGTGAGCTTGCAAAGTATTTTGGGGGAGGGGGACATAAGCATGCTAGTGGATTTAAGATTAAAAATAGTTCTTTAAATCTTTTAGAGAGTCAAATAATCGCATACATCAAAGATGCTATGAAGGTTTAAAGTTTATTAAGGGGTTTTTTCCTTTTGGATTAAAATCCTCTGTTAAAGTGAGGAATCCAGATTTAAAAGACAGTGTTGTTGTTCCGTATACTATTACTATATTTTGTATCCAGTCTATGTTTTTAATAAGTTGGGGTGTAAGCGATATAATTATACTTATTTTGTCTTTATATTCTTTTAAGTTTTCTATGTATTGTTGACTAGCGGGTGTTGAGAGATTAAATATAACTTGTTCGTGTTTTTCAATTAGCTTTTTTATCTCTTTCAGTTTTGTGGGGCTTATGTTGTTTAAGGGATAATAGTCATAGTAATATCCGGAACTGTTTTGGAATATTTTTTTCCCTTCTTTAATCATTGTGTTATAAGGTGATATTAAAAGTGTTTTTTTGTGCTTTGATACTTGTTTTGATAACTTTATTTTAGTTATTCCTCTTAATGTACTTTGTTCGAAAAAATTTTTAGCTTCCTTGGTAGGTACTGCTTGAACCTTTTTATGATTTGAATAAATTTCAGTTTCATTTTTTCTTTCTTTTAGGTATTCTAGCTTTATTCTAAGTATTCTCTTGTTAGATTTAATGATATTTTCTCTTATTTCACTATTTTTTTGCATGAGACTTAATAGTTTATTGTAAGCGTTGTTTTGTATGTTTTCGTTTAGTGATATTAATAAAATATCAGTTTCAGTTCTGATAATTCTTTCAATTGTGTCATAAATGCTTTCATTGTTATATCTTACTGCATTCATTAATAAATCATCTGTTATTATTAAATTATCATATTTCAACTTTTTTCTAAGTAGTTCCTTTATGATTTTCATTGAAGATGATGCAGGTATTTCTTTGCCATTTGTAAGCATTGGATATGCTAGATGTCCGCTCATAATCATTGGAATATCTTCTTGTATTAATATTTTATATGGCAATAATTCATTTGATTGCATTTCTCTTAAATTTGAGTTTATTATTGGCATTTTTATGTGAGAATCAACAACAGTATTTCCATGTCCGGGGAAGTGTTTTGCTGTTGAAATTATTCCTGCTTGTTTTTGTCCTTTGTAAAAGGCTAAAGCAAAAAGAGAGACTATTTGCGGATTATTTGAATATGTCCTTGGTCCTATTGTAAAATTTTCCTCATTGCTGTAAATGTCTGTTATGGGTGCAAAATTTAGATTGATTCCAAGTTGTCTTAGCTCACTTGCTATGTGATATCCTGTAAGGTAAGAATCGTTTGGTGATAGAGTAGCTGTGATTCCAAGATTTCCTATTGTTTTTGATGTTTTGAGTTTTATGTGTTGTGTCCATCCACCTTCTTGATCAGTTGCTATAAATAAAGGTATTTTAAATCTATTGTTTTGGGACGTCGATTGTGCTTTATTTATACTTTCTATTAGCATCTGTAAGTTTTTGGCATTCCATCCAAAGATTTTAATTCCCCCTAAATTTCTCTCTTTGATGAATTTTAGTACAAATTTTGTTATTTGTTCTTTCGGGTAACTTATCATGAACATTTGTCCCAATAATTCTTTATCATCCATTTGACTTACTATGTTGTCTATTAATTTTTCTTTATCTTCTGTAGTCCAAAAGTTGTAGGCGAAACAATTATTATGGATAAAAAAGATAGCTATACAAACAATTTTTTTCATTTAAACCATACCAATCTTTTGTTTTTTTCGATTCATAAGTATAGCATATTGTTTTAAAATTACTCATTCCAGATCTTTTATTGTTTTTAAACCTACTTCAATAAGTGAACGTAATTTAAGTTATAAAATTTTTATTTTCATTCATATTGAGAGATATAATTTATTGTCAGTAATAATTTTATTTTTCATTTAAAAGAAACCAAGTACTTATCTTGTAAGTTTAAGTTCTTATTATATTGATTTTAATCTTTTTAATGAAATGAGTGTGTATTTTAGGAGTATGATTTTATATTGACAAAATATCTTTGAATTTATACACTTTAATGGCTACAAGCTGATGTAGCTCAGTTGGTTAGAGCACTCGGCTCATATCCGAGTTGTCGTGGGTTCAAGTCCCTCCATCAGCATTAAGGAGTTTGTATTATGAGAGTGGCAATTGTGCTTGCGAATGGTTTTGAAGAAATTGAAGCTATAATTCCTATGGATATTTTAAAACGAGGTGGTGTTGATTTAAGAGTTATCAGTTTGAATGATGATAAGGTTGTTTCAGGTTCTAGAGGGTTTACTTTTTATGCTGATGAGAAAATATCAGATTATAGTGAGGACCATTTTGATTTAATAATACTTCCTGGAGGAATGCCTGGTGCTATCAATCTTTTTGAATCTAAAGATTTAGATAAGATTTTAAAAAATATGAACTTACAAGGCAAGTTAATTGCAGCCATTTGTGCATCTCCAGCAATTGTGCTTTCTGCAAAGGGACTCTTAGGTACAAATAAATTTACGTGTTATCCTGGATTTGAAAATGATATTACTGATGGTGAATTTGTGGATGAGAATGTTGTTATTAGTAATAATTTTATTACTTCTAAGGGTATTGGTACAGCTTTTGAATTCGCTTTTACTTTGCTTAAGATTGTTAAGGGAGAAAGGGTTCTTGAAGATATCAAGAAGCAAGTTTTACTTTAATATGATTTGCATTACTGAAGTATTTTGATTAATTTAGTAAGTTTATTTTTAAAGATAAGGTCATTTTGTGATTAATTTTTAAACTTTTTTTATGATTTATTTGTTAAATATACTGAAGATTGAATCTTATATCTTTGTTCTAAACCTTATAAAGGTTTTGTAATTAAATTGTAGGTATCTTCAAGTATGGTTAATTCTTCATTTGTTGGTATTACAAGTATTTTTGTTTTACTTTTTTCACTTGAGATGTCGGATTCTGTATGTTTGTCTCTTGCTAAATTATTCTTTTGAGGATCAATTTCTATGCCAATTTTTTCAAAGCCTTTTAGTGATAACTCTCTTATTCCATAATCTGTAACACCAATGCCGGCTGTGAAAATTATTGCATCAATATTAAAATCAAGTACTGCAAGGTAAGATCCAATGTATTTTTTTATTCTATAAGCCATTATTTCGACTGCAAGTTTAGAGTTATATTCATTATTTTTTACTCCTTCCCAAATGTCTCTTAGATCATTTGACTTAAGAGATATGCCAAGCATACCACTTTTCTTGTTAAGAATTTCTTCGATTTTTTTTGGAGTTTTATTTAAAAGTTTGCTCATTAAAGGGATAATTGCAGGATCTATATCTCCACTTCTTGTTCCCATTACAAGTCCTTCAAGAGGGGTAAGACCCATGCTTGTATCGTAAGATAATCCTTTTTTAACTGCATTGATGCTTGAACCATTGCCTAGGTGTAGTATTATTAAGTTTAGATCCTCTTTAGGTTTGTTAAGTATTGTTGCAACTCTTGTTGTTATATATGAGTATGATAAACCGTGAAATCCATATTTTCTGATATTATAGTCTTTATACCAAGAATATGGTGTGGCGTATAAAAATGCATTTTCCTTTATGGTTTTGTGCCATGATGTGTCAAAACATAAAACTTGTTTTGCATTTGGAAATATTTTAAGTGTTATTTCTATGACTTTTATTGCAGTTGGATTGTGAAGAGGTGCAAACTTGGATAGCTTCTTTAGTTCGCTTAAGGTATTTGTGTTAAGTATTGTTGAATTTTTAAAATTTGGACCTCCATGTACAATTCTGTGTCCTATGCCTTTAATTTCGTCTGGATTTTCTATGATTTTTAATTTTTTGTTTGTTAATATTCTAATCAGTTGTTTTAATGCTTCTTTGTGTGATTTGATGTGTTTATCTGTTTTTTCTAGTAAGTCATTTTTGGTCTTAATTTTGATTATTGATTTTTTTGTTTTTATTTTTTCGATTGTTCCAGATACTAGTGTTTGTGTATTTTTATTTTTATAAAGTGTAAATTTTAATGAAGAACTTCCTGTGTTAATTGTTAATATTTTCATATCTTTTATTATAATAATAGATTCAAATTTTTATATATGCAGTTTATTTTTTCTGATTCTTTAACGTGTTTTAGGTTTAAGAAAACGGAATTTTTGTATTCTGGATTTATTTGCAGTGTAGTAGGATTGTCTTTTATGATTTGCATTATTTTTTCGGCAGGAATACTCTTTGTATTTAAATATTCGATTTCAAGTAGTCCATTTTTCTCTGTAAGTCTGGTAATATTGAGTTTTTTTGCAAGTAATTTGAGTTCTGATAATATAAGTAAATTGTTAAGTTCTTTTGGGATTGGTCCAAATTGGTCATAAATGTCAGCCCTTATTTTGTTATTTTCTTCCTCGTTTTGAACCCTTGAGATTTTTTTATAAATTGATATTTTGTCTTGTTCATTATTTATATAGCTATCGGGGATGAATCCATTGTAATTGATTTCAATAGTGATTTCGTCTTCCTTAGAATTTTTTCCCATTCGTTTTTCAATTGCTTTGTTTAACATTGTTAAGTAGTAATCTAGTCCAATAGATTCGATATCTCCATGTTGTTCGCGTCCAAGTAAGTTTCCAACACCTCTTATTTCCATATCTTTCATTGCAATTTGCAATCCTGTTCCAAGTTCTGAAAATTCAGATATTGCTCTTAATCTTTCAATGGCACTTTCGTTTAAACTTGAATTTTCTTTATATAGGAAATAAGCGAAGGCTTGCTGTGAACTTCTTCCAACTCTGCCCCTTAGCTGGTATAATTGTGCAAGTCCGAATCTATTCGCATTGTTAATTATTATTGTATTTGCATTTTCAATATCTATTCCATTTTCAATGATTGTTGTTGCTAGTAATACCTGATATGATTTATTTATAAAATCATGCATAATATTTTCAATTTGGTCACCTTGAAGTCTTGCATGGATGGTTGCAATTCTTGCATAAGGAACCATTTTTTCTAGCATTGCTTTTATTAAATCTAGTTCTTGAATATTGTGATGTACAAAAAAAACTTGTCCATCTCGAGAAAGTTCATTTTCTATTGCGTGTTTAATCAATAGCTCGCTAAATTCTTCTACGTAAGTTTCTATTTTGATTCTATTTTGGGGTGGGGTTTTTAAGATAGAAATGTCTCTTAATTTGATTAATGACATATGAAGGGATCTCGGTATTGGAGTTGCTGATAGAGAAAGGCAATCAACAGAGATTTTTATTTCCTTTAGTTTTTCTTTTTCTTTTACCCCGAATCTTTGTTCTTCATCGATTATGATGAGTCCTAAATTTTTATATATTATTTTCTTAGAGAGTATTTTATGTGTTCCAATTATTATGTCAATTTTTCCTGTTTCTAGTTTCTTTATAATGTCTCTTTCTTTTGATTTTTTTATAAATCTGCTCATCATTTCAATGTTGATTGGAAAGTTTTTAAATCTTTGTTTAAATGTATTAAAGTGTTGCTCTGTAAGAATTGTTGTTGGAGAGAGTATTGCTACCTGTTTTTTGCCCATGACAGCTTTGAATGCAGCTCTCATTGCGACTTCAGTTTTACCAAATCCAACATCGCCGCATAAAAGTCTATCCATTACTTTTAAACTCATCATGTCTTTTTTGATTTCTGATATTGCTGTTAATTGATCCGGAGTTTCATCGTATGGAAATTCTGATTCAAATAATAATTGCCATTCATTGTCTTGAGGATATTGAAATCCTTTAGTACTTTCTCTTTTCACGTAAAGTTCAACAAGTTTATCGGCAATTGCATCGATTCTTTTATTTGCATAAGCTTTTTTCTTTTCCCAGGTTTTTGAGCTGATTTTATCTAATTTTATATTTTGAGTTTCATTTCCAATATACCTTTGAATGAAATGTGTTTGTTCGATTGGAATAAATAATTTTTCGTTATCTGCGTATTCAATTTCAATGTAATCTTTTTCAAGAAGACTCGTTTTAATTCTTTTTATCTGCCGAAATATTCCAATTCCATGGTTTATGTGAACAACATGACTGTTTTTTTCTACTTCAGTAAATGAATCAATAATTTTTGTTTTTGATGATTCGAAAGCTTTATTTATTTTTTGTCTTCTATTAAAAATATCTGATTCAAGGATAATGGCTATTTTTTCTTTGTTTATTATAAGTGAGCTTGATATTTTTAAAACTTCAATTTTGATTTTCGTCAGATCTTTGAAGATGTATTTTAATTTTTCTTTTTGTGAATTAGATTCTGCTGCAATGATTACTTTAAATCCATTGTTTAGCCAGTTTTGTATTTCTTCTTTTGCAAGTGTGATATTTGAGAAAAATTTACGCTCACTTTCTATGTTAAATTCTATTAGTTCTTTTGTTGTTATATTTGCAGGGGTTTTCACGATAAAAATATTAGTTTTTAATTTTAAATCGTTCAAATTTATGAAAATTTCTTTTGGTGCAATTGTTTTTTTTCCAGACTTTATTGCTTGGCTATAAAGTTTTTCATACTCTTTATAGATCTTTTTAATCTCTTCTTGTAAATTTGGTATTTCTAAATTTATAATAGGTGTATCTTCATTTATTTCTTGGCTTAGGTATGTGTCTCCTATTAGTGGATAAAATATTTCTTCTGCTCTTGCATTATATTTTGTTTCAATTTGTTCAAATAATTTTTTATATTCATTTTCTTTTAAATGGTGTTTTAGTTTATTTATGTTTTCGTTATTCCAAATGATTTCCTTTTTGGGAATTATATCAAATTTGGAAATTGAATTTCCTTTTTTTAATTGAGTTAGGGGATTAAAATATTTGATTTCTTTTATTTTATCAATTTCCACTGAAATTCTTATTGGTTCTGTCTTATTAAATGAGTGTATGTCTATTATTTCATCCTTTATTGTGAATTCTCCAGGTAATGTAACCCTCATTGTTTTTTCATATCCTAGTTTTATAAGTTTACTTTCAAGATTTTCTATGTTTATTATCGTGTCTGTCTGAATTTTATAAATATTTTTAAATAAATTTTCTTTTGTAGGAATTTTGCTAAGTAGGGATTTTAGTGAAACAATGTAGATCCCAGAATTATTTTCATAAAAATTGATTAAAAATTTTACTCGTTTTATAAAGATTTTACTTTTTGAACCGATGTCTTTATATATAAGGGGACTGAAATAGTTAAGTTCATATATGTTATCTGTAATTTGCATTAAATCATCTTTGAGTTCATCGGAGATACTTTCGTTTTTAACTATTAATATAATTTGATTGCTACTGCTGTATTCCTTTATTTTGTTGATTAAGAAAGCTTTAAAAAATCCTTCATGTCCTACTATTGTAAAGGGTATATTTTTTTCAATAAGTTGTTGTATTTTTTTTAGATTTTGATTGTCATTTAATCTGGCAGTTAATTCTTTTTCTATATTCATTTTTTACCTTTTTGTTTCTGTAGTTTAGTATAATATTATATATTAATAGATATGTTCTGTTTCGTTATGTATAATATTAATTAGATTTTGAGGAGTTTATGAAATTTAGGAATTTATTGTTTGTTATATCTCTTATAGTTGTTCCTTTTATGCTTTTTCCTAGAGATTATAAGGGTCTTGATTTTAAGATAAAGTTTTTCAATCAATCAATTTATCGTGTTAATAGTAATGTTTCTATTGAAGTTTCGCTTAGTAACTCGTCTGATGATTTACTTATTCTTGAAATAGGAGATGTTAATACTTTCGGTTTTGATTTTGATGTTACGGATACTACTAACATAAAAGTTAAAAGGTCTCTTGAATATGTTAAGGATAGGGCAAAAAATGTTGCGATTCCTGTAAGAACTCTTAGTTTAAGACCTAATGAGAGATTTTCTGTAGTGATGAGCTTAAATCAATTTGTACAATTTGATAAAGATGGAGTTTATTTTGTCAAAGGTATGTTTTTCCCAGATATCTCAGATCCACAAAAGCGTGTAGAGTCTAATGTTATTACTTTGTTTTTAAAACCTAAAATGGATGATGTTGCAGGAAAATTTGACTTTTCTAATTTATCTTCCAATCGTGAAATTCAAAGTATTTTGAAAAGAGAAAATTTGTCCCCTGATAAAGTTGTTGAATATTTATTTTCAGCGTTGCGGCTTGGAGAGAGAGAAAAATTCTTTTTATATATTGATATTGAAAGTCTTATTTTAAGTGATCAAAATAAATCATATCTTTATAAGCAAGAACTTAAATCAGGTTCTAATAATATGCTAGAAGAATATAAAGATTATTTATGGAATGATAGTAATTCTGCTATTTCAAAAGTTCCAAGTAAATTTTCTATTATTGAAACAACTTATACGGATTCTGCAGGGAAAGTTGTATCTGATGTGTATTTTGAAGATGGTCATTTTTATGTAGCCAAACGATATACCTTTTTTTTAAAAAAGTATGATTATTATTGGATCATTTATGATTATACTGTTCAAAATACTGGGATTAAGGAGAAATACTAGGCCTTTTATTTTTAAGATTAAAGGACTTAGTATTGTTTTATGGATAGTAAGTTACTTTAGTTTATATGCTAATTTTAAACATGAAGTTGTTAAAGGTGATACTTTATATTCGATTTCTCTTAAATATAAAATTCCAATAAGAGAACTTAAAAGTGCAAATAATCTGAAGTCTGAGCATATTAGAGTTGGGCGTGTATTAGTTATTCCAAATTCTTCTAAGGTTAACAAAATTATTACTAAAGAGAGTAATAGGAAGTCTAAGTTAAGCAGGTTTGATGCCAAAATTCATATTGTTAAAGTCGGCGATACTATTGAAGATATATCTAAACGATATAGAATTAAGGAAAAAGAATTGCTTGCTTGGAATAATTTAAGTTCTAAACTTATTAAAGTTGGTTCTAAGTTGAATTTGGATGAGCCTAATTTTTTAAAGCCATATATAGTTAAAAAGGGTGATTCACTCTCCAAGCTTTCTGTAGATTTTGATATTAGTATTGAGGATATTATACGGTTTAATTCTCTAGAGAATAAGAGCTTAATAATTGGTCAAAAATTATATTTAAAAAGGACTTCTGGGAATGTCAATTTTCATTATGTAAAGCGAGGAGAGACTCTTGGGAAAATTGCATATATTTATGGTGTGACTGCAAAGCATCTTGTCCGTCTTAATGGAGATAAGGCGATAAATTTAAAGGCGGATTCAATTTTAGATGTTTCAAAAGTTATTGAAGAAGATTTGCCAAGTTCTAAATCTTTGCAATTAAATAGCAAAAATCGAAGTAGAGAAACGTTTATATCCCACAAAGTATCTGTTGGTGAGACATTATATAGTATTGCTCGTAAATATGGGGTTTTGCTTGAAGATCTTAAAAGTTGGAATAATTTAAATGGGAATAGTATTTTTCATAATCAAGAACTTAAGATTTATGATAAAAGCAAAGGACCAGTTGTTGCAAATAAAAAGTTAAAAGAATTTGTGGATAAAACTTCTAAAATTACAGTTAAAGCTATTGCAAATATTGTTTCTGCTAAGAGTAAAAAATTAAATTTAAATTTTTCCAATGTTTTAGACAATAGAGATGTTTTTGATATTAGTGCTTTAGTTGTATTGGAGCCTAAAATACCTATATTTGAGGCTAATGGAGTTTTTTATTATTGGTATAAACCTAAAAAAGGGAGTCAACCAAGTAAGTTTTATTCAGAAGATTGGTATTCGCCTCTGAATGCCTATAAGAAAGCAAGTCAACTTTTTAAGAGTTTTGAAAGTCTTGTGCAATCTCGGTCAGTTAAAAATAATAGCCTAAAAAATAAGTTAATCATTATTGATCCTGGGCATGGAGGCCTTGATCCTGGTGCTATTGTTAAAGCAAGAGACGGACTTAAGAATGAAATTTTTGTTGTTGAGGATGAATATGTTTATGATATTGCTTTAAGGCTTTATGTATATCTTAAAGAATATGGAGCTAATGTTGAGCTTACTATTTTATCCCCTGATCATTTAATCAGAGATAGTGTGTCTGCTAATAATACATTTGTTAATGTTAAGAATGAAGTTTATAATGATTATGATTTAAATAAAACTGATACGGTTGACTCTTGGATAAACGGTACTCAAGAAGGTTTGAGGAAAAGATTAGCAGTTGTGAAGAAATTTATAAATAAGTATAAAAATGTTAAGAAACAAGATGTTCTTTATATTAGTTTGCATTCTGATAATAGTGTTGGTGCGCCTCGGTGTATGGGATTTTATTACCAGTCTGAGGATGGAAAGGGTTTTGATGCTCATTCTAAGAGTATGATTGAAAAGATGACAAAAGGTTTTAAGAGAACCCCTTATATTAAGGGCCAAAACCTTTATGTGCTAAAAAATAACGTTGTTAAGACTAAATTGTTGGTTGAGGTTAGGAATTTAGCATTTGATGAGGAAGCTTGGGCTATTAGATCTTCTAAGCTTAGGGACCGGGATTCTAAAATCCTTGCTGATGCTATTTTGAAAATCTTATAAGATAAGTAGATTATTTTTTATGGATTGTATGACTTGACAAAATAGTTTCAATTTAGCATAATGTTTAGACATTGAGTCCCCTATAGCTCAGCGGTAGAGCAGGTGGCTGTTAACCACTTGGTCGGAGGTTCAATTCCTTCTGGGGGAGTTTTTATTCTTTTGTTAAGATTATTTTTTCTATGTCTTCTCGTTTTATTTTAAAATAATTGAGTCTCTCAAGTAGTTTTTTGTTGTTACCATTTCCCAAGCCGAAGTGTTTTTGTATTTGTTCTCTTTTTTTCTTGGATTGAGCCCCTGTGATGCCAAGTTCTATTAAATCATTTAAACTTAGACCCTCTTTTTGTTTTTCGTTATAAAAAGTACCTATTTTTTTTAAAATTGTTGTTATTTCAAGTTTAGAAGACATTTCTACCTCTTGATTTTTATTTTTAAGGTGAGCATGTTTAATGTTGCCTTGGTCTAAATAGCCCACTTTTTTAAGTATTTGTTTTCTAATTAGCTCCCCTGCTTTGTCGCTATCAGTGAAAATAATAATTCCATTTGTTTCTATTGCTTTTTTTAAAACATTAATGGTTGATTGTTTAAGATATAATCCACCAGTTTCAACTATAGTGCACTTAAATAATTCTTTTATTCTCTTAGTGTCATCTTTGCCTTCAACTACAATTATTTCTTTTATTTGTTCCAGTTTTTAATTCCAATTTTCAAAAAATGCTCTGAGAAGTTTGATTGCTTCTATGTGATCTGATATGGCAATAGTTTCTCTTAAAGAGTGCATTCCCCACATTGGGGTTCCAACATCTATAGTTTCAATTCCTGTTTGAGAGTTTAAGATTGGACCAATTGTGGTTCCGGCATTTGTGTTTGCTTTCATTATTATTTCTTGAATTTTAATATTATTTTTCATAGCCAAGGCTTTAAGTTTTGCACATCCATGTGCTGTTGTTGCATATTTAAAATTGGCATTGTTTTTAATGGTTACTCCTTTTCCTAGACTTATTTGATAGTTTGGATCATGTTTACATATGTATCCTGGATGAACTCCATGTGAGCCGTCCATTGAAATATTGAATGATTTGTTTAGTTTGATTAGATGTTCTTCTTTTCCTAGATTTAAAACATGATCAATTCTTTCTAAGACCTCTGTTAATAGTGTTGAGTCAGCTCCTCTGGAAGTTAAAGATCCAATCTCTTCATTGTCAAAAAATACAGCTACTTTATTTTTATTGTTATTTGTATGAACAAATGCATTCATGATTGCATGGCATCCCGATTTGTTATCTAGGTTTTTGGATGCTAAAAATTCACCTTCGCTACCTATAATTTTAGCAGGTTCTGATGCTGTAAATATTAAATCACATGATAGGAAATCTCTTTCAGATATTTGCAGTTTTTCTAGAATTTTTTCTTTAATGCTTTTTTTAAAACCTGTGATGATGACTATGTTCTCATGAGTATCATACGCAAATCCTTCATTTACATTTCGGTTTAAGTGAATGGCAACGTTTGGTATGATCCCAACATTTTCAATTGTTATTAATTCTGAGTTAATTATTTCATTTTTATTAAAGTATACGACTCCTGATAAGCTTAAGTCTCTGTCAGTCCAGGTTGAAATTATTGGACTACCGTAAGTTTCGATGTGGTGAGAGAATACATTGTCTTTGTATTTCCTAGATTCTATTTTGAGCTTTAATCCAGGGCTGTCAGAGTGTGCTGCTGCTATTAGGAATGGTTCATGTATTTTATTAGTGTTAATGTTGAATGTAATAAGGCTTGTTCCTTCCTTTTTTACATAATAATATCCTGTTTCTAGTGTCCATTTATCGTCAAGTTTTAATTCCTTTGCATTAAGATAATATATCAGTTTTTGTTCAATATAGTTTATTAAATGGTATGGTGTTAAGCTTGTATCTAGTAATTTCTGGAAATGTGATATATCTAATGTTTGGTCATGCATGTTTTTTCTCCTATGGTTTTATTGTTTTGATACTTAATATTTTATTATAATAGCTAGTGTATGTATATATGTTTGTTGTATATGCAAGGAGATTGTTAAATGGATAAATTTTATAATTTGATGCTTGTGTCTTTAATATTTATTGCTTGTACTACGATTTCAGAGGTTAATTTACAAGATGATGCGAGCGGAACAGTTTCATTAATATTTAATGTTAATAAAGAATTTGAAAAGATCAGAAAAGAACTTGTAGCAACTCTTGTAGGAGAGGAAATAGCTAAAATGTCCCTTTTCCCTATTGATAAGATAAAACAATATTTTGGTGATGAAGGGAAAAAATTAGGTCTAAAGCTCTTAAATATTAAGTCTAATGGTGATTCTCTTAATTTGATTGTTCAATTTGATAATCTGGTTAAGGTTCTAAAAGATTATCTTGCAAAGGAGACAATGCCTATATTTAAGATAGCAAATAAGAATGGGAAAAATATTCTTGATATTGATTTTAATTTAAAAACTGTTACCAAGATTATTAATGAAAGTAAGGATCAGGTAAATGATGCTCTTGCAGCACTTTTGCCATCAGAAGAGATACCAATGTCTGAGAAGGAATATAAAGATGTATTAGTTTACTTTTTATCAGACTTTACTTCACGTGCAGATGAGCTTATTGATAATTCTAATGTTACACTCAAAATCAGGACATCGAGAAAAATTCAAGAACAGTTTGGATTTAAACAGCTTAACTCCAATAATTTAGAACTTAAGCTAGATATGATTAGGACTTTAAGTCTTGAAACACCAATAAAATTGAGATTGGTTTATTAGAATTTGTGTAAATATTATTTTAAGAGATAAGAATTATTTCTTATCTCTTTTCATAAATCCTATTAATAGACCTGTTATTAAAGCACCTATGAGGATAGATATTATCCACATTAATGGGTTGGTTATTATTGGGAGAATAAAGATACCGCCATGTGGGGCCATAAGCTCTACTTTAAATAATGCAGACAAAAAACCCCCGATAGATGACCCTATTATGCAAGCAGGTATTACCTTTAAAGGGTTTGATGCTGCAAAAGGAATCACCCCTTCCGTTATGAAACATGCGCCTAAAAAGTAACAAACTTTACCAGCTTCACGTTCTTCTTGTGAAAATTTATTATTGAAAATGCTAGTTGCAAGTGCGATGCCAAGTGGAGGCGTCATTCCTCCTACCATTACGCTTGCATGGGGTATATAATTCCCAGCAGTTATCATTGCAATGCCAAATGCATAAGCAGCTTTGTTTACAGGACCACCCATGTCTATTGCCATCATTCCACCAAGTAGTGCACCCAGTAATGCCATATTTGTTCCGCTTAGTGAATTTAACATATTTGTTATAGATGTATTAATATATTCAATTGGTGCTAGTAAGAAATATGTTAAAAATCCTGATATTAGTACTGAGAAAAGCGGGTAGGTTAAGACGGGATTAATACCACTTATTTTTGGTGGTATTATTTGTTTACTTATTGATTTTATTGCTAAAGTTACGTATCCTGCGATAAATCCTGCTAAGATACCCCCTAAAAATCCTGCATTTCCTTTACTCATCATTAATCCTGTAATCATTCCAGGTGCAAGGCCGGGACGTTCTGCTATGCTAAATGAAATATATCCAGCAAGTATTGGAATCATTAGGAAAAAAGCATTACCACCGCCGATTTGCATTAAAATATCTGCTATCTTATTATAGCTTGGATCGTTTGGATCAAAAGCTTTGATGCCGAACATGAATGATATTGCAATAATTATTCCCCCAGACACTACAAATGGGAGCATGAAAGATACACCGTTCATTAAATGTTTATATGCACCACCTGGTTTTCGGATTGTTTTGCTTTTTTCTTGTACTGTTTCGCTCTTATAAATTTTTGCTTTGTTATCAAGAATGTTTTGAATGAGTTCTTTTGCTTTATGTATACCATCTTTTACACCAACCTCAATTAGTGGTTTACCATTAAACCTGTCTTTATCGACAGTTTTTCCGGATGCAATAATTATGCCTTTTGCTCTTTTTATCTCCTCTTCTTCTATTAGATTGTCAACTCCACTAGAGCCATTAGTTTCTACTTTGAGCTCTACGTTTAGTTCAGCTGCTGCTCGTTTTAGGCTTTCAGCTGCCATGTATGTATGGGCAATGCCTGTAGGGCAAGCGGTTACTGCTAGAATGAAATTTTTGGAACTAGTGTCATTCATTATTACATCTGTGTTATTGTTTAAAAGAATTTCTAAAAATCTATTTGTATCATTTGTACTCATAATTTCTTGTCTTAAAATTTCATTATTAAATATATTATTAAGGTAAGATATTGTTTTAATATGAGTATTACCTGTAATTTTTTCAGGTACAGCTATCATGAAAAATAATTTTGAAGGTTGTAAGTCAGAAGCGTTAAAATCAAACCCTTCTCCTTTAATTCGTAATATAGCTATTCCATGTTTTTTAACAAAATTACCTTTTGCATGTGGCATTGCAATATATTCTTCAAGGCCTGTTCCGCTTATTTCTTCTCGTTTTTTAATTTCTTTTATAAAATCTTCTTTGTTATTCAAATATCTGTTTTCATTGAGCATGTCAGCCATTTTTTCAATTACATCATCTTTACTTTTGGCTTCGTAGTTTAATAATATTAATTTTTTAGAAAATAAATCTTGCATAGGAAACTCCTTGCTATACTATAGTGTCCATATTATAATTATTATAAATATATTATATGATAATTATAACATATAATAATTACATTATTTAATTATTTAATTATTTTACTTAATTATAAAGGAGATTGGCTTGGTATATACGCTTACTCTTAATCCTGCTATTGATTATAAAATAGTTGTGGAGGGTTTTCAGACAGGATGTCTTAATCATATTATTAGGAATAATTTTTTTGCTGGTGGGAAGGGAATAAATGTAAGTAATGTACTTAAGAATTTTGAAATTGAAAGTGTTGCTCTTGGATTTTTGGGTGGATTTACAGGTGATTATATAAGGTCCTATCTTGATTTGATGGGTATAAAGCATGATTTTGTTAGCATATCTGACAATACTAGAATCAATATTAAAATGATGTCAGATGGAGAAGAAACAGAGATTAATGGAAAATCACCCGTAATTCTTGAGAGTGATTTTCAGTCTTTGATTTTAAAATTAAAAAATTTAGATAAAGATATGTTGATCATGTCTGGTAGTGTTCCAAGCTCGCTTGGGTGTCAGGCTTATAATGAAATAGCCAAGAGTCTTGCGAGTAATGTTAAGTTAATTATTGATACTAGTGGTCCTGCCTTGCAAGAGATTATAGGGCTTAAACCTTTTTTAATAAAGCCAAATATTAATGAACTTAAAGAACTTTTGGGTATGAATTTGACTTCTAGTAGAGAGCTAATTAATGCTGGGTGTGAGCTTATGGAAAGGGGTGTGCAAAATATTATAATCTCAATGGGAAGTGAAGGTGCTGTTTTTATAAATAATAAAGATGATGCTTGTCTGGCTAGTGTCCCGCAAATTAATTCTTTAAGTACTATTGGTGCAGGAGATTCTGTAGTTGCTGGATTTGTGTATGCTTATCAAAATGGGAATTCTCTTCTTGATTCTTTTAGGTTTGGAGTTGCGTCAGGTACCGCAACGGCACTTAGAGGGCAACTTTGTAGTCTTGATGATGTTAAAGATATTTTTGATAAAGTAAAACTTGAATATCTTTCTTTAATGTAACTTAAGCATTTATAAATATTAATGAATTTTCTGTTTTAATGAGGTTTTTGAAGGTTTTTATTTTATAACACAACTTTAATAATAACTTTAATGTGTTTTGCAGTTGATTTATGCTTTCATAGTTATTTTTGAAATAAAGTAAATGCAAATAACAATTCTTGGCTTTAAGGATTACTATCGGGAGCGACGGGACTCGAACCCGCGACCTCCTGCGTGACAGGCAGGCGTTCTAACCATCTGAACTACGCCCCCAAATGCAATACCTTAAGATTATATTGTTTTTCTTTTTGTTTGTCAATTTATTTTAATGCATCTATATGATCTGAGATTTTTGAATCTCTCTTTATTGTTTTTAGGCTGACATTTTTAATAATGTCTTTGCTTGATATTATTTTTATGCTTTCTTTAGCTCTTGTTATTGCAGTGTAGAGTAGTTCTTTTGTTAAGAATGGATGATCTTCTATGATTATTTGTACATGTTGATATTCAGAGCCTTGGCTTTTATGTATTGTTGTTGCAAAACTAAGTTCATATTTGTTTATTAAATTAAAGTTGATTCTTTTGTATTTTTCATCTTCTCTTTTGAATAAAGCGTAAATTTTAGAGTTTTCTCTAAAGAGAATACCCCTTTCTCCATTAAATAGATCGTTTTTATAATCATTTTGAGTAATTAAAATTATTTGTCCAATTAAATTGCCATAGATTTTTTTCAAATATAATTTTATTATTTCATTTATTCTTTTTGTTCCAAATTTTCCAAAATTTCTTGAGCATAAAATGACGTTGCTAAGCAAAGCATTAATTATTAATTTAATTTCTTTGTTATTTAGTGAATTGAGATCAAAATTAGAGATTTTTTTATATAAGTCTTTTGTGTGATTTAATAATTCATTTTCAATATTGACTTTATTTATGTCCTTTAAAATTATATTTTTGTTGGCATTAAGTTGAATATCAATTAGATTTGTGTCTTCTTGATATATTGCTTTGGCTAATAAATTTATCTCATCGTTACTTCTAAAATTTTTTTTAAGTATTTCTACGTTTTCGTCACTTATTTCTTTTATTTGCGTCAAACTTGAATATACATTGCCTCCAGCTATTGATGGAAGTTGGTTTTTGTCCCCTGTTATTATGAGTTTTGTGCTTGTCTTAACCGCCTTTAACAATTTTAAGAAAGTGCTTGAATCTATCATAGATGCTTCATCAATTATTATTATTTCAAATTCTAGGGGGTTGGCTTCATCATATTTATTGCCTTTATTGATAAATGACATTTTTAATAATTTTTGTACTGTGCTATATTCTGTTTCAAGATTTTTAAATGATTCTTTTAGACTTGATTTTAGTTTTTGACTTGCTTTTCCAGTTGGTGCTACAAGGGCTACCTTTTGTTTGACATTTAAGTGCATATCAATTGCTTTTAGAATATAATTTATAGTTGTTGTTTTGCCTGTTCCCGGTCCACCACTGAGTATAAAGAAATTACTTTTTAAGGATTTTTTGATTGCATTGATTTGTTCTTCACTTAGGTCCTTAGTGTTTAAGTTGTTCATGATATTTTGTATTCTTTGAGTAGTTATTTCACTTTTGTTATCCTTAAGTCTTTGATCTATTTTTTTTATTAGTTCTTCTTCTTCTCTAAAGTTTTTTTGGGTATAGATGTGAATATTATTTTCTAATATTAAAGGAGTTATGATTCTTTCATTTTGATTAAGATCTTTCATTATATTATTTTCTTTTAAATGTAAGATTATTTTGTCTATTTTTGTTGCTTGTGTAAACTTTTCAAGTTCTTCTAGTATGTTGATTGATTTTTGGTAAGATTGATCTTCATTTTCTATTTCAAGGAAAGCACAGTTGATTGTATTTTGAATATCTTTGATTAATAAATTAATATTAGCTCTTAAGTGTCCTTTAGAGAGATAATTAAATAAGAATATTAAAAAAATAGTAATTTCTTCGTACTTTTCATCTTTGATTTTTTTTGTGAGTAAATGTGCTTTATAGTAATTTTCTATGTTTATGTTTAAAGTTTCTATTATTTCATAAATTTTGAGTTCTGGATTCAAATAGTTTCTCTTATGATCTTTTAAAAACTCTCTTAAGACTAAAAAATTTCTCATATTTTCCTTTTAATATTTTAATTGTAAATATATTTGTTCTAAATCTAATTCTTTGAAATTTGGCATGGTGAAATAAATCCCATTCTGTGTTTTAGATTGTTCTTTAATGTTTTTTTGAAATGCTCTTGTAAAGAGATATATTACTCCTCCAAAATATTTATTATATTCTTCTGGGTTTTTAAAGAGTATTTTTTTTGTTCCTAGTGCGTAAATTTTATATTGTAAGTCATACATTTCTTGTTTCATCTTCTTTTTTAAGTTCGTTAAATTATAATCTTTTAAATTTGCTCCAAGGTAATTTGTTTTGTAGTCTAAAATGTATACTTTATTATTTATCTTAAATATAAGATCAATGATTCCCTTTATATATCCATTATTGAGTGTTAAATCCAATTTGTTGTAATCTTTAAAGAGAGACTTTTGTTCATAAATTTTTGTATCTATCTTGATTAAAAATTCCATTTCTTTTTGCAATTCTTGAATATCACACAGTCTTGCGTTAATAAATTTGATTTTTGTATTTAATATGTTATAGATCATTTTTATTAACATTTCTTGTATCTTTGGTGTATTTAGTTTTGAATTGAAATGTTCGATTCTTTTTTGTATAAGAGCAATATTGATTTTTTGAAAATTGTTGAAATTATCTTTTGCGTCGCTAAAATTTATATCTTTCATTATGACATGTAAAATCTTACCAATATCTTTGCCCTTTGGGAGTGTTTCTTCAGTACAATTAGCATCATTGTCATAAGTCTCATCATCTCTTATTTCTTGATTTGCATGGTAAGTAAATTTATAATTTGATGCAAGACTTGTATAGCTATGTATATATTCTCTTCTAAATAAATGTTTGTTTATTGGTGTTGGAGGGATTAATTTTATTTCTTTGTTATCATTTTTTTCTAATTTATTGAATTTATGGGTTTTAATCAAATTGTATACATTAAAGTCTAGATTTATTTTATCGATTGTTTTTATTTCCGCTAGCTCTAGCATTTTATTTATTATTGTGCCTTTATTGATAATAAATAGTGCGAATCTTGATCGTGTTGTTCCTACATAAAAAATATTTTTCTCTTCATTTAAAATCTTATGTTTGGCAGATTGTTGATTTTCTTTTAATTTTAAAAAATCATATTCTATCTTATTTTCTAAGCAAAATTTATAAAATGTATCTGATTTTTTCAGTAAGCTATCATTGTTTTGAATATCACCTATGAGAAATACGATATTAACACTTAGTCCTTTTGATTTATGAATTGTCAGTATTTCTATGGATTGACTACCTTGGGTAGTGATTTGCTCTTCATTTTGTTCAGTATCTTTATTGATTATTAGATCTTCTAGAGTGCATATTAATGATTCTATGGTTTTATCTTCATAGTAAATTTTGGAAATAAAGTCTAGACTTATTTCGTAGTTCTTAAGTTCCTCAAATTTTTCCTCATTTATTAGGGTTTCTCTGTAGCTTTTTTTTGATTGTGCAAATTCAGTAAACGTAGTATTATTAAAAATTTTTGCCAAATTGAGCCATAAATCTTTCTTTGATATGATTTCGTCTATTGCTTTTATTAATGTTATTTTTTGATTTTCAAGTAAATATATTATGTCACTAATGGTTTCTTCTATGTGTTTTATTTCATTTTTTTCAAGTAGACTTAGGTATAACTTCCACGGAAGGTTTATTATTTTGCTAGTTAAGATATAGTTTAGAGTTTGAAAATTTTGTTTCCTGTCGAAACATTTTATAAGGTAAAATATTTCGCTAAATTCTTTCGTCTTAAAGAATGGTTCTTCGATCTTATTCGTTTTTATATTTTGATTTTTAAGTTCTTTAGCTATTAAATCTATTTCCTTGCTTGTTCTGCAAAGTACTTTTATGTCTGATTCTTTAATTTGTCTGAGTTTGTTGTTATCATAAATTTTTCCGTTTGTTAGTAGATATTTTATTGTTATAGCTGTTTTTTGTAAAATATTTTCATCTTCTTTATTTTCTATTATGTTTATTGCTTCTATTTCTTGATCGTTTATAAAAATTTTATTGTCGTCATTCTTAGGTTCTGTTTTTGACTTGGTAAATTCGATTTGTTCGATTTTCGCTGTGTGTGTTTTATTATAGATATTATCAAATATAATATTTAAAGGTTCAATTAATTTTTTATTTGCTCTGTAATTTGTTAGTAAGGTTATTTTTGCGTTATCTTTTATTTGATCTTTTATACCTTGGTTATAATATGATATATCAGCATTTCTAAATGTATAAATTATTTGTTTAGGATCGGCTATAAATATTAGCTTTATGCCACAAGAGTTAAGTAGTTTAAATATTTCTATTTGTATTAGGTTTAAATCTTGTGCTTCATCTATTAGTATTATTTTATATCTGTTTTTTATTGAATTTAATAGTTTGTTATCACGAGATTCCAGGTGTTTTTTGAAGTTTAACATTATATGTTTTTGGTCTATTGTGTTTGTTTCATTAATGGTATTTGCAAGTTCTTTTTCTATATATTTAAGTATTTTATATTCGACTTTTAGGTTTATAAATCTTCTAAGTGTGTTTTTATCTTCTTTATTTATATTTGTTTCATGACTAAGTTTTCTTAAGGCGGTTTGTATTTTTAGTTCCTTAGGTAAGAGAGTGACATTTTTTTTAAGATTAGATTCTATTATCTTCGAAAGAAATTTGTTGTTTACAAGTATGTCTGTTATTTTTACTATATCTTTTTCATTACTATATTTTATTTCCGATATTTTAATTCCTTGATTATGTTTATTTAGGAAAGTTCTTTTTTCTTCCATAGTCATTTTGTTTAATGCTTCGACTATTAAGTTATACTCATTAATTAATCTATCTTGATTTGTAAGCATTTTTTTAAAAATCGTTTGAGTTTTTATCCAATCCCCAAGTTTTTGTGTCTTGTCTATTTTATATCCTTGTCTTATATATTGAATCATGTCTTTTGTAGTTTTAAATTTAGACTTAAAGATTTCAAATTCATCATCTTTGATTGCTAATTCTTTTTTTAATGAATCCGATTTTCTTAAAAATTCATAAACTATTTCGTCTATTTCTGATGTAAAATTTTCTTTTACACTGTATTTGACAAAGTTTTCTGTCTCGATTTGAAAATTGTTTAGGGAATGTAGTGCAAATTTGTTTATGGTTGAGATAAATATTTTATTTGATTGCTCGTAAAAATTTTTTAAAGATTTATCTTTTTGTGAATTTTGATATGCATGTTCAATTGATTTCAATATTCTAGTATGCATCTCTTCTGTTGCTTTTTTTGTGAATGTTAGCACTAAAATCTCGCTTGGAGAGTACATTTTATTTATGAGTAAGTTTGTAATAGTATTCTCAAGTATGTAGGTCTTTCCAGTTCCTGCTGAAGCCTCAATTAATATTTTTTCGTTGTATTTGATTTTATCTATTATTTCTCTCATGGGATTAACTTTCTACCTTGATGAATTTAGCATAAAAATCTTGAAGTAATTTTTCTAAGTTGTCGTTTATGTCTAGATCGTGAGTGTCTTTAAATCTGTTATAATATGGACACCATGTTATATCTCTTTGTTGAAGAATGAATTCCATATCTTTGTTAATATTAATGCTTTTTTGTGGATATTTTATTTGTGTTTTTAGTACTGTTGGAAATTCGTTTATGTCTTTTATTTTAATTAAACTTTTTTGTATTAAATCCTTATAAATGGGAGTAGGATAGCTTGAGATGTATGCTATTTGTTTTAATAAATTTGTAAGGTCTATGTAGTTTATCGTTTCATTTGTATATTGATTCTCAAGTGATAATTTAGAAGTTTTATAAGTTATTCTTATTTCTTGAATTGATTCTATATTTTTAATTGAGCTTTTTAACATTAATCCTATTATGTATAGGTTGATTTTTCTGATAATTTTGTCTTGACCGTAATCTTTTTTCTCTAAATTGACATAAAAATATCGATTATCTATTTTATATATGTTTTTGAGTGTTCCATTTAACTTAAATTCTATTGTTTCACCTTCGAAGTTAATGAATATACTTTTGTTTAATGTGATTTCGGTTTTCTGCATTTTGAAAAATTCCTGAAAATTGATAACAATATTATTTTTGATTTCATTGAATTTTTCTATGAATTCTTCTTTGATGGTTGTTTTTTTGATGTTCATGGGAATTATTCCCTTCTGAATCTGATTTTCAATTATATTATCTATTTTCTCTAATATATGTTCATTAGTTTCATCTTTTATATATTCATGTATTGGTATGATATTATTCATTAGCTTATAATTAAAATTATCAATGTCAATAATCTGTTCTTCTTGTTTTTTTTTAATATCACCAATTTGGCTTATATCTTTAATATATACATTTAATATTTCTTCATAAAAGTATTTGTATGGATTGGTTATAGCTTTGTTTATGTCTTCTATCCTTAGTGTGATTTGTTTTTTTAATTTAAGTCTTTTCTGTTTGAAGTTTGGATGTTTGCCTTGTTGTAGTGATTTTGCAATATTAAAGGCTTCTGTATCATAGTTAATTAGGTAATTGGCTTTTTTGTATTTGAAATATTCAAAATCGTAATTTTCACTTGGGTGTATTTCAATTTTTAGCTCTTGTCCCATATCTCTTATGTAATTTATTATTTTATTTATTACTTTAGGTTTATTGATATCTGGATTTGGAGATTCGCTTAGTGAGTAATAAAAATAGAATTTGTTTGATGCTGCAAAGATTATTCTAATTAAATTTGAAATGCTATCTTGTTCCAGATTGACATAGTCATAATATTCGTTTAATAAGTTCATGTTATCAAAATGAATATTTGAATTTAATTGATGGATTCCTAAAAAGTGAATTTCAGGTTTTTGTAAATATTCGATTTTATCGGAGCTTGCAACAAGTATACCTGTATTTTGATTGTTTGATTGATATGCTTTTTGTTCGATGCTCTCTTCAAGCATTATTTTGAAGAGAGCAAAATCAACTTTTCTGTCTTTAACTTTTGTCATGTAATCTTTGTAAAGGTTTTCATTAAAATCTTTTGAAAAGTTTTTAAAGTATTGTATTCTTGTGTTTATATATTCATCGATTTTGTTGTTATCTTCAAGTTTGATATATTTATCTATGAAAATATCCATTATTTCTGCCCATTCATATATTGTATATTCTTGTTCTTGAAAGTACATTATGTCTTCGTATAGGCTTTTTATTATACTTATTAATCTTACTATTGAATCTGGATCTTGAAAGCTTATGCTCTCTTGACAATTATTGCATTCATATTTTTCATTAAACATTGTAGATGTGAGAAATCTATCAAAGCCATTTTCCCATGAATTTAAAAAATTCTTGTCATAAGATAAGCTTTCTTTATGAGCATCATTCATTCCAAAATTAATATTCACTGCATCGTTAAATTTTATTAGATATTCTAATTCACTTATTGAGATGTTGAATTTATTCATTACTTTTGTATTACTTAAAAATTCAATTATTTCTTTTCTATTAAAATTACTAATCGTTCCTTTGTTTGAAACGAAGAATTTCATTAATTGTTTTAATGCTATTACACTTTTACTTTGTGAGATATCTTTAGAATCTAAAATAGTAAATTCAAGTTCATATTTATTTAAAAATTCTTCTATGTATGGTAAGTATATGTCCATATCTTTTGGTAAGTAAGTTATTACGATATCGTTTATTTTTAGATGATTATTTTGTGTTGAATGTAAAATATTATTTACTAGAATTTCTACCTCTCGTTTTTTTGTTATTGCCTCTGTTATTTTAAAACTATTATCTAAGTTTAATAGAGAAGTACCTTTTATAATATTGTTTTTGAAACTTGCTAAAAAATTTTTCTCTTCAAATGGTTGAATATCAGTTTCTTCTTCTATTTGTGTACTTGAATTGCATTTTTTGATTTTTACCGGCACTAGTTCATCTATGAAGGCAGATTTGATTTGAGTTATATCTTCAAGTATCAATTCATATACTATAATGTCGAAAATTTTTTGCAAACAATGTAAAATTTTTCTGTCAGTTTCTCTAGTCTCTCCAATTATTATTATTCTTTTTGTTTCAATGCTTTGCTTAGTATTTGTTATTTCTTGTTCAATTTTTTCGTGCAAGTTAAAAAGGCTGATTTGATTTTCAAATAGTTTTTCAAACATTTCCTTTTGCATGGATTCATAGTGAATCTTATTTTGATCTTCAAATAAAAATTTATTTTGTCTCCAATAATCAATTAAATTTGGAAATTTAGAGTAGTATTTATGAAATAAAGTTATTATCTTTGATACAAAGATATATCTGTTTTTTGTCGATTTAAATTGCTTGATATTTTTTATTTTATTGTCTTTTAACATGTGATACAGAATAAATTTTTCTGTTTCTGAGTAAAGGAGCAATGTATTGTTTTCCAAAAATTTTTTTATATTGTGGTTTTCCATTGAGAGATTATATATCGTTTTTATTATGTTTTGTTTTACATTGAGGTTATATGAGACTTCATTTAGGGTTGCTAGATATTTTTTAATTTCTTCGCTTAAAATGTTACTTTTTAAAATGATGATAGTTTCTTTTTTAAATATGTCATCGTTTTTAATTAATTCTTTAATTTTATTATAAATTTTGCTTACTTTGTTTGTTTTATATATCTTATACATATAATACACATATTATACATAGTGTTATGGTTTTTTGTTTTCTTTAATGAGTTTATTTCTTAGATTTTTTAATTTCTCTGTAATGCTTACTTTATATATGTGTGGATTTATGAGCCTTTTATGTGTATGATCGATCTTTTTAAGATCACTTTGAACCCTTGCTCTTATATGTTCGAGACTTGATTCGCAGGTTTGACAAATTTTGTTGTTTTCAAAAACTGTATTTATTAAAAATTCAAAGTTTTCATATGTTTTTATTTCTTTGAATGTATTGTCTTGTATGGGGTGAAAAATTGTAAATTCCTTTTTTAAGCTTAACATTTTTTTTATTTCTTCTTCTTCTTCTTTTAAAAAAATTAGATCGAAAATCATTTGTTCATTTGAGTATATTCTGACAACTCCTTTTTGAGAGGGTAGTGTTGATTTATGAATGTTATTTGACATTTTCATTTTAGGGATAAATTTGCCGTTTTGTTGAATTGATGTCATTTTGTACACCCCTGAGAGATTGGATTCTCCTTTTGCAGTAACTAGATTGGTTCCTACTCCCCAGAAGTCGATAGGCGCATAGATTGAGTTTAGATACATAATAATTTCTTCATCAAGTTCGTTTGATATAATGATTTTTACTTCAGATAGTCCATTCTCATTAAGTATTCTTCTAACTTGTTTGCTTAAGTATTCAAGATCTCCGCTGTCAATTCTAACGGAAAAATTTTTGCTTCCTTTTTTCTTTAGTGCTTTGAAAACTTTTATTGCATTCTTAAGACCACTGTTAAGTGTATCATAAGTGTCAATTAACAAACTTACATTATTTGGATATATTTTTGCATATTCCCAAAAGGCCTCTTCTTCATTTTTAAAACTCATTATCCAGCTGTGAGCCATTGTGCCAATGACAGGAATATTGTATTTATATCCTGCAAGTACATTGCTTGTAAAATTAGCACCTCCTATGTAAGCAGCTTTACTTGCTGAGAGTGCGCCATTAATTCCTTGCGCTCTTCTAAGACCAAATTCTGCTAGATTTTTAGCCCCGGCTTCTTTAATTCTTGCTGTTTTAGTTGCAATTAGGCTTTCAAAATTTATTGTATTTAATATCAGTCCTTCTATGAGTAAGAGTTCAATTAAATTTCCTTCAATGATTAGTATGGGTTCATGGGGGAAAACGATTCTTCCTTCTTCTATTGAGCTTATTTTTATGTTTAATCTAAATGTCTTTAAGTATTCTAAAAATTTTTTGTCAAAATACTGTAAACTGTCTAGATATTTAATCTCTTCATCTCTGAAATGTAATTCTTTTAAAGCATTAAGTAATGTGTGAATTCCTGCTAAAATTATGTATCCATTTTTAAATGGCGTTTTTCTGAAAAACATTTCAAATTTGACTTTTGGATTAATACTTCTTATGAAGTAAGCATTCATCATTGAGAGTTCATAAAAATCTGTAAATAGTGATAAGTTTTTCATTTCTTATACATTGTACACTATACTAATTATAACACTATATTTGTATTTGATTTTTATAAATTTTGAGGCATTCGTTTTAAACCGTCATTGCTGTGATTAAATTTAATGTAGGTATAACTATTATTTATAATAAGGATATTATGTCATGGTTTTTGATGTGACAATAATAGTATAATTATCTGTTGGAGATATTTTATGAGTGAAAAGAATGTATCTAATTTTGATGTTGTAATATTTGGTGTTACTGGCAATTTGTCTAGAAGAAAACTTATTCCTTCTCTTTTTAATTTGTATAAGGATGGTCATATTAATAATTTTAGAATTATTGGGTTTGCGAGAAGAAACTTTACTGATTATGAACTTGAGGTTTATATTAAGGATTCTTTGTGGCAAGAAGAGTCTACTGATTTGGTTGATGATTTTTTGAAATTTTTTGTTTATTTATCAGGAGATTTTAGGGCAAAGGATGATTATGTAAAATTGTCATCTCTTTTAAATAATAGAGAGAGAATATATTACCTTTCAACATCACCTGAGTTTTATGAGGCAATAATTGAAAATTTAAAACCATATTCATTTAGTAATACTTCTTATTTGTCTAAAATAATTCTTGAAAAGCCTTTTGGTAGTAGTCTTGATACAGCTAGGTGTTTAAACACTCTTCTTTATTCTGTGTTTAGGGAAGAACAAATCTACAGAATTGATCATTATTTGGGCAAAGAAACCGTTCAAAATATTTTTACATTTAGGTTTGGGAATTCTATTTTTGAAAATATTTGGAACAATCGTTATGTGGATTTTATTCAAATTACCGTAGCAGAAGAGGCAGGAATTGATGGTAGGGCTGAGTATTATGATTCTGTTGGTGCCTTAAGAGATATGGTTCAAAATCATATCTTACAACTTTTAAGTTTAGTTGCAATGGAACCTCCTATTGGATTTAGTGCTGACTTTATTCATGATGAAAAGGTTAAGGTTTTAAAGAGTTTAAGAAAATTAAGTAGAGAGACTATGCAAAATCATATTGTCAAAGGACAATACATGTGTTCTCAGGTACAAGGGATTTTAAAAAAAGGATATAGAGAAGAAGCTAACTTTTTAAGTACTTCAGATACTGAAACTTATTTGGCTATGAAATTGTTTATTGATAACTGGCGTTGGTCTGGGGTGCCTTTTTATATTAGGACGGGGAAAGCGCTTGTGAGGAAATTTTCAGAAATATATATTCAATTTAAAAAGCCTGATTTCACTATTTTTAATACTGGGTTGATTAATCTTTCAAATGCTTTGATTTTTAGAATTCAACCGAGAGATGGCATTGAAATTAAGTTTAATACTAAGCGACCAGGATATAATTATGATATTCAGGAAGCTAATATGGAATTTTCTTATCATGCTTCATTTAACAAATTTTTTAGTGAGTCTTATGAGAGATTACTTTTTGATGCTTTTTTGGGTGATAAAACTTTGTATGCTCGAAATGATGAGATTGATAGTTCTTGGGAATTTGTATCAGATATTCTTGATAAATGGGAAGACATTAAAAATTGGGATTATTGTTATGGATCAGAAGGACCAGTTGAAGCAAATATGATTTTAGAAAATGACCATTTTTGGCGTAAGATGTAGGTATTTGAGATATTAAATTTATATTTGTTAAGTTAATTAAGATAAAATTTATGCCTACTTTATTTGTTGTTATAGGTGTTTATACTGTCTTGGATGATTTTCTTATTTTGTCTTGGCTGGTTTAAACATGGTATTGTTTCATAGTTTTATTACAAAGTAATTATATGTAAGTATATGATTGTTTTCAAAAAATAATCTTCATGTAATTTATGATTTTCTCTTTTATATTCAATTTTTTATTCAATCTGAATTTATTTTTTTAATAAAATCTTTAAATGTTATATTTTGTGGTATAATATCAAAAATACATATCCATATTTTTAGACTTATAATTAATTAAGGTAATTTATTTTACTGTTTTTTGTCTGTGGAGTTTTGGTGGAAAATGTAAGGAGTGTGAGATTAAATTTGATTTTGTTGGATTTTGCCCTTTATTGACAAGAGTTTTTTCTGTTCTTTGTAAAAGGATAAGTAATTTTGAAATCAGTTCAAGTATTAGTCTTAAAATATGTTATTTGTTTTGTTGCTTAAACAGAAAGGTTTCTGTTTAAGGTATTAATCTTATTGAAGTTTTATGCAAATTTGTAAATATTTATATATTATGAAAAAAATTTGGTAAGGGAGAAGATCGAAATGCTTAATTTTTTTCTTGATACTGAGATGGTGAATTTTTTTGTTGTAGTTATGATGAAGAGTGTTATGAAAAATAAATGGTTAGGGTTGATTGTTAAGATTGAAAATTTAATGCGGAGGTGGGAGTTCTACAGGTTTGATAGTTATATTTCTTACTGTCATAGTTGAGGGTATTTTTTTGCTAGTGATTATGATCCCTATGCTTATTTGTAATAGGTTTTTGCAAAAGAAGTATCTATTTATGATAATATTCCTTCTCATAGAAGTTGTTTGCGTATAGATATGTTTATTTGCTTTTTGGCAGGTCTGTAGGATGTTAAGAGTATTGTTCCTTCCATAAGTAGTTATAGTTTTAATTTATCAACTATTTTTCTATTTTTTGTCTATGGTTAGCCTTGATATAAAGGGATTTTTTAGATTATTGCTAAAAATAAATTGATTTTAGATTTCTTAAGTTAAATAAGAGAGCTAAGTAATTAATTCATAAATGCATGAATTGTAAGGGGGTTTAAAATGAACAAAGGTAGTCATATACAGCCAAATTTTTTAGGGCTTGTTCCTTTTCTTGTTTTTATTGTTGTTTATGTAGGAACAGGAGTGGCTTTAGAGTTTCAAGGTGTAGAGATGGCTTTTTATCAAATGCCACCAATAATTGCTATGTTATTAGCTGTTGTTACAGCATTCCTTTTATTTAAGGGTTCGTTTATAGATAAGATGAATGACTTTATTGAAGGATGTTCACAGACTGATATTATATTTATATCTTTCATCTTTATGATTTCAGGTGCTTTTTCGGCTGTTTGTAAAGAAATAGGTAGTATTGAAACCGTAGCAACTATTGGACTTAAGTATATACCTGCTAATTTGTTGATAGCAGGCATATTTTTAATATGCCTTTTTCTATCTACTGCAACTGGCAGCTTTCTTGGAACCGTTGTGGCTATTACTCCAATTGGATTTGAAATAGCAAATAAAAGCGGTATCCCATTGCCAATGGTTGCAGGAGCTGTGCTTGGAGGTGGCGCTTTTGGTGATAGCATGTCTTTAATATCAGATACAACTATTATTGCAAGTCGTACGCAAGGAGTTAAAATTATAGATGTTTTTAGAAATGGTGCTTTTTTTACATTTCCTGCATCTATTTTATCAACTGTAGCATTTGCTGTTTTAGGCTCTTATATTGGTGGTATTGGAGTTAATGTTGAGCTTGGTGAGATAAGTTATTTGAAAGTGATTCCTTACCTTTTTGTTATAATTTTTGCGTTTTTAGGAGTAGATGTATTTTTA
This sequence comes from Borrelia sp. MN22-0132, assembly GCF_049201035.1. NCBI lineage: Bacteria > Pseudomonadati > Spirochaetota > Spirochaetia > Spirochaetales > Borreliaceae > Borrelia > Borrelia sp. MN22-0132. The sequence goes on along the minus strand of NZ_CP138334.1, from coordinate 246,228 downwards.
GTTTTATTTTTTGGAATATTAATTGCTGGTGGTATTGGCATTTTTAATGGTGATTTAACTTTGCTTTTGATGTTTAAAAATATTAATGCTGGACTTTTAGATTTAAGTGAGATGCTTATTCTTGTTATTTTTACAGGAGGAATTTCTTATATGACTATTAGGCATGGGGGTTTTGAGTGGATTTTAACTAAGTTGAAGTATTTTGCTAAGTGCAGAAGGAGTGCCGAGTTTACAATTACTTTTTTAATAATTATGGTGACAGGTTTTCTTTCAAATAGTGGTCTTGCAATTTTAGTTAATGGGACTGTTACTAAAGGTATATCTGAAGCAAATTCTGTATGTCCTAAGCGTTGTGCGGCATTGCTTTCAATTTCTTCTTGTGCGTTAATTGGTGCTTTACCATATGGTATGCATATGATAAGTTTGATAAATATTGCAAAAGGGACCATATCTCCACTTGATATCATGCCATTTTTGTTTTATCAAGTATTTTTAGGTGTCATTATTATTGTGTCCATAGCTTTTTTTGGGTTAAAAAATCAGTTTTTAAATTCTGCTAAAGTTTGATTAAGATAAGGCACCTTTTATTTAAAAGGTGCCTTAGATTTTGTTAGGATGATAATTCTACATATATTCTCATTTGTTCTTCTTTAACTTCTTTAGGCACTGTTTTAAATACTTCGTGGTTTGAAAAGTTTGTTGGAAGAAATTTTTCTTCTAAGTATATATTTATTTCAGGATTTACCTTTGCTTCTTCCTGTAATCGATTCAATACATTTTTGTTTGGTGAATTATATTTTGTCTCTTTAAAGTTTGCATAAGATGCTTCATTTTCATAAAGAAAGTTTATGAACTTATAAGCAAGTTCTTTATGAGGTGCGTCTGATGGAATTACCATGACATCAACCCAGATATTTGTACTATTAGGTACATAAAAGTCTAAATTTGGATCTTTAAGCATTGCATCTATTGCTTCTCCGCTCCATGTTAGTTGGATTGATGATTCACCATTGAGTATTAGAGATTTTGCAGCAATATCTGAAAAATAACCTATTACCAAGGGAGATTGTTTTTTGAGTAGTTTTTCGGCTTGTTTGATTATGGATATTTTGTGTTCATTGAAGGAATAGCCAAGTTTTTTAAGTGCAACCCCAATATTTTCTTTTGGCGAGTCTAACATTGCAATTTCTTGTTTATATTTTTCGTTAAATAGTATATCAAATTCATTCATGTCATTTATATCAACTTTGGTTTTGTTATAAAGTATTCCCATTACTCCCCAAAAGAGAGGTACAGAATAGAAATTATCAAAGTCATGTTCTAGATTATAAAATCTATCTAATATATTATTTTTTACATTTTGCAGTTTTGAATAATCTAACTTTTCAATTTTGTTTTCACTTATTAATTCTCCAATCAAATATTCTGATGGAACTATAATGTCATAATAACCTTTTGTGTTATTAAATTTTGCCATCATTTCTTCATTGTTATTGAAACATTCATAATTGATTTTTACATTATTTTCTTTTTCAAATTGAGCTAGTAATTTTTCGTCAATATATTCTGTCCAGTTAAGGACATTAAGAGTATTTTGTGTTTTTCGAGGAGAACAAGAGATGACTGTCAAAATTATTGTTAATATTAAAAATTTTTTCAAAATTAAACTCCTTATTATTAAATTTCTGTATCTACTGTTAATTTTTTGATTCCTACGCATTTATTTATAATAAATAGAAGGCTAAGTATTACAAAAAATAGTATAGAAGAAATGGCATTGATTATGGGCTTTATTCCTCTCTTAGTTAAAGAGTTTATGAGTATTGATAAATTATTAAACCCTTGGCCTGTCGTGAAAAATGATATTAAAAAGTCATCAACCGATAATGTAAATGCAATGAGGCCTCCTGTTGCCACACTTCCAATTATTTCTGGACATATTATGTTTTTAAAAATTTGGCTTTCTGATGCTCCAAGATCTCGAGCTGCATCAATAACGTTTTCTGAGAGAGAATATAATTTAGGCAAAATTATTATTATTATGTAAGGTGTTGAGAAGATTATGTGCGACATTAGCATTGTAGAAAAACCCAGCTGTATTTTTATCAAAGAAAAAAAAGTCATTAAACTAATTCCTGTTACGATGTCAGGATTAATTATTGGTATTTTATTGATTGATAACAGGATGGTTTTTATTTTTTTGTTTTTTGTTTTGTAAATACTGTAAGCGCCCAGAACACCAATTACAATAGAAATTAAGGATGATACTATTGCTACTAATAAAGTATTATATATGACTATTTTTATTTGCTGTGATTCAAAGACTTCCTTATACCATTTTAGGCTAAATCCTTGAAAAAAAAATCCATTGTTTCCTGCATTAAAAGAGTAAATTATTAAAATTAATATGGGTGCATAAACGAATCCAAGTGTCAGGGATAGAAAAGTGTTTTTTAGTATTTTAAGCATATTAATATCCTTATTTTACGTTGTTTTTTGCATTAATTTAAGTATTATTAAGTTGAATATCAATATTACTATCATTACAATAAATGAAATAGCAGCGCCAGTATGCCAATCTTCTACGAATAAGAATTGTTTTTCAATTAAATTGCCGATTAAAATTTGTTTAGCGCCACCTAATAGATCTGATATGATCAACACTGTGATTGAGGGTATGAATACCATTATTATTCCTGTGGCAAGATATGATAATGTTAATGGTAGCTTGATATATAATAATATTTGCCACATTCTTGCACCAAGGTCCCTTGCAGCTTCAATATATTCATATTTTATTTTTGAAAGTCCTGTATATATTGGTAAGACCATAAATGGTAAAAAATTATATACCATACCGATTATTACAGCTTTTTCATTGTAGAGCAGTTCGATAGTTTCAAGTCCCATGGCTTTAAGCAAATTATTAATAATCCCATTTTTTCCTAATATTCTGATCCAAGCATAAGTTCTAAGTAAGGTATTGATCCACATAGGGAGTATTATCATTATTATGAGCATATTTTGAACGCTTTTTTTTGACATGGATATAAACCATGCGGTGGGATATCCAATTAGCATACAAAATATGGTTGTAATTAAGGCAAAGTTTATGCTTCTTGAAAAAATTCTTAAGTAGCTTGGTTCTAATAATCTTATGAAATTTGCAAATGTGAGTTCATTTTGTTCATTGAAAAATCCTAAACCTATTATTATTACTAATGGGAAGATAATAAAGATTGATAAGAATAGAGTATATAGTATTAGAATTATTCTATTCATATTTGTTATTCCTTGCACATTACGTGAATATCATCAGGACCTAATGAGATGTCAACTTCTTCACCAACTTTTGTCAGTTTTGTGCTTTGAACTAACCAATGAGATTTTTGAATTTCTAGTGTCATTTCGTAGTGTACACCCTGGAATACTGCTGAAGTAATTATTCCACTTAAATGTCCCTGACCTTTTGGTAATATTTTTACGTCTTCTGGTCGTATTACAAGGTCAACAGGTTCTTTATTTTTAAACCCTTTGTCAAGACATTTAAAATCTTTACCAAACATTTTAACTACAAATTCTTTTTCATACGTTCCTTCAAAAATATTGCTCTCGCCAATAAAACTAGCTACAAATCTTGTTTTGGGTTCATTGTAAATTTCTTCCGGTGTGCCAATTTGAAGGATTATTCCTTCATTCATTACTACTATTCTGTCGCTCATTGTTAATGCTTCTTCTTGATCGTGTGTGACATAGATAAATGTTATTCCAAGCTTTCTTTGTATTTTTTTAAGTTCTTTTTGCATTTCTTGTCTCATTTTTAAGTCAAGAGCTGATAGTGGTTCATCTAATAATAAAAGTTTAGGTTCCATAATTATTGCTCTTGCAATTGCGACTCTTTGTTTTTGTCCACCTGATAGTTCATTAATATTTCTGTAAGCGTATTTTTGCATACCAATTAAGGAAAGTGCAGCTTTTACTTTTTCTTGAATTAAATTTTTGTTTATCTTTTTCATCTTAAGTCCGAATGAGATATTGTCGAAAACATTCATGTGTGGGAAGAGAGCATAGTTTTGAAATACAGTGTTAATTTCTCTTTTATTAGGTGTAATTTTTGAAATCTCTTTTGATAGGAAATGAATTTCTCCTTTGTTTTGATTTAAAAAACCCCCTATTATTTTTATTAGTGTTGTTTTACCGCATCCTGATGGACCAAGTAGGGTTATAAATTCATTTTTTTTAATTTTTAAATTAATTGTGTCTAGAGTTTTATTATTATTATCATTATAATAATGACTTAAGTCTTTAATCTCTAGGATGTAATTATTCAACTAATGGGACCCCCTTTTTTGCATGTGTCGACTGAATCACATGAAACTAGATTATACTTTATATTAATGCTTATGTAAATGATTTGTATTTATTGTTATTATGACGTTTTATGTCAAGTATAATTTTTCCGAATTTTCCTTCCCTATATTCTTTTATTAATATTTTTGATGCCCGTTCAATGTCTATTATATGTTTTTTATTTATAAATCCTCTTATTTTTGCAAATTCTTCTAAAATTTCAATTGAATTTGTTGATATTATATTATATTTGTTTAGTAATTTGGTTTTGTTATTTATGTGCATTTTTTTAAGTAGATATAGCGCGAGTTCTGTATTATCTATTATTTCATTTTTTATCATGTCTAGTATTGCAAGTTTTTTTGCAATCTCTTGATCTTCTAAGTTGTGCCATAAGATTCCCGGCATGTCAAAGATATTAATTCTTTCGTTTATTTTTAATATTTGTATATTTTTTGTGTGTCCTGGTTTATTTGCAACACTTGTGCTTTTTTTTCCTACTAGTAGGTTAATTATTGATGATTTTCCAACATTTGGCACCCCTATTACTAATACTTTTATTTTTTCTTCGTAAGTTTTAATTTTTTTCACATTAGCTATTTTTGTTATGTTGTCTATTATTTGTTTTCTCATTCCTTTTTTGTATATGTTTGTGATTAGTACATTATTTCCAAGTATTTTAAAATATTCTCTCCATTTCAGAATTTCTCCTTCTTGTGCAAGATCTGATTTGTTTAAAAGTATTATTTTATCCTTATTTGAGTTTTTAATTATTTTTTCAGTTAGTGGATTTTTGCTACTAAGTGGGGCTCTAGCGTCAAGTATTTCTAATATAATATTTGTTCTTTGAAGATTTGCTTGGATTAAGTCTAATGCTCTTTTCATATGACCAGGGAACCAGTTGATTTTGTTTGACATTGTTAAATTATAACTTAATTTAAGCAGATATGAAATTTGTGTTTTATGCACTTAATTTTATGATGAATTGCATCTTTTTCAAAAATGGTATAACTTTGTAAATTTAAGATTGCTTTAAATGATTAAATCATAGGAGGTTTTATATCATTGAAAAAATTAAAAAAGGTCTAATTGTATCTTGCCAAGCTCTTGAAGGAGAGCCTTTACATAGTAGTTTTATTATGTCTAAGATGGCCTTAGCAGCAAAAATGGGTGGGGCAGTTGGAATTAGGGCTAATAGTGTTCTAGATATTCGTCAAATCAAGTCAGAAGTTGATTTACCCATAATAGGTATTGTTAAGAGAGTTTATAATGGTTCTCCTGTTTTTATTACACCTACTATTAAAGAAGTCGATGAACTTTGTAGTGAAGGAGTTGATGTGATTGCTCTTGATGCTACTCTTAGAGAGCGTCCCGATGGTCTTTTGTTGTTTGAATTTTTTAATAAGATTAAAGAAAAATATCCAAGTCAGCTCTTGATGGCAGATATTGCTTCTTTAGAAGAGGCTGTTAATGCAGATAAACTTGGATTTGATTTTATTGGTACGACTTTACATGGATATACCAAGGATACTGAAGGGTGCAATATTGCAGATAATGATTTTGCCTTTTTAAAAAATTTACTTAAGTATAATTTCAAATCAAAGTTAATAGTTGAGGGAAAAATTGATACTCCTCTTAAGGCTAAGAGAAGTTTTGAACTTGGGGTTTCTTTAGTTGTTGTAGGTGGCGCTATTACACGGCCTATGGAAATTACAAGAAAATTTGTTGATAAAATAAATGAGGTTAAAGAAATTTGGGAGTGTTTATAATATCTAATGTGTTTCTTTTATAGACATATAGGAGGGTTTTATGGGAAAATTTTTTGAAAATGCCCAAAAATTTGGACGTTCTTTTATGTTGCCTATTGCTATTCTTCCTGCAGCAGGATTATTTTTGGGTATTGGAGGTTCTTTATCTAATCCGGCAACTATCAACTCATATTCTTTTTTGAATGTGTTTTTTCTTCAGTCAGTGTTTAATATAATGCGTACTGCCGGTGCTATTATTTTTGTTAATTTGCCACCTATATTTGCCATTGGAGTTGCCGTTGGACTTGCAAAATCAGACAAGGGAACAGCAGGACTTGCTGCCTTTATTGGATATCTTGTTTTGAATTCTACTATTGGTATTTTAATTGATATGTTTGGTAACTCTAAAGAGATCTCAAAAGGAGCTGTTGGGTTAATACTTGGAATTAGGACTTTAGAAACAGGTGTTTTTGGAGGAATTATAGTTGGTATTTTAACTTATTATCTTCATAATAAGTTAAATAAAATTGAATTTCCAAAAGTTCTTGGATTTTTTTCAGGTTCTAGATTTATACCAATAATAGTTTCTTTTTCAAATATTCTTCTTGCTGTATGTATGTTTATATTTTGGCCATTCATGCAAGCTGGGATTAGCAAAATGGGTGTATTAGTAGATGCAACAGGATATGTTGGTACCCTTATTTATGGAATTTTTTTACGAATGCTTGGTCCTTTTGGGCTGCATCATATATTTTATTTGCCTTTCTGGACAACAGGTCTTGGTGGTTCTGAAATTATTAATGGTAAGTTAGTTGAAGGAACTCAGAATATCTTTTTTGCTGAACTTGCCTCTCATAGTACTGATAAATTTTTTGTTGGAACTAGTCGTTTTATGAGTGGAAGATTTATTACTATGATGTTTGGGTTGCCAGGTGCTGCTCTTGCGCTTTATCGCCTTGCAAAACCAAATCAAAAGACAAAGGTTTTTGGTCTTTTATTTTCATCAGCTTTAACTTCTTTTTTGACAGGAATTACAGAACCCCTTGAGTTTTCTTTTCTCTTTGTAGCACCAGTTCTTTATGTAATTCATGCAGTATTTGATGGTTTTGCATTTATGTTTGCTCATATTTTACAAATCACAATAGGACAGACTTTCTCTGGAGGATTTATTGATTTTATTCTTTTTGGAATTTTGCAGGGAAATGCAAGAACAAATTGGGTTTTAGTTCCATTGGTAGGTGTTTTTTGGTTTTTCCTATATTATTTTAGTTTTGCTTTTTTAATATCTAAATTTAACTATAAAACCCCTGGAAGAGAAGATGCTATAAATTATAATGACACATTTCTTTCTGATGCAAATGTCAAGGGAGATAATATTGCATCTCAAGTAATTATGGGGCTTGGGGGTGGTGATAATATTATTGAACTTGATTGTTGTGCTACAAGGCTTAGAGTTACTGTTAGAGATTCTCTTAAAGTTTTAAAAAATACCTTGGATAATACAGGAGCAAAGGGAATTCTTATTAAAGATAGTGGTGTGCAGGTGATTTATGGTCCTGGTGTTAGTGTGCTTAAGAATGAAATTGAAGAAATTCTTGGTAATTAATTCCGGGTTGAATTTTTTAAGCAAGTGTATGTTTTTGTATATCACTTGCTTTTTATATTTTTAATAAAATCAACCGCATGTTTTGTTAAATAAGATGTATTTTGAGCACTTCTGTAACTATGATTTCCTGCAGGAACATGAGAGTGAATGCTTTCAACAAGGATCATTGGTATTGTTTTTTTATGTCCCCCATATTCACTTATGAATTTATTTATTGTTGGAGAATCTACTGTAGGATCATTTGGGGAATAAGCTATTGTTAGTGGAGTTTTTATTTCATTGAAACCATTATTATTAATTAATTTAACAAGACCCATCATTGCAATTATTGAATCGACTTGTCGTATTGGTGAATGGAATGGTGTGACCTCTGCATGTTCTATTCTTTTATTTTGTCTTATTTCAATTTCGTTATATCCACCTGTTATAAGGTAAGCAATTTGACGTCCCCAAGGATAGTAAATTAAGTTTGTTCTTTTGTCTTTAGGATAAATATTAGGTGATATTAAAATGGCAGAATATATTTTCTCTGGGTAGTTTTTTAATGCCCAAATAACACAAGCTCCACCATTTGAGGTGCCAATGAGTATTAATTTTTCCCCTATTGATTGTCCAATTTGAATGGCTTCATCAATATCTCTTAACCAGTCTTTGGTTTTGACGTCTTTGAATGCGTTTTTGTCGTTAATTCCGTGTCCTTTGAGTCTTGTAAAGAATATATTTGCGTTTAATGCTTTTGTTATGTTATTTGGTATAGGATAAATCTCATTTTTAGATGCTCCAAATCCATGAATATATATTACTGCGTATTCTGTTCTTTTTTTATCCCCGTTCCATATGATTTCTTTTTTTGTATTTGATTCTAGATTGAACTTGGATTCTTCACTTAGTAAATATTGATCAATATCTCCAAGTTTATTGGGAATTTTGGTTTTTTCAAATTCATTTCTAAATTTAATTCTTGGTCCTACTACTATTAAAAGAAGTAAGAATATCAAGATAAAAATTGTGTTTTTTATATTCATATATTGCTTTCCTTTAATTATTTTCATAATCAATATTAGATTTTTCTTTTTTAGATTGTTGATAACAATTGTTACATGATCCTGAGTAAATAATTTCAATAGATTTGGTTTTCCATTCTTCTCCAAGTTTGTCTTTCAGAATATCTTTAATGTCATCAAGTTGGATGGGATAGACTTGATTGCATTTGTTGCATTTAAAGTGAGCTATTGTAGAAGTCAAACTTAGATAAAATCTTGTTTCTTTTTGATCGGTTGTTTTTATATCTTTAAGAATATTACGTTCTTTTAAGATGTTTAATGTGTTATACACTGTTGCTTTTGATAAACTTGGTATTTCTTTTATTAATTTATTGTAAATCTCTTTTGCTGTAAAATACTCTTTTGGATTTGAGGCAATGTGTAGAATGATTCTATTTCTTGAATGTGAGGCTTTCATGCCCAACTCTGTTGTTAATGATTTTAGCAAGATAGGGTCATTAGTAATTCCGACTTTTTCTAAAGTGGAATGTACCTCTATTGTATTGTTGTTCATATATAATACCCTTTATTATTTAAGATTAAGTACTTTAATGTCCTTATAGAAATAATTTTATAACGGTTTATTAATATTTTGCTACTGATAGCTATTTATTTTCATTTTTTTTTATATTTGGGTAAAAAAGTAAGGTTTTTATTTTTGAGTTTATCTTGATTTTATTATCGAAATTGTTATTAATTGGGAGTAATAGCAAATTTAAAGTCAAAGAATAATTTTTTAAATCTTCAGCTTTTATTGTATTGTAAGATCCTCCTATATTTAAGATAAACCATCTCTTAAAACCTCTTTTTGCGATTTTATAATTAATCGTGTATATAATATTTTTTTCAATATTTAAAAAACTTATGAAAAAATTACTGTTTTGATTGTTTCCTTTAGATATTAAGAATTCTGTGCCATTAATGTATCCTTTTATGTCTTTTTTTGTTTCAATGATTTTTTCATAAGTATCAAAGTCATTGTATTTTGCAGTAATTTTTAAGTTTGTACCTTTCTCAACTTCAAAAATGGGTATCTCTAGACTTGAATATTCAAGTAAATAATTTGTGTTACTGAGCTTTAGACTTTTATTATTACAAATTATAACAGAAGGCCATGCTATTTTAATCGATATAAAAAAGCTTGCAAGGTTTTCGTCTAGGAAGAAATCAATTATTGATTTTTCTTTTGTATTGAAATTTAAATATTGCCTAATTCCTACAATTTTTTCATTTGAAAATGAAAATGAACTTTCAATAGTTGGTTCTATAATTATATTTTTTTGTGATAAGATCTTAATGTAAGTTCTGCAAGAATCTAAAAATTCAGCTTTTCTCTCTTTATATTTGATTTTATTTAGTTTGCCTTCTTCAAACTTTACATGGTATTTTTCATGCGATAGTGTAAAATTGCCTTCCATGTTATATTCAATATTTTTACTTGTAATAGGTTCTAGATTAGTCGAATTATATTCAAAATTTTTATTAACTAAAAATTCTTTTAAAGAAATTTCATTTATTTGATATTCTTTTAATCTTTTGTTTTGAAATTGTAGTATTATTGCTTGTTCTTTTAATGAATTAAATTCTGGGATTTCTAAGAGCTCTGTGGTTATTTTTTTGCCTTCTAAATTTTGTATTTTAATACTGTAAAAATTTGCATCTAGTTCTTTTAAAGATAGTAAAAAGTTTTTTAATTCTTGATTGTTATAGATGTCTTTAATTTCATGAAAGTAAATAAGCGTATCAATATTTTGTTTTTGTGTTTCGGGTTCTTTAATTTCTGATAAAAATTGACAGTTATTTTTATAGAAAACTAAATATTTTTTATTATTTTTTGCAATTCTTATTCCTTCTATATAGTTAAAATTAAGCTTTCTATATAGTTCAAGTACTCTCTTTCTTAATTTTTCCATGTTGTATACGTAAAATGTATGTGGATTATCCTTAAATAAGTCTTTATATCCACTTTTAAATGGGTTTTTTAAAGCCCAGTATAGATCTACGTGTATTTCATCATGTAACATGTATTCATGGGGACTGCCGCTGTATGTACTTGGAATATAAATATCTTCATTATTTTTAAGTCTATTAAAGAACCATTCATTTAATTCTGGATTTAATTTTAAAATTTCAAAAAAATATGTTGGAAATGTCCAATGTATCTTATAGCTGAGATTTTTGTTTTCAATTAAATATTTGGTGTTTGATAAAATGGAATATAATTTATTCTCAGCAAATGCAGTTATTGAAATGATAACAATGTAAGTTCTTGAATTTCTAAATTTTCTAAACATCATAAAAAATCTTTACATAAGTATATATTAGATTAGTATAACTGGTATTGATTTTACAGTAAATTGCTGCAAAGAGGTTTCTTGATTTTTATGTTATTTTGTCTTGATTAATGAGTAAAAAAAATTTATATTTTTATAGTGATATGTATGAAGTTCATACTAACTTTATAATGTGATATTTAATTTTAAATTTTATACTTAAAAGGAGTCAAATTTATGGCTAAGGACATATATTTTAATGAAGATGCTAGAAAAAGTCTACTAAGCGGTATTGAGAAATTATCAAATGCTGTGAAAGTAACCCTTGGTCCTAAGGGGAGAAATGTTTTAATTGATAAAAAATTTGGTTCTCCTACTGTTACAAAAGATGGAGTGAGTGTTGCTCGTGAGATTGAGCTTGATAATGCGCTTGAAAATATGGGAGCACAACTTTTAAAAGAAGTTGCAATTAAAACAAATGATCTAGCTGGTGATGGAACTACAACTGCTACTGTACTTGCTTATGCAATTGCAAGAGAGGGACTTAAGAATGTTTCTTCTGGGATTAATCCAATTGGAATAAAAAAAGGTATAGAGCATGCTGTGGTTTTAGCTTCTGAGAAAATTCGTAAATCAGCTAAAAAAATCACTACTAAGGAAGAAATTGCGCAGGTAGCATCTATTTCTGCAAACAATGATACTTCCATAGGTGAAAAAATTGCTGAAGCAATGGATAGAGTTGGAAAAGATGGGGTTATTACTGTTGAGGAGTCAAAGACTTTTGATACTACAATCTCTTATGTTGAGGGCATGCAATTTGATAGAGGATATTTATCTCCTTATTTTTCTACAAATAAAGAAAATATGAGTGTAAGCTTTGATGATGCCTATATCTTAATATGTGAGAAGAAGATTAGTACGATTAAAGAACTTTTGCCAGTGCTAGAAAAAGTTTTAAATACAAATAAGCCTTTGTTAATTATAGCTGAAGATATTGAGGGAGATGCTCTTGCTGCACTTGTTCTAAATAGTGTTCGTGGAGCTTTGAAGGTTTGTGCAATTAAAGCTCCTGGATTTGGTGACAGACGTAAGGCAATGCTTGAAGACATTGCAATACTTACTGGAGGAGTATTTGTTAGTGAAGAATTGGGACTTACTCTTGAGAATGTTGAACTTGAGCAGCTTGGTCAGGCTAAATCAGTAAAAGTTGATAAAGATAATACTACAATTATTAATACTGGAAATAAAGAGCAAATCAAAGAGCGTGCAGAGCTTATTAAAAAACAAATTGAAGAGACAAGCTCTGAATATGATAAAGAAAAACTCCAAGAACGTCTTGCAAAACTTGTTGGTGGAGTTGCTGTAATTAATGTTGGTGCTGTTACTGAGTTGGAACTTAAAGAAAAAAAACATAGGGTTGAGGATGCTTTATCTGCAACTCGTGCTGCTGTTGAAGAAGGTGTTGTTCCTGGTGGTGGGTCAACTCTTATTGAAGTTGCTATGTATCTTGATACAGTTGATACAAGTAAACTTAGCTATGAGGAGAAGCAAGGTTTTGAGATTGTGAAGAGAAGTCTTGAAGAACCAATGAGACAAATAATTGCTAATGCTGGATTTGAGAGTTCTATTTATATTCATCAGATTAAAACTGACAAAAAAGGACTTGGTTTTGATGCAGCGAGTTTTAAATGGGTAAATATGATTGAGAGTGGTATAATTGACCCTGCTAAGGTTACAAGAAGTGCTCTTCAAAATGCGGCTTCAATTGCAGGATTGCTTTTGACAACAGAGTGTGCTATTACTGAAGTTAAAGAGGAGAAGAGTAATGCTGGTGGTGGGTATCCTATGGATCCTGGCATGGGAATGATGTAAGTTAATTTTACACAAATTTCTCCTTGATTAGGATGTTTATTGCAGTAAGGATCTAGATTTGAGTGAAAATGAATTTGTCTTTTGTATAGGTTATGATGGTTCTAAGGCAATAGTAGATAAAGAGCTTTTAAGTCAGCATAAAAATAAGAGTGTCGAGGAGCTTTTCGAGCTTGGGTTTTATAGAAGTGCTTTTAGCAAGGCTCTTTATAAAAATGATGATACTCTTATTGGGTATTTAATTGACAGGTATAATAATATTAGCAAATCTAGTTATAGTAAGAGAGAGGAGCTTGAGCTCCTCTTTGGGGTAGTTTATCCAGATAATATTTCTAGTATAAAAGTTACTTATGTTTAAAAGTTAGGAAAGTTTATGTTTTTATTGCAAGATTTTAGTCATAGCAGTAGTTTTTTTAGGAGTTTATTGGTTTTTATTCCTGTAATTGCTATATTTTGGTTTTTGGTAATATCGCCTCAGCGTAAAGAAGAGAAGAAAAAAAAGGATATGATCAAAAATCTTAAAAAGGGTGATAAGGTCTTAACTATAGGTGGAATTTTTGGGATTGTTAAAAAGGTTAATGATTCTGAAGTTGTGCTTGAACTTAGTCCAACTTCAGAGGTAAGGTTTATAAAAAATTCAGTTGAAAGAGTTATTCTTAACGAAGTTAAAGATAAAAATTAAGGCGTTAGAAGCGGTTTAATATATAATATTAATTTGAATATTCATTTAACATGATATTTAAGTTAAATTAGTGTAATAAGGGTGTTATTTATGAATAAAGTCTCTAAATTTATATTAATACTATGTGTTACGTCATTTGCTTATCTTTTAATATTTCCTACTCTAAAGTGGTATTTTTTTACTAACGATGAGGATAAAAAAATTAGTTCATATTCAAAAGAGGCTTTAAGGGATTATTCTAAAAATAAGGCATTGAGTTCACTTATTGAACTTAAAAAGTTGTATCAAAATAATCCTAATGCTCAAATTCCAGATGATTTGAAGTATTTAATTCCAATTGCTCAAAATAACTATAAAATTTATGGAAAAGAGTTTCCCAAATTTTTTGATAATGTCAAAGTCTTAAGAGATGGGTTTTTAACAGATGCTGATATTGAAGAACTTAGTCTTGAAATTTATAGGTATTATGAAGAGATAAAGAGGAATAAGAACAGAATAATACAACTTGGGCTTGATTTGTCTGGCGGAATGAGTGTTACTATTTCTCTTGATTACTCAAGTCTTGAACAAAAATTGGGAAGAACTTTGAGTTTTCAAGAAAAGGAAGAAGCTTTTGAACGTACAATGCAAATACTTAAAGAGAGAGTAGACACCTTTGGACTTACAGAGCCTAAGATTACGAGGGAAGCAAGTGGAAATAAGATTTTCTTAGATGTTCCAGGAGAAAGGGATGAGAAGCGTGTTGATTCTCTCTTAAGTGGTAGAGGAAATTTGATCTTTTATGTGGTTGATAATGAGGCTACTTCTGTTCTTAATACTAAAATACTAGAAGCCGGACCTCTTTACTCAATTTCTGATATTAAAAATAGTATGGGACTTGGAGATAATAAGAAAATTTTTCCTTGGTATGTTAAGGATTCTTATGGTATTGATGATGAATCTACAGTTCGTTATTATGTTGTTGATTCTAGTGTTGAAAATTCATTTGATGGATTCCATATTAGTGATGCTGGTGTGTTAAACGATTACAAAACAGGTAGAGATATGGTTACATTTAATCTGGATAATGAGGGAAGTGAAAAATTTTTTGAATTTACCAAAAAAAATATTGGTAAGGCTTTAGCTGTAGTTATGGAAGGAAAAATTAAATCAGTGGCTAATATTAGTCATGCTATTGCTGGTGGAAGTGTTTCAATTCAGGGGGATTCTTTTGATAAGCGCGAAGCTAATGAGCTTGCACTTGTTTTTAAAACAGCAGCTTTTCCAGTTGAAATAAAGATAGATGATTTAAGAGTTATTGGACCTACTATTGGAGAGAAAACAGTTAAACTTGGAATAAAAGCATCTCTTCTTGCGCTTGTTTTAGTTTTCTTATTTATGTTGGTATATTACAAGATAAGTGGTTTTGTAGCGGGTTTTTCATTGGTTATTTATAATCTATTTTTAATATTGGCAATTTTATCAGCATTTAACTTTACTTTGACTCTTACAAGTATTGCAGGTCTTGTATTAACTATGGGTATGGCTGTTGATATTAACATAATTATTTATGAGCGGATTAAGGAAGAGATTAGAAATGGTCGAAAATTTGAGAGAGCATTTGATGATGGATTTAAAAAAGCTTTTTGGGCAATAATGGATTCAAATATTACAACATTTATTGCTGTGTTTTTTTTAACTCTTCTTGGAACCGGAACTATTCAAGGTTTTGCTTGGACTTTGTCTATAGGGATTGTAGCATCACTTTTTAGTAGTTTAATCTTTTCAAGGTTTATTTTGGAATTTATTATGTCTTTTAGTAAAATCAAATGTTTAAGTATCTCTTGGAGTTCAAATTATGCAAAAGGGGTTTAATTTTTTAAAATATGGAAATAAAGTTATTATAGTTAGTTTTTGTATGATTTTATCAGGCTTTATTTATACTTTTATGTGTCATGGTGGTTATAATTGGGGAATAGACTTTTCTTCAGGAGTTAATATTAATTTTGTAATAGATAAATCAGGTATTAAAGATTATGATATACAAAGAATACTCTCTTCGGTTTATAAAACATTTGATGTTAATAAAATCATTTCAAGTGATGAGTCTAAGAGTCAGTTCTCTATTATAGTGAAGTCAGATGTTACTGATTATGCTTTAAAAAAAGAGATTCATAGTACATTAATTGATAAATTGAATACCGAATTTGGTGCTAATGTTGAAATTCTTGATTCTTATTTTATTGATTCAAATTTTTCATCTATTTTAAGGATGAAATCAATGTTATTGGTTTGTTTAACATTTACGCTTATTTTATTTTATGTGGCGTTGAGATTTAGGTTGAGTTATGCTGTTGCATCAATATTTGCAACGATACATGATATACTTTTTGTAGTTGCTTTTTTAGGGATATTTAGGATAGAAATAAATAGTTCAATAATCGTTTCTATATTGACAATTATTGGGTATTCTTTAAATGACACGATAATTATTTTTGATAGAATTAGGGAAAATTTTAGGGGTATGACAGATACTTTATTTTTAAATATTTTAAATGTAAGTATTAAGCAAACTTTATCAAGGACTATTTTGACATCTATGACTACATTTGTTGCTGTGCTATCTATTTATGTGTTTACTGAGGGAGCTATTAAAGATTTTTCTCTAATATTTATGGTAGGTGTTGTTGTTGGTACTTATTCTTCAATTTTTATAGCTTCTCCTATTCTTTTAAGTTGTTATAAAAAATTTAAATAGATGTTTTGTTATAGTATTATGATATGAAGTTTCTTGATTTTGGTTCATTAGGGTTTTATAGGTTTTTTGATTTTCAAAAACATTTAAATTTTAGTATTTTTAGATATAGTTTAATAAACTATTATTCTTATAAGGAACAGTCAAGTCTTATTAATGATGCCGATTTGCTTAAAAGTAAGATTATCTTTTTAGATAAGGTTCATAAAGATATTGCTAAAGTTGTTAGTACTTCTTCAAGATTAAATGATAGTTTAAATCTTAATAAAAAAATATTTTGTGATGCTTTGGTCACTATTAAAAATTTGATAAAAAAATATTATCCGTCATCAGAATTTTTAAATTTAGAATGTGATGTACTTTTAAGTAATGAAGATGTTTTTAATAAATTTTTAGATAAACTTAGATATTTGAATTTTAGGGTAGATCTTAAGAAGAAGATTGAAGAATTTGATAAAAAAAATAAAACCCCATACTCTTGCATAAAAATTGCCACTTTTTTTATTAAAGAAGAGTTTTTGGGAAGATTGGCAAATACTATTGATTTCTTTTCTAATGAGGCTAATAATAATAGTCTAGATTTGATCAATAAGGAGATTGATGAGTATTGTGAAAAGGTGGAGCAGGTTAAGGTAAGCGAATATATTAAAGATACACATAAAAAATTTGTTATAGAGTATGCAAAAGAAAGAATATCAAAAATTATGAAAGATCATAGTCTTGATGTATCTAAGTTGCTTGTTAAAATTTCTTTATTAGATATTACTATTCAGTGTTTTGAGAGTTATTATTTGAATTTATTAGAGACTCTTAATATCCTTTTGTCTATAAGTAATATTATTGAGATTGGTCTAGATGAGTTACCAGGTGCTATTTTTAATGAGTGGAATGAGTTTATTTATTTGCGTAGAAAAGAGTTTCAGAAACTTGTTTTAGTATCAGATTGTGTTTTTCAGAAAAGGATAATATCTATTATAAATTCTGGAGGTTGGAAGTTTACTTTCTTTAGTCTTTCTCCTCGTCAAGGTGATATTATTCAATTTGCAGTAGATATTAATAAAAATTTTAATAATATTGAAGATGGAATTAAGGAATATGAACTTAAAATAAACAGGCTTAATGATTTTAAGCTTGACTGGGAGAAAAGCTTGAAAAATTTTGAGCATTTATTTGTTTAAAATTTCTAATTATATATTTCTTTTAGTCGTTCATATATTTTTTTTACTTCATCGTTAATGATTTTAGGAACATCTACTATTAGTTTAACTCTGAGGTCCCCTTTATTTGTATTTCCAAGTGCAGGCATGCCAAGACCTTTTAAACTTAGTATTTCTTCATTTTTTGTATCTTTTGGAATTTTTATCTTTATTTTTTTACCTTCAATTGTTTCAAAGACTTTTTCACTACCCAAAGCCATTTCCCATGGATATACATTAATTTTTGTTTCTAAATTTCGTTCCTTTAAAGTAAAATTTTTATAACTTGATATTTCAAATTTGATAATTAAGTTACTTCTTTTCCCAGAAATTGGATTTATCTTTCCCTTGCCATTAAACTTTAATTTAGTAGTCTCAATTGTTCCCTTTGGAATATTAATGTCAATTTTTTCGTTGTTTATTAATATTGATTTTTTACCCCCCATATAGGCATCATATAGTGAAATTTTAATAGTTATCTCTGTATCTTTAAGTGTGCCTCTTGTAGTTCCTCCAAAAATATCAGAGAATAAATCGAAGCTTTCAAAATTATGAAAGTCAGTATTCTTAAATCCTTTACTAAACCCCTCTGTGTTGAAATTGTTATTAAAATTTGCACTTCCAAAATTATCATAATTGGCTTTTTTTTGAGGAGATGAGAGAATTTCATAAGCCTCATTTATTTCTTTAAATTTTTCTTCGGCAAATTTGTTTCCTTTATTTTTGTCAGGGTGATATTTTATAGCTAGTTTTTTATAGGCTTTTTTGATTTCTTCTGTTGTAGCGTTTTTGTGTATTCCAAGTATGTTGTAATAGTCTTTAGACATTCAAACCTCTTGTTTTTATTTTTCGTGTTATATTGAAGTATATTTAAATTCATTATAATTGATGCTATCATTATATATATTATAATTAAACTTAAATTTTTTAAAGGTTGTTTATAAAGTAATGAATTTTTTGCATTTAACGGATTTAAGTATTTATATTGATCTCACCAAGTGTTTTAATTATATTTTTTTTTGATAAAATATTGCATGAATTGTCTTATTATTTAAAGGTTTTGGGTTCTCCACAAATTAAGACCCTTTATATTAGATACGAAACTTCAGGGCTTGGTAATGATTTTGATTTAGCATCTTTTTTAACTTCTCTATCTCGAAATTTTGATTTCGTTACATTGGATGAGGTTACCTTTGAATTACATCTCTTAGAGATTACACCTTCACTGTTAGCGATTTTAAATGATTTTTCTGTTAGTAGAATTAGTCTTAATATAAAGAGTTTTTCTTCAAACTTTTTAAAAGTGATGGGTGTTTATGAGATATCTGTAGCTGAAATAAATGACGCAGTAAATGATATTCGTAAATTTGATTTTGATTTGAATATTGACTTAAATGTTAATATTCCTTATCAAGAAAAAATACATCTTAGGAATGATTTAATAAAGTTAGTTGCATGTGCTCCTGAACATATTTGTCTTTCAGAAATTCTAGTTGATGAGGAAAATTGTATTATTGATCTTTTTAAGGATGTTTCTTTCAATTATAATGCTGCTAAGGCTGAAGATTTTTGGTTTTATGCTTTTGATTTTTTGGAATCTAATGGCTATATGAATTATGAGATTTCAAATTTTGCCTTAAGGGGGCATGTGAATAAACATAATTTGAGATATTGGGAGCTTAAACCATATTTGGGTCTTGGAGTAAATTCTGTTAGTTTGCTTGTTATTACCAAAGGTGATGGTCTTCAGGTTATAATTAAGATGGATGATAATTTTTTAGGTGGTGGGAAATTTCAGCAGCTTTTGAGATTTTAAGTGATTTAGATTTTTTTATTTGTCATTTTATTACAAATCTTGGGACTAAGAAGGGGCTTGAGGTTTCTGTTTTGAAGCATAGGTTTATATATAATCAGTAAGATTTTTGTAATTTTATTAATTATCTTTTGAGATTAAGTAAAGGAGTTGTTTTTAGCAATGATATTCTTTACTTGAATGTACATGAGAGATTTAAATTGGATTTTATCTTCGGTTGATTAGAGAATATTTAGTTAGCAATTCTTTTAAAGTGAATTTTAAGTTTCTTTAATCTGTCCATTTTGATAGTATATGATCTTAGTGTTTTGATGGTTAAAAATACCAATTTCAAGTATTCCTGGGAATAATTTAAAATATTTTTCAGCCCCTTTAGGGTTTGCGATATTCATTTTTACATCTAAGATGTAGTTATTATTATCAGTTATTATTGGCCCTGCTTTAGACTTGCAAGTTCTTAAAACAGGATTAAAGTTCATATTTTCTAAGTTTGCTGTAATAAATGCAAGAGCATCTGGAATAATTTCAATTGGTACAGATGCTCTTGTTCCTAAAGTTTTTACAATTTTTGTTTCATCTGCAATAATCAATAATTGATGAGAATTGTATGCCACTATTTTTTCCATTAGATGAGCTGCTCCACCACCCTTTATTAGGGCTTTTGTTTCTAATAAAATTTCATCAGCTCCGTCGATTGTTATGTCTATATTTTTGCTGAGTTTTGTAAATTTGGACTCATATGTAATATTTTCTCTTGCAAGTAAATATTTTGTATCATTACTTGTTGGGTAAAGTTTTAGATTTTTTAAGTCCCCAGATTTTATTTTTTTGCTTAAATATTTAATTGCATAAAAGACCGTTGTTCCTGTTCCAATGCCAAGGTGCATGTCGCTTGTTACATAATGATCAATTGCGTATTGTGAAACTAACTTTTTTTGTTCTTCCATTATGTATTATCCTTAATCATATAGATTTACTTATAGATTTGTAGGGTAGATTATATCATTAAGAATACTATAATCAATAGTGTTATTTAGTAAAATCTTTTAATAGCTTATTGTATTTATGGCTGTGAGGGAATTTTTGAGTATTAACATTAGTTAGGTTTTGTGTTAATTTATAATTGATAAAGTGTTATTAAAGTAATAAAAACATTTCTTAGGAGATTTTATGTATAAATTAGTTTTAGTGCGTCATGGTGAGAGTGAATGGAATAAAGAAAATCTTTTTACAGGCTGGACTGATGTTAAGCTTTCTGAGAAGGGTATTTCTGAAGCTTTAGAGGGCGGTAGAGTTCTTAAACAAGAAAGCTATTCTTTTGATATTGCTTTTAGTTCGGTATTGGTAAGAGCTAATGATACTTTAAATATTATTTTGCGTGAGTTGGGTCAATCTTATATTGATGTAGAGAAATCTTGGCGACTCAATGAAAGGCATTATGGAGCTTTGCAAGGGTTAAATAAGGCTGAAACAGCTGAAAAATATGGAGAGGATAAGGTTTTAATGTGGAGACGTAGTTATGATATCCCTCCTATGCCTTTAGAAGAATCTGATAAACGTCATCCAATTCATGACTTAAGATATAGAGGAATTCCTAAAGGTGAACTTCCTTCAACGGAATGTTTAAAGGATACTGTTGCAAGAGTTATACCGTATTGGACAGATAAAATTGCTAGAGCTATTATTGAGGGAAAAAAGGTTATTATTGCTGCTCATGGAAATTCTTTAAGAGCTCTTATTAAATATCTTGATAATATGAGTGATGATGATATTTTAAAGCTTAATGTTCCTACTGGTATTCCTTTAGTTTATGAGCTTGATAGTGATTTAAGACCTATTAAACATTACTATTTAGGTGATGAGGATAAGATTAAAGCAGCTATGGAATCTGTTGCTAATCAAGGAAAGAAAAAATAAAAAAGTTATAAAAAAACATTGATAAAAAGAGATTGTTTAAATTAATAATCTCTTTTTATTTTATTTGTAAGTCATTTATTATTGAAGCTAAATATAGTGTTTTGCAATTTCTTCAAATTTTTGAATACCAATTGCTTTAATAAATCCTGCTAATTTCGGTCCTTTGTCTTTATTAATTAATATATTGTAAATTTGTTTAAAGAATAATGGGGGTTCAATATTATTGCTTCTTGCGATATTATAAATTTCATCTTGAATTTCTTTTTCAGTGATATTGTTGAAATCTTTTTTTAAAAAATTTAGTAATTGTGTTACTCCTTGTTTGTTGCTATCCTTTAAGATTTCAGTGTTATCGAATGTGGTTCTTAATGAAAATTTAAATTCTTCAGGTGCAAATTTTTTGATCCAGTTAATGCAACACTCAATTTTGTTTATAAGTTTTTCTTTTTGGTTTTCTTTTACATCATTTAGGAGTTTAAAAATTTTATCTTTGTCCCCTTCAAAAATTTGACAAATTACACTTAAATGTCTAAAACCAATTTGATATGGAATTTCTTTATCTGGTGCTTTTGGTTGAGAGAGTTCATAAATTCTTTTAAAAGCTTCTTTTTTATTTTCTTTAATATCGTCAATTCCATAATATACTCTTTCAAATTTATCGTAATCTTCATAAATTTTTATTACATCAAGATCGAATGATATTGAAAATTCTGTGTTGGGTTTTGTTGATGCAAATAAGAATCTTGTAACTTCCGGGGTATATATTTCAAGGACATCTTTTAATGACACGACATCTCCAGATGATGAAGATATTTTTCCACCACGTCCTTTGATTGATATGAAATCATACTGAAATGTTATGGGCGGAGTTCCTCCGAAAATTTTTACAATTTCTATTGAGGTGTCAAAACTTCCTCCACTACTATGATGATCTTTTCCAGCAGGTTCAAAATCAACGTTTTCGTATTTCCATCGCATTGGCCAGTCGATTCTCCATGGAAGTTTTGCAGCCCATGTTTTTCTTAAATCGAGTGATTCCTTATTACCGCATTCGCAATGGTATTCAATGGAATAGCAATGGTTATAATTTTTTACTGTTGTAGTATCTTTATTGCATTTGGTGCAAAAAATGCTAATAGGGTACCAGTTGTCAGCTAGTTTTGTTGTTCTATGTTGATTAAGGACTTTTGCTATTTCATCTTTATGATCTAGTGCAAATTTAATTTGATTTGAGTAATCACTTGACATATATTTTAGACTTTGATTTATAAATTCTGGCTTAATACCTACAATAGGTAGATATTTTTCGAATTCTACTTCGTTTGCTCTTGCATAGCTTGATTGATTAGTTTTGGTGTCAGGAACTCTTGTGATTGCTTGTCTTAAATGAGTGGTCAGTAATTCTTGATCAGGCATGTTCTTAGGTACTTTTCTAAATACATCATAGTTATCCCATGAGTATATAAATCTTACATTTTTGTTTACATCTTTTAATGCTCTTGCTACAAGGTCAACGGAAATTACTTCTCTAAAGTTTCCAATATGCACAGTGCCTGATGGAGTAATGCCTGATGCAACTGTATATTGTTCCTTTTCACCTTTTTCTTCTATGATTTTTTTTGCATAAAAATCTGCCCAGTGTGCTGTTTTCATAAATATTACCCCTATTTAAAATTTGATTGTAGCATTCTATGTTTTTTGTTTCAAGATTTTAAAGAGGTGTTTTAAGATGTTGTTGTGTTAATTGATTAAATTTTTAATTAGTTTAGGGTTTTTGTTCCAATTTTTTCTTAATTTTACTTGTAAGAATAAATCACATTTTTTTTCAAATATTTCTGATATTATCTTTCTTGATTCTTCTCCAATTATTTTTATTCCTTTGCCTCCTTTGCCGACTATTATGCCTTTTTGACTCTCTACGGCTACAATAATATTTGCTTTAATAAAAAGTTTGTTTTTTCTATCTTCTAAGATTTCGATCTCTATATATAAGGAATATGGTAGTTCTTCTTTGAGTTTTTTAATTGTCATGCCTCTAATTATTTCACTAATTCTTAAGTTCATTTCTTGATCTGTATAATATTCTTCTGGATAATAAAGAGGTCCTTCTTGGAGATTTTCATAAATCTTATCTTTGATTTCTTCAATATTGATTTTTTGTTCAGCAGAGATTTTTATAATGTTGTCTTTTTTTATTCCTTTTTTTTCTAAAAATATCATTATTTCTCTTTCTTTTGTTTTTTGAATATCAATTTTATTGATGACTACTAAGAAATTAATTTTGGATTTACTGATAATTGTTAATATTTCATTCTCTTCAATACCAGGTTCATCTTGAATATCAATTACATAAAGAATTAATTCTGTTTCTTTTATTGCAGAATGTACGTTATGCATCAGTGCTATATTGAATTGCTTTTTACTTAGGTGAAATCCCGGTGTATCTATGAAAATAATTTGACCCCTTTTATCTGTAAATATTCCTTTTATTTTGTTTCTAGTTGTTTGTGGTATGGAGGAAATGATTGATATTTGGTGTTCACATATTGAATTTAGAAGTGTAGATTTCCCTGTTGAAGATCTACCTATTATTGATACAAATCCTGATTTCATTTTAGTCTTCCTATTTAAATATATTAATATATTTTATATGATAATTAATATATAAACTGTTTAAGTATTGTGTTTAAAGGATTATAGTTTGAAAAAAGTCAATTTTGAGGTTTTTTGTGAACATTGTGGGGGAAAGGTTGAGCTTAATAAGTCTGTGTGTTTAAATTGTCACTCTAAATTAGGTGATCTTGAATGTCCAAATTGTGGATATGTAGGAATTGTTTCTGCATTTGAGAATGGTTGTCCAAAATGTAGTTATAGTCCTTTCGAGGAACAGTCTCAAGAGCGTATTTTTAGAATGAGACAGAGAGCAAGATTTAAGGGAGCTAGAACTAATAATGGTTTTTTAAAGTCGAGATTTTGTTTTGGATTTAATGTTAGTGTCATGCTTTATTTATTTGTGAGTTTTTTGCTAGTTTTGCTTTTTGTTTACATTCTTTTTTTCTAAGGATGAAGTCATATGGGAATTACAGTTTTTTATTTGTTTTCTGTTTTTTTATCTTTTAAGCTTGGAGAGAATGTTAAATTTGTTGAGGATAATGTTCGTCAAGCCTCTATTTTCTATTCTGATATTGAAGAAGTTGAATTTCCTTATGCTAAAACACAAATTTTAAAATTTAAAGGTAAGGTTCCTATAAGGTATGCTTACTTTAGTTTTGATAACGATAGGCTTTATTCATATACTTTTGTTTTTGATAGAAAGCTGATTTCTCAATACTCTATTGTTCTTAGTGTCAGAGAAAAATTTGGCGATGCTACGGTTGTAACTCCTTTCAATTATATTTGGGATGTTGGTGATTCTATTATTGCTTTGAATAGTAATATTTTAAGGATGACATTAAAGTCTTATGTTAATAAGGATCGTTGATCTTGAGAGCTCTTTTTGCATTAATTTTTTATATATCGTGTGCCAATCATGTATATGATAAAGAGATTATTATTAATAATACTAAATTTTTTGTTAAGCTTGCTCTTGATGAAGTTACTAGATCTAAAGGGTATATGGGAACTGAGAGTATAAATGAAAGTAATGGTATGCTTTTTGTTTTTAAAGAAGAGAAGAATTTATCTTTTTGGATGAAAGATACCTCTGTATCACTTGAAATTGCTTATATTAATTCTGTAGGTGTTATTAAGGAAATTTATAGTTTAGTTCCTTTTTCACAAAGGGTTATAAATTCTAGGTATAAGGTCAAGTATGCTCTTGAGGTTCCGGAAGGTTCTTTTTCTAAATTTAAAATTAAGGTAGGTGACAGAGTGAAATTTAATTTTGATGTTAATTCTTTAAATGTAGAATAGTTACTCGGCTTTTATTTTTTGAAGTTCTTCTTCTGCATGGTCTTTCATTTTTTCTTCATTGTGCAAGGTATCATTATCAATTTCATTATATGTAGTTTTATTGACTTCTATGTCATTATCCTTTATTACCTTTTTAAAGATGGATATTGTTGCTGCGACTTCTTCAAGGGCATCGAGTAGAAAAGTTTCTTTTGCATTTTCTTCAGCTTTGATAATATATACTAAAGAATTATTGCCCCTTTCAGGATCATGAATGATTTCCCATGATCCTAAAACTCGGTTATTGTAGCTGTCACTCATTAGAGATTCTGATATTTCTTGAATTTTGTTTGAATTGACATCGAATATTTCTACAATTCCAAATATTTCTCTTGTTTTTGAATTTTGATATGAATTTAGTTTTGATCTGACTATTATTTCTATTTTTGTGTCATTGATGATTTTTGATACAATAAAATCATTTTCTTTGTCTATTCTGTATTCAATTTTGTTATTGTCAAGTATTTTTTTTATTTTTTTATCGTAGTTTACGTTTTTATCTTTGCAACTTATCAATGTTATGAGTATTAAAACGACAATAACTATGCTATATTTTAATTGATCGATGTTTAAAATACTTATTTTTAACATTTTAGTACTTATCATGTAGTTATTATAGTTTAATTATAAGGATTTTTGAAGTAAGTTTATGTATTTTAAGAGTAATGATTATTCTTATACAGTTATTCAGTCTAAAAATAATTATGTGCAAAGGTCAACTTTTGGAATCTCTTTTGTAATTTTAAATAGGGGTACAAAAATTTTTAGAGAAGATTTATTTGGCTCTCTCTCTAATTTTGATTTTATCAGAGAAATTATTTCTATTGAAAAGCAAAGTAATAGAAGTTCTCTTCAATTTATTTCAGAGAGTTATGATAAATTGAAGTTTATTTTACTTTCTGATGATTTGAATTCTGGCGAAAAGGTCAACTTAGCTATGAAAGAATCCATTTGTAGTTTTGTTTTTGTGTTGCAAAGTGATATGTATTTGTTAAATCCTTTTTGGATTCCTAATATATTTGATGAAATAGTTAAAAAGAATGTGCTTCTTGTTGGTGGAGAGTTTTTTGACAAAGAAGAGGAAGTTGTTCCATCAGTTTTTATTCCCACTATTGATGAACAGTGGAAATTGAAGGTAATTTTGATAAATTCTGAGAGGGATTATGAGAAAAGTTTAATTACTATGGATTATTGTGGTCTTTACTCTAAAGAGAGATTTGTTCAACTAGGGGGGTTTGATAGAAGAATTAAAAATGAATATTTTCAAAGACTGGATTTTGGACTTAGGGCTATTTATTTCGGGGAAAGTGTCCATATCTATAGGAAACTTCGCATACAATATACCGCTTTAAATGTTCCAGAAGATTTGACAAAAAATAGAAGTTTTTTGATCTTTTTGCTTAAAAATTATGTTCCTATTTTTGTTGGAAATGGAATAAAATTTTCGTTCTTTAGATTTTTGAAACTATGCTTAAAATATGGCATTAACCCTTTTAAATTTGGCAGAGAATTTAAAGAAATCAAACATGAAATTACTAAAAATAGCTTAAGGTTTAAAGGTGACTTAAAGAGTGCAATTGAACTTTGGGAAAATAATATTATTGATTAATTTAATCTTTGTTCATCTGTTTTTAGAGGCTCAGGAAGTTGATTACGTTAACATTCTGGATTCACTTGATAGTAAATTTTTTAAGTTTAACTTTAATATTGCAAATGATATTCTTACAATTGAACATGAGAAGGGACATCTTAAGCTTAAAGTAGGTTTTGAATATGGTCTCTCATCTGTTGGTTATTATCTTTATGTAGATCCTATCCTTTTAAAGAATGGAGAGATTTTGATAACCAAGAGGGCTTTGATGCAGATTGAAAATCATTTTAGAGCTTTGCAAAGTTATAGTAAACCACGAATAACGTCGATAGTAATTGATCCTGGTCATGGCGGACATGATAGAGGAGCTGTTGTAACTCATAAAATCAATGAACATGATATTACCCTTTTAGAAAAAGATTTTGCTTTAACTTATTCTATGCATGTATATAAAATCTTGAGTAATTATTTTTTAGACAGGAACATTTTATTAACACGTGTAGATGATGTTTTTGTGCCATTGCAAGATAGGTCTGAGCTTGCGAATGCAATTAAGCCAGATTTTCCACATAATGTTATATTTTTATCAATACATGTGAATAATGCGCCAAATCCTGAAGCTAGGGGAATTGAATTTTGGTATCTTCCCCAAGATTCTAAAAGAGAAGTTGTAAGAAATTTTAAAGGATATGATATTAGAGGTAATAGATACTTGAGGGAGCTTAATGATATACTAGATATTAAGTATAAGTATGAGTCAAAAAAATTAGCTGAGATTTTATATGAGACTTTTATTGATGTTTTATGTGAGACCAAAATTCGATCAATTAGAGAAGAGCAGTGGTTTGTGATTAAAAATAGTAGTATGCCTGCTGTGTTAATTGAAATTGGGTTTTTATCTAACATTGCTGATGCTATGTTAATTTTGGATTACAATTATATGAGTAAGATAAGTATATTAGTGCTTAAATCTTTAATTAGGTTTATTGAATTTTATGAAAAATAATTCTATTTATTGTAGTTTTTTTAGTCGTAATGGGGCAAAATATTCATTTGAGATATTAATTGCACTTTTATTGTTAAGTTTTCTATTTTCTTTATGTATGATTTTTTTAAATTATGAGAATATCTTCTTTAGGAAAGTTTTCTATTTTTATTGTGAAAATGAATTGATTGCTGATTTAAGATATTTAAAGGAGAAGAAAACTCTTAAAGAGAATTTGGATTTTTTAGTTAAAGATTTTCTATTGGGTAATAGTAAGGGTTTTTCTTTGCAATTTGGCACAAGAAATGTAAAATTTTTGTATTCTTTTATAAGTAATGATGTTTATTTTATAAATCTCTCAAAAGAGTTTTATAATTCTTTTGAAAATGGTGGTTATAATGACTCTGGTAAACTGAAAGTAAATTTGTTTGTTAAATCTTTAAAAGAAACGATTGATTTTAACTATCCTGGAAATGTTAGAAAAGTTGTTATTTTTATTGAGGGTTATGTTTTAAATGTTTAAGGCATTTTTAGGCAATCTCGGGTATACTGTAAGTAAAAATTAAAAATAAAAAGCTATAAATTATTTTATAGAAGGAGTTGATTTTATGTCTAAAGTAAAAAATATTGTTTTTGTTTTATTTTTTCTTCTTTTCTTAACTTCTCTTTTTGGACAAGAAGTACCTGGAGCATTATCGGGTGATAATGCTGTTAAAAATGAGCCTGGTGAGTTGGTTCTTGATTTTGCGGAACTTGCAAGAGATCCAAGCCCAACTAAACTTGATCTTACAGATTATGTTGAACTTGTGTATTCTGGGGCTTCAAATATTGTGAAGGCAGAAGATATGGTCTTAGATCTTGGAATAAGTAATTGGAATGTTCTTTTAACCCCTTCATCTAGAATGCAGGCTTATGTAAAAAATTCTGTTGTTGCTCCAGCTGTTGTTAAGGGTGAATCTAAAAGATATGCAGGAGATACAATCTTAGGTGTGAGAGTATTATTTCCAAGTCATTCTCAATCTTCTGCAATGATTTTACCTCCATTTAAGATTCCTTTTTATTCTGGAGAAGACGGCAATCAATTTTTAGGTAAAGGTTTAATTGACAATGTTAAGACTATGAGAGAAGTTAAGGTTACTGTTTACAGTTTGGGTCATGAAGTTGATCTTGAAGTTTTGTTTGAAGATATGAGTGGGATGGAATATGTTTATCCTTTGGGTACCTTAAGATTTAAAGGTTGGGCAGATTTGGTGTGGTCAAATCCTAATTATCTTCCAGGTATAAGTGCTATAACAGGTAAAGATAATATTCCTAACTATCCTCTTCCTTCAAGTAAGATGAGATTTAAGGCGTTTAGAGTTTCAAAGTCTCATAGCTCAAAAGATCAGAATTTGATTTTTTATGTTAAAGATGTAAGAGTTATTTATGATAAGTTAAGTGTTTCTTTGGATTCTGATATTGATAATGAATCTGTATTTAAGATTTATGAAACACGTGGTGCAGAATCACTTCGAAAATTAAAAGCACAGGAAGCTCTTAAGAAAGTTTTAAAGATTAAAGAAAATGTGTCAATGCCAGATGAGTCTTTTCAAGATTTCTTAGAAAAGGGTAGTAATGATGAATCTGGAGCACCACGTACTAAAGAACAATAAATTTAATTCGTTAATAGGGCTGAATCTTTAAGATTTAGCCTCTATTAAGATAAAGTAGGAAAAATAAGCTAATGCTAGATTCAGAAAACAAAGAGCTTTTAGAGATTTTTTTTGAGGAAGCTCAGAATCTTGTAGATACTCTTGAAGAGAATATTCTGTCATTAGAGGATGACCCTAATAATTCAGAAACTATTGATGAGATATTTAGGGCTGCACATACTCTTAAGGGCGGTTCAGCTTCTGTTGATATGATGGAACTTTCAGGTTTTACCCATGTTGTTGAGGATGTATTTGATGCTATTAGAGATAATAAATTAAAGATATGTAATGACCTTGTTGATTTACTTTTAAATGCACTTGATGTAATAAAAGACATGCTTGATGCACGTCTTAATGGAGATGTTTATTTAAAAGATGTAAGCGATCTTAAAAATAAATTAAGAAGGTTTTTAGGGAATGATCATCAGACAGTTCCCGAGATGTCTTTAGAGAATATAGATGATGAATTTTTGCTTTCTTCCTATGATCTTAGTGATATGCGTGAAGTTGTTGGACTTGGGCAAAAAGTTTTAAAGGTGAGTATTTATTTTGATAAAGATAATCCTATGGCTACAATTGCTGGTATACAGATGTTTCAAGCTTTAAAAGATTTAGGACCAATTTTGTATACGGTTCCTAATTATGAACAGCTTATTGCAGATAAGTTTTTAAGAAGAGTAGATTATTATTTAATTTCTTTAAATAATAATAATAATATTGAGGAAAAAATCAAGTTGTCTGGTGTTGCTTTGAGTTATGCAATTGATGAATTTGATATTGATAATGAGTTGGCAAAAACAGAGTCAAGTGAGAGAAATTTTGTTGTTCATGATATTCTGTCTGAAGGAAAAGTTCGACTTTCTAATGATGAGCTTATAAGTTTAAGAGAGCGTATTGGTGATGCTAAGTTATTTGAGGTAAAGTTAAATTTCAATAAAGATAATCCTATGTCAACAATTTCTGGACTTCAGATGTTGCAGGCGTTAAAAAGTTTAGGAGAAGTTTATAAATCTATTCCTGAAGATTTATTAGCTGATAAGTTTTTTGATTTTATTGTATATTATTTAATATCAGATACCTCAGTTGATAGTATTTCTAAAAAGGTGAATTTGTCAGATGTTGTTGTTAGTTTTGATATTAACGAAATTGATTTAAAAAATATTAAAGATGTAAATTTAAATATCGAAGTTGGTAGTTATGCCTCTTCTAAGGAATCTAAGAAGACGGCTGTAAATGTCAATTTGATTAGAATTGATAGTAAAAGAATAGATTCCATATTAAACCTTGTGAGTGAAGCTGTTATAAGTAAGTCAACTTATAATCAAATAAATTCTGATATGATATCTTTTCTCTATAATTTTAATTATTTTTATGATTATCAAGAAAATTTTCGCAATAGTTTTTTGGTAGATTTAAAGATGATTTTTAAGGATATGGGTTTAGAATTGGAAAGTTCTCTTGAGGAGCAAATAGCAAATTTGGTGGAGCATAAGCTTGATAGAAGTTTACAAGATATGGTAGGTTTAAGAGATTTATTATTTAAAATTCTTCAAGATTCTAGATTTGCCTCTAATAGACTCTCTAGGATAATTACTGATTTGCATGAGAGTGTTTTAAAGACAAGAATGTTACCGGTGTCTAGTATCTTTTCAAGATTTGCAAGAGTTGTAAGAGACCTTTCAAAGAAGCTAGGCAAGATTGTAGAGCTTAGTACTGAAGGGGAAGATACGGAAGTTGATAAATCTGTTATAGATGATCTTGTAGATCCTTTAATTCATTGTGTTAGAAATTCTATTGATCATGGTCTTGAAACTGCTGATGAGAGACTTAGCAAGGGTAAAGATAAAGCTGGTCATATAATTTTGCGTGCCAAGAATGAAGGTAATGTGATATCAATTGAGATTGAGGATGATGGAAGAGGTATAGATCCAGATATTATTAGGCAGAAATCAATTGAGAAAGGTTTAATAAAAGAAGATACGGTTTTATCTGAGAGTGAGATTTTGAACTTAATTTTTGAACCAGGATTTTCAACAGCTAGTCAGATTACAGATGTTTCTGGCAGAGGCGTAGGACTTGATGTTGTTAAAAATAATATTAAGAAATTAAATGGAACTATTGTTATAGATTCAAAAGTTAATATTGGTACTACTTTTAAAATAAAGCTTCCTTTAACATTAGTGATTGTGCAAGGTCTTCTTGTAAAGTCAGGCAGTGAGATTTATGTTGTTCCTTTAAATAGTGTTCTTGAAACACATAGAGTTAGTGAAGAAAATATTAAGCTTCTTGAAAATGATCATGAAGTGTATAATTTAAGGGAAGAAGTTATATCTGTTCTTAGACTTGATGAGCTTTTTAATATAAAGAACGATCAAAATCTGTATGAGAAGTTTTTAATAGTTATTAGCGTTAATGATAAAAAGGCTGGGATAGTTGTGGATTCTATTCTTGGAGAAGAAGATTTTGTTGTAAAACCTATAAAAGATAAGTATGCTTCAAGTCCTGGAATAGTTGGAGCTACTACACTTGGGAATGGCAAAGTTGTTTTAATTATTGATGTGTTTAGGCTTTTTGACTTGAGAGATATGAAAGGATAGTCTTATGATGGAAATAAAAGAGATATGTTTAGGTGATCATAATGTAAGTAATCAGATTAAAGGACCTATTCCTATTAATTTAGATTTTAAAGTGGTTTCTTTTAATATTGGAAATGATAATTATCTTGTAGATATTATGCAAGTTAAGGAGATTAGGAAATCTAGTAATTTTACATATGTCCCAAATGCTAAAAAATATGTGGTTGGTCTTGATAATTTAAGAGGAGAAATAATCTCTATTATTGATTTGAGAATAATGTTTAATTTGGAAGTCCTTAAGAGAGATCTTGAAGATATTATGGTTCTTAGGAATGGTGATTTATTAATAGGAGTTATTGTTGATAAGGTTAATAATGTTTTTTCAATTGATTCTTCTTTAATTCAAGATCCTCATCCTGTTCTGTCCCAAGAAGCACTTATACGTTACATAAGCGGAGTAGTTGAGTATGGTGAAAAATTGTATATTCTTCTTGATGTTGATAGAATTTTTGATTATGATAGGGAAGAAGAAATTTCATTGGAAGATAGCAGAAATGATGATAAGATAGATGCTTCTGGGAATGAGGATAAGTCATTTTCTTATAGCAATAATTTTTTAGAATT
This sequence comes from Borrelia sp. MN22-0132, assembly GCF_049201035.1. NCBI lineage: Bacteria > Pseudomonadati > Spirochaetota > Spirochaetia > Spirochaetales > Borreliaceae > Borrelia > Borrelia sp. MN22-0132. The sequence goes on along the minus strand of NZ_CP138334.1, from coordinate 213,579 downwards.
GTTAGAATCATCTGTTAGTGATCTTACAACATCATCTGAGGGTATTTTAGATGATTTAAAGGTTATTAAAGAAAATCTTTTTAAATATTCTTTCAATGCATCTTTAGTAAATGATGAATTTTTAAAGAAAATTGGTATGCAATTAGATATTGTAAATATTAATGATTTGTCTTATGATAATTTTTTAGGTGAATTTTATTCAAAATCATCAGGACGCTTATGGGATGATAGATATTTAAAAGAATTTCAGGATGAAATTGTTAAGCCATATGTTAATGATATAAGTGGTGTTGGTACTGTTTTAAATGTTTTTGAGATTGGATGTGGTGATGGAAAGGAGACAATATCTTTTGTGAATGTTTTATATGAGTCTTATAAAAATCCTTTTAGGGTAACAGCTATTGACAATGATTTAGTTAAAGTAATTAGTACTTCTAATTTGATTTTCTCAGAGTCTGATGTTAATTTAAGCGAGATTTATAGAAAGAATTCCTTTGAGCAGAGTCCAGGGGTTTATAAATTCAAGCCAGAGATTATGAATAATATTTTATTTGAATATTCAGATGCTATTTTATCAGAGTTTCCAGAAAATTTGGGAATTGTTTTTTTAAGGGATATTTTATGTTTCTTGAATGATGATTGGCAAAATTTAATTCTGGATGCGATTGCAGAAAAATCTGTTAGTGGTGCTCTTTTAATTTTAGGAGATAATGAAGAACTTAAAAACAATGATATTTTTGTGAAAGATAGATCTGTAAAATGTTTTAATTTGTATAAAAGGATCTAAAGGAGAAATTAATGAGAATAGATTATATAGAGCCATTTTTAGATGCTGCTTCTTCAGTTTTAAGGGATATGTTGCTTGTTGAAGATATTCAGATGGGCAGTCCTGGGCTTAAGTCGATAAATCAAAAAATAAGAGGTGTGTCTGTAATTGTAGGACTTGCAGGTTCTGTTGAAGGTAGTATTATTATTGATATGGATATTGATACCGCGCTTTTTGTTGCTTCGAAGTTGAATTTTGAGGAGTATGTTGATTTTGATGATGAAGAGACTAGAGAGATGGTAGCAGCAACTCTTACGGAAGTTGGTAATATTATTGCTGGCAATTTTGTTACTACTTTGCATGCTAAGGGTTTTGTGTTTGATATAACCCCACCAGCTTTTATTTATGGAGAAAATATGAAAATAAGTAATAAGGGTTCTGAAGCATTAATAGTGCCCTTTACTTTACCAGATGGTAAAATTATAGAAGTTAATATTGCAATAAGAGAGAGGGTTTGATATGATTATGAAGTTGAAAGTACTTATCATGAAAGAAGAGGGTTTAATATGATCCAGAAAACTACAATTGCTGTGGATTCTTCAAATAAACCAAAGGGGATCAATTATGACACCGGAGTTCCTTTTAATGTTTTGATTGTGGATGATTCAGTTTTTACTGTAAAACAACTTACACAAATTTTTACTTCTGAAGGATTCAATATTATTGATACTGCTGGTGATGGTGAAGAAGCTGTGATTAAATATAAAAACCATTATCCTAATATTGATGTTGTTACTCTTGATATTACTATGCCCAAGATGGACGGGATAACTTGTCTTTCTAATATTATGGAATTTGATAAAAATGCTAAAGTAATAATGATTTCTGCTTTAGGAAAAGAACAGTTGGTTAAGGATTGTTTAATTAAAGGTGCAAAGACATTTATTGTGAAGCCTCTTGATAGAGCTAAGGTTCTTCAAAGAGTGATGTCTGTATTTGTTAAATGAAATAGTATATGCTTAGTAGCTTAGTATTTTTTGTAAAAAATCATTGCATTATTTATTTCATTTAGTTGTTTTGTGAAATATGACATGTTAAGATTGAAAATTTCTAGTTTATTTTTGTTATTGTTGCCTATATGTAGCTCTAGCTTATAAAAGCCCTTTTTGGTATATATTAGTGCTGAACTTTTAAAAATTGAATTTATGGCTTTGATTTTAAATATTTTATATTTTGAAAAATCTTTGTCAATAATTTCGCTTTGTAGTAAATATTTGTTTGCTTCTTTATAGGTTGGAGTTAGTGCTGTATAATTAATTTTATCTCTTAAAATGCTCTTTATAAAATTTTCTGTTAATTCATATATTTGCATTTCATGTGTGTCTTTTGGATGTTTGGTATAATATTCTTCTTCTATTATTAAATTAAAAGCAGAATATTTTTTAGTTGCTTCTGATGATCGTTTTTCAATTGAAGTTGTTATTAATCTTGGGTGAATTGATGTGTTAATAATTAATAACAAAAATGTTTTTTTTATCATATATGTTCCTTATTGCTATTTATTATTCTTTTCACTTTTTCAATTTCTAAGGGAAGTTTGCTTCTTCTTTTTGCGTTTAGTTTGTCTTTTAATAAAACATTATTAAATGTTTTTGCCATTTCATATACTTTTTCTTCGCTGAAATGGGATGGAATTTGAATTTTTCTATACTCAATTGGATTTTGTAATACTTTTTGCATTAGTATAATTGGATTTAGAAAACTTGCTTTAAAAAATTTATAAAAATTTGTTAAAAACAGTGCAAAAGATATAAAAAGTGTAAATAAAAATATCCCAATTACAGAATCATTTTTTCTTTGCAGATACTTATCTATATAAAATTTTGTTTGATCTATTTCTATAATTTTGTATTCGCTGGGACTGTAGTAGAAAAATATATCATCAGATTTAGAATATATCGTTTTATTTGTATCTTTAATTATTAGTATAAAAGGATATTTTTCTTTGATATAGTTTTTTTCAGTTGTTATTGAAATGTTTTTTATGATATTAAATTCTTGCTTTTCTGGGATTGTATTTGCAAAACCTGAACTTGAAAATATTATAAAAAATATGAATGGAATTAGTAAGCTTATTGAAAATGTTCTTGCAAATGCAACTAAGATTAGATTTTTTTCTTTTGGATTATAATAAATTTCAATCATTAAGTCGTTAAATCTAAGGAGTCTTAAGAATCTTAATTTGAAAAGTGAAAGTACAATTGGACTTAGAATTGTTTCGTGAGGATTAATTATATTTTGGATTTGATGAGAGCTATAAAATATTAAGGGAATTAGGCAATGAATTAGATCAAAAAATAAATTATTTCTTATATATATTTGTAGTTTTTGTGAAAAATAAGCTTTTGGAATTTTGTATAAAAAAATCAATATCAATATTGCATCGAATAAAAATCCAATGAATATTAGGGCGAATCGGATCTTGTATGGCAAAAAAAGTATTATTGATAATTCTTCTATTAGGAATGCAAGTATTGATGCGATTAAAGTGGCCTTAAAAAAATTTGAAAGTATTTTTACCATTTATTTTTCCTAGCTATTTCTAGAAGTTCTTTAATAATTCTTGGATCATGTTCCTTTGAGCTTAATTGTTTTATAGAAAACCAGCTCTCGTCATAACCTATAAATCCCTTTATTCTATTGTTTTTAATATTTGGTATTCTGGTTCTGTTTGAAAAAATGGATATTAATGTTGCAATTGGCGATATGTTACTTAGAGTTTCATACTTAAAGAGACTTTGAGTTATCAGGCTAACTGTATTGTTATCTAAAAATTCAATTTCTCTGCTAATTAATTTTGCTGTATTTTCAATATTTCTTGGAATTAATTTTATTTCTTTTTCTAAATAAAACTTAATTATTAATACTCTTAATAAGAGTAGAATTTTTATGTAGTTTTTTACAATTTTTGAAGAATCGAGCATGTCATTTTCTTTTTTGATTAGATGTGTTGTGTAAGAATTTTTGTCTTCAAAAAGTTTGTTTATATAAAATGTTATATGTCCGTTACTTATAGCATTGAAATCGTATAAAAATTCTTTTCTTAAGTAAGGATTTGCTTTAATAGAACTAAATATTAATTCTAGGTTATTTTTATTAAGCTCTTTGTTAAAGAGGTCTTTTACGATATTTAGATCAATAGATTCGATGTTTGATAAAACAATAGGAGTAATTATTATGTCAGTTTTTTCTTTAACGTATTGAATAAGTAAGTCAGTATCAGATTTAAAATTTTCGTCTATAAATGTTGAAATGGTTTTTTTATTTTCTTCTAGATATTTGATTATTTCAATTTCTTTTTCAAAAATTGATAATCCCTTTATGTTTTCATGATTAAATAAATAATGATACAGATGTGGAAAATATACTTTTGAATTCATTTGATTATATCCAAAAGTTCGGATGGACTACTTAAAATGTATTTTGCTCCGCTTTCTTTTAATTCTTTTATTGTTCTAAATCCCCATGCAACCCCTATAGGTAAAAATCCTGCATTCTTAGCAGTGAGCATATCAACATCGCTGTCTCCGATGTATGCTATTTCCTTTGGCATGAGATTTAATTCTATTATCATGTCAAGTGCATTTGCAGGATCTGGTTTTGCTTCAAATCTTGGTGAGTAGCCCCTCACTTCAAAAAAGTTTATGTCTTTGAATATATTTTGTGATATTATTAATAGTTCTTCATGGTTTTTATTGCTTAAGATTCCAACAGGAATGTTAAGTGAATTGAGTTTTCTTAAAAGTTCTGGTATACCATCGTATGCTCTTGTTAGGGAAGAAAGATTTTGATTGTATGCTTGTACAAATTCTTGATAAAGATTATCTTTGATTTGTTTATTGTTTAATTTTACGTTAAGATGCTTTAAAGTGTTCTCTACTAATTTGGAATATCCTCTGCCAACAAGAGTGTTAAATTCATCTGTTTTAATTTTTGTGTATCCTAAATTTTTTAGTGCCAAGTTCATTGAAAATGCAATATCCATGATGCTGTTTATTAAAGTTCCATCCATATCGAAAATGCAGGCTTTAATTCTCATATTTTAATCCTTTTGTCATTATCATAATGTGCCTTCATTTTATCATTATTTTTTTCCTTTTATTAAATTTATTGCATGATTTTTGATATTTTACATTGTTTTTGATTTTTTTTTCTGAAAATCTCTTGAAAATATTTGTTTTTAGTTTTAACATACCTGGTTAGGGTATAAATAAATGTTATTTACCTTTGTTAAATTTCAGGTTATCTTTAATGCAAGACATATTAGTTTTAGATAAAGTTACTAAGCGATATGGTGATTTTATTGCTAATGATAATATTTGTATAAGATTTAAAAAGGGAGAAATACATGCAATTCTTGGTGAAAATGGTGCTGGCAAAACCACTTTAATGAAAACTATTTATGGAATTCACAAGCCCGATAGCGGGCAGATTTTTTTAAGAGGAAATGAACTAAAACTTAAAGATTCAAGCGAATCTATTCGAAGTGGTATTGGGATGGTTTTTCAACATTTTATGTTAATTCCAAAATTTACGGCTGTACAAAATATTATTTTAGGATATGAAGATTCAAAATTTGGATTTATTAATTATGATCATGCAAAGAGGAGGATACTTAAACTTTCTGAAAGATATGGTTTAAAAATAGATACTGATAAGCCAATTGAGGATTTAAGTGTTGGGATGGGACAAAAAGTAGAAATACTCAAAGTTCTCTATCGAAATGCAGATATTATTATTTTTGATGAACCTACAGCGGTACTTACGTCTAATGAGATTGATGAATTTATGAATGTTTTAAAAATATTGGCTGTAGAGGAGCATACTGTAATACTTATTACACATAAAATAAAAGAAATAAAGTCTGTGGCACAAAGATGTACAATTATGCGTCTTGGGAAAGTAGTTGGGACTTTTGATATTACTAAGACTGATGAGGGAATGCTTACTAAATTAATGATAGGCAAAGAAACTTCTCTTGATATTTCTAAGAGACGGATTGTTAATCACACAAATGTTCTTGAGATTAGGGATTTAAGTGTTAAAGATGAACGGGGTGTTTTTAAAGTTAAGAATATTAGTTTAAATCTTAGAGAAGGTGAAATTTTTGGGATAGCTGGAGTTGAAGGCAGTGGTCAAGAAGAATTAGTTGAAGCAATTCTTGGGGTTAGAGATATCTTTAGCGGAGATATAGTTAAGAGAGTTGATGGCAAATTTGAATCAATCAAGGGTCTTAGTGTTAAACAAATAATAGATAGGAAAATAGGCCATATTCCATCTGATAGACAAAAGCATGGTCTTATTTTAGACTTTAACATTTTGCAAAATATTGGAATTAAAAGTTTTGATGATGTGAATTATTTAAAAATGAAGAGTAGTGGTATAGGTAATGGTAAATTAAAGGTTAAGTTTTTAAATACTGTTAAAAAGCAGTTTGTTAATTTTAATTTAACTCTTCTTAAGGAAATAAGCGAACAACTTGCAGCTTCATTTGATATTACACCAAGAGATATTTTGAGCAAAGTTAAAAATCTATCTGGAGGTAATCAACAAAAGGTCGTTGTTGCGCGTGAAATTAATTTGAAACCTGAGGTTCTCTTGGCAGTTCAACCTACAAGGGGACTTGATGTGGGTGCTATTGAAAATATTTATAAAAAATTTTTAGAGCAAAGAGATGAGGGTATGACAGTTCTTCTTGTGTCTCTTGAACTTGATGAGCTTGTGAGTGTTTGTGATAGAATAGCTGTAATGTACAATGGTGGAATTGTAGGTATTTTAGAGCATAATTTTGATTCTGTTGTTATTGGAAAAATGATGATGGGTATAGTTTAAATGAAAGTTGATAATTATAAATATAAAGAGGCAATTGCAGTATTTTTAAATTCGTCGATATTTATTAATTTTTTTGCATTTTTTTTAGGGATTTTAATTCTTGGGTTAATAGTATTAATTCTTGGGTATTCTCCTTTGAGAATGTACTATATAATGATAGAGGTTGTATTTTCTTCTCCTAAACATTTTGCGTATATTGTAAGCTATGCCACGCCATTGATTTTTACAGGCCTTTCGATTGGCATCGCTTTAAGAGTGGGACTTTTTAATATTGGTGTTGAGAGTCAATTTATGCTTGGTTCGATTTCAGCTTTAATAGCTGGAATTTTTTTGGATTTTCCCCCTGTATTACACGTAATTTGCATTTTCCTTTTTGCATCTTTAGCTTCAGGAATTTTAAGTGTTTTCATTGGATATTTAAAGATTGAATTTAACATCAATGAAGTAATTTCAGGGATAATGTTTAATTGGATTTTATTTCATTTGAATAATATAATCATAGATTTGCCCACTATTAAAAAGGATAATAGTGATTTATCTAAGCCTATTCGAGAAAGCGCTTTTATTGATTTTTTTGGTTCTTGGAAACTTTCATCTGAGGGACTTGCTTATAGAGCAAAACATCCATTTATTAATGATTTATTAAAGGCCCCTCTTAATTTTGGGATAATTGTTGGGATTATTATTGCTATTTTAATGTGGGTTTTATTGAATAAGACGATGCTTGGGTTTAAGATAAGCTCTGTTGGGCGTAATATTGTCGCTTCTTATCGTGTTGGAATTGATATTAAAAAGATTTTGATGTTTACTATGTTTATTGCAGGTGCACTTGCGGGACTTGCAGGTGCTATACAGGTTATGGGTGTTAATAAGGCAATATTTAAGCTTACTTATATGGAAGGAACAGGTCTTAATGGTATAGCTGTTGCTTTGATAGGAAATAATTCTCCAATAGGAATAATATTTTCAAGTATTTTATTCTCAATTTTATTTTATGGTAGTAGCAGAGTGCAAAGTTTAATGGGGTTGTCATCTTCAATAGTGTCTTTGATGATAGGGATAGTGGTGATTATGATTTCTGCTAGTCATTTCTTAAATAAGATGTTTTTGAGGAGTATAAAAAGTGTCAAACGCACTAATATTTCTAATTAGTGAAACGCTCATAAATTCTCAGACCTTAATTTTGGCTGGTCTTGGAGGACTTATCAGTGAGAGATGTGGAATAATCAATATTGGTCTTGAGGGCACAATGGCTCTTGGGGCATTTGTTGGTGCTACAGTTGCATATTGTTATGGTAGTCCGTTATTTGCAATTTTTGCGGGGGGGCTTTCAGGGCTTGTTATTTCAATTCTTCATGCTATTTTTACTGTTTTTCTTAAATCAGATCAGATAATAACTGGGATGGCTATTAATTTTTTAGGACCATCTGTAGCGATGTTGTTTGGAACTTTTATTTTTGGTTCTGCTTCAACTCCCCCAATAGATATTAAGCTGCCCATACTTTTTGACGGAGTTTTGGATAAAAAGTCTCTTGTATTTCAGATTTTTGGTAAGAGATATTCACTCTATATTGCAATAACATGTGTTGTGCTTTTTCATGTTATGTTTAAATATACTAAAATTGGACTTAGGATTAAAGCTAGTGGTGAGGAACCAGAAGTTTTAGAATCTCTTGGAGTTAATGTATTTATGATTAGGTTTTTTTGTGTCCTTCTAAGTGGATTATTTGCGGGAATTGCTGGAGCAGTTCTCTCTACTGTGATTGCTTCAAGTTATATGCAAGGAATTATTGGTGGGCAAGGTTTTATTGCCATCGTTATGGTGATTTTTGGGAATTGGCAACCTTTTGGAATTTTGATGGGTAGCTTTTTGTTTTCTTTTATAAGAACTTTAGTTGTTATGATGTCTCAAGTTTCTTTTTTGTCTTTCATAGTTCCTCTTAAAATATTAATCATTTTACCTTATGTTGTAGTGATTTTGAGTCTTTTGTTTTTTTCAAAAAGGAATTATGCCCCTAAAGCTTTAGGTTTACCTTATAAAAAAGATTGATTTTTATGTTTATTTCTTTTAAGATACAGGTAGAATTATTTAGGGTTTATTTGAGAATTATATTTTTTTGATATAAAGTTATGAAAGGTATCTACTTAATTCTTATGTTTGTTAAATTAATTAAGTGAGTGATTAATTTACGAGGTAGGTTTATGTTAAAAATTAAGCACAGGTTTATTGGTTTTTTATTTTTATGTTTGTTGATAACTGTATTGTTTTTTTCTTTAATTTTTAAGTTTATGTTGGGTAGTTATTTAGAGCGTTATTATAAACAACTTACAAGGGCTCAAGTAAGACGAGCTGCTTTTGCTGTGCAGGCTTTGTTAGATACATTTTATATCATAATTGATGGTGCAAGTTCTAATTTGGCTCTTGAGACTATGAGTGAATATTCTTTTATTAAGAATGGTGGTCATATTTTTTCAGAGGTTGAATTAGACAGACTTAGAGAAAATTCTAAAATAGTTCTTGATGCTGTAAAGGGGAATAAAAAATATCGAAATCGGGTATATGAGATATTGTTCAATTTAAAGCTTGATACTTTTTATGAAGAATTTGCATTTTTTGATTTGGAAGGTAAAATAATTGTTTCTACAAGACATGCCAATAATATGGATTTTGGTCAGTCTGAGTCAAATACTGAGTATTTTAAAAAGTCTGTAGAAGAATATAAAAAAAGTGAATTAAATTTTATTGGTTGGTATCCTGGTCTTACTGAAGGGATAGCAGGAGAGGTTGCTATTCGATCTCACTATAAAGATAAAAAAGCTTCTGCCATAGTTGTTCCTGTATATTCAGCAGAAGATAAAGTGTTTCTTGGTTATTTGGTAGGTTATTTACTTGACGATGTGATAAGAGATAAGTTAGATAGATCTAGATTTGGTTTTTATAACAGAGGAAATTTATTTTATTTAGACCCATATAATAATCTTGTTAATCCTTTAATAGAATATAATGAGAGCTCTAAAGTTAGTGCTAAATTTGTTAGTGTTTTAAAGGATGTATTATCCAAATCCCCTATGAAACCTCTTGTACCAGGCCAGATACCAGTTTATCAGATTGAGAGAGCGTATTTTCCTGAGATGAAGTTGTATAATTATTATGCCATATTGCCTATTAGCAGTGAGCTTGGAGATAATAGTGGAATTCTTGTTGCCAGAATTCCTTATGAAGATATTTATGGGGTTATTTACAGTTTGGCTTTTAAATTTATTGTATGTACTATTTTAGGCATTATTATATTGGTTGTTATTCTCTCAGTGATGTTAGAGGCAATTATTAGCTTTAGATTAAATTTGGTTAGAAATTTGGTAAAGGAAATAGTCCAAGGAAATTTAGATAAAGATTATGTTATTAATGATAATTATTCTGATGAGCTTGGTTCATTGGGCTTACAAATTGTTAAAATGAGAGATGCTATTGCGGATGCTATTGCAAGTGTGCTTAAAAACATTAGTTATGTTAATAAGGCAAGTGTTGAAGTTGCTGATTCAAGTCAAAATTTAAGTTCTAGTGCGTTACAGCAAGCTTCAACACTTGAAGAAATGTCAGCTAACATTGAACAGATATCATCTGGAGTTGAGATGAGTGTGAATAATTCCCGAGAAACAGAGCAAATTGCCTTAATTACTAATGAGAATGCTCAAATAGGGGGTAAGGCTGTTGAAGAATCTGTTGTGGCTATGCAGTCTATTGTTGAGAAAGTCAGTGTTATTGAAGAGATAGCTAGAAAAACTAATTTGCTTGCTTTAAATGCGGCTATTGAGGCTGCAAGAGCTGGTGATGAAGGCAAGGGGTTTGCTGTTGTAGCAAGTGAAATTAGAAAACTTGCTGATCTTAGCAAGGAGTCTGCACTTGAAATTGGTGAATTAGTTGAAGAGAATTCTAGATTGGCAACGGAAGCTGGGTTGATATTTAAGGATATGTTACCTGAAATAGAAAAGACTACCAATCTTGTGAAGAAGATTTTTGAGGGAAGCTATAAGCAGAATGATCAAATTATACAGTTTAAAGAAGCTCTTGATCAGGTTGGAGAAGTAGTTCAAGCTTCAGCATCAAGTAGTGAAGAGCTTTCAAGTATGGCTGATAGGATGCTTGAAAAGGCTAAAGAGCTTAGACAAGTAATATCTTTTTTCAAAGTTAAAGATTTTGAGGTTGATGCTTGTGATAAACTTAATGCTGGTGATGATGTTTTGATGACTGAAAATCTTACTTCTTTGAATATGGAGAGTAATTCATCTTTAGGAGATAGTCAAGATGATATACATGGTGATTCAAAGGTAAGTTATGAGTCTGTTAATAAGAGGGTAGATCCTAAGAAAGCCATTGATGTTGTTGATAAAGATTTGGATTTTGATGAGGACTTTTCAGATTTTTAGAATTTATTTTTGTAAGAGGTAGTTAGCGTATGAAACTGAAGCTGAAAGTTAGGATATTACTTATTGTTAGTATTCTTATAGCAATCTTTATTTCTATATTGTTTTTCGTATTTGGGATATTTATTAATTCTAGTTTAGTAGCTCAGCAGTTAGATCTTATGCAAAATCTTATTGGAAATGTCAAAAATTCTTTAACCATTTATCTTTCTTCAATGGAAGAGAGAGTGAAAATTAACTCAATGTATTTAGACTCTTCATTTTTATTTGAATCCATTGCTAGAAGTAAGCCTAAGAGAATAGAAGCTATTTTAGATCAAATTGAGATCTTGGTTAAAACAGGCAGAGGTAATAACCTTATGATAACCAATAGAAAAGGTGAAATAATATTTACTACTGCTGTCAAAGATAATAGTGATTATGGCATTTCTGTTGCAGATAAAGAATACTTTCTTAAGTTAAGGGGCACTAGTTCTATTTATAATTCTTCTGTGCTTTTGGCAGATTCTGGGTCTGTTGAAGAAGTTTTGATGAGGGATATTTCTAAGATTAGGAATAAATCAGGACAAATTCCTTATTTATTAATAGGTGTTCCTTTAAGAGATCATAATACTAGCGATGTTTTTGGCTATTTTATGATCTTTTATGCTATCGATTATCTTTATAATTCATTTAAAGGTATTAGTTTTGGAGCATTGGGTAGCGGTCGTGTTATGGTATTTGACCAAACGGGATCATTTCTCATTCACCATACTTGGTTGCCTGGTGATAACTTTGTTGATGTTAATCCTTACTATAGTAGTGTCGTTAAGAGTACTTCTGAGGATTTAATTCAGAAAAATCAAGAAATTAGCTTTAGGAGTTATGTTGACCTTCATGGGCAAAAATTTGTTGGGTTTGCTCAGAGAGTAACATGTAATTTGTCTAATTTTTCGTTTATAGTGTATCTCAGAGCTAATGCTAATGATTTTTATTATATGACTAGACTTACTACTTTTATTTTAGGAATAAGTTTTGTAGTGACTTTAGTTATTCTTGGATTAGTTACTATTTATCTTGTAGGTAAACTCAGTGCTGTTTTAAATGGAATTTTGAGTTATTCTGGGAGACTTGCTTCTGGAGATTTTACTGTTTCAAGTTATTCTTTAGAATGGGAAACGTTAGAACTTCATGGGTTATATGAAGATTTGGAGCTTTTAAGGTCTAATTTTTCATCTGTTGTCAGAGGAGTTATTGAAAACCTTGATTATCTTTATGAAAATGCAATTCAGATAGCAAATGCGAGTCAAAATTTAAGTTCTGGAGCAGTTGAACAAGCGTCTACATTAGAAGAAATGACAGCAAATATTGAGCAGATATCTCAAGGTGTTACTGAGAATACCGATAATGCTTCTACTACTGAGAGTATTGCTGTTAACACTAATGAGAAGACCAGGGAGGGACATGAATCTGTTATTAAAGCCATTGAGGCGATGGAGGTGATTACAGATAAAATAGGTGTTATTGATGAGATAACAAGGCAAACCAATTTACTTGCTCTAAATGCTTCTATTGAAGCTGCTAGAGTAGGGGATAAGGGTAAGGGATTCGAAGTTGTTGCTGCTGAGGTTAGAAAGCTTGCTGATCAAAGCAAGGAGTCTGCTAGAGAAATTATTGATATTGCAAATAAAAGTTTTACTGTTGCAAGTAAAGCAGGTAATAATTTTGAGCAGATTGTTCCTGGAATGGAAAAAACGGCTGGACTTGTTAAGAATATTACTCGTGAAAGTTATAACCAGAGTAATCAAATTGAACAATTTAAGAATGCAATAGAACAAGTTAGTCAATTGGTTCAAACAACAGCATCAAGTAGTGAGGAACTCTCAGCAATGTCTGAGAGAATGTTAGATAGCGTTAAACATTTGAAGGAATCAGTAGATTACTTTAAGATTGATAAGTAATTTATAGGGATAATTTAAATTATCCCTATAAATAATGATTTTAAAAATATATTATATTAGTGTTTTAAGGATTTTAGCTCCGCCTAAGCATTCATCTTCTTGATAAAATATGCAAAATTGTCCCGGTGAAATTCCATAATCTTTTTCTTCTAGATCAACTTTTATAATATCATTTTTTAATATTTCTATTTTGCATTTTATTTTTTTCTCTCCATGTCTTATTTTGGCACTTAAGTCACTATTGTTTAATGGCTTGTTTATCCAGTTTGTTTTGTGAACTAAAAATTGTTGCTTTCCTTGTTTCAGGTAATTTGTACTATTTGAGATGTAAATGATGTTATTTTGAATATCCTTTTCTGTGACAAACCATGGGCCATGGCTGAGTTTGATACCTTTTCTTTGTCCAATTGTAAAGAACCAATATCCATTATGTGTTCCAAGTATTTTGCCTGTTTCTTGTTCGATAATATTACCTTTAAGTTCTCCTAAATGATATTTTATAAATTCATCATATTTGATTTTGCCAAGAAAACAGATTCCCTGACTGTCTTTTCTGTTTTTATTGGGCAAATCTATTTTTTGTGCTATTTGTCTTATTTCAGTTTTAAATAGGTTTCCTAATGGGAAATGCAGTTTTGATATTTGTTCGCTAGAGAGATGAGACAGAAAATAGCTTTGATCTTTTATTTTATCTTTGGCTTGTTTAAGTATGTAGTGATCATTTTTGTTTTCTATTTTAGCATAGTGTCCTGTGACAATTAAATCATAATGTTCGTTTATCTTATCAAAGAATGCACCAAATTTTATTCTTTGATTACAAAATATATCTGGACTTGGGGTATTACCAATTTTTAATTCTTCGATAGCATAAGTTACTACTCTCTTGTAATACTCGTCTTGTAAGCTAATGATTTCATATGGTACGTTAAATTTTTTACACACAGCCTCTACATAATTGATATCTTCTTTCCAAGGGCACTCTCCTATGTAGAAAAGTTCGTCTTCAAGCCAAATTTTTAGATAATAACACTTTATATTTTTATATCCTTTTTGTATCATTGTGTAAAGAGCCACAGAGCTGTCTACTCCACCAGATAGAAGTACTGCTATTTGCATAATTTGCTTCTCCTTTCATCATAGCATATTGAACTTTGATGTTTTTATGATCTATAGTATATTACTTGGTAATTATTTTTTTAATCGGGGGAAATTAATGAAAGTAGGTATTAGTGATATTAGAGTTTTTTTGCCTTTAAATTGTTTAAACTTGCATGTTCTTTTAAACAATTCTTTATATAATTCTGATGAAAATTTTTTTAAGAAATTTAATAGAGCAATTGATGCAACCCTTCAGAAAGCGTTTAGATTTACAAGTCCTAATGAAGACAGTGTTACAATGGCAAGCTCTGCTGTTAAGCTAATTTTTGATAATAATAATCTTGATTTAGATAAAATGAGAGTATTTTTAGGTGGAACTGAGACGGGTGTAGATTATTCAAAATCAATTTCATCTTATGTCTATGGAGCTTTGAAGTTAGCTGGTATTAATTTATCAAATAATTTCTTAACTTTTCAGGTCCAACATGCATGTGCAGGTTCTGCACTGTCTTTGCACAGTACTGCAAGTATTTTAAGTCATTCAGATAAATCTGAATATGGAATAGTATTTTCTAGTGATATTGCACATTATAGTAATCTTACTACAGCAGAGATTACTCAAGGAGCTGGAGCAACAGCAGTTCTTATTGAGCAAAATCCAAAAGTTTTATCTATTAATTTGTCTGAGTTTGGGGTTTATACTGATGATGTTGATGATTTTTTTAGACCATTCGGAAGTCTTGAGGCTAAGGTAAAGGGACGTTATTCTATTGACTGTTATAATAAGGCAAATGAAGAGGCTTTAGCAAATTTTGCATATAAGAAAAACATGAGTATTAAGGATTTATTTTCTAAATATAGGTTTATTTTACATGTACCTTTTGCACAAATGCCTATAGACTCAATGCATTATGTTTTAAAGAAATATTATAGTGAAGATGAATTTGAACGAAATGCTTATTTAGAATCAATAGACTTTTATGATTCTGTTGAGGCTTCTAAGGAGGTAGGAAATTTATATACAGGATCAATATTTTTATCTTTAATGTCTTATTTGAAGCGAGTATTTGCAAAAAAGGATATTAGTGGTGAGAGAATACTTTTTTGTTCTTATGGGTCTGGTAATATTATGGTTATTTATGAGCTTACAGTTGAAGAGAATGCTCATCGTGTTGTTAAGACCTGGGATATTGATAAAATGTTTTCAGTAAGACATGATGCAAATTTTGATGAGTATAGAGATTTTTTTGAAAATAGGATTGTTCCAGGTGAATCCCAAGGTTTTTATTTAAAGGAAATTAGAGAAGATGGATACCGGGTTTATGGGTATCGAGCCTAATATATTAAATAATAAAAAACGACAAATTGAAATTTGTTTAAATAAAGAGGATGTTAATAAAAGTGATAATCTTTTAAATTTTGTTAATTTAAAGCATGATGCACTTAGTGAGCTTGATTTTTGTGAGATAAATACAAGAGAGAGTATATTTGGTTATGATATTGCCATGCCTATTTTTATCTCATCAATGACAGGAGGCGTTAAAGAGGGTAATAAGCTGAATAAGTCTCTTGTTAAGATTGCAAATGATTTAAAAATTCCAATGAGTCTGGGATCCTTTAAGCTTATATTTAAATACCCTGAATATATTAAAGATTTTTCCTTAAGGAAGTATGCTCATAATATTCCTTTATTTTCAAATATTGGTGCTACTCAGTTAAGAGAATTTGGGATTTTTGAAATAGTTGAAGTGAATAGGAGACTTGAGGTTGATGCCATAATTGTACATTTGAATTCAGGTCAAGAATTAATGAATTTAAGAGGGGAGAGAAACTTTAGAGGGATTAAAGACTCAATTGCTAGGCTTTGTTCTTTATCAAATATTCCAGTTATTGTTAAAGAGACGGGCTTTGGAATTTCTCCCGATTCTGTTATCAGCTTGCTAGATCTTGGGGTTTCTTATGTTGATCTTGCTGGTAGTGGTGGAACTAACTGGGTTTTGGTTGAAGGAATTAAAGAGGAAAATTTGGATGTTGCGTCTTGTTTTGCTAACTGGGGCATATCGTCGGTTTTAACATTACTTAGTATTAAGGATTTTTTTAAAGATAGAGTTTTTGCATCAGGAGGATATGAGACTGGAATGGATATTGCCAAGGGCATTGCGCTTGGGGCTAAATTGGTAGGTATTGCAGCATCTATTCTAAGGGCTTTTTATTCGGGAGGGGAGAATGCTTTATATAACCTTTTAAAAGGTTATGAATATGTTTTAAAGATGTCTATGCTTTTAAGTAATAGTAAGGATTTGGCACAGTTTAGGTTAAATAAATATTTTTTAAGTCATCCGTTGCCGTTTAATGTTAAGAGCTTTAAAGATTTTTATGA
Organism: Borrelia sp. MN22-0132; assembly: GCF_049201035.1. Lineage (NCBI taxonomy): Bacteria > Pseudomonadati > Spirochaetota > Spirochaetia > Spirochaetales > Borreliaceae > Borrelia > Borrelia sp. MN22-0132. Next base: position 197,078 of record NZ_CP138334.1, on the reverse strand, counting down.
GACTTAGTGAGAATTTTAGAAGTAAAAGTATTTTAGATAAAAAACGAGAGATAAAGAGTCTTTTGAAATTGAATCTTTGTGATTTTTTTTATGATTCTGCTGATGAAGATTTTCTTTGTCACATGATAGAGAATTATGTTGGTTATTTATCTTTGCCCATTGGCATTGTAAAGAATTTAAAGGTAAATGGCAAGTATTATACTGTACCTATTGCTACAGAAGAACCCTCAGTTATTGCTGCATTAAATTTGTCAGCTAAGATTCTTGAGCATGCTAATTTAAGTTATTCTGTGGGTGAGGTGTTAGGAATTGCTCAAATTTATATAAAAACAGATAAAGATTTAAGTGATATGTTTTTTGGTCTTTTTGAAAAGATTGATTTTTGGTCTAAGCCTCTTTTGCATAATATGGAACGTAGAGGCGGTGGATTTAGAAAACTTTCAACTAAGTTTATTAAGGAAATTGGTATTCAAAAATTAAATATCTATGTAGATGTTTGTGATGTTATGGGTTCAAATTTGCTAAATTCAATAGCTGAGAGAGTGGCTCATCATATTACTCTAGAGTTTGGGTATGAGTGTATTTTAAAAATTTTAAGTAATGATTCGAATGATTTTGCTATAAAAGCTAATTTTAAATTAAATGTTAATGATTTGCTTAAAGATAATGAAGAATCTTTAGTTTTGGCTCAAAATATTTCACTTATTTCTAAGATAGGGTTTTTTGAAGAAGAACGTGCTGTTACTAATAACAAAGGTATTATGAATGGCATAACAGGTTTATGTGTTGCTACACTTAATGATACAAGGGCTCTTGAGGCATGCATACATAAATTTGCTTCAAAAAGTGGTATATATTTGCCTCTTAGTAAATTTTATATTTCTGATGAAAATTTGATTGGAGAGATTGAATTGCCTTTACAGGTTGGTATTAAAGGAGGTTCTGCTGGTTCTCATAAAGCGGCTATATTGAGCTTTAAGATTATGGGGATTGATTGCAAAAAAGAGTTTATGGGTGTTCTCTCTTGTATTGGTCTTGCAAGTAATTTTGCGGCTCTAAGAGCACTTGCTTTTGATGGAATTCAGCGAGGACATATGAAGTTGCATGTTAATAAGATTTTATATTTTCTTGAAAGAGATTATACTATTTCTAGTGATGAGAGAGAAAAAATATTATTTAAAATGAGTGAGAGTGGAATTTATTCCCTTGATTTTGCTCTTAAAATTTTAGAGGATTTGAGAGCATAGTGTGAAGATTAGATGTAAGGTAAATCCTAGTCTGGCATTAATTAAGTATTGGGGAAAAAGAGATAAATTTTTAAATATTCCAGCTACTTCAAGCATTGCTATAAGTGTTGATAAATTTTATTCAATAAGTGAACTTGAATTGTCATGTAAGGATGAAATAATTTTAAATTCAAGGGTTGTTGTGTTGAGAGAGAGAGAAATAAATTTTTTTAACTATGCAAGAAAAATCTTAAATAAGCCAAATGTTGGGTTTAGGGTAATTAGTGAAAATAATTTTCCAACAGCCGCAGGACTTGCAAGTTCAAGCTCTGGTTTTGCATCTATTGCTGCTTGTATTTTAAGATATTTTAATCAATATTCTCATCAAAAAGCTTCACAGCTTGCAAGAATAGGTTCAGCATCAGCATCAAGAGCTATTTATGGTGGATTTACCTTTTTAAAGGAAGGTGCAAGGAGTGCATTTCAGTTGGATAGTTTTAATTGTTTTAGTGATTTATGCATAATATTTGCTATAGTTGATAGCAGGAAAAAAGAGATTTCTTCAAGGGTTGCCATGGAGATTTGCAAGCAAGAAAAATTTTATTGGAATGCGTGGATTGAATCAAGTCGGAATATATTTAAGGAAGCTTTGTATTTTCTTTTAAAAGGAGATTTTAATGAATTTGGCCTTAAAATTGTAAAGAGTTATCAGTGTATGTTTGCTTTAATGTTATCATCTTCCATTATTTATTTTAAGAGTAATACTATAGAATTAATCAAGTATATTGCCGATCTTAGAAGTAAAGGTATTCCTGTTTTTGAAACAATGGATGCTGGGCCGCAGGTTAAGGTGTTGTGTTTAAAGAAAGATTTGGAATTAATTTTGACTAAACTTACTAGCAATTTTAGAGATGTTAATTTTGTTGTTTCAAAAATTGGAAATGGTTTAGAATGGATATAATTAGTTTTTCAGTACCTGGTAATTTACTTTTGATGGGTGAATATTTTATTTTGGAAGAAGATGGTTTTGGTCTTGCAGTTGCAATAAAAGAAAGAGCTTATTTTTCTTTTAAACGAAGTGATACTTGGCGTTTTTTTGCTAAAAAAACCAAAATTGATGATTTTACTTTAATAGAAAATAATGATGATTTTGTTTTTAGGATGTTTAGGTATTTAAAACAGAAATATTTTACTAATTTAGAAGATTTTTCCTTTAATGTTTATATTGATACAAGTAATTTTTTTTTAAATAGTGGTGTAAAGAAAGGATTTGGTTCGAGTGCTGTTGTTGCTGTTGGGATTGTATGTGGAATTTTTTTGATTTTGAATAATGATAATTATTTTGTTAAAGATAAAATTTTTATGTATTGTCTAGAATCTTATAGGTATGCTCAAGGAGGTATGGGTAGTGGATATGATATTGCTACTAGTCTTTTTGGTGGGGTTATTCAGTTTAAGGGCGGAGATCTTCCTTCGTATGAGCGTTTAGAGAATATATGTTTTAATAATTTTTATTTAATGCGAGGTCCTAGTCCAGTTAAAACTACTAGTTCGATTATTAAGTATTATAAACATAAAAATTCTTTAATGAGTTTTATAAAAGATATTAATATTGTAATGAAAAAAATTATTCTTAATATTAACAATTCTTCTGATTGTTTATTATCTGGTTTGAAATTGGCAAAAAATATAGGATTAGACATTGGGGAAAAGATAGGCATTTCTGCTAATTTGCCTTTAAATCTTGCTTATCTTGAAAATGAATGTACTTTAATTAAGGCTTTGGGTGCTGGAAATGAGACTTTTTTAGTCTATGAGCCAAATTTTGAAGTTTTTGAACAATTTAATATTGAACCAATAGAGCTAGATTTAGATGGTGTTAAATTTCAGTAAATGTTTATAATAAAAAAGCCTTCTAAAATACTATTTTTAGGAGAACATAGTGCTGTATATGGTTTTCCAGTGATTGGTGCTACGATACCTTTTTATATGTACTTGGTTTATACGTTTTCTGATTCTTGGAAATATTTGGGAGTTCCTTCTTTAAAAATAGACGAGGTAATACATTTTATTAATAAGAGGTTTAATAAAGTTCGACCTATTGAATTTTTAATATTTTCCCAGATTCCAGTTGGATTGGGGTTTGGTTCTTCTGCTAGTCTTAGTTTATGTTTTGCTGAATATATTGTAAGTCATGATGAATATCGTACTTATGATAAAATTTTGTTGGCAAGGGAAATTGAAAATATTTTTCATGGAAGATCTTCTGGGATGGATGTTTTGCTTGTTGAGTTAGATGGAACTTTTTATTTAGAGAGAAAAAATGGGTCTTTCAGTTATCGAAGAATAGCATTTTGTAATTTTTATTTTTTGATTGGAGCAATCAGAAGGGAATGTACAACAAATAAAATCATATCTGATTTGAATTACAGAATTTCTCTTGATAATAGTCAATTTGAAATTATTGAAAAACTTGGTTGTATTGTTAAGAATTCTTATGTTGCTTTTAATAAACGCGATATTCTTTTATTGACGAATAATATTGATATTGCGAATAATTATTTAAATTCTTTGGGTTTATCTTCAGGTACGCTTGATTATGTAATAGAAAAAGGTAGACAATTTAAGGCTCTTTCTGGCAAATTGAGTGGTGCGGGTAGGGGTGGGGCTTTTATTTTGCTTTTTCAGGATAAAAATGATGCTAGCTTGTGCTTGGAGGAGTTAAGTAAAGATTTAGATAAGAATAATATTAACTTGATTTTTCCACTTAGAATATTCAAGTGTTAGAATATATAAAGGCATATACGAAAAGCGTTTTGATAAGCTAATAAATTACATGCTGTGTGGTGTTTTTTTATTAGCTTTATAGAAAACAGCATGCTTTAAGCCCAATTGAATAAAGTAATTTTGGGTTCAGAGGGATTCGAACCCCCGACATCCTGCTTGTAAGGCAGGCGCTCTGACCATCTGAGCTATGAACCCTTTTGATACTGAAAGACATTATATAAAATAAGTTTGATTTATGTCAATTTATTCAGAATTTTTCTCCGAAAAGAACTACAAATATGTTTTTTTTATCTTTTGTTCGTAGTACATATCCTCCTATTTTACTTGTGTTTTTATTTAAAAGAGCTTCTTTGTGTTTTTTGCTTGTAAGCCAGGCTCCAGTTACATCTTTGACATCCATCCCTGCTGCTAAAATTTCTATTATTCTACAAAAGTATTTATCATGTTTTTTGACTCTTTGCATTGGAGTTGTGCCAAAGAGTGTATGAGTTAATACTTTATTTTCATTAAGATTTATTGCATATTCTTTTGCCACTATTTCAAGAGTTTTATCTATTTTTAGCTTTTCTAAGTGTAGATCATTTCTTAATTGGTGAATTGATGAATAAAGAAATTCTAAGTCTTCATTTATACCTAAGAGTGTAAATTGACTTGTAAAAATTAAAATAATAGAAATAAATTTTTTTTGCATAATAAGCCTACTTATACTAAAATAATATCATTATAACATATATTTAATTATTTTAAGTAGGAGAATGATATGTCAAATCATTTAAATTATGCGAAGCATTTAAATTATTTGAAGGCGGATGATTTAGATAAAATAAATTTAAAACTTCAAGAATTATTAGCAGGACTCCATGTTTTTTATGCTAATTTGAGAGGTATTCATTGGAACATAAAAGATGTTAATTTTTTTGTAATTCATAAAAAAACCGAAAAACTTTATGATTATGTTGCAGAGGTTATCGATATTCTAGCTGAGCGAACTAGAGCACTTGGGTATGATTCTGAGTTTAGATGTTCTGAATTCATTAAAAAATCATTCATTAATGAAATTAGTTTAGATATCACTTCAAGTTTTGAACCTTCAATTAGAAGTATTGTTTGTAATCTTAATGACATTCTTAAAAATATGTCTAAGATAAGGTGTTTTGTTGATAGCACATCTGATTATGGAACGGCTAATATTTTGGATGATATTATTGTTTCTTTTGAAAAGTATTTATGGATGTACAGATCTTTGTTATGTTATTGTGAGTCTTCATTTCATGATAAAGGGTTGGTGTAGTGAAAAACATTAATCTTGTGCTTTGATGTAAAAAATACTTTTTAATATTTGTTTTGTATGTCTTAATTAAATATAATTATGATTTAATTGAAGAAAGCTATAGCTATGATCTATAGCTTTTATAGTGTTTGAGGGCTTTATGGAAATTAGAAATATTGGGATTATGGCACATATTGATGCTGGTAAAACTACTACTACAGAAAGAATTATATATTATACTGGTAGAACTCATAAGATAGGTGATGTTGATTCTGGCAATACTATTACTGATTGGATGGCACAAGAACAAGATAGGGGTATTACAATTAGCTCTGCTGCTATTACTTGCTATTGGAAGAATCATCAGATAAATATTATTGATACTCCTGGGCATGTGGATTTTACAGCTGAGGTTGAAAGATCCCTTCGTGTTCTTGATGGAGGGATTGTTGTTTTTAGTGCTGTTGATGGAATTCAGGCACAAACCGAAACGGTTTGGAAACAGGCATCAAAGTATGATATTCCAAGACTTGCTTACGTTAACAAGATGGATCGTGTAGGAGCGAATTTTTTTAAAGTAGTTGAGGACATCAAAAATAAATTTGGCATAGTTCCGATAGTTTTACAAATTCCAATTGGGAGTGAGAATAATTTTGAAGGAATCATAGATATTATTCGCAATAAAGAATTGTATTTTGAACTTAGGGATGGCAAACCTATTGTGCTTGAGAGTGTGGTTCGTGAAGAATTTATTGAAAATGTTAAAATTTTCAGGAAAAATTTAATAGATTCTATTAGTAATTTTAGTGACAAAATTACTAAACTTTTTCTTGAAAATTCTGTTATTGATGATTCACTTATAATTGAAGAGATTAGAAGATGCACTATTAGTGGTTTTATTATTCCTGTTTTGATGGGAACTAGTCTTAAAAATATTGGTATAGAACCTTTAATAGATGCAGTTGTGGATTATCTTCCAAGTCCTTTTGAAAAAAAAATTAGTTCTTATTCTTTAAAAACAGATAGAAGTGTATTAATTGATCCTAGAGATGAAAAAAGGTTATCTGCACTTGTGTTTAAGGTTCAATATTGTAGTGCAATTGCTGCACATCTTTATTTTATTAGGGTATATTCAGGAGCACTTAATTCGTCTAAAAGGGTTGTTAATATTGCTAAAAATAAACGTGAAAAATTTACAAGGATTTTTCGGGTTTTTTCAAATAAAAATGAGCAAATTGATGAAGTCAAAGCAGGAGATATTGGTGCAATTATTGGGCTTAAATATTCTACAACGGGAGATACTCTTGTTGAGGAAGGTAATGAGGTTGTGCTTGAGCCTTTAGTATTTCCAGAACCAGTTGTCTTAATATCTATTGAGCCAGAGAAAGCATCTGATGATGTTAGGCTTAAAGAAGCTCTTGAAATTATTGCTAAAGAAGATCCTACTTTTAGTTATAAAGAGAGCAAAGAAACAGGACAATTATTGGTGTCTGGAATGGGAGAACTACATCTTGAGATTATTATTATGAGAATTAGAGATGATTTTAAGCTTAATGTTTATACAGGTAAACCCCAAGTAAGCTATAGGGAGAGTTTAAGTTCGACAGTTAATGATATATTTGAGTTTGTTAATATATTTGCAGGTAAGGAACTGAATTTGAAAATTGGGATGATTGTTAGTCCTTTGGTACGAGGTGAAGGAAATAAAATAGAATTTGAGTGCGATATTGAGCCTTTGTTTAAGGCTGCGATATTAAGGGGTATAACTTCTTCCTTTTCAAGTGGCATTATTGGATATCCGATTATTGATGCGGGAATTAAGATTATTTCATTGGATTATGATAAGTCCAAGGTTAATGAGTCTGTCATTGAGTCAGTATCGGGTTTTGCTTTTAATGAATTTTTTAAAAGGGCAAATCCTATTAAGCTTGAGCCAATAATGATGTTAGACATTAGAACTCCTATTGAGTATACTGGAGAGGTTATTTCTACATTGAATTTTATTGGTGGAATGATTCATTCTATTAGTAACATTGAGGATTATGAGATAATTAAAGCCGAAGCGGCTTTTGAAAAACTTTTTGGGTATACTTCTATTTTAAGAAGCGCTACTAAAGGCAGAGGGGTTTTTACCATGGAATTTTCATACTTTAAAGAAAAATGTGAGTGATCATTTTTCTTTAAATATTTGTAAGTCAATTTATGCACAAGTTTATGTCTTTAAATTATAAGGTACATGTTTGTTTGATATTTTATTTTTTCTATTTTTTTTGAAGTTTTAGCAGTTATGTCTTTTGTTTATGAGCTTTAAAATTTGTATTTTAATATTTTGTTGAATTATTTCAATTATTAAAAAATATTTTTTTTGTCTTGTAAGTGCTACTAGAATATTATGGTAATTTTTTGATATTATGTCTTATTATTAATATTTTTTTATTTTAAAAATAAAGGAGGTTTTGTTATGCAGGGTGAGAACATGGTTTCAATTAGAGGTGGTAATAGAAAAAAAATACTCCTTAGCTTAAAGAATATGCAATATTCAAGGACAGATTTGGCACGTAAATTATCATTGACAAATGCGGCTGTGACGATTCTTACTAATCATATGATCAAGGAGAATATTTTAGTTGAAGTTGGTTCAAAGGAATCAGGAATCAAAAAGCATGGACGAAAAGAAATACTTCTTGATATTAATAAAGATTTTGCATATTCGATGGGAGTAATTATTTCAAGTAATTATTTTCAAATAGGAATTGCAAACCTTAAATGTGAGGTTTTAATAAGTGAGACTTATTCTTTTGAACCACCAGTTAGCGCTTATGAGATCTTGGAAAAAATTAAAGATCATATGATTGAAATTATCTGGAAACATAATTTTTCAAGGGATAAATTTATTGGGTTGGGATTTAGTATTACTGGTATAATTAAGGATAAGGAATCTGGCATTGTTAATGATAGTCATGGTGCATGGATTGAGAAAGATGTGCCTGTTAAGGCTATATTAGAAGAATATTTTTCGCTTACAGTGTATCTTGAGAGTTATGTTAAAAATCTTTCTCTTGCTGAATTTATGGGTAAGAATGTAGATAACATCATGTTTTTCGATTATACAGATACCGCTGAGCTTTCTATTTGGTCTGGTGGTAATGTTTATGCTGGATTTAATAATAAATCTGGTATGGTTAGTCATATGGTAATTGATTATGGAGGAGAGAAAAATTGTCCTACATGTGGAAATAAGGGGTGTGTTAATATGTTGATATCTAATTTTGCACTTCAGCGTTTGATTTCAAAAGAGTTTATGAATGGAGAAATTCCTGAGCTTTATGACAAGTATGAGAGTAGGCTTAAAAAAGTTACGATATATGACATTTTTGCTCTTCATGATAAATATGAGTTTATACATAGAATAATGGAAAATACGGTAAAATACTTGGCAATAGTTATTATTAATATTCAAAGGGTTCTTGATTTTAATTATTTAGTGCTTTATGGACAAAGTTTTAAACTTAAGAGTTTTTTTGATTTATTAAAAAAAGAGATAAAAAGGTTGAATAAAGAGAGCATAATATTAAAGCTTAGTTCTCTAGATACTGAAGTATCTGTTGTTGGACCTGCTTCTAGTGTTATATTCAATAAATTCTATTTGACTGGAGGAGATATTGATTAATATTTCCTTTTTTTGTATTGTATATTTTGTAGGATTTTTTACAAATGAAGGTGATTTTTAGTGTTTGAGAATTTAGGTACGGGTTTTAGAGATTTTGTAAAGTATATCTCTGGAAAATCTGTGATAAATGAGAAAAATATTGAAGCAGCCGTTGACACTATTAAGAGGGCCTTAATTGAAGCTGATGTTAATTTAAGAGTTGTAAGACGTTTTATAAATTCTGTGGTCGAAGATGCAAAGGGGATTAAAGTTTTAAGAAATATTGATCCTAAGTCTCAGTTTATTAAGATTGTTAATGATAAACTTATAAATTTCTTGGGCGATAAGCATTCTGAGCTCGTTTTAGGTCCTGTTAACAAATTATCATGTATTCTTATGCTTGGCCTTCAGGGTTCTGGGAAAACTACAACATGTGCAAAACTTGCAATACGACTTAAATCAGAGAATCGGAAAGTTCTTCTTGTAGCTGCAGATACTTTTAGAGCGGCGGCGATTAATCAGTTAAAGATTTTGGGTATGCAAGTTGGTGTTTCTGTGTTTTTTCTTGAGGGTGAGAGTGATCCTATTAAAGTTGTGAAAAAATCCATTGAATATGCTAAAATAGAGCTTTTTGATACTGTAATAATAGATACTAGAGGGCGTCTTGAGGTTGAAGATTTATTATTAAGAGAGATAATAGAGATAAGGGATATTGTGTCTCCTACGGAGACAATATTAGTTGCAGATGCAATGACGGGTCAGAGTGCTGTAAATATTGCTAAAGAATTTAATGATAGTGTTGGGATTACGGGTGTAATTTTTACAAAATTTGATTCTGATGCTAGAGGTGGTGCTATATTATCACTTAAGACTATTTGTGGAGCACCTATTAAATTTGTTGGAGTTGGAGAAAAACCTGAGGATCTTGATGTTTTTTATCCAGATAGAGTTGCTTCACGAATTCTTGGTATGGGAGATGTTGTTAGTCTTGTTGAAAAGGCTCAAAGTGTTATAGATAAAGAAGAGGCCTTACGACTTGAAGAAAAATTTAGGAAAGCCAACTTTAATTTTGAGGATTATTTAAATCAGTTTAAATATATGCGTAATATGGGTGGAATTTCTAGTTTGATAGGGATGTTTCCGGGTGTTTCATTAGAAATGTTAAATGGTAGTATTGATGAAAGAGAACTTAAAAGGGAAGAGGCAATCATTTTGTCTATGACTAAAAAAGAGAGGTTAAATCCTGTGATTTTAAATAATCCTTCAAGAAAGAAAAGAATAGCTTTGGGAAGTGGAACAACAATTTTTGAGGTAAACAAGTTTATGAAAAAATTTAGTCAGTCTGTTTTGATGATGAAAAAAATGAAAAATAAGAGTTTTCAAAGTAAGATAGCATCTCTTTTTGGAGATAAAGGAGGAATGGTAAATTGAGTGTTAGGATAAGATTAAAGAGGATGGGGGCAAAAAAGAGGCCTTATTATCGAATTGTGGTCATAGATTCTGCTTCGCCTAGAGATGGACGAGCCATTGAAGAGCTTGGGTATTATCATCCTGTTGAAAAGCAAAGTCAAGTCAAAATCAATGAGAATAAGTTTAGAGATTGGATAGGCAAAGGAGCTATTCCAAGTGATACGGTTAAAAAAATTTTGAATAAAAATAATTTTAAAGTTGAGAGTTAGGAGGACTTAATGAAAGAGTACGGTAATGAAATTGAGCTTATAGAATTTGTAGTTAAATCTCTTGTAGATAAAAGAGATGAGGTTAAGTTAAATATAGTTGAAGGTGAGAAGTCGACTATTTTAGAATTAAGAGTTTCTGCGAATGATGTTGGAAAAATAATTGGGAGGAGAGGACGCATTGCAAGGGCTATTAGGACACTTCTTAGTGCTTGTGCTGCAAAAACAAATAGGAGAGTTCAACTAGAAATTTTGGACTAATTTATGTTTGTAAAAGGCATAATATTGTCATCTTATGGAATTAATGGATATGCTAAAGTCAAGAGCATATCCAATGGTTTTGATGATTTTTTTGATTTAAAGGGTAATAAATTAGTTTTAAAAAAGGAATGTTGCTCTTCAATTGAGGTTAAAGTTGAAGACGTATCTTTAATGAATCATTCATTATTATTGAAATTTGAAGAATTTAGTACTCCTGAGCCTATCAAAGATTTAATCGGCTTCGAGTTATGGGTCAATGATGAATTTGCATCTAAATTGGAAGAGGATGAGTATTACTTTGGTGATCTTATTGGTTATAAGCTTGTTAATAATGGAAAAGAATTGGGAGTTGTTGTATCTTTTTTTGAGTGTGTTGCGTCAATTCTTCTTGAAGTTAAAGTTGGAAGTAAATTATTTTTTGTTCCCTTTTTAAATATTTATCTTGGAGATATTGATCAAGAATTGAAAACTATTGAGCTTAAGGTATTAGATCTCTTAAAATGAAAATCACTATTCTCTCTTTATTTCCTTCAATCATTACTCCATTTTTTGAAAATTCAATAATGAAAAAAGTTATAACTAAAGGCATCATCAGTTGTGAAGTCATATCTATTCGTGATTTTTCTGATGATAAACATAAAAGGTGCGATGATATTCCTTATGGTGGGGGTGTGGGTATGGTTTTAAAAGCTCAGCCTATCTCTGCTGCTCTTGATTATGTAAATGCAAGAGCAAAAACCACGATATTTGTAAGTCCGTCTGGGTTGAAATATAATCAAAAATTGGCTTATGACTTGTCAAAGAAGAATGAACTTGTTATAATTTGTGGGAGATACGAAGGGCTTGATCAACGTATAATTGATTTGTATGTTGATTTTGAAATTTCAGTTGGGGATTATGTATTATCTTCAGGTGAGGTTGCTGCTCTTGTCATAATAGATAGTGTATATAGATTGTTAGAGGGTGTAATAAATCCGAATTCCTTGCTTGAGGAATCTTTCAGTTGTGAGTGTGGCTTGCTTGAGTATCCTCACTATACTAGACCTTATGAATTTAAGGGATTAGAAGTTCCTAATGTGCTTCTTTCAGGTCATCACGAGGAAATAAGAAAATGGCGATTTATGAAGTCTATTGAAAAAACAAAGAAAAATAGATATGATTTGTACCTTAAATATTTGGAAATGAGAGGAGAAAATGATGGATTTAATAAGAAAAATTGAGGCTAAAGGAAAGAGAGCAGAAAGTTTTGATTTTAGGGTAGGAGATACTATACGTGTTAGTTATAAAATAATTGAAGGCACTAACGAGAGAATTCAAAATTTTGAGGGTCTTGTTATATCTATTCAAAATAAAGGTATTGGACAAACTTTTTTAGTTAGAAAAATTTCTTCAGGAATTGGAGTTGAGAAAATTTTTCCTATGCATTCACCTATTATAGAAAAGGTTCAAGTGTTAAAGCGAGGTAAGGTAAGGCGAGCAAAACTTTACTATATGAGAGATAGAATTGGTAAAGCCGCTATGAAGGTGAAAGAGCGTCTTGATATTAAGAAGCTTAAATAATATTCAAGTATCTAAAATTACTTTAAACAAAAAGTTTCCTTTAAATGGAACATTGGAAATTATTAAGCTCCTTGGTGTTAATAAATGGCTTGTATCTTTTTTAGGCAATTATTTTGAAGTAAAGGGTAGTTTGCCATTAAAAGTTGGTTTTAAGTATTTTGCTAAGATGGTTAGTACTTCGGGTAATTTTTTGATTCATGTTAATTATGCATCTATATTTAGAGATTTAGATTTATTTGAAATTGATGATAAGTTTGTATTTAAACTAAGAGGTAATTCTTTAGATCAAAACACTAAAAAATTGTTTAGGAATATTTTTGCTGATATAAAAGATGAGTTTGTTTTAAAGTTTCTTTTAACTTTGTATGATCAAATTATAACAGAACAGGATTTTATGCAAATTTATAATTATTTTGGTAATAAATTAAGAATAAGAGAACATGATAATAAACTGCCAATTTTTATTGAAAACGATAATAATTTTATTATTTCAATTCCCTTTAAATTTATGGAAGGTAGTGGTTTGTTATTTTTATTTTCTTATAAAGATTTAGAAATGGTTTATAAGTGGAGTTTTGTTTATTTTTTTAATGAACAAGAAAAAATTATTTGTGAGGTTAATCATTTCGGATCTGATTCTAAATTAAGAATATATGCAGATTTTGATTTAAAAAATATTGTTAGAGAGCTGAGAAGTTTTCTTTTTTGTTATAATATAACTGATATAAAAATATTAGATTCAATTCAAGAATTTGAAGATTTTGATTGTGAAGTAATAGTAGCTAAAAGTATTGATTATAAGATATGAGTGGAGAAAAATTAGCTTTATTGGTTAAATATGATACTAAATTTCCAGCGCCTTTTATTTTGGCTAAGGCCAGGGGAGAGAAGGTTTTACGTATAAAGGAGCTTGCGAAGCGAGAGGGTATTCCTATTGTAGAGGATAAATATTTATCTGAGAGCTTGTTTTTAGTTAATGAGGGTGATTTTATTGATTCTAAATATTTTAAAGTAATTGCATATGTTTTATCTGTTGTTTATAAATTGAAGAGTGAGAAATTATGAATAGTAGACAAATTGGAAATCGTGGGGGGGGTACTTAGAAATATTTGCTTGAAAATCTTAATAATTTTTATTTTATAGAGGTAAAATCTTGAAATGTTTATCCATTAAAAATTTAGGATATTCAATTAATGGAAAAAATGACAAGTATGGTAAGTACAGTATTAGGGTATATCACATTTAGTGATTTGAGGTCATTTGTAATGTTTTTTTGACATTGTGTTTAATTTTAAGAGATTACTTATTTGTCTTATATAGTTTAGGGAGATAGCATTGAAGTCTGATCAAAATAAAGCTTATGGTAATTATTTTAGAAAGGTAAAGAAGGTTCCTTATTGGAAAGTAAGAAAAGTAAAATCTGAGCTTAAGAAACAAAATGCTGTGGATTTGAATGCTAATGATAATAAATCTGTGGGTACTAACTCTAATGACCAAAAGAATTATAAGGGTAATAAACAAAAATGTTTTGGTAAAGATCGAAGATTGCGTATAAGGTTTAAAGAAGTATGTCCTATTTGTGAAAAACCTATCAGGGATATTCTTTCTTGTATATCTATGAAGTTGAATGGTGAAGATAAACCTATACATTTTGAATGTGCTATTGATAAATTGAAGTCTGAAAATGAGCTTTTTAAGAATGAAAGTTTATTGTATAGGGGTGTTGGTAAATTTTTTGTTATTGATAAGTCTGTTAGAGGAAACAGTTTGGCTTTTAAGATAGTCAGGGAAATTGATTTTGAAAATTTAGAGAGTTGTCCTAGTTGGCGAAAAAAAATTCTTCAAGATATGAATAAAGGATTTAAATTTTATTAATTATGAGGGTAGCATTATTTCCTGGGTCATTTGATCCTATTACTTGGGGACATATTGACTTAGTGAAAAGAGCATCATTAATTTTTGATAAGGTTATTGTTCTTGTTGCTAATAATAGTGCTAAGAGTTATTTGCTTAGTGATATTGAGAGATATGAACTTACTTTTGATGTTATTGCATCTTTAGGATGGTCAAAAATTTTTGTAGATAAGTATGATGGAATTATTTTGGATTATGCTTTAAAAAATGATATTGGTTTTATTGTTAGGGGTGTTAGGGCTTTTCATGATTTTGAATATGAATTTGAAAGATATGTTGTTAGTAACAAGCTTAGTCCTTCAATAGACATAGTATTTTTACCAAGTAGTGATAAATATCTGTTTGTAAGGTCAGATCTTGTTAAAGAATTGATAAAGAATAAGAATTTTGATCTCTCAAATTTTATTCCGGATTTAGTGCAAAAAAAGTTGAAATCTAAATTTATTGACAAATTATCTTAATAATATATATATTATTAAGATATGTTTGTTTATGTTTAAGGAGACAAAGAGATGGCTGTTCCAAAATTTAAGCCTTCAAAGTCTAGAAGTAGGACGAGGCGTAGTATAAATATGAGGAAAAAAATACCTCAATTTCAAGAGTGTTCAAATTGTGGTAATCTTGCATTAAGACACAGAGTATGTGTGAAGTGTGGTTATTATAGAAATAGTCAATATTTAGAATTAGGATTGTAGTTTGAACGAGGAATGTTTATTTATGGAGCAAAGTGAGATTTTTAAAAAAGTTAGGTCTATCATATCCGAGCAGCTTGATAAAAAAGAGGATGAAATTACTATGGAATCTAGGTTTGTTGAGGATCTCGGTGCAGACAGTCTTGATATTTATGAACTTTTATATTTACTTGAGGAAGCATTTGATGATAAAATTCCAGAAAATGAGGCTAGTGAATTTGAGACTGTAGGAGATGTTGTTGCCTTTATTGAGAAAAAAAAGGATTAGATATCATGAGTTCTGCTGTAATGAAGTTGGATACAGATCGGAGAAAAAAATTAGATGAGTTTTTAATGGGTTTGAATATTGATTTTAATGATATTAATTTGCTAAATATGTCTTTAAGTCATTCGTCATATGCAAATGAATTTGACCAAAAATATGCTAATAATGAAAGATTAGAGTTTTTAGGAGATTCTGTTCTTAATCTTATTATTACAGATTATTTATATAGATTTTATCCTGAAAAGAGTGAAGGTGAACTTAGTAAAGCCAGATCTTATATTGTTAGTGAAGAATCTCTATCTAGTATCGCTCGAGAACTTAACCTTGGTAGCTATATTTTGCTTGGTAGGGGCGAAGAGAATAATGATGGACGCAATAAGAAGGGTATTCTTGCAGATGCTATTGAGGCTTTTGTTGGTGCACTTTATCTTGATGGTGGATTTTTAAAGGCTTTGAATTTTGTTATAGAGCTTTTTGAGGTTCACATAAGGTTGATGTTTAATCGTGGTGATTTTAAAGATTATAAAAGTCTTTTGCAAGAATATGTTCAAAAGAAATATAAAATTTCTCCCACTTATAAGTTGGCTAAAGAATTAGGTCCTGATCATAATAAGATTTTTTGTGTTGAACTTTATGTTAATGATAAATTTATATCTAATGGTAAGGGAAAGTCTAAAAAAGAGGCTGAGATGATAGCAGCTGAGATGGCACTTAAAAATATTGCAAATATTGCTCTTTAATTTTTTTGATTAAAATCTCTTTTTTGTTTAATTTGGGATTGGTTAATACTTCTCTTAATAGGTAGTCAAGAATTTTTCCAATATTTTTGTTTTCTGTTAATTTAAGGTTTTTGATATCGTTGCCATTTATTTTTAGTTCTTTTAAGGATAAGGGATCTTTTAGTAGTTTTTTGCTTCTTATTTTATTTATTATAAATTTAATTTTGTGATCTTTTCCTTTAAGAGCTTTATATATGTCGAGTATTTCCTTATAATTTTCTCTGGTAGCTTTGCTTAAAAAGGTTCTTATATCATGTAATTTTTTAATTTTTAGAGTGTTGATTTCATTAATGACGGTTTTATATATTAGTATTAATTTAATGTCTTTATTTGAAAATCGAAGTGATTTTAAATTTTTTATTAAAGATGATATATCTTTTTTTATTGTAAGAATAACCATTGCTTTTAAATAAAATTTATTTTTGTTTAAAAGAGTAATTTTATTTTTTAATTTTTTGTTTACTTCTATGTTAAAAAAGTATTTGAAGAAATCTATTTTTTGTAGATAATTGATTCCTTTTATTGGATTTTTTCCTTCTAGAAGTTTAATAAGTTCATTGTTTATTCTTTCTTTTGATAGGAATAGGATGTTTGCTTTTTTATATTTCATGGAAATTAATGTATTTTTATCGATTGTGAAATCAAGTGTGGATGCAAATCTTGCAGCTCTGAGTATTCTGAGAGCATCTTCTTCAAATCTTTTGTTTGGGTCCCCTATACATCTTATTATTTTTTTGTTAAGGTCTTGTTTTCCGTTATAACAATCTATTATTGCATAGTTAAGTATATTCATTGCGATTGAGTTTATTGTAAAATCTCTTCTTTGAAGATCTTCATTTAAGTTTTTTGTAAATTTTATGTTTTTAGGGGCTCTTTTGTTTTCATAGTCTATGTCTATTCTGTAAGTTGTGACTTCAAAAATTTTTTTATTAAAAATTATGCTTATTGTACCATGTTTTATTCCTGTTTGCAGATTGTTTGGAAATAGTTGCATTATTTCTTCTGGAGTTGCATTTGTTGCAAAGTCAAAATCATAAGGTATTTTTTTAAGAATTAAATCCCTTAAAGCACCTCCTACTAGGAAGAATTCATAATTATGATTATTGAAGATTTTACTAATTTTTATTATGTCTTTAGTATTAATTCCTAGATTCATATAGAAATATATTATAGTTGAAATATTATTTTTTCTAAGGTGAAAATATAATTTTAGTTTATTCTTAAAATATCATAAAATAATATTTATTTGATGTACATTTAAATATTTATAAATGGGGTTTTATGAACAAGAGTAATGTTAGTATATATGATTCTATTGATAAGCTTTCAAAGGATTCAAGGGCTAAATTGATAAGAGAGATTAAAAAGAATCTAAGCCTAAATTCTTCAGTGTTGTCTGAAAACAATTCTAATTATTTATATTCAGATGTTGCTATGCAAATTGATGATTTTTTGTCTGAAAAATTCATGGAAGAGTCATTTTGGGTGAAAATATGGGTATATATCTTAAAATTTTTTCAAAAAGATAAGACTAAAGAGGATATTTATAAAATGCATCTTCTAAAAAGATTAGAAGATCATGTTAATAATATGTATAAAAATACTGTGATAGATTTTAAAAAAGGATATCTACGTATAGGGTTTGTAGAAATGTTTTTTGAACTTTATTGCTATTTAGTTAAGCTTAAAGGGTATTTTAAGATGTTAGAGAAAGGAAATATTGTTGAACAAGCAATGTTTGAAGTTATTCACAGTAAAATTCCTAGTTCTCAGTGTAAGGTAGAAGATTTTTTGGAACCTGAGGAGTATGAACAATTCTTGAAAAAAGATAAAACCCAAGATGAATTAGAAGAGATTATTAAAATAAAAATTGGTAATTATATTGCTTCAATTCCTCTACAAATTTATGCAGTTGTAGAGGATATGTTTGAATTTTTTTATGTTCTAAATAGTATTGCGTTTTTCCCTTATAGATCTTTTTTTTCTTTTTTTAATGTTGAGCCTTTAGACGATATGGGTAATTTTGATGTTTTCGATCTTGATAAGACAGTTAGTACCAGTTTTGAGAGTGTGAGTAAGTATTTTAAATGTTTCTTTGAGATTTTGCATACATTAAAAGATATTGAAGTAAATGAAGATGTTCTGAAAATTATTGTTAAAAATTATTTTTTAATAATAAAATCAAATGCGAATAGTATTTTAAGTGAAGAGAGTCTTTTAGGAATTGATTCTATGTTTAAAGATATTTTGGATATTATGACAAAAATCATTAGCTTATCAAAAACTTTGCCTTATTTAGATGTTTTTAAAATTTATTATGAAAATCCTGTTTTAAAGCCTAAAAATTATGTTCCTTGTTTTGATGTAAAAAGTTTTTATGAAAATATTTTATTTTTAAATGTTACTGAGCAGCTTGTTAAAAACTATGCTAAGTCTTTAACAATACTTGTGAATAGAGAACTTAAAAATTTAATTGAAAATTATAGTGTTATTATTAATCTAGATAGCATAATTTTTAAGGGAATGGAGCTTGAATATTCAAATTTTAAAAAACTTTACTTTCTCAATGAATTCTTTAAATATATTTATGACATAAAAATAATAGAAATATTGAGAACCGTAAATAATGTAGTACTTGTCAATAATACCGACTTAAGAAGTTTGTATATTAAGATTGAGAGAAATATAAGTGTGCTGAGGAAAAAAGTTTATGATTTGTATTTTGAGCTTAATTATAAAAATGAAGAGTATGAGCAATATAACAAAGATTATGATAGTGATGATTCTTATAGAGATAAAATTTTGGAATGGTGCTTGAGGGAGGTTGAGACTGTTAAAGGTTTGGTTTTTGAGTTTATGGGTTATTTTATTGATCTTAAGGAGAAGTACATTGCTCTTTTAGAGAATGGTAATGCTTTTATACAAAGTACTCTTAATATTTCTCATAAATTGTCTACGGAAGATAATGCGAAGGTCAGTTTAGGTTATGTTATTGCTAATGTTTTGTTTATAATTAAACAATCTCTTTTTATACTTGAAAATTTATAGGTTGTTATGAAAAACTCTAATGTAAACGATTTAAGGTTATTGTTAATTTTGATTAGAGTTTTAGTAATAATTTTATTTTTTAATTCTGTACTTAGTTTGTTTATGTTTTTAGCAGGTGCTTATAATGTTTTTAAGTATTCTTTTCAAAAATTTTCACTTGAATTTGCGATTGTATTAAGTACTATTTCTTTTGGACTTGAGGCTATGAGATTAATTTTTTATTTGTTTAGAAGAAAGAGGATTAAACATTATATCATTTTGGTTTTTAGTTTTATTATTTGTTTTTGTGCTTTTTTTTTAAAATTTTTCTTTTTCTTGAAACATAATTTGCTTATTTTAATCTTGCTATTGACTAATATATTTTATTTTTATAAACTAACCATTAGCTTTATTATGCCGACTTAGCTCAGCTGGCTAGAGCAGCGGTCTTGTAAACCGCAGGTCGTCGGTTCGAGTCCGACAGTCGGCTTTTAGGGGCGGTACCGAAGTGGTTAACCGGGGCAGACTGTAAATCTGTTGGCATCGCCTACGTGGGTTCGAATCCCACCCTCCCCAATTTGAAATTGAGATTTAGCCAGATATTTTGTGAGGTTTAATTTTTTTTGTTTGATTATTTGAGATACAACTTTGATGTTGTGCTTTTTAAATATTTTCGCATTTATTATAGTAAAATTTTAATTAATGTTTGTAAATTATGTTTTGTAGGGATAATGTGCTTTGTTGTTTCTTATTTAATTGAGGGCATGAAAGCGTGATTTTCTTTTTTTAAAAGAGATTTTAGTTTTTTATGGCAATAAAAAAAATTTTCATTTCCCTTTTTGTGTTATTTGTTATTTTTTTTCTTTTAGCATTTTTTTTGTACTTTTTAAATTCTTCTCCTTTTAAATCTGATTTAATATATGAGTTTGAAGTTCAAAAGGGATGGGGAGTAAAAAAAATTGCTTGGGAACTTAAGAAAAAAGGGTTGATCAGATCTGACAAATTATTGATAGCTATTTCCTATCTTTTTGGTAGTGATAAAAATTTTAAGGAAGGCAAATATTTAATCAGTGGTCATTGTTCAACTTTTGATGTATATAGAGAATTTTTGAAAGGCAGACCTATACTTTCTATTAATATCACCATCCCTGAGGGGTATACTGGTAGAAGAATAGCTTTAAAGCTTTATGAATCAGGCATTATTAGTGATGCGCAAAGTTTTGTTGATTTAATAAATGATGTTAAATTTATCAGGGAACTTGGACTTAGTTATGATTCTCTTGAAGGTTTTTTGTTTCCAGATACTTATAAATTTTATAAGGGTATGGATATAAAGGAAATAATTCGAATTTTTGTTGGTAATTTTTTTAGCAAACTTGGTTCTATTGGAATAGAGCATAAATCTTATTCTAGTGGAGAGTTTTATAATAAATTGATAGTTGCTTCTATTGTTGAGCGTGAGTATCGAGTTAAGAGTGAAGCACCAGTAATGGCATCTGTTTTTTATAATAGGATAAATTCTAATATGGCATTACAATCTTGTGCTACAATTGAGTATATTATTACTGAAGAGCTAAGAAAAACTCATCCTACAAGAATTTATTTTTCAGATTTAGAGATTAATTCTGCATATAATACCTATATTAATAAAGGTTATCCTCCAGGTCCAATTTCTAACGCTGGGATTATATCTTTGAAGGCCGCTTTTTTTCCAGCTAACACAGAGTATTTATTTTTTGTTATAAAAGATCCTAAAGTTGGAACTCATAAATTTTCTTCAGCTTATAATGACCATCTCTTAGCTGTGAATAGTTATATTCGTAATTTTATTACTAAGGATTAAGGAAATATGGAGTATGCTAAGGTTATAGATTTAATTAAACAGAGAGTAGATATTGTAGCTTTAATAAGTGAGCGTGTTAGATTAGTTAAATCAGGAGCATCTTATAAGGGGCTTTGTCCTTTTCATGCTGAAAGGACCCCTTCTTTTTCTATAACTCCTGCTCAGGGACTTTTTTATTGTTTTGGATGTAGGAAGGGCGGAGATGCCATCAAATTTTTGATGGATATTGAGAAACTTGATTATAATGCTGCTGTTAAGTCTTTGTGCAGTAGGATGGGTATTGTATATGATGATATTAATAAAACCACTGTAGGTAAGAATAAAACTCAGGATAAATCAATAATTTCAAAAATATATGATTTAAATGCTAAGTTGGTTAAGACTTTTGAATTTTTTTTAAATAATAATCAAAAAGTTTTAAATTATATTTTGCAAATGAGAGGGATATCTAAAGAGGTGATTGATTTATTTAATATTGGTTATTTGCAATTCGATATTCCAGGTAAGTTTAATTTTTATAATTTTTTGATTTCGAAAGGATATTCTGATGAAATTTTGAGTAAAAGTGGTTTATTTTCAAAAAGAAAGGGAATATTTTCAATTTTATCTGGAAGATTGATTTTTCCAATCAGAGATTTTAAAGGAAATGTGGTAGGATTTGGAGGTAGATATTTAGGTAGATACAATGGGCCTAAATATATTAATTTAAGTGAAACAGAGGTTTTTAAAAAGAGAGAATTGCTTTATGGATTTTATGAAGGTTTTTCTGTAATTAAGGAAAGTAAATCTGTAATCTTAACAGAAGGGTATATAGATGTTCTTTCCTTTTTTACAGCGGGTGTAAAAATTGCAGTTTCTACACTTGGTACTTCTTTTTCAAGGGAGCATTTTGCTTTAATTAAGAGATATGCAAATAAAATAATCATGTGTTTTGATGATGATGATGCTGGGCTTTTAGCTACCTTTAAGGCTTATCAGATTTGTTTACCGTTTGATATTGATGTAAGTGTAATTAGGATAAAGTATGGAGTTGATCCTGCAGATGTTTTAAAGAATAAAGGTGCTTTTGCCTTAAAGGATGTAATTAACGATAGTTGTGATGCTTTTGAGTATCTTTTGGAAAAATATTCAGATAAATATGATTTAAGTAAAACAACAGATTTAAATAGTATGGTTGGTATGTTTATAAATTTGATAAGTTTGTCAAGTACTAATACGCAAAGGGATCTTCTTTTAAAAAAGCTTGGGAGTAAGGTGGGTATTAAATTAGAAACCTTAAGAGAGGATTATTATAGTATGAGAGAGAGGAGTGCAATTGCGAGTTATAAGAGGAATGCATATTCTTATGAGATAAATACCTATGAGAGATATTTATTAGTTGCCTTATTGAAAGACTTTAATTATTTTACTATAATAAGGCGTAATATTAGTGATAGTGACTTGTATGACGTTGATGTAAAAAAAATTTTTATGTGCTTTGAATACCTATTTGAGAATAGTGAAAGTTTTTCATTGCTTAATTTAAAAGAATTGCTTAAAGATAATAAGTATAGCGTTAGTGAAGTTTTTTTTGAGAATATGCTAAGAGTAGAGTTTGAAGTGGATGATGAGATGGTTAAACAAATTTTGTTTGCAATTAAAAAAAGGAAAGTGGAGAATCGAATTTTAGTATTTAAAAATATGGGAAAGGATAATGTTTCAATAGATGCTAAGGCTCAAATAAGGGAATTGATGTTTTTAAATATGCAGAGAGAAAACTTGAGGATATATTTGAATGAATAGTGTAGAGAATAAAGACCTGCAGGTTTTTAAGAAGAAGAATTCAAAAATAATAAAGGCCATCTTAAGTCATTTGGGAGACAAAAAGGCAATTACTTTTGAGGATTTATCTACCTTTTTATCAGGGGATATGTTGGAACCTGACAATATTGATTATATTTATGGAGTCCTTGAAAGTGAGGGAATAAGCTTGGTTAATGAAAAGATGGGGTCAGATATTTGTGATATTGATGAATTTGATGAAGCAGATAAACTTGATAGTCAGTGTATGATGTTAGATGATTCTATTCAGAGTGATGATGAAATTGATGATAAATTGGATGAATTTGATGATGAAGTTTTAGACAAAGAAGATTTTAGTTCAGGATATATTAAGAGTGGTTTATTAAAAGATAGTAATTCTGAAGATCCTATAAGGCTTTACTTAAAGGAAATAGGCAAAGAGTTTTTGTTAACTGGGAATCAAGAGGTTGAGCTTGCAAAACAGATGGATTCTGGTGAGAGCATAATTGAGAATATTCTTAAAAATGAAGGACTGGTCATAGAAAATTATTATAATTTAGTTAATGCTATTTATTCAAGAGTAGATAAAGAGGAGTTTTTTAAGAAAGAAAAGGAAAGAGAAAAAGATAATAATTTCGATTATTATAGCAAAAAAAAAAGGATCACTTCTTTTTATAAAGCTTCATTAAGACCATTTCAGGAGCGTTTAATAAAATATATTGAGAGAAAACATAGCTTATATGAACTTGGGGAAGATATTTTTGAAGAGAGTATTACTAGTGAGAGACTTCATATAAAAGAAATGCTTAAATCGGTACCTTTATATCAAGAAGAATTGCGTATTTTTTCAGATGATTACATTGATTCTGCTAGCAAAATAAAGGATTTAAAGAGGCAACAAAAGTCCATATTGGGTAGATTAAAGATAGATAAGGTACGCAATCTGAGAATTTTGGGAAGAGACTTAGCTATTCCTGAGAGACGGGAGAGGATAGAAAAATCTTTAAATATACGAGAAGATCTAATTAAAGAGCAAATTACAGAAGCTCAACTTGCTCAAAAAGAGCTTGAGAGAATTGAGATGTATTATGAATATCCAATGGATAAGATAATAAGCATGTCAGAGGAAATCCTTAAGGGCAAGCAGATGATGAAGCATGCAAAAGATCAGTTAATTAAGGCTAATTTAAGACTTGTGGTAAGTATTGCTAAAAAGTATGCTAATAGAGGGTTACATTTCTTTGATCTTGTTCAAGAGGGCAATATTGGTTTAATTAAGGCGGTTGAAAAATTTGAGTATAAGCGAGGCTTTAAGTTCTCTACTTATGCTACATGGTGGATTCGTCAAGCAATAACAAGATCAATCTCAGATCAGGCGCGTACCATTCGTGTCCCTGTTCATATGATTGAGCAGATAAATAGGTTGAATAGAGAAACGAGATATTTGGTTCAAGTGTTAGGTAAAGATCCAACAGATGAGGAGTTGTCAGCTAGACTTGGGTGGGAGCTTAAAAAAGTAAAGACTGTAAAGAATGTTTCAAGAGAACCCGTTTCACTTGAAACACCAATTGGAGAAGAAGAAGATTCTGTTCTTAGTGATTTTATTGAAGATAAGGCTATAAAAAATCCAGCAAAGCACACGTCTTTTGTGGTCTTGCAAGATCAAATAAGAGCAGTTCTTGGGACTCTTCCAGAAAGAGAACAGGAAGTTGTTAAGATGAGGTTTGGTCTTGAAGATGGATATTCTTTAACTCTGGAAGAAGTTGGACTGCATTTTAATGTTACAAGAGAGAGAATTAGACAGATTGAGTCTAAGGCTTTAAGGAGACTTAAAAATCCTAAGAAAACCCAAAAACTTAAAGATTATTTAGAAGATTTAAATTGAATAGGAGGCTTTATGGAAAGTAATATTGATGTATTAAAGAATCTTGAAAGCATATATAAAGCTAAATTTGAGCTTGAGGAAAGGCAAAAAAATATTCCTAAATATTTGCAAACCAAGAAGGCTAAAATTGATGGACTTATTGAAGCTCTTGCTGAATTACAGTTTAAATTTAAGGAATATCAAAAAGAAGATTCATCTTTAAAATTAGATATTCAAGACATTAATGTAAGAAAGG
This sequence comes from Borrelia sp. MN22-0132, assembly GCF_049201035.1. Taxonomy (NCBI): domain Bacteria; kingdom Pseudomonadati; phylum Spirochaetota; class Spirochaetia; order Spirochaetales; family Borreliaceae; genus Borrelia; species Borrelia sp. MN22-0132. Next base: position 172,227 of record NZ_CP138334.1, on the reverse strand, counting down.
GCAAGGCAGAAGAAAAAATTGATAGCATTAAAACTCAGAGGGAATATGAGGCTCTTGAAAAAGAATTGCAGACAATTATAGATGATGAAGTTGCTATTAGAAAAAAAATGACACATATTACTGGACTTAAGACAAAAGTAGATAGGGAAATAACAGATGTTAAGAGTAAGCTTGAAATTGAGCAGGATATGTATGCTAGTGAGAGTAATGATCTTGAGAATGAGCTTTTAGAGATTATAAAAAAGCTTGATTCTATAAGATGTGAAGAGGAAAAATATGCTTTTCGAATGGACGAAGATTTTTTGTTTAAATTTCAAAGAATTATTAGAAATAAATCCAATGGGGTTGTTCCTTTGATTGAAAATGTTTGTAAAGGTTGTCATATGATACTTCCTGTTGAGTTTGCAAATAAGGTAAGGCGTGAACCTGATGATGTTAAATTTTGTCCTTATTGTAGTAGAATACTCTATTATCAAGATAAATTTGAAGTTGGTTTGGAGATGGTTCCTGGTGGTTTAGCAGATCTTATAGAATAATGTTTTTAATTTTGTGTTTTATTTTAATAAGTTGATATCCAGTCATCGCTTGATATGCTATGTTGAAGTATATTAAGAGGAAAGTCCGAGCTCCAATAAGAGCATGATGCTAGGTAATGCCTAGGAGTTGTTAAACTTAAGAGAGTGTCACAGAAAATTACCGCCTTAGGGTAAGGGTGAAAAGGTGAGGTAAGAGCTCACCGCTTATTTAGTGATAAATAGGGTCAAGATAAACCTCATTAGGAGCAAAATCAAATAAGCAAGCTTCCTTAGCTCTTGAGGGTATGCTTGTGGGTAGATTGCATGATTTTTCCAGTGATGGAAAAGCAAGATAGATGATGACATAATACAGAACTCGGCTTATGGATGTCAACTTCTATTTTTTTGTAGAGAGTTTTTATGGGAATCAATTATCTAAAATGTACTTTTTATTTGATTGTAAGTTTGTCACTTTTATTCTTTATTTTTTATATTTTATCTTATTTTAAGACTTTTTCCAATTCTTATTTAAAGGCAGGTCCTACTGAGGTAAATTTACTTGTTCTTTGGGATAATAGGGAATATAAAGAAATAATAGATTATGCTGAAAATGGTCTTAAAAAAAATAAATTTGATTTTAATCTAAATTTGCTTCTTGGGTTTTCATATTTTTATTATTCATTAATGTTGAATGATAGTTACTTAAAAAATCAATTTTTAGACAATGCAATAGAAAGATTACGGTTTTTAATGTCAATTAATGATGATGTCCCTATGAGTTCGCTTTATTATATTTTGGGTAAAGCTTATTCTCATAAGGGTGAGTATTATAGTGATCTTTCTGTTAAGTATTTAAGTAAAGCTTTGTATTCAAGTAGTTTTGACTTTATGAGTGTAAAGGAGGATATTTTTGAATATCTGGGATATTCTTATCAGATTTTAAAAGACTATAATTCTAGCTTAAAGTTTTTTGAAAAAGCTTATAAAGAGAATAAATCTGATCTTGTGCTTTGGAGTTTGGCATATGTAAATTATAAGACAGGTAATGTTGATAAGAGTGTGGAATATATAAATAAATTTTTACAGGAAGGTAATGAATCATTAAAAAATGAAAAAAGTGATGATAATTTAATGCAAAAGGTATATTTATTGTATGGAGATATCTATTTGGAGAGAGATGCTTATGAGGATGCTTTAAATTGCTATGATAAAGTCTTGAAAATTAATAGTTTAAATCCTGATGTTTATGTTAAAATAGGAGACATATATAGAAAAAGAGATAAAGATTATCCTAAGGCTAGAAAATATTGGAGAGAAGCGTTAAGCATTAATCCTTATTTAGAAGAAGCAATAGAGAGACTTAAAATTAGCTTAGAGGATTTTTAGGGGGAGCTTGATTTGAATTTTTTTAAATCTTTTTTGATAGATATTGGTATTGATCTTGGTACATGCAACACTTTAGTTTACATTAAAGATTATGGTGTGGTGATGAGTGAGCCTTCGGTAGTTGCTATTGACGTTAATAAGAATAATAGGGTTGTAGCTGTTGGGCGTAATGCAAAGAAGATGCTTTGGAAAACACCGGAAAATATTAAGGCCGTAAGACCTCTTCGTGATGGTGTTATTGCTGACATTGAAAATACTGAGAAAATGATTAAATATTTTATAAGTCAAATTTTTTCTAGGAAAAAATTGTTTTTTAGACCTAGAATGGTAATAGGAGTACCAACTTGCATTACGGAAGTTGAGAGAAGAGCTGTAAAAGAGAGTGCAATGAATGCTGGTGCTCGTGAAGTTAAGGTTATTGAAGAATCTCTTGCAGCTGCTATTGGCTCTGATATTCCCATTTTTGAACCAACAGGTCATATGGTGTGTGATATTGGAGGGGGGACTACTGAAATATCGGTAATTTCTCTTGGTGGTATGGTAGTAAGTAGAGCTATTAGAACGGGTGGTGATGAGTTTGATGAGAGTATCATCAAGTATATGAGAAATGCTCATAACATTATTATTGGGCAACAAACATCAGAAAAATTGAAAATTAAGATAGGTAATGTTTATCCAGATACTCATAATTTGAAGGTAGAGACAATAGATATTAAAGGAACAGATGCTGTTACGGGTCTTCCTAGAAAGCAAATTATTGATTCTATGGAAGTTCGAGAGTCTTTGCAAGAACCTATAGGTATTGTTGTTGATGAGGTTAAGAGAACGCTTGGAGCAACTCCCCCAGAACTTGCAACAGATATTGTTGAGCGTGGAATCATATTAACGGGAGGTGGAGCTCTTCTTAAAGGACTCAGTAGGCTTTTATCAAAAGAGACGGGAGTTCCAGTTTACGTTGCAGATAATCCTCTCTTATCTGTAGCTGTTGGAGCGGGTTTATTTTATGATTATGCTAATAGAATAGATATTAGTAAAAATATATATAGTTTTATTAATGAATAGATATGAAGTTTCTTGTTAATTTCAAGAATTTTATTAAGGTACTTAGTGTATTAATATTTGCTATCATTCTTATGCTATATGATTCAAGTGCTTCTAAGAGCAATAAAAGAGACGACTTTTTTATTTTTACTTTAAATTCATATATTCAACGAAATGTGCATGAGTTTTTTAATTTTATTTCTAGTATTTTTAAGGCGATAAATGAATATAAAGATTATGGTGAGACAATAGAAGTTTATAAGAAAAGAATACAGCAACTTGAGATAGTAATTCAGAATGTGCAAGTGTTAAGGCAGGAAAATGCCAGGCTTAAAGAACAGCTTGGATTTTATTCGGTACATTCTAATGATTTTATTTCAGCTGAAATAATTTACTTAAATTATGCAAATGTCTCATCTTTAATGGCTATTAATAAAGGCTATAATGATGGTGTTCAAAAAGATATGATAGCTGTTGCTTATCAGGATGGGTTTAGTGGTCTTGTTGGCAAGGTTGTGAAGGTTTATGCGGATACTGCTAGAGTTTTGCCTTTAACCAGTTATGAAAATTTTGTCTCTGCAAGAATTCAAAATAGCAAGTTCATTGGTCTAGTTGAAGGTAAGGGATATGGTGAAGTTCTTGAGATGAATTATGTTAATAAATTAGCTGAAAATACTTTAAAGATTGGAGACTCGGTTGTTACTGCTGGATTTAGTGATTATCCTAGTGGAATTTATATAGGAAAAATTATTCATTTTGATGTTCTTGAATATAATTCTCTTTTGAGTATTAAAATAGAACCTGTAATAGTTTTAGATAAGTTAGAATATGTTTTTTTAATTAAGGGTAATCAGAGGATAGAAAAGTGATATCTTTTATACTCTATTATATCTTTAGTATATTTTTGGGACAAGTTTTTCAATATTATTGTGATATCAATTTTTCTTTTTCACTAGATATATTTTTAATTATTTTAATTTTTAATTCTCTAAACTTTGTTTTTAATATAGGTTTAATTTCAAGTATTTTACATGGTTTTATTATGGAATATTTCAATGGTTTGCCACTTGGATTTTTTGTTTTTAGTTATGTTTTGATATTTTATCTTCTTGAAAAAGTTAAGTTGATTGTTCCAAAGAGCATGTTTAGTATAACAATATTTTTTATTTTTTCAAAATTTGTTATTTGGTTTGTAGCAATGACTTTTGCAGATTTTATTGATCTTAAAGGATTCAATTATTTGATATTTGATTTTAATATTGTTATAAATATAGTGTTTTTAAATTTTTTGTATCCAATTTTAAATTATTGTACGAGAAATCTTTATACTATTAAAGAGGAATATTGAAATGAAGGTTATTTTGAAGGGCCGATATATGTTTGGCCTGTTGCTTCTATTTTTTGTTTTTTTTTCTTATCTTTTCACTTTATTTAAAATGCAGATTGGAAAACACTTGTTTTATGATAGAGAAGCAACAGTCCTTTTATCTAGAGTTGAAAAAATCAAGGCTTCACGAGGTGAAATTTTAGATTCAAACTTTAATGTTCTTGCAAATAATCTTACAGCATTTGTTTTAAAGATTAGTTTGGAACAATATTATGGCATGTCTCTTAAGGATAGGGACGAAATGTTAGATTTTTTATCAAGTATTTTAGGTATTGAAAGAGAACTTATTCTCTCTAAAATTGAGGCTCCTAGAGGATATTTGAAGGATGTAGAAATAGTTGAACTTAGTCCAGAAATGTTGTTTAGAGTTGCTGAGAAGAGAAGTTATTATCCTGCATTTTTATGGACATATTCTTTTAAAAGGAATTATTTGGTAGATGATTCTTGTTCTCATCCTATTGGGTATGTTGGTAGGATTAATCAAAGAGAACTTCGTTCTTTTTATAATGTTAAAGGCTATGATAATAATTCTACAATAGGAAAATTAGGCATTGAACAAATTTATGATAGTTATATCAGAGGTAAGGAAGGTTTAATTAAATATAGGGTAGATTCTAGAGAGAGAAAAATGGATAGTGGTTCTATTATAGAGAATATGACCCCTGGGAATAATATTGTTTTAAATATTAATAAGGATATTCAACTGCTTGCTAAGAACACTTTAGGTAAAAGGTATGGAACTGTGGTAGTGTTAAAACCTTCAACAGGCGGTGTGTTAGCACTACATAATTATCCTTACTATTCAATGAATGATGTTTATAATAAGTATTCTAAAGAAGATTATTCTTTTCTAAATAGGGCAATACAATCAGTTTATCCCCCTGCATCTGTTTTTAAATTGGTTTTGACCACAGCGTTATTAGAAGAGAAGGTTCTTGATAGGGCTAAAAAAATTTATTGTCCGGGATATTTTAGAGTAGGCAATAGAGTGTTTCATTGTTGGCAACGAGGTGGTCATGGTTATGTCGATTTGGAACATGCTGTTGCTCATTCATGTAATGTTTATTTTTATATATTGGGACTTAAGTATCTTGGTGTTGAGAAAATTTTTAAGTATGCAAAAGAGTATGGATTTGGTGAAAAAACCGGAATTGATTTGCCAAATGAGGTTTCAGGCCTTCTTCCAAGTCCTGAGTGGAAGGAAAAAATTTTTAATCAACCTTGGGTAGGTGGCGATACTGTCAATTTTTCAATAGGCCAAGGGTTTTTAAATGCTACCCCTATGCAGATTGCCAATATGATAGCTATGATTGCAAATGAAGGTGTGATTTATAAACCAAGGATTGTTAATAGGATTTTAAATGGGAGTACTAATGAAGTTATTCTTGAAAATGTTCCTGAAGTTCTTAAGAAAACAGATATTATTAGTCGAAATACTTTTAAGTTTTTGAAAAAATATATGAGAAATGTTATAACTTATGGTACTGCTAGAAATTCAGTTCTTACAAAAGCTGTTGTGGTTGTAGGAAAGACTGGTACAGGTCAAACTGGTGTTACTGGACTTGAGAATAGTTCTTTTGTTGCTCTTGCTCCTTATAATGCTTCACCTAGTGAACAAATTGTTATTTTTAGTTTGGTTGAAGGAAGAAGTAATACAGATAATATGTGGTCTGCTAAATCTATAGATTTAATGATGCAAGGGATTTTTGCTAATCAGAGTTATGAGGATATTCTTAAAGAGTATAGACCATGGTATATTAGGTAAAGTAAATGGCTGTTTTTAGAAAAAGTTATGATAGTTTAACATTATTTAGTTTGGTAATGATATCGTTTATTGGTGTTTTGCTTATATATTCTAGTGATTATACTTCTAATGGTTCTTTGATTAAGATTGAGTATATCAAACAAATTGTATGGGTTCTTGGTGGATTTTGTGTAATTTTTATAATAGGAAAATATGATCTTAAGATTATACATAGTATGATCTATCCTTTGTATTTTTTATTGGTTGCTTCTTTGGTTTTTACTGCGCTTTTTGGTGTTACTGTTAATGGAGCTAGATCTTGGATTGGAATTTGGAAATTAGGTGGACAACCATCAGAGTTTGGTAAAATTATTAGTATTTTGACCCTTGCTAAGTTCTATAGTAGTAGGAATGAATATCATAATTTTTTTGTTTTTATTTTTGCTTTTATTTTAATTGTTCCTGTTATTTTATTTGTGTTTTTACAGCCTGATTTTGGTACTGCTGTAGTTTACTTGAATATGTTTATATTTATTTCCTTTTTTGCTGGTATAGATATACATTATATTTTGTATTTTGCATTAACAGGATTTTTTTCATTTCTTTTTGTGGTATTGCCTGTTTGGTATGAATACAAGGCAGATATGGGAAATGTATTGTATTTGATTTTTTCTAATAATTTTTATTTTCAATTAGCTTTTTTAGTATTAATTTTGGTGTTTTTGTCTTCTGCTATAGGTTTTTTTGTTTCAAAGTATAATTTCAGTATTAGACTTATTTATTTTTATATATTATTTATGAGTTCAATTTTACTAATTGCTGCTTTTTTTTCTAAATTTTTGTCAAAGTTCATGAAACCTTACCAAATTAAAAGATTTTTGGTTTTCTTAGATCCAAATATTGATCTTAAAGGGGCTGGTTGGAATTTAAATCAAGTAAAAATTGCTATTGGTTCTGGAGGTATGTTCGGTAAAGGATTTTTAAAAGGTCCTTATACTCATGCAAATTATGTTCCATCTCAGAGTACAGATTTTATTTTTTCAATTCTTGCTGAAGAATTTGGCTTTTTGGGAGTTAGTGTAGTTTTGATTTTATTTTTTCTTATTTTTTTTAGGATTTTAATAATAATGAATAAAAGTAAAGATAAATATATGTCTTTGGTACTTGCTGGTGTATTGGGTCTTTTATTTTTTCATACCTCTTTTAATATTGGTATGTCTTTAGGTCTCTTGCCTATTACAGGCATTCCTTTGCCTTTTTTATCTTATGGTGGTTCATCTACTATTACTTTCTTTTTGGCTATGGCTCTTTATTTTAATATTGAGTCTATAGTTACTATGGATTAAAAAATTTTATTGCGTTTTTTGTTTTGTCTGTTTTTTTACTAAATTTTTTTGTATATTGTATTGATAAGATTTATTGTTTATCTATAACTGTGGTTAGTGGTTAAATTTATTATGATATTCTAATTTAGAATCTTAGAGTTTGTAAGGTGTTATTATGAATGAAAAATTAGATAAAGAGGATGTTCTTTATAAAAAAAGACATTCGATTGCACATGTTATGGCAGAAGCTGTAATTGAGTTATTTCCAAATACTAAGATTGCTATAGGCCCTCCGATTAAAGATGGTTTTTATTATGATTTTGATTTTGAAAAACATATTACAGAAGATGATCTTTTGTTAATAGAACAAAAGATGAGAGAGATTTTAAATACAGGTAGTTCTTTTGTAAAGGAAGTGATAACTAAAGAACAGGCTTTAATGCTTTTCAAAGATGAACCTTATAAAATTGATTTAATTCAAGAGCTTGATATTTCAGATGAGATTTCAATATATAAAAGTCATAATTTTACTGATCTTTGTAAAGGTCCCCATATTGATAATATGGGAAAAATTGATTCAAAGGCATTTAAGTTAATTAGTATTGCAGGTGCTTATTGGCGTGGCGATGAGAAAAATAAGATGCTTACTCGTATTTATGGGACTTTATGGAACAATGAAAAGGACTTAAGAGCATATCTTAAATTGCGAGAAGAGATAAAGAAGCGAGATCATAGAAAACTTGGTCGAGAACTTGATTTGTTTTCTGTTCATGAATCAATAGGACCTGGTCTTATATTTTTTCATCCAAATGGTTCTAGAATAAGAGCTTTAATAGAAGATTTTTGGAGAGAAGAGCATTTTAAGAATGGTTATGATATACTTTTTACGCCTCATGTTGGTAAATCTTGGCTTTGGGAAACTTCTGGGCATTTAGATTTTTATAAAGAAAGCATGTTTGAGAAAATGGAGATGGATAAGAGTAATTATTATGTTAAGCCTATGAATTGTCCATTTCATATTGCGATTTATAATACCGGTAGGCATTCTTATAGAGATTTGCCATTTAGGTGGGCTGAACTTGGTACGGTTTATCGTTATGAAAAGATAGGTGCTCTTCATGGTACTATGCGTGTTAGGGGATTTACTCAAGATGATGCACACATCATATGTACTTATGATCAAGTTGAGTTTGAGATCCAGGAGGTTTTAAGATTTGCTCTTTATATGTGGAATAAATTTGGATTTACTGATTTAAAAGCATATCTCTCGACAAAGCCGGAAAAATCTGTAGGGGATGAGGATGATTGGATAATGTCTGTAAAAGTTTTAGAGGAAGCTTTGATTAATTTAGGTATTGATTATGATATTGATGAGGGAGGTGGAGCTTTTTATGGACCTAAGATTGATCTTAAAATAATAGATTCTCTTGGGAGAGAATGGCAGATGAGTACAATTCAATTTGATTTTAATCTTCCTGCAAGATTTAAAATGACTTATACAGCAGAAGATGGTAAGGAGAGACAACCTTTTATGATTCATAGGGCTCTTCTTGGTTCTATTGAAAGATTTTTTGGAATTTTGGTAGAACATTATGGAGGTGCATTTCCTGTGTGGTTGGCACCTCTTCAAGTTGTAATTATTCCTGTAAACAATATTGTAGAAGAGTATGCGTTGGAGGTATTGTCTCGTTTTAAAAATGAAGGAATTAGAATAAAACTAGATAATGATTGTCATATGAGAATGAATGCAAAAATTAGACAATATCAATCCCAAAAAGTTCCTTATATGTTTATTGTGGGAGAAAAAGAGGTAGTAGAGGGAAAGATTTCGATTAGAACCAGGACAAATGAGCAGATTAATGGACTTGAGCTGAAAGAAGCACTTGAATTTGTGAAATTAAAGATATCTAGTAAGGAGATTTTGTAGTTTGAATAGCAAAAGTATAATGAGTCCGAATAAAATAACTTTTTTTAGAATTATATTATCTTTTGTTATTTTATTTATATTATGTTTTGAAAATCTTTGGAATTCTTATTTATTTTTAATTCTGATTTGGTTTTTAATTATTTTTAATGAAATAACAGATGTTATTGATGGATATATTGCTAGAAAGTATAGTTTAGTTAGTAATGTAGGCAAGATTTTAGATCCTTATGCAGATGTGTTGCAACATTTAACATATTTTGCCTTTTTCTTTTATAAAGGGATTACACCATATTATTTTTTTATGATATTTATATACCGTGAACTTTCTGTTGGTGTTGTTAGGAATTTAATTATTCAGTTTGATATAGTCCAACAAGCTAAATTTTTGGGTAAAATAAAGTCGTTATTTTATGCTATTGCAACATTTGCTAGTCTTTTTTTTTATAGTTTAAACAAGTTGAGAATTACTACATTGATTGAGAATTTTATTAGTTCAATTTTAAATCTAGATTTTAGTTTTTCTTTTATTGTTGGAATGATATATGCTATGTCTGCCTTTCTAACTGTAATATCGTTAATTGATTATGTTGTGATATTTTTGTATCTTAGCAAGTATGAGAAGTAATGTATTATTAATATTTATTTGGTTACTAATTGGTTTTTATTCTCATGCTCAGTTAAAGCAAATGTTAACGGAAGTTAAGCCTTTAAGTATTTCAAGTGGAAAGGGGAGTATTTATCTAAAGGTTAGCAAGTCTTCTAACTATATCTTAACTTTTGATGTTTCTTCAGGTTCAGATTTTGTTTATATGGTATATGACATTTTTAATAAAAAATATATCACAGATAAGATAAGAAAAAAAGATATCAAGCTTAAATTGAATAAGGATATTCTTTATGCTGTGATTTATGTCACATCTGAGGATGTAAATATTAATTTTGTCCTTACTGATTTAGATTTGTCGATAATAAGTGATAGCTCTTTAGGAGCTAAAATATCTGGTATAAAGAAAAAAAATAAAACTTTTTTATTAAAAAATTTGCCAAACTTTCAATTAGGTTCGAATCTTAAAAGATATATTTTAAGGACTTATAATCGCAGTATTTATCTTGCTTATCAGATAGAAGGTGATGATGATATTAAGGTTTCTTCATTTATTGAGAATATTGGTTGGTTTGATATAAGTACTGCTGTTAATGATAATATTACTGATATTGCGTGTTTTGATTTTGCAATTAATTCTAAAGGAGAATTATATGTTGTATTTACGACTAAGAATACCAGTTATTTTTCTAGCGAACTTATAGTCAAGAAATTTAATGGTCGAAAGTGGATTGATATTAGTCCTAAATTTAGGGATAATGTTGGATTTTTGGTAAATATTGGCATTGATAATAGAGATAATTTGTATGTAGCTTACTTAAGGAAAATTGGCAGTGAGTATAAAGTAAATTTTGTTGCGAATAAAGGATATAGTAATATTTGGAATAGTGTCATGGATTCTTATTTGTCTAAAGGCAATGCTGATGTTGATGATGTTTCAAGTATTGGTATTATTTCTGAGCCTTTTCTGGGGATTTTTTATAATTATAAAGTAAATGATTATGTTAATTCTGAGTTTATTATTGATAGTGGTAAAACTTGGGGCAATGCAAATATTCAGTCTGCAAATGTAGCAAATTCTGTCAAAATTCTTTCTAATTCTAAATCTGACCAAGTTGTTTTAAGTTATATAACAAAGGATAGACCTATTGTGAGTGTATCTACATTGCAATATGATAAGTGGCAAAATATAAGTCCAAATATTAAGATTGATGGAGTAACTAGTGATGTTTTAAGTTATAGGAATGATTTGTTTTTAACTTTTGAAGATGGTAATGATATCAGGCTTATTTATTTTGATGATAATACTTGGTATTTTTTTAATGAATCTGAAATTTTTCAAAAATCTGTTTGTAAGCCCCAGTTTTCAAAATATCAGGATAAAGGGTTTATATTGTCATATTTGAGCTTAGATTTTAAGGTTTTATACTTTAGCTTGATTAGCTAGTATTAGTTCAAAATAGGATTTTTTTTCAATATTGTTTTGTAATTTGAATTCTTTTATTGTTTTGTAAATTTCTGTCTTGGCAAGACTTAATTCATTCTTATCATAAATTATTTTTTCGATTTCTAAAAAAAAACCAAGATTTTCAATTTCATTAATTTCTATGTTTAAATTTTCTTTTTTATAAATTAAACTTTTTTTGATTTTTTTGTATAAAAATTTAAAATTCATTTCTTCTAGAAAAGATATAAAATTGTTGATTTGGTCTACTTTAAATTCGATTTCCTTGTTTATTTCTATGTCATTTTCTAAAGATTTAATTTTAAAGGTTACAATTTCTTCTGAAATGTTAAATTATCTATGCTCTTATTTTTTTTGTATTACAGTAGTAAGTATCATCTTTTATTTCTTCTTTGATAAATTTGAATTTTTGATTAGCCAATTTTAAAATTTCTTTAAGTTCATTTTTGGGAATAAAAGCTTTCAATTCAATTTCAAACATGTATTAAAAATAATAAAATTATGGTAGTATTTCAATGGCCTATAAATTTGATGATGATATCTTATATGTTTTGTTATATTTTATTTGTTTATGTTGAAATTTAAGTTTAGTGATAGGTTTTTTCTTTTCAGTTATTTTATTTTGATTATGTTCCTAGGCTCTCTATTGTTGTCATTGCCTATTGCTTGGAATGGTGAGAAAAAATTAGAGTACATAGATGTTTTGTTTACATCTGTATCTGCTGTTAGTATTACGGGACTTATTACCGTTAAGATAGAAAATTTTTCTACTTTTGGTTTTATCATCATAATGTTATTGATTCAGTTTGGGGGGCTTGGTTTTATAACAATTGCTACTTTTTATTTGCTTATTCCTAAGCGTAAGTTGAATTTAACCGATGCTCGGATAATTAAACAATATTCTCTTTCAAATATTGAGTATAATCCTGTAAAGATTTTGAAAAGTATACTTTTTGTAACTTTTTTAATTGAATTAATCGGAGTATTGTTAATATTAGTGTGTTTTAAACTTCGAGGTGTTAATATTTCATTACTTGAAGTTTTATTTACAACAATTTCAGCTTTTTGTAATGCAGGATTTTCTATGCATTCTGATAGTATTTATGCGTGGCGTGATGTTCCTGAGGCAATAGTTGTTATTGCTGTTTTGATTATTTGTGGAGGACTTGGGTTTATGGTATATCGTGATATTACAAATACTATTAAATATCGGAAAAAGTTGTCTCTTCATGCTAAAATTGTTTTTTTACTGAGTTTCTTTTTGATTATTTTAGGTACAATTTTATTTTTTTTCTCAGAAATGCATAAACTTAAGGAAGGTTTTTCACTTGGAACTCTCATATTTAATTCAATATTTTATTCAATAAGCACAAGGACCGCTGGTTTTAATTATCTTGACAATTCTCTTATCACAAGTAGAACCCAAATGCTTTCGTTGCCATTCATGTTCATTGGTGGTGCTCCAGGTTCAACTGCTGGTGGGATTAAGATTACTACCTTTTTTTTAATTATTCTTGCGGTAATAAAATCTCAGGATGGTAATGGTTATATTATTGGTTCTTATAAAGTTTCAATTGATAGCATAAGATTTGCACTTTTATTTTTTGTAAGGGCTGTTTTTATTTTGTGCTTTTCATTTTTTGTTCTTCTTGCTTCTGAGAGTGGTGGAAAGTGGAGAGTTATTGATTTGGGATATGAAGTTTTTTCTGCCTTTGGTACTGTTGGTTTGTCAGTTGGTGTTACACAGGATTTGTCATTTTTAGGTAAAGTAATTATAATTTTTACTATGTTTGCAGGTCGGATAGGACTTTTTTCTATGGTAATTTTTGTTTCACGAAGATCTCGTTTTGAAGAATTTACAAGACCAAGACAAGACATTTTGGTGGGTTAGGAAAGAGTGAAAACGTTTGTTATTATTGGTCTTAGCAATTTAGGGATTCATGTTCTTGAAAATTTAAGTAAACTTGATTGCCAAATTATTATTGTTGACACTTCAAAGGAATTGGTTGAGGAATATGATGTTATTTCTACAGAAAGCTTTATTTTGGACCAATTTACTAAAAATACTTTGAAAAAAGTTATACCTGTAGATACTGATGCTGTTATTATTGATTTTGATAATGATCTTGGTAAGAGTGCTCTTGTTACTCATTATTGTAATCTTTTAGGTGTTAAAGAGATATGTGTTAAAACTGAAGATAGGGATGATGCTGAGATATTAAAAACTCTTGGTGCTACAAAAATTATATTTCCAAGTAAGGATGCTGCAAGAAGGTTAACACCACTATTAGTATCGCCTAATCTTTCGACGTACAGTATTGTTGGTCATGATATCATTGTTGCTGAGACTATTATTCCTAAAGAGTATGTAGGAAAAACTCTTCTTGAGGCTGATTTGAGAAGGGAGAAGGGCATTACTGTTATTGCTGTTAGAAATTTAAGCAATTCTAGGTATGAGTTTGTAGATGGTGATTATTTTTTCTTAAAGGATGATAAAATTGTAATTTGTGGCAAGCCTGATAAAATTGAAAATTTTACAAATAATAAGGATTTAATTAAAGACTTAATATCAGTTTCTAAATCAGAGGATGCTTCTTACACGGAAAATTCCAAGAAATTAGGATTTTTAAGGTTTTTTAATTTCATGAAAAAGTTTAGTAAAGATAGGAAAAATGATTAATAGGATTTTGAGATGACTAAGATTATTCCTGTTGCAAGTGGAAAGGGAGGTGTTGGAAAAACATCTTTTGTTGCTAATATTGGTTATAAACTTGCATGTTTAGGTAAAACTGTAATACTTGTTGATCTTGACCTTGGTGGGTCTAATTTGCATACTTGTTTAGGGGTTAAGAATACTGGTGTTGGAATAGGTTCTTTTATTAATAAGCGTGAAAAAGATTTTTCAAGTTTAATTATTAAAACGTCTTATAAAAAGCTTTATCTGATTCCAGGAGATGCTCTTTATACGGGAACAGCCAATATTCCTTTTTCTATAAAAAAAAGAATAATAGACTCGATTCAAAGAGATCTTGTTGCTGATTTTGTTTTTATAGATTTAGGTTCAGGTACATCTTATAATACAGTGGATTTTTATTTATCAGCTTACAGTGGTATAATCGTTACTGTTCCAGAGACTCCTTCCATACTTAACGCTTATTCTTTTTTGAAAAATGCACTGTATCGGCTTTTATATCTGGGGTTTCCCCCAAAGAGCGCTGAACGTGAATATATTAGTAATTTTTTTAAAAATAAAATAGAAGGTACAAACGTTAAGTTTAAAGATTTAGTTACAGGAATTGAAGTTATATCTTTAAGTTCATCACTTAAGATAAAAAAGATGATGAACAGTTTTTATCCTAGAGTTGTACTAAATAGGATAGAATCTAGTGAAGAAATAGCTATGTGTGAAAATTTAATCAATGTTGTTAAAAATAATATTAATGTACCAGTAGAATTTATTGGTTTTATTCCGTTTGCAAAGAGTTTTAGAGAATCTGTTAATAATAGAATTCCTTTTATTGATTTTGATAAAAATTCAAAGCTCAATAAGTATTTTGAGTTTATTGCAGGTAATTTAATTAAGTCTCCTGTTGAAGGTTCACCTTATATTTATGATGATATATACGATATGATTAAGGATCAAAGTCAATTTATTAGGAATTAATTGAATTATAATAATACTTATTATGGAGGGGCAACTTAAAATGCATAGACTTGGGAATAAGAATTTAGATTTTAAAATAGAAAATTTAGGAGAATGTAAACAAGATAATCCTTTAATTAATTTTTATGCTGCTGAGAGTCATATTCATTGTACTGGTGAGGCTAATAAGATTAGATTTAATGTTTATAAAAATGACGAGGCTTGGGATCAATATGAGAATATTTTTTTAGAAAAAGCCGGACCTAGACATAAAATTTATTTTATTCCAAAGCATGTTAGAGCGGCAATTACTACTTGTGGAGGTCTTTGTCCAGGTTTTAATGATGTTATTCGTTCAATTGTTAGAACTTTATGGAAAGTATATGGCGTGCATAATATTTATGGAGTTAAATTCGGATATCAGGGACTTTTGCCAGACTCTAATTTAAGTTTTGTTGAGCTAAATCCTGATGTAGTAGATGATATTAATCAACTTGGTGGTACAATACTTGGTTCATCAAGAGGAGGAATTAAACCTGTTGAAATAGTTGATACTTTGGAGAGAATGGGCATTAATATGCTCTTTAATATTGGTGGAGATGGGACACAAAAAGGTTCTATTCTAATTTCTGAGGAAATAGAGAGGAGAAATTTGAAAATAGCTGTTGTAGGTATTCCAAAGACAATAGATAATGATTTTATGTTTGTTCAAAAATCTTTTGGATTTGAAACAGCTGTGGAGCAATCAGTTGCTGCAGTTGCTGGTGCTCATTTTGAGGCAAATAGTGCTTATAATGGAATTGGTCTTGTTAAAGTGATGGGTAGAGATTCTGGATTTATTGCTGCTCATACGGCTTTATCTTCTAATGATGTTAATTTTTGTCTGATTCCAGAACTAGATTTTGATATTGAAGGGCCTAATGGACTTCTTGCACATCTTGAAAGACGACTTTTGGCAAAAGAGAATTTGGATGAGATGCCCCATGCAGTAATATTAATAGCAGAGGGCGCAGGACAAAAGTATTTTGATCCTAGTAGTCGTAAAAAAGACGATTCTGGTAACTTGCTTTATGAAGATATTGGACTTTATATTAAAGATAAGATTAATATGTATTTTAAGTCTAAAAATATTTCAATTAATCTTAAATATATTGATCCTAGTTATCTTGTGAGAAGTTCCCCAGCTAATGCTAGTGATTCTCTTTATTGTGCTCGTCTTGGTTCCAATGCTGTTCATGCTGCTATGGCAGGTAAGACAAAATTATTAATTAGCTTGTGGAGTACAAAATTTGTACATATTCCAATAAAAATGGCAGTAATTGCCAGAAATAAAGTCAATATAAATGGTTCTTTCTGGAGGGATGTTCTTGCAAGTACTGGGCAGCCATTTAGTATGAAGAACGGGAAATAAAAGTATTAAAGTGTTCTTTTATTTATTTTGCTGCATTTCCTGCAACATTTAATGCATCCCAAGTTTTTGAGAATGGTGGAGAATATGCAAAATCCATCATTCCAATTTCATTTGTTGTAAGTTTTGAATATATCGCTAAGGATAATGCATGCATTCTTATTGCAGCTCCATTTTTGCCAATTGTTTGTGCCCCAATGATCTCTTTTGTTTTTTCATTATATATCAGTTTAATATACAAATCTTCTTGGTTTGGGTAATAGTTTGTATGGTTTTTATCTTTTATAAATACTGTTTTATATTTAATTCCAAGCTTTAAAGCAGTTTCTTCTGTAAGACCAGATCTGGCTGCTTCAAGAGATAAGATTTTAATTGATGCAGATCCTAGTGTTCCTTTAAAAGCAACGTGTTTGCCCGCTAGATTTTCACCAATGACTTTTCCTAATTTGTTGGCTGTTGTTGCAAGGGGGATATAATCATTTTTTTTACTTACAAGATTATAAATTGTGGCGCAGTCCCCGGCAGAAAAAACGTTTTTTACGCTGGTTTCTCCATATTCGTTGACAATGATTGCGCCATTTTTTAGGGTCTCAAGTTGACCTTCTAAGAATTCAGTAGCAGGTTTGGTACCGGTGGCAAGAATTACAAGATCCGCCTTATATTCGGATTTATTTGTAATGATTCCTTCAACTTTTTCTTTTCCTATTAAGCTTTTTGCAAATTCATCTGTGTGGAGTAGAATATTGTTTTTTATTAATTCTTCTTCCATTATATTAGTAATTTCTTTGTCAAACGATTCGGTTAGTATTCGTTTATCTAGTTGAATTATTCTTACATTTTTTTCTAAAGCTTTAGCAGCTTCTACCATTTCAATTCCAATATATCCAGCGCCAATTATTACTATATCTTTTATGTCTTTCTTCTTAAAAAGTTCTCTTATTTCTTTTCCATCTTGCATGTTTTTTAGAGTATAAAAATTAGTTAGTTGGATATTGCTAATTGGTGGAATGATAGGATTGCTTCCAGTTGCAATCATTAATTTATCATAAGTATCATTGAATATCTGTTTTGTTTTAAGGTTTTTTACTTGAAGGGTATTATTTTTGATATTTACTCTCGTAACTTCATGTTCAGTGAATACTGATATTCCATTTTGTTCAAATTCATAAGGTGTTCTAGCTATCATGTTGTTTGGTTCATCAAAGAATCCCCCAATGAAATAGGGTAATCCGCAAGCTCCAAAAGATGTAATATTTGTTTTCTCATAAATGGTGATGTTTAATTCTTTATTTGTTCGTTTTGCTTTTGCAGCAGCACTAGTTCCTGCAGCAGTTCCCCCAATAATTATTATTTTCATAAAAATTCCTTATTTTTCTATTTCATTTTGATTATTATAAATATTTCTGTCTAATTGGTTAAGGTTTTTGGCTGTTATTATTCCTGCAACCATTGAACCGCTGACATTGACAGATGTTCTACCCATGTCAATTAAAGGTTCAATGGATATTATAAGTCCAACAAGTTTAACGGGTAGGTTCATTGATGAGAGAACCATTAAAGAAGCTATTGTTGCGCCTCCTCCAGCTCCGGCTGCTCCAAATGAGGTTATTATTATTATTCCTATAAGTTGAAGTAGGAATAAAGGATCTGTTGGGTTTATTCCTTGAGTAGGAGCAATCATTATTGCTAACATTGCAGGATGGAGTGCTGCACAACCATTTTGTCCAATAGACACTCCAAATGCACTTGCAAGATTTGCAGTTCCCTCACTGACCCCTAATTGTTTAGTTTGTACTTCTACATTAACAGGTATTGTTGCTGCGCTAGAACGAGATATGAATGCAAATGTCAAAACCGGCCATGCTTTTTTAATGAAGATAATTGGGTTTAGCCTATTAAGTGCAATTAGTGTCATGTGCATTAAAATTGTAATGCCAATGGCAATATAGGAAGCAAGTGCAAATTTTCCAAGTTTCATTATACTTGAAATATCACTTGTTGCTGATATTTTTGTAATCATTGCTAATATGGCATAAGGTGTTGATTTTAAAATTAAAATTATCATTCCAGAGGTCAAATCTTGTGCTGTGGATATTATTTGTTTAAAAAATTCTATTGATTCTGGTTTTTTTTTGGCAACTTTAAGGGCAACAATTCCTACTAAGGCAGAAAATATTACTATTCCAATTGTTGAGTTTGATCTTGTTCCTGCCATATCTGCAAATATATTTTCAGGGATCAGTTCTGATAATTTTTGTGTAATTGGGGTTTTTTGTAGGCGTTCAAGACCCTGATTTAATTTTTTTCCTTGTGTAATTTCATCTACTCCAGATTGAAGTCCTTCTGCTGTTAGATTAAAGAAGAGAGAGGTCCCAATTCCAATTATTGCAGCAATTCCTGCTGTAAATATAAGCATAAGTATTACGGATAAGCTCATTTTCCAAATATCTTGGCTATTTGTTAGTTTTACTATTGCAGATACTATTGAAACAAGTATAAGTGGTATTATCATCATTTTAATGAGTCTTATATATCCTGTGCCTAAGATATTAATCCACTCAATAGTTTCTTTTAGTATTATTGATTCTGATTCATAACAATGTTTCATAGTTATACCAAAGGCTATTCCTAATCCTAAGGCTACTAGTAGTCTTTTTGTAAATGAGATGTGTTTTTTGTGTAGAAAATATAGAATTCCTATTAATGTAAGCATGATTGTGATATTTAATAGTATATATATTATTGTTGTGTTCATTCTTTTTGCCTCTTATTTATAAATCTTAATGTAATGAGCATGATTTTAATCATAAATTCTTGAATTAGCTTTGTTACTTTTTTATTATTGAAGTAGTCTATCATAAGATTTTATTATTTCATCTTTTAAGTTATTGTCCTTTAAAATCTTAGTCGCAATGATTTTTCCAAGTTGAACTCCTTCTTGGTCGAATGAATTTATATTGAGTAAAAATCCTTCAAACATTACCTTGTTTTCGTAGTGAGATAGTATTGCACCTACTGTGTAAGGTGTAAGTTCTTTTGAATATATTAATGCAGCAGGTCTCTCGCCTTCAAAGTTTTTATTTTTGTTTGTATCTTCTTTGCCATAACAGAATGCAATTATTTGAGCTATTAGATTTGCTTTTAACTTATCATTGTTTGATGTTCCCTCTAAGGTGTTATCCTGCTTTAGTTGAGATTCACTAAAACCTATTAGATCCATTGGAACTATATCTGTTCCTTGATGAAGCATTTGAAAGAATGAATGTTGAACGTCCGTTCCAATTCCTCCCCAAATTATTCTTACTGTTTTATAATCAATTTTTTCTCCAAATCTGTTTACACTTTTCCCATTACTTTCCATTTCAAGTTGCTGCAGATGAAGATAAAAGTTTTCCATTGCTTTTGAATATGCAATAATGCAGTTGCTACTATAGTTAAGAATATTACTCTCATATACACTAATTAGTGCTGATAAGAGAGGCGCATTTTCTCTTACGTTTTTATTTAATGCTTTTTTATCAACCTCATAAGCTCCTTTTAATATTTCTTTTGTAACGTTTTCTGTGAAACAAAGAGTAATTAAGGTAAGTCCAACAGCTGATGTTGGTGAAAATCTTCCACCAATTGAATCGTGCATAAAGAAATATTCAAGATATCCCTGTTCAAGTGCTAGCATACTTCCCTTTGATGTAATGATTATGATTTGTTTTTGGTATTCTTTGATACCATTATTTTCTAATTTTTTAATTAAAAATTGCATATTAGCTGCTGTCTCTAGTGTGTTTCCGCTTTTTGATACTATAATAAATAAGGTTTCTTGAAGGTCTATTTCACTTAATACTTCTTCTGTTTCATCTGGATCAACATTTGAAATAAAATAGGCTTTCATCAGGTGTAAATTTTTCTGTTTAGCGTAATTTTTGATCGCAGTATATAGTGCTTTTGGACCAAGACTTGAACCACCAATTCCGATTTGTACCACATTTTTAAAGACTTTTCCACTTATGCTCTTAATCGATCCATTTTGAACTTGTTTTGCAAATTCAAAAATTCTTTTAAGTTCTCTTTCAAAAAATTCCCTCATATTTTCATTATTCTCTATGACTTCTGTTCCAAGTTGCCCTCTTGTTAAATGGTGCAGAACTTTTCTATTTTCACTGATGTTAATATGTTTTCCATCGAGGATTTCTTTATATTTTTCTATTAGATTTGCTTCATCGCTTAAATTTTGAAATATGTTTAAGTGAGTTTCGTTAATTTGTTTTGTAGCATAGTTATAATGTACTTGATATCCTTCTATTTTGATGTCATATTTTTTTATTCTATCTTCACTTAGATTCTTTTTTAGTTCTTCGGGATTAGTTTGTCTTAATTCTTGAAAATTTTTAAGTTTATTAAGGTTAATATACTTAAGCATAAAGCCTCCTCTAATAGTTCTTATGTATTTAAGTTTTGTTTTGTTTTTTTATTTTTAGTATTTTTTTTATTTTAAGTATTATAGATTTTAAAAACCTGATTATTATGTTTGTTTCTGAATAATGTTTTAATTGTTCTTCACCTGCATCCGATTCACTTTTTGTAAATGATTTTCTGGCATTATTCTCATCAAGTTCAATTTCAAGTAAAATTTTTTTATCTTCTGTGGGGATTACCTTGACATCGACTTCTTTATATCCAAGTTCTTTTAATACCTGATATCTTCTAAAACCTGCTACTAGATTTTTGTTTTTATCTATTATTATTGGGTAGATTAAACCATGTTTTTTGATGCTTTCTTTAAGAGTTGAAGTGTCTCCTATATTTTGTCTGATTCGTTTTTTTATTTTTATTTGTTCTAAATCTATTAACATTTTTATTAATCCAATTGAATATTTTCTCCATTTACATCTTTGTGTCCATTTTCGTCAATTTGTTCATTTTCATCAATGAGAGAATTTGCTTTAATTTCTGTATCGTTTTCTTTGCCTTTTTTGTCTATATTAGTATCATCTATGTTAATATTGTCATCATTATCATCTGTACTTGTGTTGTTGATATTATCATCTAGATTTATATCTGGTATGTCATGATTCACGTTTTCTTGATTATGTTCATTTTCTAAACTATTATCCAAGTTACTATTGTTAGTTTCATTGATATCATTTTCAAGTTCTGTTTTGTTTTCTATTTTATTTAATGGATTAAAGTCATCTATAAGATATTCAAATTCATTAACCTCAATGCTTAACTCATTATTGTCATCGATTTTATCGATTCCATAAACATTAAATTCCATTTTATTTAAAAATTCAGATTTATTTTCATAGTATTTTGACTTTTCAAATGGCTGAGTTCCTGCAATGAATATTTCATTTATTGTTGTTTCGTTAGGGACTCCTTCTGGTAATAGTCCTGTTTCTGATTGTACTTGTACATTAATTAAGCCTTTAGGTCTTATGAAAACTTTTCTAGGTAAATTTTTATGGTATTCTGCCATAAATTTTCCCCAACTAGGACCAGCAAGTCCTGTTCCTGTTCCAGCAGTTCCTAATGAATATCCCTTTTTATCAAAACCAATCCATAAAGCAGTTGTTATATAGGGTGAGTATCCTATTGCCCATCCATCAGCCCAGTTTTGAGTAGTTCCTGATTTTCCCGCAATATCAGATTTAAAGTCTTTAAGATTTGTATGTCTTTGATTTGCTAAGGTTCCATATTGAATTGTTGATTTCATCATATCTGTCATAATATAGGCAGTTTGAGGAGATACTATTTGTGCATTAGCCCCTTTATTTTTAATTGCTGTTAGCGTTTCAGATTCTACATTTGCTATTACTTTTCCATTCCTATCTTCAATATATTTAATTCCATATGGTTCCACTTCTTTTCCATTGTTACCCAAAATTGCGAATGCTCTTGCCATTTGTATTGGAGATGTTGATATGATACCGAGTGCAAGAGGATATACTTTAGGAAATGTTTTGTTTATTTCATTTTGATCTTTTATTCCTAATAATTTAGCAGAATATTTAATTGCATTTTCAAATCCTAATGTATCGAGTATTCTAAGAGAGGGAATATTTAGTGATAAAGCTAATACTTTACGTGTTAATACATTGCCTCTCCATTTCCCTCCGTAGTTCTCAGGTGCATAGACTTCTCCTTCTTGATTGAAAAATGCTACTGGAGAGTCTGAAAACATTGTTGCAGCTGTGATTTTTTTAAGATCAATAGCTGCTGAAAAGTATAATGCTTTAAATGCACTTCCAGGTTGTATTTTTGCTTGGGTTGCTCTATTAAATTCGCTTCCCTTTCTATATCCGCTTCCCCCAACCATTGCTTTTATTGCTCCTGTTGTGGTATCTAGTGCTATGAATGCGCCTTCTGGTTGTACAATGAAATTTGGATTTGTTTTATTGTTTATTGTGTATTCTCTTGTTGCTTTGTCTATTTTATCAATGCCTAATATTGCTGCGAAACTTGCAATTAAATCAATATTGTCTTCGTAAAATTTTCTTGTTCTTAGTTTTTTGTATTGTCTTCCATTTATTCTAGTGCTTCTTATTCCAAACAGATCAGATATTGTATCAATTATGGGAACTATTTCTGAATTAATTACCAGAGTCTCAGATGATTTAGTAGAATTATACATTTTTCTTGTTTTTATGATCATTTCTTGTGTAATTTCATCTGCATACTTTTGTGCATCAAGATCAAGTGTTGTGTATATTGAGTACCCGTCTTTGTATATGTTTGCTCCGGATGGAAGATGTTTAATTATTCTTTGCCTTATGTATTCTGAGAAATAAGGTGCATGATCTTCTTTATCAGAGATAGCTGATGTGTCTGCCATACGAGTCCAATCGTAGTTTGCCCAGTATTCATTAAACTCTCTCTCAGCTAGTTCAGTACTTATAATTCCATTAGATATTACTTGGTTCAATACTGCTTTTTGTATTTTTTTAGCGAATTCTGGATTGTAAAATGGTGAATAGAGTTTTGCGTTTGGTAGTTGTATAATCATTAAAACCGCTTCTGCAGTGTTAATATCTTTGACGCTTTTGTTGAAAAAGAATTTTGAGGCTGCTACTACTCCGTAATTTCCGTTTCCAAAATACACTTTATTTAAGTATTTTTCAAGTATTTCATATTTTGATAGTTTCTTTTCAAGTTGTATGGCCCACCAAATTTCATTTAGCTTTCTTAAGATTGATCGTCTTGCTTGATTGGTGTAAAGGAGTTTTGCCAGTTGTTGTGTTAAAGTACTTCCTCCTGAAAAGTATCTTCCAATAGCAATATTAAAAGCAGCTCTGAGGATTCCCATTAGTGAGAAGCCTCTGTGAAAGAAAAAACTGAGATCTTCGCGTATTAAAAGTGTACTTATTAAGTTATTAGGTATTTCTCTTAAAGAGAGTAATTCTCTATTCTCGTCGGATATGAATTGTGTTATTATCCTTCCATTTGTATCAAAAAGTTTTGAGGGTATGGCAGGGTTTATATCCCCAAAATTTTTGTCTCTTTGAATGTTTACAGTCTCAACTATTGCAATTGATAGTAAGATAATAGAGAAACTAGTAGTAAAATATGTTAGATAGATGAGTAATTTAGCTTTTTTACTAAAGTTAAGATTTTTCAAATTACATCCTTCCAATGTAATTATACTATAAATATGTTAGAATGAACATGTTTTTGTAAGTTGTTATTAATGTGAAATTATTGTTATAGTTCCTTTATATATATACTATGTGTATTCTTTAATGCAAATGAGAATATGGATTTAAAGTAAGTACAAGTAAGGGTTTCTCTTTTGTTAAGGCTTTTTTTTTTATTATTTTTGTTTATACAATTGATTTTACATTTTGATTTTATTTGGAGTATTTGAGTATTAATGTGATTTTCTTAGATATGTTGAATAAGGTATTAACTATTGGTTGTATCTAATATTTTGGGATAAAATTATTTTAAAGTGTATGCATAACTTAAAATTTTTTGAATGTTATTACTTTAAAGTTCCTGAGTATCGATTTTAACATGTTTTTTAGATTTTAAAGGAGAGGTTTATGTTTTTGTCTAGGAAAATAAAGGATTATGAAGCTAAATATAGAGGTAAAGAAATTAAGATGAGTACTGAAATCAACAGTTTCCTTAACATTAAAAATTCTGTTGAAATTAGAGTTGGTAATTATTTGGCCTATGGTGTAATTTATTCTATTTCTATGAATGCTATTAAGATTATTTTACAAGAAGATAAAGTTTTGCCTGTTTTAGCACAAAATGGAAATTCAGGCAATATTCAGTTTAAAAGTTTTGATAATGTTGGAGATAATTCTTTTTTTATTCCCTCTTTAGTTGTGAAGTTTGTAAATATATCTTCTTGTTCTGTTCAAGAGAAGGAGTATAATTTGCTGACTCTAGATTTTTTATCTCCTATGCCAGAAGAAGTTGCAGTTAAGATTGGCAAATTGCTTGATTTAAAGCTTGGACAGAATCAAAGGATACATGAACGTATTATTATTGATAAAGATTCACTTAGAAAGCTTAATCTTAGTTCTGATAAAGCTTTTATTGAACTTAAGGGTGTTAAGCATAAATGTTTGATTAAAGACCTTTCTTATGGAGGTGCACTTTTAATATCTTATTTTGATTATGAGGGAATAGATGAAAGTAATGCTGATTTAACTTTAAGTTTTGATATTGCGGACAAGGAAGTATCTATTGTTGGCAAGGCAAAAAATTTGAGTGTTATTCAAACTCCTAATGGGAAGGTTTTAGCTTTAGGCATTGCATTCTGTGAGGAAAAGATTCCCCTTGATTATACTATGTTAATTCATGATTATTTTAATTAGAGGATTTATGCTTAAAAATATTGTTTATATTTCTCTTCCAGAAGATTTTACAAGTCAAATTAAGGATTTTATATTTGATCCTAAGGTACTTTTACCCTTTGAGGTTGATGATATTAAGCATTTTTCTCAAGATGAACTTAATTTTGAGGCTGTTATGTCTGCGATTCTTAAGATTTTGGCTTATGATCAAGGTAATGTGAATTTTTCTTATTATAAAAAGCTTCTCTTAGCTTTAAATCCTGATATTGTCAATACACTTATTCATGTTGGACTTACTAAGGTTGATGAGGGAGATTATAATTTGGCTCTTGAGATTTTTTTGGCATTAAAAGGTATTGATAATGAAAATGAAGTTTTTCTTTTTAATTTGGCATTATTGTATGAGAAAATGGCTGAAAACTTCTTAAGGGTTGATCAAGACATAAATGCTATGACTAGTAATCAAAATGCTTTAGAGATTTATGAGAAACTTTTAGAGTTTGAGAATCCAAATGAAAATGTGTTTGCAAATGCTGGCTTTTTTTTTGTTAAGCAATATAACTTGGACAGGGCTCAAGAGTTGCTTAAGCATTATTTAAAAATTTCTAATAATTTAAGATTGAAAAATAAGGTAAGTGAAGTATTAAATGCTATAGGAGTTCATAAAAGTTTAGCTTTAAATCTTGAGAGAATATATGATATGATAATTTTATCGAAGGAAGATGAGGCTATTTCTAAACTTGTTAAACTTTTAGAATATCATAAAAATTCTTGGAATGCTTGGTTCTTGCTTGGATGGGGATATAGAAGAAAGGGTTTTTACTCTGAGGCAAAAGACGCTTTTCTTGAGGTGTTATCTCTTGATTCTAAGAATGTCGATGCTATGAACGAGCTTGCAATCTGTTTGATGGAACTCCTTGAGTTTGATGATAGTCTTAAGTATTTACTTAAGGCTTTGAAGCTTGAACCTGATAATATCAAAATTGTTTTAAATCTTGGAATTCTTTATCTAAAAATGGAACGTAAGAAAAAGGCTAGAGAGTGTTTTGAGATAGTTCTTGAATATGATTCGAGTGATCCTATTGCCCTTAAATATTTGGAACTATTGAGTAGTGAGTTTTAATTTATGTTGTATTGCTTTTAGGTAATAAATTTATTAAGGCTTGCTTTCTGAAGTCTATTATTGATTGAGTATCCAAGTTGACTATTATCTACAAATTCAGCAAGTATTTGTTTGTATGTTTTCTCAGATTCTACAAATACTTTGTAAATGTTTTTTGCATATTCTTCTAATGTATTAAAAACACAGATATTATTCATATTCCAAGCTTTGTTAAACCAATATGAATTAAGAGTATCTTTCATGATGAGCACTTTTGTATCTTGCCTTGATGCATACTGTCTTATATTATCTTTTTGATTAAATAGATAAACAGGTATGCGTGGTTTGTAATGTTCTAGTAAGTTTCCAGGTGATTTAGATAGCATTTCTTTTCCTACTAAGTATTCTACTTTAAATTTTCCTTTAAGTTCTTTTTCTATCATCTCTTTTGTGATTGAACCTGGTCTTAGTATTGATATATTTCCTTTAGAGTTAAATCCTATAACGGTTGATTCTATACCAATTTTTGATTCTTCATTTTTTTTGATAATTCCTTTAACTAGACCATCAAGTTCCCTGATTGCCATTTCAAAATTAGTGGCACTGGGACGTCTTGATAAATTTGCTGATGGGGCTGCTATTGGAACTCCGCTCATTTTTATTAACTTGAGGGCTACAGGTTCTGATGGTATTCTTACTGCTATGCTGTCAAGTCCCCCGCTTATGAATTTAGATATTTTACCCGCATTTTTTAGTATAAATGTTAGAGGGCCTGGGGTGAATTTTTTCATTAAAATCAGTGCACTTTTTGGTATATATTCTACAAGTTCTTTTATTTTTTCTATTGATTCAACATGTACTATTAAAGGGTTTGTGATAGGACGCCTCTTTACTAGAAAGAGCATTCGTATGGCCTCGTCATTGTATGCATTAGCCCCAATTCCATATACTGTTTCTGTAGGAAATACTACTAATTCTCCTGCTCTTATGAATTTTGCTGCTTTTTTTATCTCGAGTTGTTCTATAATCTCTGTTTTCATTAATGTCATTTCCTATTATTAATTTTACTTACTTATTTATTAAAGCAAAAAAATTGCAAATAAACAATTTAGGTTAACTTAACTTGTTGATTTTATGTTATAAGTCTTAAGCTTTATATTGTAATATGCAATATGATATAATACATGTTATGGTAAATTTATTTAATCTTATTATGGATATTAGATTTGGCTTCTTATTTTTGTTTTTTGCTTTTACTCAATTAAATAGTGCTACTGTTGGACTTGCTTCATGGTATGGCGAGGCTTTTCATGGCAAATCTACTGCTAATGGTGAAAAATTTGATATGAGAGCTCTTACGGCTGCTCACAAGGAACTTCCATTTAATACTATTGTAAGAGTTACTAATTTACTTAATAATAGGACAGTTGTTGTAAGAATTAATGATAGGGGTCCTTTTAGGAAAGATAGAATAATTGATTTGTCAAAATCTGCTGCTGAAAAGTTAGATTTTCTAGGAATAGGTGTTGCTCCTGTAAAAGTTGAGATATTGGAACAATTGGATGAAAATAAAGTTGTGGCTCAAGCATCTAAAAAAATTGTTAATACTGAAGATTTTTTTAAGGATAATTCAGTTGTTTCGGGTTCAAAATTAAAGGATAATGCTGACTTGGATAAAGATCACTTTGATGTTGCAGAAAAGATTTTAGATAATTCGACTAAAGAACCAGATTTTTATATACAAGTTGGTTCTTATAAGACTAAAGATTATGCCCAAAGAGCTTATAGAATACTTCAAAAAGCTGGACTTAATGTTTTAGTAAATTCTCATGGACCTTTTTTTACAGTGTTCATTCCTACTTATGCTGATGATATTCATAAAAATGTTGAACTTATTAAATCTACAGGATATAGGGATATTTTGGTAAGAAAGACTAAAATACCAGGAGATAGTATTCCTATGGATTAGTATTTTTATCTATCTTTTTAAAGAATATGTCTATTATGTGTTTAATATTTTCAAATTTTGAGTAATAAGTTTTGATATTAGGTAAGGAGCGTAGGAATGATGTACCATAATTTTTTTCAACGAGTCTTTTATCAAAACATACTATAATCCCATAGTCTTTTGGATCTCTAATTAATCTTCCGAATCCTTGTTTGAATTTCATTATTGCTTGTGGCAGTGTTTCTTGTGTGAAAAAATTTTTATTCGATTTTGTAGCTAATTCTTGTTTTGCCATTAAGATGGGATCAGAAGGAGTTTGAAATGGCAATTTGGGAATTATTATCATTGTTAATTTATCTCCTTTAATATCAATTCCTTCCCAAAAATTTTTTATTCCTATGAGTACGCTTTTTTTTTGTGATTCTTTAAAAGAGTTTATTAATTCATGTTTTGGCAATTTTCCTTGTATGAAGAGGTTTATGTCATTTGTAAATAAAAAGTCTTTAATGTTTTTGCCTATATATTCTAAGCTTTTAAGTGAAGTTAAAAGAATTAAGGTACCGCCTTTGTTTAACATTACAAGTTCTTTAATATACTGTGTTGATTGATTTAAAAATTTTTCTTCTTTATTAGGGTATTCAATATCTGATATAACGGTGAGTATTGATCTTTGCCTGTAAGGAAAAGAATATGGCAACTTTTCCATTTTGATGTTTTGATTACTTAAGTTCAATCCTGTTTGATTTAAAAAGTATGAAAATGATTGATTTGTCATTAGAGTAGCTGAGGTGAAAATTATTCTTTTTACTCGTTTATACATAATTTTGTTTAGACCAGGGCCTAAATAAATCTCTGATATTTTAAATATAAGCACATTTGTTTTATTTTCTATCCAAAAACAAAGATTGTCATATTGATTTTCAGAGATTAAAATTTTAATTAATGATTTTTTATATTCTATGTTTTTAATTAGTCTGTTTAGTTCTATTTTTGCTGTTTTATTTTCTATCTCTTGTGTTAAAGATGTTATGGTTGCTTTATAACTTTCTAAGTTATATATGACACTTTGTAAGTGTGTTTTAATTCTTATATAAAAATCTGTTTTATGTGTATCATTGGTAATTCTATAAATTAATGGAAAATCTTTTTGTGTTTGTATTATATATTCAATATTTTCGAAGCATCGTATTGTTGAAGTTTCAAAATTTTTCTTATATTTATTATTTATGTTTTGTCTTTTTATTATTTTATCTATTTTAGTAAAAGTTTTTTTTATCCCAATTCTTGAAAAACTTCTGCTAAATAATGTTCTTGCAGCTTCTTCTAGATAATGAGCTTCGTCAATTATTATGTTTTTTGTATTAGGCAATATTAAATTAATCTCATCATCATTTTTTTCAGAACCGTTTTCATAATTTTCTTTTTCTGTTAATATTTCATTTTTTATGTAGAGATCATTTAGAAGTAAATGATGATTGGTTATAATAATATCACATTCTAATATTTGTTTTCTTGCCTTTTTAAAAAAACATTTATTGTCATCAGGACAGGTAATACCTGAACATGTCTCAGGGTTTGCCGATACTTCTTCCCAGATTTTCTCATCAATAAAGTTAAGTTCGTCTTTATCACCTGTTTGTGTGTTTTGTGACCAGTAGATTAGTGTTTGTAAATTTTTTTTATTAAATGTATATGTTAAAAGGTTCCTTTCAAATTCTTTAAGCCGGCGAAGGCAGAGGTAGTTTTTCATTCCTTTAATTATTCCAAACTTCATTTTAAAAGGAATGATTTTTTCTAGAGATTCGATATCTTTTTTTATTAATTGTTCCTGAAGGTTAATAGATGCTGTAGAGATTATTATTTTTTCTTGTGTTTTTTGAATGAAGTCAATAGCAGCAATTAAGTATGCAAAACTTTTTCCCGTTCCTGTTGGTGCTTCAATAACTAAGAAATTTTCATTTTCAAGGGCTTTACTTATTTTTTCGATCATCTTTAATTGTGTGTTTCTTTTTACAAAGTCTTTGATGTTTAACTCTGCTTTTTTGAATATATATTCAATTAAGTTCAATTTTAGTAAGTATCCTTTTTATTGATTCTTTAAAAATATTTTTGTAAATATTATTTGTGAAATTATTTAATTTTGAGTTGCTATAAATTGAGCTCATTTTTTGAAATGTTGCTCCAAATTATCATTATTATCTCTACTCAAGGGATTTTTCCATAAAGTTTATGTGATTGTTTATTGCAATGTGAACATTTTTATAATAATGAAAATTAATATAGAAAAGAATTATTATGTTTTTGTTAATTTTTAATATACTCTTAAATCCATCCTCAGTTGATATTGAGAATTTTTTTGTTCTTTTGCAAGCTATATTAGCTTCTTTAAGATTCATTTTGCGCACTTCTTTACCATGGTGTTGTCTTATTATATATTTATTTTATGAATTTTTTAAGCTATATGAGTCGTCCAATTATGATTTTGGCTCCAATGGAAGATGTTACAGATACTGTTTTTAGAAATTTGATTCATTTGATAGGTAATGGAAAGGATGCTCCTGATATTTATTTTACCGAATTTATTTCTGTAAAAGGGCTTTTAAATAAATCAAAGCAGTCAATGCAACATATTTTGACAAAAAATGATGAACTAAATCGACCTTTGATTGCTCAAATTTGGGGCAATGATCCTGATGAATTTTTTAAGGCAATAGAAATTTTAAGTAATTTGGGATTTTGGGGAATTGATCTTAATATGGGCTGTCCTAAGAAGAAAATAGTTAAAAAAGGAGTTTGTTCTGCTTTGATTAATAATAAATCTTTGGCTCGTGAGATAATTATTTCAAGTAAAGAGGCATGTTTAAAATTTGGATTGTCTCTTAGTGTTAAAACAAGGCATGGTTTTTTTTATTCTGAGGTTGAAGATTGGTTGGGATTTTTACTTAAGTTAGGTATTGATATGTTGACCGTGCATCCCAGGCTTGCTATTAATCAAAGTGAAGGTCCTATAGATGTTTCTGTATTTGATAAACTTGTTAATCTGAGGGATCAAATCAATCCTTCTGCATTAATTATTGGTAATGGAGATATTTTGAGTTTAGAGCAAGCTCATCAGATTGTAGAGAAACATTCTATTGATGGCGTAATGTTTGGTCGTGGAATTTTTAGAAATTTAAACTTATTTAGAAAAGGTTTTCCTAACTTTTTGAGTAATGATTTAAATTTTAGATTAAATATATTAAAATTGCATATAACAGATTTTCATTCTACTTGGAGTCTTACTAAGGATTTTAATAAACTTAAAAAGTACTTTAAAATTTATTTTAATGAAGATGAAAGATGTAGCGAGTATTTTCATAATATTATGAAATCAAGTAATTATGAGGAGCTTTTTAAAAATTTAAGTCGAATGGATATTATAGGAGATAATCTTAAGTAATGAGTGATAACCTTTCAAAAAATTATAATCCTAAGGTTTTTGAAGATAGAATTTATAAAAGATGGCTAGATAATGGGGTATTTATTCCTAATTATGGGATTGAGCCTAAGTTTAGTATAGTAGCACCTCCTCCAAATGTTACAGGCATTCTTCATATGGGACATGCCCTTAATTTTACTTTGCAAGATATTCTTGTTCGTTACAAGAGAATGCAGGGAGCTGATACTCTTTGGCTTTTTGGGACAGATCATGCTGGAATTGCAACCCAAGCGATTTTTGAAAAACAGCTTAAAGAGCTTGGAAAAAGTAAGGATGATTTTAGTCGTGAAGAATTTATTAAAGAAATTTTTAAATTAAAAGATAAACATAGAGAAATAATTGTTAATCAAATAGAGAGGCTCGGAGCTTCCTATGATCATTCCAGAGAGAGATTTACTCTTGATGCTGGGCTTTGTCAGGCTGTTAATAAGGTTTTTATTGATTTATATAATAAGGGGTTTATTTATAAGGGAGAATATCTTGTCAACCTTGATCCTGGGTCTGGAAGTGTTGTTAGTGATGAAGAGGTTGAGTACAGAGATGTTATTGGAAAAATTTATTTTATTAAGTATTTATTAGATGATGGTAACTTTATTGAAGTTGCAACCACTCGACCTGAGACAATGTTTGGAGATGTGGCTGTTGCTGTTAATCCTAATGATGATCGGTATAAATCTTTGATTGGTAGAGACGTTACAATTCCTATTGCAAATAGAAAGGTTAAAATAATAGCAGATAGTTATGTTGATATGGAATTTGGTAGTGGTGCTTTAAAAATAACACCCGCTCATGATTCTAATGACTTTGAAATTGCAAAAAGGCATGATCTTGCTAAGATAAATATTTTAACTAAGAATGCAAAACTTAATGAAAGTGTTCCAATTGAGTATCAAGGTTTAAGTGTGAGTGTTGCAAGAGACAAGATAGAAAGGGATTTAAGAGACAGAGGATTTTTAATAGATGTTAAGAATCATAAACATCAGGTTGGGCATTGTCATAGATCTGGAGAGATCATTGAGCCTTATTTATCAAATCAATGGTTCGTAAGAATGAAACCATTAGCTGATGCTGCTTTGCAAGCTTTAAAAAATGGTGAGATTAGGTTTTATCCTAAAAAGTGGGAAAATACATATAAACATTGGTTATTAAATATTAGAGATTGGTGTATATCTAGACAGTTAGTTTGGGGACACAGAATTCCTGCCTGGTATGATGTTAAAACAGGAGAGATTATTGTTAGTGAATTTGATCCTTCTCTAAGAGAAGAATATAAGGGCAGAAGTTTCTTTAGAGATCCAGATGTACTTGATACTTGGTTTTCTTCTTGGTTATGGCCATTTTCTTCTCTTGGCTGGCCAAAAGTTACTCTTGATTTTAAAAATTATTATCCTACAAATACTTTGGTTACTGCTTATGACATAATATTTTTCTGGGTAGCAAGAATGGTAATGGCAGGACTTGAGTTTACAGGACAAGTTCCTTTTAAAGATATATATATAACACCCCTGTTAAGAGATAAAAAGGGTAGAAAAATGTCAAAATCTTTAGGTAATGGCATAGATCCTCTTGAAATTATCGATCAGTATGGAAGTGATGCTTTACGTTTTACTCTTGCATTTTTATCTGTGCAAGGTCAGGATTTGAATATTGACACTAAAGATTTTATGTTTGGAGCTAAGTTTTTAAATAAAGTATTTAATGCGTCTAAATTTATTTTATCAAATTTAGAGGGTAGGCTAGTATTAGACAATTTTGAGTTAGATGATATCGATAAATGGTTACTTACGAGTTTAAATTCAACTGTTGCCGTTATAGATTGGGCTTTTAAAAATTATAAGTATAATGAGGCTGCTAAAGCAGTATATGAATTTTTTTGGAATGATTTTTGTGATTGGTACATTGAAATTAGTAAAATTAATTTAAATAGTAATGATATTAATTTTCAAAATATAACTATTTCTAAACTGATATTTTTCTTGAAAGAATCTTTACTCATTATGCATCCCTTTATACCTTTTATTACCGAAGAGATTTATTCTAAGTTTACGTCTTTGCAAAATATATTAGCATTAGAAAAGTATCCTGAGTGTGTTAGTCAAAGAGATTTTAAGGAAGAGTATCATCGGTTCAATTTATTGAAAGAATTTATTGTGTCAATTAGAACTCTTAGGAGTGAATTTAGTATAGTTCCTAATATTAAGATTAATGTTGCTTTGCGATTTGGTAATACTTTTAAATACGAGAGCTATTTTAAGGAACATGAGCATATTGCAAAGAAGCTAATTAACTTTGATTGCATCTTTTACAATGAAAATTATGTTGGTATGATAGGAGTTCCTAATGTTGATTTTGAGAGTTTTGCAGATATTAAGAGTCTAATAGATATTGAGAAAGAGCTTGTAAAGCTTGGTAAACAACTAGAGAAATATGAGAGACTTAAGCATTTAGTTTTGGCAAAGCTTCAAAATCAAGACTTTTTATCAAATGCTCCTGAGGAGATTATTGATCTTGAGAAGTCAAAATTAGAAGAATTTGATTCTTTTATTGCAAAAATTAACAATTATATTCATAATTTAAAAAAATAGTAAAAACCTTTTAAGTTATGATTTTACTTGTAATTATGTTGCGTTTACGGTCAGTATTTTTAGTATTTTGTTTATTGAGACAGCTTTTGTGTATAATCATTAAGATGTGTTTTTAACATTCACATTTTTGCCCTTTTATTGTTTTTTTTGTGCTTTTATCATATGTTTTTTATTGTTAAATCCTTTTATTCTAGAGTAATTAAAATTAGCGAGTTTTAGGCCATCTTTTACAATTCTTGCTGCAGAAAATGTTGAAAGTTTAGTTCCAATTTTGCTCTTTTTTGTAATTATGGTGAATATTTCTTTATTCCACATTTTGGGATTTTTGCTTGGACTAAACCCATCTAAAAACCAGTAATCTATGTATTTTGGCAGCTCTTTAAGCTTTTCTTTGGCCTCTCCAACTAAAATTTTTAAATTAATATTGTTTGTTATTTTGTACTTTATGTTTTTTGTTGGGGTGTTAGGATATTTTTTAAGCAGTGTCTTAAAATAATTTATATCTTTGCTAAAAATTTGTGATACTTTTTTGATTTGTTCCTTTTTCAGTGGAAATTTTTCAATTGAATAATAATTAATTTTTGTTTTGAGGTTATTTTCTTTTAAATATTTTAAAAGTGCTATTAAATTAAGACCAGTTCCAAATCCTAATTCTGCAATTGTTGCACTTTGTAGATCTGCTAAGTCTATGTCTAGTTCACAGCCTTTGATGAATACATAAATACTCTCTTCAAGTCCGTATTGTGGATTATAATAAATATCTTTAAATTTACTTGAATATATGGTTTTATCTTTAAATATTAATTTATTCATTAGTAAAGTAACAAATGAGTAAATCATAAAGTGATTTACTCATTTATAAAAATTCACTTTTAAAAAAAGTTACTACCTTGAGAAGTAACATTATTATTGTTATATATCAACCTGAATTTGATTTGTTTGACTAGGATAATAGGACGTAAACCGCTCATTTTAAGGTTTTGCCTTTGTAAGAGAAACTAAACTTAAACTTTAGTTTCTCTGTTCTTTTATTCTTCTATAATAGCTATTATCTCTTTTGCTTTTAGGATTAAGTGTTCCTTTTCTTCAATCTTGACAGCAGCTCCAGCGTACTTTTCATAAAGCACTGTATCTCCAACTTTAACAGTAATGTCTTCCTTGTTAGAGCCAATAGCTATAACTGTCCCAATGTTTGTTTTTTCTTTTGCATTTTCTGGTATATATAGTCCTGAAATTGTTTTACTTTCGGCTTCTTTTATTTTTATTAAAACTCTATCAGCTAAAGGTTTAATATTTTTCATTTTCAAACATCTCCTTAATTTGATAATATAAATATACGAAAAATTGAAGTATTAAGTCAATATATTTAGATAATACTTGAAACTTAATCTGATTTTAAAGATAATTCTTTTAATAAAATGTCAAATTTAGGTGGAAAAATAGTTTGATAACAGTGAGTAATTTAGAAGTTGCATTTGGAGAGAGAATTTTATTTAAAGATGTTAATCTTAAGTTTTCTTCTGGAAATTGTTATGGGATAATTGGAGCTAATGGTGCAGGTAAGAGTACGTTTTTGAAAGTTTTAGGTGGAACGATTGAACCGAGCAAAGGTGAAGTGTCAATTGCAAAAAATCAAAGAATGGCTGTGCTTGAGCAAAATCAGTTTGCTTATGATAATTTTAGGGTTATTGATACTGTAATCATGGGTCACAAGAAGCTTTATGCTGTGCAAAGGGAAAAAGATGAAATTTATGAAAAGCCTGACTTTAGCGATGAAGATGGAATTAGGGCTGGAGAACTTGAGGCTGAATTTGCCGAACTTGGAGGTTATGAGGCTGAGTCTAATGCTGCGGTACTTCTTAGAGGTCTGGGCATAGATGAGTCGGTTCATTCTAATTTAATGAGAGATATTGAGGGAGCTTTAAAAGTAAGGGTACTCTTAGCGCAAGCTCTGTTTGGAGAGCCTGATATATTACTTCTTGATGAACCTACTAATAATCTTGATATTCAATCGATTAAGTGGCTAGAAGAATTTTTGATTAATTTTGAAAATACAGTTATTGTTGTGTCACATGATAGGCACTTTTTAAATCAAGTTTGTACTCATATTGTTGATATTGATTATGGAAAAATTCAAGTTTATCTTGGTAACTATGATTTTTGGTATGAAACCAGTCAAATTCTTAATAAGCAACTAAAAGATGCTAAGAAAAGATCTGAAGAGAAAATAGCAGAACTTAAGAGTTTTATTCAAAGGTTTTCAAGTAATGCATCAAAATCTAGACAAGCAACTTCGAGAAAGAAGTTAATTGATAAGATTAAAGTTGAAGATCTAAAACCATCTTCAAGGAAATTCCCTTATGTTAACTTTAAGAGTGAGAGAGATCTTGGAAAAAATGTTATTACAATTAAAAATTTGACTAAGGAGTTTGAAGGACAACATATTTTAAACAGGTTTAGCATTGTTGTAGAACCTGGGCAAAAGATTGTTTTTTTAGGCAGTCCAATCTCGGCAAGTTTTCTTTTTGATGTAATCACCAATGAAGATAGAGATTATAAGGGGCATTATGAATGGGGCACTACTGTTAATTTTGCGTACTTTAAGAAGGATAATGAAGAATATTTTAGTGTGGATTTAAGTTTGGTAGATTGGCTAAGGCAGTATTCAAAGGATCAGGATGAAACTTATATTAGAGGATTTTTGGGACGAATGCTTTTTAGTCAAGATGAGGCTTTAAAAAAAGTTAATATCCTCTCAGGGGGTGAAAAGGTAAGGTGTATGCTTTCAAAGATAATGCTTAGTGGGGCTAATGTATTATTGTTAGATCAACCGACCAATCATTTAGATCTTGAAGCAATTACATCTTTAAATACCGGTCTTAGAGATTTTAAAGGAGTTGTATTATTTACGTCTCATGACCATCAATTTATTGATACCATTGCTAATAGAATTATTGAGTTTGTACCTAATGGTATAATTGATCGTTTTATGACTTTTTCAGAGTATATTGATGATCCTAAAGTTAAGGAGTTAAGGGATAAGTTTTATGAAGGACATGCCAGCTTGAAACTTTAGTTATATGTTTAACCATTACAGGATGTTTATGGTTTTGAAGTTAAATATTTGTATTTTTATATTTTTAGGTGTTTGTTTTTCCCTTTCAGCAAATGTTAACCTTTATTTTCAGAAAGCTTTAACGGGGCAGATTTTAGGAAGTCCTATTCTTGATGAGCTACGTAATACTATTACGGTGTTAACAAAGGATAGGTGGTTGATAACTTATACTGTGTCTTTAGATAAGAAATATTCTTATAGGTTAGATCGAGTTCCCTATCCTTTTCTCTTAAAGGATTTTGGTAGTGGGTATTATATTATTACAGGACGTAATGAAGTTCAAAAGATTAGAAGAGGAAAGCTTATATGGAGATATAGTTTAGATGCTTCTCCTATAAAAGCTCCTTCAATGGGGAATGGTTATATTTTAATTCCTCAGGCTAATGAGAGAGTTATTGCTTTAAGACTTGGTGATGGCCAGAAAATTTTTGAGGTGAATATAGAAGGAAAGGCAGTGACTTCTTCTGTTGTTCTTGAAAATGGTAATTTCTATATTGCAAATGAACATTATAGAATGTTTGCTTTTAATCCTGAGGGAGAGAAAATATGGAGTGTTTCTCTTATTTCTTTTCCCAATGTATTAATGATAAGTACTAATAATGAGATAATTGTTGGATATCAATCTGGAGATATTGTTGTGTATGATAGTGATTTTGGTGATATGTTAAATTCTATTAGTTTGAACTATCCTATTAATTTTTTATTTGAAAAGTTTAATGGAGAATATGTTGCAGTGTCTGATAATGGGGGTTTTTTTAATTTAAGTAAAAACTTTGAACTTATGTTTTCTAAAAATTTATCTTTAAAGCTTAAGGAAGCTGTGCTTTATGATAACAAAAATCTTTTTATTGTTATGAAATCAAATGGTGTTTTAGCTCTTGATGAATATTTCAACCCGGTTGATAGATATGATGGTATGAAGGAAATATCGGGGCTTGTAGCTAATGTTGGAATCATTGCTACTGGTGGGCTTAATTGGATATTAACTACTTACTATTATGAATATAAAGATGAACTTGATGTTATTGTTTGGAATCATACATTAGGTAATAGGTATCATCAAAATAGAATAGATTTTATCGAAAAATATTTAATAGATCATGAGGATATTTATTTGGCTCTTGATGAAATGTTGAATTCTCCTTACAATAGGAGGGTTTATGATACTTTTTTAAGTACTCTAGATTCTCTGGTAATTAAATATGGTAGTTTTCCTAAAAAATATTTGGGTTTATATAAAAAAGCTATTAATAATTGGCTTGCTCCAAAAAATGGAATAGATAGAATAGCTCAAAGAGGGCAACTTTATAAGTATTTTATATATGTTGATGATGCAGATTCAGTTAAGAGTTTTATTAATATAGCGATTGAAGAAAAGGATATTAGCAATGTAATTCAATTGGTTAAAAGTATTGCTAAGTTTGAATATTATTATGGGCAAGATGAACTTGTGTATAATTATATTCATTATGTAATATTGAATTATCAGGGCAGTTTAGAGATAGCTTATGCTGTTCTTCTAAGCTTGCGCAAGATAATTTTGAATTCTACAGAGGATAATCTTAAAAAGTATAGAAATAAATATTTAACTCTTTTGAAATTTATAAAGCGACAAAATTTTTCTGACAAAATTAATCAGTGTGTTAATGAAATTATTGTAGCGCTTTGATTCATTTTGTTGCTAGTTTTATGTTATCATTTGTTAAATACATCTTATTATAGTGTATTAGAATTGATGTTTAATTTATGCTGATTTAGTTAATAATAGGGTTTATAATTGACTATGGGAGAATTTTATTATGAAAAGAATATGGGTACTTTTTATTTTTTTGTTCATCTTTTTCAATGTTTTTACTTTTCATTCTAGAGAAGTTGATAAGAAAAAGTTGAAAGATTTTATTAATATGGATCTTGAATTTGTTAATTATCGGGGTCCTTATGATTCTACAGATACTTATCAGCAAATAGTAGGTATTGGTGAATTTTTAGCTAGGAATTTAATCAATAACAAATCTAATTATTACAATAAATATTATGTTGATAGGTATATTGACAGTGAGGATGAAAAGAGTAGTTCAGATGTTTTTATTATTGGTGAGAGATCTTCTCTTGATAGTATTTTAAATCTTAGAAAAATACTCATAGGGTATTTAATGGAAGGTTTTAGTTACAGTAAAGAGAGTGCAGAATTACTTGCTAAAGCTATTACAATATATAATGCTACTTACCGAGGTGATTTGGAGTATTATAGTGATTCTTATATTCAGCCTGCCCTTAAAGATTTAAGTAAGCATAATGTAGGACTCTCAAGAGTTTATAGCCAATGGGCTGGTAAAACTCATATTTTTATTCCTCTTAAGAGAAATATTTTATCAGGCAACATTGAATCAGATGTTGATCTTGACAAAATAGTTACAGAGAAGGTGGTAATATCTCTTTTAAGTGAAAATGAAGAAGTTGGTACGGACTTTGCAAGAGATCTAACCGATGTACAGGATGAAATTCGTGATATTGATCAGGAAAAGATTGATGTTGAGTCTGTTACTTTGAGAAGCATTGATGATGAATTAACCGAGACTATTGATAATTTAAGAGAGCAACTTGAGAAGGCTACTGATGATGTTGAAAAGACAGGTATTAAGAAGCAAATTGATGACAAAATAGTCGAGAGAAATATTTTAAAGAATAAAGCAGAAGAGCTTAAGAAATCACAGAAAAAATTAAATAGTTCTCAGGATAGGTTGGATAGGCAAAGGGATATAGTTAAAGATAAAATACAAGAAAGTATTGATAAGGAGAACAAAGATAAGAATTTGCCAAAGCCTGGGGACATAATTTCGCCAAAAGTAGATGAAAAATTGCAATTAACTGAAACTATTGAAGATTTGAAAGAACAGCTTGATAGGGTTACTGATGATGCTGAGAGGGAAGAAATTAAGAGGCAGATTGATGATAAAATAATTGAAAGGGATGCAGTTAAAGATAAGAATTTGCCAAAACCTGGGGACATAATTTCGCCAAAAGTAGATGAAAAATTGCAATTAACTGAAACTATTGAAGATTTGAAAGAACAGCTTGATAGGGTTACTGATGATGCTGAGAGGGAAGAAATTAAGAGGCAGATTGATGATAAAATAATTGAAAGGGATGCAGTTAAAGATAGGAATTTGCCAAAACCTGGGGAAGTAAGTTCCTCAAAAAAAGATGAAAAAGTAAAGTCGTCTGAAGATTTAAAAAAGCAATTTGAGAAGGCTACTGATGATGTTGAAAAGACAGGTATTAAGAAGCAAATTAATGACAAAATAGTCGAGAGGAATATTTTAAAGAATAAAGCAGAAGGGCTTAAGAAGTCACAGAAAAAATTAGATAAGCAAAAAGATATAGTTAAAAAAGATAGGAATTTTCCAAAACCCAGGGAAGTAAGTTTATCAGCCAAAGATAAAAAATTGAATTCGGCTGAAGAGTTGAAAAAACAACTTAAGAAAGCTACTGATGATACTCCTAAGAGCACTTCTAGTGTTTCAAATAATCTATCATCTAAGCCCTTGTCCAATAAGCCTTTAAATTCTAAAGATCAGTTGGTTCAACAAGAAGCTGTAGATAAATTGTCTCTTGAAAATGAAAATCATAAACCTGTATTTTTAGAGGTTTTAAATCCCAATACGAATTTAGGAGTCCTTAGGTTAATTGACTCAGATAAAGACCAATTGGATAAGAAAATTTCTCAGTATGGTATTAGAAGATATGGAGTTTATGAGAGAGAGGATGATTTTGTAGCTATAAAACTTTGTTCAGGTATTGCAAAGCTTCAGTTGCTTAATAAGGCAAAAGATCTAAAAGTTGAATCTGAGGCAAACTTTGAGTTAAGTAGAGATTCTTCTCTTTTTGTTGATTCAAAAATGATTTTGGTAGTTGTTAAGGATAATAATGTTTGGAAATTAGCAAAGTTTTCTTCAAGGGATTTGAGTGAGTTTATTTTATCAGAGGATGAAGTTTTGCCATTTACAAGTTTTACTGTTAATGCAGGGCATGTTTATTTGCAAGATGCATCTAAAAAGATTATTATTTTGGATCTAAATACTTTAAAAAAAGTATCTTAAATTGTTTTTTTTGACTAGACATTGTTTAAGTAATTGAAAAAGGAAGAACAAAGTTTTGTTCTTCCTTTATATTATTATAGAAACAGTCGGGACAGTGAGATTCGAACTCACGCTCCCCTGCTCCCAAAGCAGGTGCCTTAGCCGCTAGGCCATGTCCCGAAAAAGTTACGCGCCAATTAGGACTCGAACCTAAAACCTACAGATTAGAAGTCTGTTGCTCTGTCCAGTTGAGCTATTAGCGCTTTTGAGCCTAAATTTGAGTATATCATGTTGAAAACCCCTTGTCAATAAAAATATTGTTACTTTATGTTTTGTTAAAATTGTGGATGTTTTATAATTATTTTATGCTTGATATTGATTTGATTGTAGATGAAACTTTATCCAGATATCCAGATGTTAAACCTTTTTTAAATTTCAGAAATAGTTATGAGCTTTTGATAATGGTAATTTTGAGTGCAAGGACAACTGATAATATGGTCAATAAGATTGCACCTGAGCTTTTTAAAAGATATGGGGATTTTGAGAGTTTGGCGAATGCTGATTTGATAAATGTTGAGAACTTAATTTATAAGTTAGGATTTTATTCAAATAAATCTAAGAATATTATAAATTGTGCACGAATGGTTTTAGAAAATTTTAAAGGTATTATTCCAAATAATATTTTTGATCTTGTGTCTTTGCCAGGAGTAGGTAGGAAAACCGCTAATGTTATTCTTGGAGTTGTTTATGATAAGCCGGCTATAATTGTAGATACTCATTTTAGTAGGGTTGTTATCAGACATGGGATTACATTTGAAAGAACACCTTTAAAAATTGAATTAGATTTAAAGAGTAAAATATCTTATGATAAGCAATATAAATTTTCTATGGCTATTAATAAGCATGGGAGAGATATTTGTACTTCACGTAGTAAGACTTGCAAGAATTGTTTTTTAGAGAAATTTGCACCAAGACTTGTTTGATTGTAGTTTATGATGAAATGAAGGATTTCATATGTTTTTTAAGTTTTAAACTTATTGATGTTAGTATAATGTTAATGATGAGTAATATGATTAAGGGTTTTGACCATATCCAAAAGTATTCTCTTCCCATTTCTATATATCCTAAAAGTTCTCCAAGGCTTGGATAAGAGCTTTTATCTTCTTGTTGTAAAAAATTTATTACTTCAAATGTAGTTAGACTTTTTGAGATTTGTAGGGGAATTATTGATGATATTGATGTTAAAACTTCCGGAAATATGTGATATGTGATTATTCTAAATTGACTTGCACCTATAATCTTGCTTGCATGCACGTAGTCAAGATTTTTAATTATTAGTGTGTTATTTCTTGTTATGAATGAAAATTTGATCCATCCGTGTATTAAGGCTAGAGTAAATGAAACTTCTAATATGTTATAATTTTTTTGTTTTGCAAAGTAGTAAAAAATTAGCATTAATATGTAAGAAAATGGTATTGTTTGTAGTGCTTCTATTGGTTTTGAAATTATCAGACAAGTTTTAAATTTTAAGTTTCCTATTATTATTCCTATAAAAATTCCAATTATTGCAGAAATTGCTGCATAACTAAAAGCAAGTAAAATAGAGTTTCTAGTGGCAAGTATTAGTCTTGCTAATATATCTCTGCCCATTTTATCCGTTCCTAGAGGATGTGAGGCTGTTGGTGTTTGAGGTAGTTTGTTTATTGTTTGAATGTATGTTTTATTTGGATCTTTTTTGTATATTGCAAATTTTGAACCTTCATTAATTAACTTAGGAGTTATCATTAAAAATGAGATGAAGATTCCTGATACTATAACATATAGTTTTTTGAATTTATACATTATTATTCTAGTACGTCCTTATAGGGATTAACATTATATGTTAGAATATCTGTTATTAAATTTGGTATGAGCATAATAAATACACCAACGAATAACAAATCTCTGTAAACAATATAATCATTATTTTTTATTGCATTAATTGTTAGAGCCCCAATTCCATCAATTCCAAACATTATTTCAATAAAAGATGAACCAAAGAAAGCTGTTGCTAGAATAGGTCTAAGATTGGTAATTAATGGAACTAAAGAGGGAATTAATGCATGGACTGTTATTATTTTAAAAATTTTTATTCCCCTTGATTTTGCAGATATTATATAAAATTCGGATAAATTTTTGTCTAGGGATTGTTTAAAAATGACTGCATTAAATA
Source organism: Borrelia sp. MN22-0132 (assembly GCF_049201035.1). NCBI lineage: Bacteria > Pseudomonadati > Spirochaetota > Spirochaetia > Spirochaetales > Borreliaceae > Borrelia > Borrelia sp. MN22-0132. The sequence continues at coordinate 128,459 of NZ_CP138334.1, read as the reverse complement.
TGAAAAATGAAAAAAACCATGCAAATCCACCTATTATTAAATTTTTTGGATTTACTTTTAGATAGTAGAGTAGAGAAACGATTAATATTACAGTCAGATTTCTTGGTAGTGAATGCAAGAATAACATTATGTATTCTAAAATATTATTTAAAATTTTGTTTTTTATAAATAAAGTCCAAATGATAATAAAAAAAATGGCTATGACATAAGACAGTACGATACCTGGTATTGATATTTTTAATGTATTTTTCATTTTGCTAAAAATTGTTCTCATTGGTGATTTACCGTTTGTAAGAGGGGAATTGTGAGGTGTTCCCCATATTATTCCTTTATATTTTGTTTCATAAACTATGTATAAGTTACTTGCAATATGTTTAACAAAATGACTTTTGCTTAGGGGAATGTTTGGGTCAAAGTCGTATATTAATTTATAGCTTTCGATGCTCTTAAGTATTCCAATATATTCCAAATAATCTTTAAATATATTCTTTTGTATAAATGGGATGTTTGAATTATTATTAGAAAATATGTTTAGCAATGATATGCAAAAAAATGTTGATATAATAGCATTAAGCAACATATATAATATATTTTTTAGAATAAATGCAGCTGTAATTCTATCTCCTTTTACTTTCTTTTATTTAAAATTTTATTTTGTCTAGATAACTTAATAAAAAGTAAAATATTAGTGAAATTACTATTGAGATTAAGTAAAAATTTTTGCCTATGTTTTTGTTTTCTGATGTGTGTTTTATATTTAAAAAATTGCCTTGGTAGTAGTTTTCATCTTCATCAAGATCCTTTATGATTATGGAATTTTTAGGATAATATCCTAATTTACTAGCTTCTTTTAGAATTGTTGGTTTAGATATTTGCAAATTAATGTACTTTGTTGTTAAGTTTTTTTGTATTTCTTTTAATTTTTCAGTATGGCTTTTCATTAAAATTAGATTATTATTTAATTTGTTGTAATTAATAATCCCTGTCTCTCCAAAGATTGGTGTAATTATAAAATAACTTATTACTCCTGTATAAGTAGATAACATAATTTTTTTTGTTAAAGACATATTATCTTGTAATTATATCTTTAATATATTATATTTACAAGTATATAGTTGTTGACTATAGGTTGTTATAATCTTTGTTTGAATAGAGTTGGAGAAGAACTTTTTAATATGACAAATCATAAAAATTCTTTTTTTATCAAGGAGGGCCCTAGAGAAGTTGATTTCGATATAGATGGTGTATTTTTACAGCATTCAGTTAATGGTAAAGTTATTTCTCTGCGTTCTGAGGAGATTGAAGAGCTTTTAGATGAAAAATTATTAAGACTTGATTATTCTTTAAAACAAAGACATAGTGAGTTAGTTGATTATTTAAAAAAAGTTGAAGGTCGTATTTCAAAGGTTGAAGATGAAATACTTACGCGTAGTTTGAGTGCTCATGAGGAACTTGATAATCCTAGTTTAAAAACAATGAATCTTATGAATTTTCAGAATGAGACTAATGTTAAAGAGAATGAGTTTGGTGAATTAGTAAGAAAAGAAAATAATTTACCAAATGTTTCACTTAATCAAGAAGAGCTAGATGCTCTGCTTGAAGGTCTTAATGAAATTTCAAGGGATAACAAAAAAAGTTTTAGTAATAGTAATAAATCGGATAATGGTGCAGATATAGGTGTTTCTTTTGACAAAGCTCTTAGAGATGAATCTAGTAGTGTGAATATCGATCATACTTTGTCTTCAAACGCAGATGACAATATTCATAATGTTGTTGATTCGTTATCTAATAAAAAAGATGAAGAAAATATAGAGCCTGTGTGTATTGATTTTACTACATCCCAGGATAATGATTCGTTAAGTGAGTCTTCTTCTTTTGGTTTAGTTAATGTTGTTAATGGAGATGATAGTAAGGTTCAGGATTTGGTAACAAGCTTAGATAGAGAGGATAAAATTTTAAGAGAATCTATAGTTGATCAAAGTTCTGTTAATATTGACTTGGAGGTAAAAAATAGTGCTCATTTAGGTAATTTTATACTTGATGAAGAACCCTCTAGTATAGAAATTGTAGAGGAAGAGAATGTTTCATCTTATGAGCAAGATAATTTGAGGGATCATGATTATTCTTTGGGTGATAGTTTAGATAAAATTGAATATTTAGACAAAAGCTTAGAAGATTTAAATGGCGAGCAATTTAAGGAAGGAGATGAAGAATTAAGTAATTTTAATGATATTGCTGTTCATAAAATTGATAGTGTGGATGTGAATTTGAGTGATGATGCATCTTTGAGTAAAAGAGATACTGTTGTTGGTAATGATATTTTGAGACAAAATCAAGAAATTGATAATATTTCTTCTGGTTTAAAAAAGCTTGATAATTTTGAAGATGTGTTAAAGGCAGATTTAAATTGTGTAGACTTGCAATGTTGTATTGAAGATTTAGAGGAAGAAAATCTCTATGATGCTGAGGTAAGTGATTTGGAAGAAAAGTTTGAGCAGGATGAAGAATTGGATTTGTGTTCTTTAAAGGGACAAGAGGTCAGCGATGAGAATTATGTTTCCGATTTTAGTTTTTCTGATGTTGAGACTATAATAAATAAGTTTAATGACAATGAGTATTTGAGTAAGATTAAGTTGAGTGATGAAGAACGGGTTATATTAATTAGTTTTATTAGTAAATTGGAAAGTGATCTTGAGTCTAGTTCTAAGGGTAATAGTTTTAAAATTAAAAAAGAATATGAGATTTTACAAAAAATTAAGCGTTTACTAGTAAGAGAGTAGGGCTATTTATTTAATTAGATATTATTTTTTGTTTTTTGTTGCTTCAGTTTTATTTTTATTTTTGACTTTTTTTTATTTTATTAATGAATTTTTAAATCAGATTAATTTTGATTTTGATGATTTAATAGATGATGTAAAATCATATAACATAGATTTTTTTAAGGATTTAGATTTAGAAAATTATTTCGATAAAACTTTATTTGATAATGATTTGGTTAATTCTTATTATTTACTCTCATCGGTAAATGGAATATTGATTTATAAATCAAAAGATGATTTAATTTATAAACTGACTGATAAATTAGAACCGACTTTTCTTAAAAATAGTGTTTTTATAAGAAGAATTAAAGTTAATTTTGAATTGAGTAATGCCCTTGTTAGTTTAGTTGTATATTATAATATCCTGCCAAAGAGCAGGATAGTCTACATTTTACATTTTTATCTCTTTGTAATATCTCTTGCCTATTTTTGTTTTTCTGTTTTTGTTTTATATTGCATATATCGAGATATTAATGGTGGTGATCATGATGATCGTTATTATCTTTTAGATTAGCTTCATTAGGATCATTATCTTTAATTTTTATCTTTTTCTCTAAGTTAAATATGTCAAAGAAAGTCCACTTGTTAGTGATATAGTAATATACATCATTATCTCTCTTTAGTAGGATGTCTCTGTTTTTTTCATCTTTATTGAAATAAACATCAATATTATTAACACCTTTGTTATTCCATTGTATTTCAATATTATATTGGAGATCATAGTCGTTGATTTTGGTTTTATCTATTTCAATACCATCTGTTGTGAATTCTTGGATCATTTGTAAGACTTTTTCATTGCGTAGTATTTCTTTATTGAAGAAGTAAAGACCGTCTTGAATAGATATATTATAATCATTGTGTATTGTATCTTCTTCAGTTTTTTTTGGCTTATTTAATACTTTGAGAGATAAACGTTCTATTTTTGTGTTTTGTTCATCAAAAAGTTTAGTATTTGAGAATGTATTGTAAGAGTTGCCTTTGTAAGATAGGAAGATATTGTTTGTTAAATATACGTTTGAATCACTGTTTTTTATGTAAGATAATCTTGAATCCCCTTCATCTGAATTTCCAATAAATATTTCTGTTAGCAAATTATTTTTATCGTCGAAGAATTTAAAATCTGGTTTTTCTTTTATTCCTAGTTCTTTATGTTTTTTTGGATCTCTACTTACAAGTTGATTTTTTTGAAGTTTTTCTAGATCTTGGATCATAGAGTTGACTTTTTTGTCATCAATTGGAAGTTTTATGTCGTTATATTGAAGTTCCCAACCTTTTCCCGATTTTGTAATTATTCCGTCAAGTTCTGTCTCGATTTTTGCAGTTTGATTGAAATCTACTGTAAAAAATTTTTCTTCTAGAAGCCTTGCAACTTGATTTTGATTGGAAAATATTATTCCTAACAAAAATGTGGATATTAATATTACAATTATTACTATTTTTATGTTTTCTTTCATTCCTAGCAACATTTTTTTATTGTCCATAAACTCTCCTTGATTAATTGATTCTTCTTTTTTTGGTAAATCTAATAAGTCCAAATATTATTATTGCTATAGGCAATATAATTAAATTTATGATTATTAATGAAAATTTTGCATTTAACATTTCTTTTGATGAATTTATAAATTTTAATTTTGAACGTACTTCTCTTGATTTAATGCTAAAAAACGCTTCCTTTTGCATCAAGTAATCAGAAATTCTTCCGGCAAGTTCAAAGTTTGAGGGTGAACCATTATACATATAATCACTAAATATCATGCTTGAGCCTAATAAAATTATTTTTGAATTTTCAGATTTTTTATCTTTATAGAAACTTTTAATTTGTCCTTCAACTGAATATCCAAGAATTTTTTGCTTATCTTCTTTCTCAAAGGTTTTTGGCACGTTAAATGAATGCATAGCTATGCTTGCAACTTCTTCATCATTAACTTGCCAAGATTCTTTAGAGCTTGCAAATAGGGGTAAATATTTTATATCGCCATTGTTTTTAGTTTCTATCAGATCTATTGAATTACCCCAAGGAATTATGGCATCATAGAAGTTTTTAAGTAAGGGATTACCGAGATCTATGATATTACTTTTATCAATCAAGATCCATGGGTAGTAAGTTTGAAAATTACCCCCTAAAAAAAGACTTGGTGCTTTTTTATCAAGTATAATATTATCATTATATTTGATGCCGTAACTTTCAATTAGATTGAAAAGTTCGGATTTGATTGAAGTTGTGTTATATGGGTTTTGAGGATTATAATCAATCTTACTTGTAGTAAATAAGACTTTTCCGTTATTAACAATAAATTCGTCAATTTTTCTCAAAGTCTCTCCATTTATTTCTTTAGAGCCAATTATAAATAATCCATTTATGTCTTTTAATTCTTCATTATTGGGATTTATTTCTTTAACTTCTGTTTTGAAAGCTTTCTGCATTATTTCTATGAAATTTTTGTGTGTTGCTTTTAATTTGGCATCTCCAAACACAAGTCCTAATACTTTTTTTGTATTATTTATTAGCTTATCCAGGCTGCTTGCAAGATCATATTCTAAGTTGCTAATTTCTGTTACTATTGGGAGTACCTCGCGTTTGCCTTCATAAATTATTTCAATTCCTGAGTATATTTTGAGTATTGAAAGTTGATTGATTTCTCTTAGATCGATTTGTTGGGATGGAATTCCAATTTGTTCTAAAGGAGTGGTTAATTTGTCAGCATCTATTTCTCTATAAATTACTTTTCCGCTTGAAGAATCAGCAAAGCTTGTTAGAAAGTTTTTTATTTGTTCTGGAAATGCAAAATAATTTCCAAGACTTGCAGAATTATAGTAAGTAATATATATGTTTTCATTTGCATTTGAAATCAAATCTTTTGTAACTTTAGAAATTGTAAAAGCTCTGTTTTTAGTAAAATCTATTTTAAAAATAAAAATAGATATGTTGCAAAAGAGCAAAAATATTATTGTAAGATTTAAGGTTAAATTTAGAATCTCTTTATGTTTATTTTTCATAAAATAATTATCTCCATTTTTTTAATCTTATGCTATATGAACTTAACATCAAAAATGTAACTGAAAATGTAATGAAGTAGATAAGATCTGATAAGTTTAATATTCCCATATTAAAGTAACTAAAATGATTAGTAATTGAGATAAAATTGAGTATTTGTCCAAATATATTGTCTTTTCCAAATATCATTACTAACTTTCCTGAAAAGACTATTATGATTAAGATAAATACACTTAGTATGTAAGACACTATTTGACTTCTAGTAATAGATGATATAAATACTCCCATGCTAAGCACTGAGTAAGAATAAAGTATTATTCCTAAATATTGAAGAAATATTATACCAAGGTCAAATTCGCCCATGAAAATTGTCATTATTGTTAGTGGTAGTGTGAGAGCAAAAAGTATTAATGTAAATATCTTAAGTGTGATAAATTTGCCAAGTACTATCTCTTGTGGACTTATTGGTAGTGCATAAAGTAATTCAATGCTTCCTGTTTTATGCTCTTCTGAGAATACTCCCATACTGAGAGCTGGAAGCACTAACATTAAAATGATAGGCATTGATGAGAAATAAGACATTAATGATGCATTGTCTTTAATAAAAAATCCTGATAAGAAAATAAAAGAAAAATTTATAAATATTAGGAAAAATAACATTACAACATATGCAGTTAGTGTGCCAAATAAAACTTTTAATTCTTTTTTTGACAAAGCTAAGGATTGTCTTAGATCTATTTTCATTGTTTTTTCTCCTTTGTTAGTTTACTAAATATTTTTTCTAAACTTTCATGTTTTGGAATCATTGCTTTTATTATCATTCCTTTACTTACAACATAATTAAAAAGTTCTTTTTCAGTTTTATCAGGTGCAAGTCTTAATGAAACATTTATTTCTGTCTCGTACTCTTCTATTTTAATTGAGGTAAATATGTCATTGTTATTGAAATATTCTTTTGTTGTTCCAGAATCTTTATAAATAATGAGATCTAGCTCAGTTTCTTTAAGTCTGTTTTTAATTATATTTTCCTTAGTATCATCAGCAATAATTTCTCCATTATTAATAATAATTATTCTTTTACAAATTGATTCAACTTCGCTTAAAATGTGAGAAGAAAACAGTATTGTGCTAGTTTTTGTAAGTTCTTTTAAAAATTCTTTAAATTCTATAATTTGGTTTGGATCAAGCCCATTTGTAGGTTCATCAAGTATTACAAGTTTGGGATTATTGATTATAGCACCAGCTATGCCTACTCTTTGCTTAAATCCTTTTGATAGTGCAGATATTAGTTTGTTTTGGACACCTTCAAGCTTAAAAATACCTATTGCCTTATCTATTTCTTTTTTTGGATTTTTAACACCTTTGATTTCTGATATAAAATTTAAATACTCTTTAACAGATAATTCAGGATAAAGAGCCAGTTTTTCAGGTATGTATCCTACATTTTGCAATATTTCTTTTGAATTTTCTGTAATATCTTTTCCAAAGATTTTTACATTGCCTTTATTTGGATAATGAAATGATGTTAGAATTTTGATTAATGTCGATTTTCCTGCTCCATTTGGACCAAGTATTCCAAGAACCTCTCCTTCGTTAACTTTGAAGCTGACATTAAAGAGAGCTGTAAATGAGCCATATGTTTTAGTGATATTCTTTGCATTTATCATGTAATGTCTCCTTATTAAGTACTATTATTTTATAACAAATTTATCTTTATTTGCTTTAAGTCTCATTCCATCTTTTGTTAAAAATATCTCTCCATTTGGATATTCTTGTTTTGCTTCGTCTAGTAGCTCGCATAGATCTTTATTTAGTGTATATCTTTCACTAAAATGGATCAGTCCTGTTTGATTGACCTTTGCTTCTTTTGTAATTTTTGCTGCTAATTTTGCTGTTAAGTGTAATTTTTTTTTAGCCTCCTCTTTTAATTCGTTTTTGAATGTACTCTCAATAATGACTAAATTGAAATTTTTGATATGTGTGCTTAATTTTTCAAAGTAAGCCGTGTCTGTAATATATGCAAATTTTAGGCCTTTTTGAGGCTCTCCTAGTATGTCAGAAGGTAATATTTTTTTTCCATTAAGTATTACTTCATATCCTTCCTGTAATTTTTTTCTAATAGGTCCTTTTGGTATGTTTAAACTTTCTGCCTTTTGGGTATCAAATTTTCCAGGCTTATTTTTTTCTATAAATAGATATCCGATGCAGTCTATTGAATGTTTAAGTTTTATATATTCTATTCTTTTCTTTTTATCTTCATATAAAATTGATTCTGTTTTATTGATTATTATTTCTTTGTATATTATGTCATAATTTTTATGTACTCGTAAAAGTTCTATGTTTGTTTCTAGATATTTTTTAATGCCAATAGGTCCAATGATGGTTAAAGGTTCTTTCCTTGTATTGCCACTTTGTGCCATCAGCATTACTATTCCAAGTAAACCTGTGATGTGATCGGCATGTAAATGTGTAATACAAATCATTTTGATTTTTTGCCATGATATTTTTTGTTTTCTAAGAGACATTTGAGTGGCTTCTCCGCAGTCAAAGAGAAAGCTTTCTCCATGGTATTCTATTAAAACAGAAGTTAAATATCTGTTGTGTAGTGGTCTTGTTCCTCCTGTACCAAGAATATTGATATTAAAGTTCAAAAATAATCTCCCAAAATTTTTTTGTTAGCAATGTGTAAAGATACGTTTCAAAACTGGTTTTGAAATTGATCATGGAATTTGTATTGGTATCTTTTATTTTTTTTAAATGATTTTTTAATTTAATAATACATGCTCCTTGGTATTTTATGTAGAATCTTTGCCTTGATAAAATGTAGGTGAATATTATTTTGATTATTAGATTTTAATTTTTCATACACCTGGATATTATATTATTTTTTTGTAAATTTAGAAATATTTCAAGTGAAAATTATTTATTGAAATGAAAATTTAAAGAAAATGAAGTTGTAAGATATTTTGTCTATTTTAAGGAATTATATAAATTTTCATATCTTTTAATATCGTAATAAGTTGGGAGATTAGACTTGTTTTCAATGTAATCTAAAATCTTTTTAGATAAATATGCTGCCATTGATATTCCCCGTGTTCCAAATCCATTTAATATAAATATGTTTTTATATTTTGGATGTTCACCAAGAAAGGGTTCTCGATCAACTGTAGAGGGTCTAATGTGCGCTTTGTGTTGTATTACTTTGTAATTTAGGTTTGTAATCTTTTTAAGCTTGTTTAGTAATTCTTTTTTTGCCCATTCGTTTGTGCTTGTATCTAACGTTTTCCATTCGTAAGTTCCGCCAAGGTAGAACTTGTTATCTTGTAGAGGTATTAAGGATACATGCCTATTATAAATTTCTTTAAGATTTAATCCTTGTATTTCTATTATAAGTATTTCTCCTTTTGCTAGTTTAAATGGAAGATATGAAAAAAGCCTTGCAATTTTTTCTTTGTATCCTCTTGTCAATATTAATTTTTTGAATTTAAATTCATTGATTATAAAAGATTTGTCATTTGTTTTAATTTCATCTTCATTGATTTCTGCTTCTATGTATGCTTTATACTTTGTAAAGTACTTTTTAAGGGTTTGTATATATGAATTTGTATTCATTATTGCACCCTTTATTAGTATGCCCCCATCATTGTCATTGGAAAAATCGTGTATTTTTCCATTTTTTATTTCCGTGATGAAGTCTTTTATATTCTCATCATTTTTGATTTTTGAAATCAGTTCATCTTTTTGTGTTTTTGTGGTAAATGGTCTAAAAATAGGATTTTCTTTTAAGAAATCACAGTTAATATTTTTTTCCATTTCTTTGTAGTATTGAATTGCAAATGTGAAAATTTCAGGTTCTCTCCAAGCAATGTTCATTTTTCTTCCCATAATAGGGTTAATAAGCCCTCCTGCTACAGTTGTTGCTTTCTCAGCTCCATTGTCAAAGAGAATCACACTTTTTTTTCTTCGAAGTATTTCATAAGTTAAAGTACTCCCGGCAATGCCACCACCAATGACTGCAAATTCATATTCCATTTAAATATTCCTTTTTTTTAAGTTCTGTTTTATTTGTAATTTATTCTCAAATCTTTCATTATCAACAATTTCAGCTTGTTTTTTTTCAAATATTGGTCATCTTTAGTGGTTTATCTTTCTTATGTTGATATGGACATTTAAAAACCTTTTGTTTTTAATTATAATATGTATCACATTATATTTGTTGAAAAGGTAAGTTTATGGATTTTAAAGATATGAAGATGCAAACAGAAATACAGCAATCATTGGAGTTTGTATTAAAGAGTAGATCAATAGTTATTACAGGCGAGATTAATAAAGATACTTCTAAGTTATTTCAGGAAAGAATATTATTTTTGGAAGCATCGGATTGCAATAAACCGATATTCGTTTACATTGACTCGGAGGGTGGTGATATTGATGCTGGGTTTGCTATTTTTAACATGATACGTTTTGTAAAGCCTAAGGTTTTTACAATTGGAGTTGGACTTGTGGCAAGTGCTGGTGCTTTAATTTTTTTGGCTGCAGATTCAAAGAGTAGATTTTCTTTGCCTCATGCGAGATATTTATTGCATCAACCTTTAAGTGGTTTTAAAGGAGTTGCTACAGATATTGAAATTTATACAAATGAACTTAATAAAGTTAAGAGTGAACTTAATGATATTATTGCAAAAGAGACTGGTCAGGAACTTGATAAGGTTGAAAAAGATACCGATAGAGATTTTTGGTTAGGTAGTGAATCTGCAATGAAATATGGTCTTGTCTTTAAAATTGTTACAACTAGACTTGAGCTTGAAGAATTTATTTCTTAGTCTTTTAATATTATCTTGTAGCTTTTCAAGGAGAAATTTTAGCATTTTGGAATTTGGTATTACTAGTTTTCCAAAGAATTTTACTTCTTTGGATGCATTAGTAGATTTTGCTTATAATGTGTTTTTGTCAGATTTTGATTTAGTCATTATTAAAAATTTAGGTAATAAAGGGGAGTTGGATCTAGTTAATAACAGAGTTTCATTTGGAAATTTTAAAAATGCCTATTTTATTAGGCAAAATAATAGCTCTTCTATTGGTATTCTTGCTAAAGAAAAGATTAAGATTCAAATTTTAGATTTTATTGAAGGACTTTATGAGTGCAGGTTAGGTGTGGTTGTTGATTTTATGTTTAAAGATCATCATTATGGGATTGTTGTTTTTAATTTTGATGAAGAAATAGTTAATAATTTAGATATTTTTATTCTTGATGCTCAAATAACATATTTGAATTATAGGTATAAAAATTTACTTTTTATTTTGGGTAAGCGTGAGCTTGATGTGTTAGATATAATTATTAGAAATGGTTATTTTAGTTTGATTTATGATTCAATTAATCCTCTGCATATAATTAATACCATTGATGATCGAGTTTATTCTAATTTTTCAGCTCAAATATCCTTTCGTTCTTTGGTTTATGTTGTTTTAAGTTATTTATATGATGATTTTCATATAAATAGCTTTCCAAAAAGTATTTTGATTAAATAAATTTTATAAATATTTAGTTCTTGACATCATTATTGCATTATTATATCATTACTAGCGATGCCGAAATGGTGGAAATGGTAGACACACAGGACTTAAAATCCTGAGGAGGAAACTCCGTACCGGTTCAAGTCCGGTTTTCGGTATTTAAGATTTTCAAATTGCTTAATTTATCCACAAGTAGTTTATTTATATAAATTCCTGTAATAAATAGGCTACTTAAAGATAGGTAAATTATTAAATTATGTTGTACGTTGAGTTTTGTTATGACAAATAGCATATTTATGATTGATCCCAAGATTAAGCCTGTAGATAAATAGAGAAATTTTACAATGTGCTTATCTATTGTTTGTTTGATTATTAGTATTGTAATTCCTGTTCCTATTATTGTGGATATTCCAAATGTTATGCATAGTTTTATATTGAGTTGTGAAATGATGTTGATAATTTCTTTATAAGTTCCAAGGCTTAACAATATGAGTGAACCTGAGATGCCCGGTAGGATCATTGCACTGCCACCTATTATTCCTGAACTAGTAATGAGTAAGTAATATTTAATCGAGTTTTTATCTTGATATGCTGATATATTTAGTGATATGCTACAAGTTTTTAGTATCAATAAAAATAGTGTAGTGAGCAATCCAATTGAAAATAATAAATGTTTTGTACTTTCTTTATGCTTGTTAATTTTTGTTTTTGTATCTATTTCTTTTTTTAATGTGAATATGCTTCCTGTGGTTAATCCTATAAAAAATACATTTAAGTATGTTTCTCTTATTGCTCCATCTAAAATATAGCTTTTAAATATTTTTGCAAGGATGGTTGTTGAACTTAATATGCCAAGTGATAATATTCCAAGAAAAATTGTGTTTTCTTTTACCTTTTTTAATTTTATTAAATTTGCAGATGAATTTATTATATTGTAGTAAATTCCTAGCATTAAGGCTAGAGTGCCCCCTGAAACTCCTGGTATTATGCTTGCAATACCAATTAGTAAACCTTTTATATAAATACTTATCATTATTTCTTATATACTTAAACTTAGAGCTTAATGTCTTTTATCTTTCATCGCCTTCGCCATTAATTGTGCCGTTTTCATGTCTTTTTTTTAATTTTTCTAAATTTGTAATAGCAACATCTTCAAGTGTTATTCCAAGATTATTACTTAAATTTGAAATGTACCATAACACATCACCAAGTTCTTTCTTAATTGCCAATAGATATTCATCATCAAGGATATATTCTTTATCACGACCTAGTTTTTTTATTTTCTCTACAACTTCACCTGTCTCTCCAGCAAGCCCAAGGGTTGTTAAAATTAGTTCTTCCTTTTTATTTTTATATTTAGCAGTTTGTTTAGCCTTTATTTGATATTCATTTAATTTCATAATTAAGATTAGTTTAATATAGTTTTTATTTATTTACAAGTTTATTTATTATTTCCTTTTTTTTAAATTTTTATTATATTAACCCCATATATTAATTGGAGTTTATCTTTGACTAAATTTGCTCTTTTATTAGGATTTATCTTCTTCTTTTTACATTTTGATTGTGCCTATTCTTATCCTGTGATAAATAATTTTTCAAATAAAGATCCTATTTTTTATGATCTTAAGTCAAAAATTGCTAAATATAATCAAAGAGTACAAATTCCTTTATTTATTTATTCATATAAAGTTAAAGAAGGTGATACTTTTTTTAAGATTGCAAATAAGGTAAATGGTTGGCAAACTAGCATTTCAACAATTAATTTATTAGATTCTCCTTTTTTAAAGGCAGGAGAAGAGATCTTAATTCCTAGTAAAAAAGGCATTTTTATTATTGATAATAAGGAACATAGATTTAATAGTTTGCTTTTAGCAACAAGGGATTTAACAAAAGCAGAAAAGATAAAGGTTAGACAAAATAATAAGATTTATGAGTTTTATTTTTTTGATTCTTTGATACAACCAGAGTTAAGTTACCTCTCAAGTACAGAAATGCTTTTCTTTTTGAATTCTGATTTTATTTTGCCTTTAAAGGGCTTTATTATTAGCTCTGATTTTGGATTTAGAGCAGATCCGTTTACTGGTATTAAAAATTTTCATAAGGGTATAGATCTTGCAGCTCCAATGAATTCTTTGGTTTTTTGCTCATCTTATGGTGTTGTAGTTGTAGTTGACTATAATGATATTTATGGCAATTTTGTTGTGGTTGAACATAAAAACAATATTAAATCCTTTTATGGCCATCTTAGTTCTTATATTGTAAGGAAAGGAGATGTTTTAAGAACAGGGGATATTATTGGTAGGGTAGGTCGAACTGGTCGTTCAACAGGTCCCCATTTGCATTTTGAAATATTGAAAAAAGATGAACCTATTAATCCTATTAAGATTTTGAAGTAGATAGATACTTTTTTGATCAGTATATGATAGGTCGATTTTAAATATAAGGATATAGTTTTTTGCCATACTTTGTTTAAATTGGCATTAATATGTTTTTATACTAAAAAATATATATCGTGAAATAATCGGTATACTTTTTTGTACTAATTATTAATTAATTGTGCTTGATTGAATCTATATCATACTCTGTTATTTTATTGTGCAAGGTTTTTCTTCCTATTTTGAGTATTTTGGCACATTTGCTTTTATTGTTCTTGGAATGTAAAAGTGTTTGCTTAATGATTTCTTTTTCTGCTTCTTTTAAGCTTATACCTATTGGTAGTGTAATTTTAATTATTTGGTTTGTGTTATTTCTAATTTTGGGAGGTAAATCATCTTTTACAATTTGCTTTCCCTTAGATAATATTAAGGCGCTCTCTAGTACATTTTTGAGTTCTCTAATATTTCCTGGCCAATCATATGCATAAAGGGCTTTTAGTGCATCATTAGAGAGATTTTTCTCTTCTCTGTTATTTTCACTTGCAACACCTTTAATTAGTATTTTTGTTAGCTTTGGTATGTCGTCTTTTCTCTCTCTTAAGGGAGGAATATTGATATTTATTATGTTAAGCCTATAAAATAAATCTTCTCTAAACCTTCCTTTTTTAATTTCTTCTTCAATATTTTTGTTTGTTGCTGTTAATAGTCTAATATCGACTTGCATAGTAGTTTCTCCACCTACTCGTTCGAATGTTCTATTTTGAAGTACTCTTAGTAGTTTTACTTGAACCTCAGGTGATGTTTCTACTATTTCGTCTAAAAATATCGTTCCTTTATCTGCTAATTCGAATCTACCTTTTTTTTGAGATATTGCACCTGTGAATGCTCCTTTTTCATGTCCAAAGAGTTCACTTTCAAGTGTGCTCTCAGAGAGTGCAGCGCAATTGACTTTAATAAAGGGTTTATCATTTCTATTTGATAAGTCAAATATGGCATCTGCTATTACTTCTTTTCCAACTCCGCTCTCTCCAATTATTAAGACAGATGCTTTTGATTTTGCAATTTTTTTTACAAGTCCTAAGGTTTTTTGCATTATAAGGGATTTTCCAAATATACGTTCATAGTAATTTAAATCTTTTCGAATTATGACATTATCTTGGGATATGTTTTCATGCCTTTTGTCATTTTTACCATTTAAGGCTCGCTTTATTATGAGTAACAGCCTTTCAAGATCAACAGGTTTTGTTAAAAAATCATAGGCACCTTCTCGCATAGCATCGACTGCTGAATCGACAGTTCCATGAGCTGTAAGAATAATGAAGGGAATATTTGGGTTTTTATCTTTTACGATTCTGAGTAATTCTTCTCCTGATATTTGGGGCATTCTAAGGTCAGATATTATGGCATCAATCTTTTCATTTTTAATTGTTTCAAGTGCTTCCTTTCCATCACTAGCAGTAAATACAAAATAACCTTCATCTTCAAGATAAGTTGCTATTCCTTCTCGTATATTTTTTTCATCATCTGCTACCAGTAGTTTACTCATTCTCTAAACATCCTTCAATTAGAATTTTGCCCGTATTTAATTTTGGAAGTGTAATTGTAAAAGATGTTCCCTTCATCTCTTTACTTTCCACAAAAATTTCACCCCCATGTTCTTTAATTATTTTATAAGAGATAGTTAGTCCTATGCCACTTCCACTTTCTTTTGTGCTAAATTGAGGCTTGAATATTTCATCTTTTGTTTCATTTTTTATTCCATTTCCATTATCTTTAATGCTAATGTATATTTTTTCTGTGTTTTCGTGAATAGAAATTTCTATTTTTTTTGTCTTTTTATTTGATTCAAGTAGTGCTTCTTCTGCATTTTTTATTATGTTGATTATTACTTGCCGGATGAGTTTTTCGTCAATTAATGTAGAGCTTACTTTTTTTAGATTGATTAGGAATTTAATATCTTTATTGTTTAATTCTGGATTTAATAGGTTATAGACGCTTTTTATAACGTTAGTAAGATTTTTTTTTTCTGGTACTATTTTTATTGGTCTTACTGTTAATAAAAAATCTGTTACAGTTTTATCCATTCTATTGATTTCTTCTTTTATTATTTTGAAGTAATTATTTGCTTTTGTGCTTTTGATACTTTGTCTATCTATTTCTTTTTTGAGTAGTTGTAAGTTTATATCAATTGCTCCTAGTGGATTTTTAATCTCATGAGCAATATTTCTTGCATGTCTTGTAAAAGCAGCTAAAGCCTCAGCTCTTCTAAAAAGTTCTTCTTTATGTTTTTTATCTTTAATATCTTCAATTAAAATAATATTTCCTTCAAGCTTTTGATCCCTGACGTATGGCATAAATGATATTTTAATGTATATGTTTGTTGAAATTTGTACTTCAAATCCTATTATTTTATCTTCATTTGTTACTAGTTCTTCTATTAAGTTTGTTAGAGTTGGAATTTGAATATCTTTAAGGGTTTCTAGTTTGTATTTAGGACTTATGACTAGAATTTGAAATAGCATTTTGTTTAGGTAAATTATGTTATTAAGTTTATCAAGAACTAGGATCCCTTCATTAATGGATGCAAAAATACCATCGTATATTTCTATTTTTTTATAAATATCTTGAATAAATTTAAGTTTTTGATCGCTTGATAATTTATTTAATTTGGTCAAGGTTTTCTTTAAAAATTTGCTCATTAATCCTCGTAATTTAGCATTAAATTTTCGATTATTAATTTTTTGTTCTGGTTGTATGGACTGTATTTTGATATGTATTTTAGATATTCTAATCTTTTCAGATATGTATTAGTGTCTAAATTTTGGCTTAAAAATTCATGTCTAAGCTGGTTTGTAAGTTCTTGTAAGAATAATTTAAATATATTTTCATCTTTTAGGAAATTGAATGTGTCAAGATTAAATATACCCTGTTTTTCTTTTATTATATTTAAAATTCGCTTGACTTCTTCTTTTAATTTTGTGTATTCTTCACTATAAAATGAGTCGAAATACTCTTTTGTTGTTATTTCATCATTTTTATTAAAGATTGCTTTGAATTTTTTGATCTCAAAATCTCTATTTTCCTTTCTGAATCTGTATAGTCTTAGTCTTGAAAGGATTGTTTTTGGAATCTTGTTTTTGTTTCTTGTAGCTAAAATAAAATAAATGTTTAAAGGTGGTTCTTCTAGTATTTTTAGTAGTGCATTATAGACATTAAAATTTAGATTTTCAATTTCATTAATGTAAATTACCTTTATCTTATGTTTCTCTGATAATACCCAGGATTTAATTTTTCTAACATCACTAATGGTAATATTAAAGTTTATGTTTTTAATTATTTCCTCAATTTTTTTAATAAGTTCTTTTGTGATTGTCTCATTATATTCGTTTTTGTAATAGGTATCATTAATAAAATTAATGTTTGTTTCTATTTTTTTAAGGTTTTTATCGCTGCTGAAATTGTATTTAGTAAAAATGATATTTTTAACATATTCTAGATATTTATTTATAACTTTATTTGAGTTTACATTAAGATATGCCTTTGCCTCTATTATGTTAAGATTTGAAAAAATTATTAAATTTGGGTTTGTTAAAGTTTTTGTATTTAAGATTCTTTTTGCAAGTTCAATTGCAGTTGTTTTTTTAGAAGAAAATCTCTCTCCCCAAAAAAGTATTGCATTTGGTAGGCTTCCTTTTTCATACTCATTAATTATTTCGTAAGTTATTTCGGATAAATTTTCCATGTGATTCTCTTTACTGTCTTTTTGATATTTTAAACAAATAGTTTATGCTAGGATTTAGATATTTAAGCAATTTGCTTTCTTCTAAGAAGTAGTTGGGATTAAAGATTTGTTGAGAGTATATTATATATACTACAATTGCAATTATTCCAAAGGCTTCAAATAAACCAAGTATTAGTCCAAGTAACCTGTTGAAAAATAATAACTTAAGGTGATTTATTATTGATTCAATTAGTGCTTGTAAGATTAAGAATCCTATGTGTATTATTAAAAAAAATACTAGTAGTGATTGAACATATGATAAATCAAGAATAGGTGATATTAATATTTTAAAATCATTGGTTTTATTGTAAAGCAAAAATATTAAAGTAAAAATTTCAACAAATCCAGCAATTTCTTTGATGAAACCCCGTAAAAATCCTCTAAATCCTAGTGATATAAAAATTATTATTATTAGTATGTCGACTATACCAGTTATTTTGAAAGGGTCGTTAACCAGCATTTATTTCCTCAAATTCTTTTAACAATAAATTAGCTATTAGGATTGATGAGTCTTGATTGTGGAATTCTTTTATATTATTTCTTAGTATATTGGACTTTTCTTTATTTTCTAGGATTGCTTTTATCATATTTATGATTTTGCTTTCACTTAGGTTCTCTTCATCTATTTTGAAACATGCATTTTGTTCTTCTAGTAGTTTTGCATTTCTGACTTGATCTCCTCTTGAGCCTTTTACAAATGGAATAAATATTACGCATGCACCAGCATTGGCAAATTCTTTAATAGCCCCTGATCCTGCTCTGCTTATTATTATATTTGAAAATTTTATTATGCTTGCCATTTCTTCTGCATTAAAAAATTGATTTCTTAAATAATTATTTTCTCTAGTCGCATCTAAATTTCTTCCACATTGATGGATAAAATACGCATCAATTTTGTTTTTGATATTGAGTGTTAATTTATTTAGAATTTCTGCTCCAAGAGAGCCTCCAAGTATGCTAATTATGGGTTTTTTTGTATCTTGAGTTAAATTTTTTATTATATTTGGATTTGGACTTGAGAATTCTTTTCTTATTGGTGAGCCTGTATATAAGACATTTTTATTCTTAAAATATTTTGTGCTTTCTTTAAAGCTGATATGTATTTTGTTTGCAAATTTTGAATTGATTTTTGTTGCAAGACCAGGATCAAGGTCCATTTCGTGGGT
This sequence comes from Borrelia sp. MN22-0132, assembly GCF_049201035.1. NCBI lineage: Bacteria > Pseudomonadati > Spirochaetota > Spirochaetia > Spirochaetales > Borreliaceae > Borrelia > Borrelia sp. MN22-0132. The sequence continues at coordinate 109,809 of NZ_CP138334.1, read as the reverse complement.
TATACTTTTTACCTTAAGTAGACTTGCTGCAATAATTGGTGGACTTGATACAAAACCACCAGTTGCGTATATAATTTGGGGTCTATACTTTTTTATTATGAAAAAGCTTTTGATTATTCCAAATATGACCTTAAAAAAGTCAGTAAAATTTTGCAGTGAAAAATATCTTCTGAGTTTTCCTGATGGAATTGCGATAAATTTGATATACACGTGATCTTTTATGATCTTGTCTTCCATTGAGTCTTTTTGTCCTAACCAAAAAAATTCGATATTTGTATCAAGTTCTCTTAGTTTTGAAATTATTGCTATTCCTGGGAAAACATGCCCTCCTGTACCTCCTCCTGTAAAAAATATTCTTTTCTTAGTTTTCATATACCTCTTTTATATACATTGTAATTTAACAGTGCATTTTAATGCAAATATTATACATATTTTTACTTTTACAGTGATTCTTCTAAATTTTATTGAATTTAAAAAAATGTTAGAAGTTCATATTATATCAAATTGTGTTTTTCTCTAAAATCATGGTTTGACTGTGCTAAGAGAGAATCTTATATTTAAATAGGTTAGAAAATATTTTTTAAGAATTGCTCAATTTGAATACCTTTATTTTTAAGAGTATTATTTTCAATAGAATATTTGATTATTGAATGAATTACTTTAGTTGCTTTTTCTAAAGCATATTCTATCTCCAATTTTTCCAGATATCCTATTAGTAGACTTGCAAATAAATCTCCTGTTCCACCGAAGTTTTGTTCTAATTTTTCTAGAAAGATTTCTGAATATTCTTTTGTTTTTGTATTATAAACAACATTTCCTATAAGATTTTCCTTTTCTACACTTGTAACTACGATTATTCCATTTATTTCAAGATTTAATATTGCTTTTATTATTTCATCTTTATTGTTTATCTTTTCAGTTTTAGCTAACATTTTCAATTCTGTGATATTAGGTGTTATGATGTTTGCATGTTTTATTAGGCTTCTAAATCCATTCACTATTTTTTCATCAAAAATAGGGTAGAGTACGCCATTGTCTGCAAATACAGGATCAATTATTATTTTTTCAAAATTGAATAGTTTGAACATATTTTCTATTATTTTTTGCTGGGTGTTGCTTCCAAGAAATCCACTATAGAATATATCAAAGTTTTCATTTTGGTTTTTCCAAGATAAAATAAACTTTTTTAATTTATTTGTTAAATCTATTATTTCAAATTCTTTGTAATCTGTTGTTGCTGAGAGAACTGCAGTTACAAATGGACAAACTTGCATATTAAATGATGATATGACTGGTATGCATATTGTAAGAGATGCTCTACCTATAGTCGAAATGTCATGCATGGCTAGTACTCGTTTCACACTGTCTTTCCTTTTGTATGTTTATAGTTTTCTATTCTTGAATTTGCATCAATTTCAATTGGACTTGCTCCGTATTTTAAATACATAAGGTGACCAATTCCTGCAATCATTGCTCCGTTATCTGTGCAAAGGTCGATTGGGGGATAGTATGTTTTTATTTCAAGTTTTTTGATCTTTTCTCTTAAATAAAGATTGCTTGCAACTCCTCCAGATATTATTAATTTTTTTATATTGGTATCCTTTATTGCTCTTTTAATTGGAATAATTAAATTTTCAAAAGCTACTCTTTGGAAGCTTGCAGCAATATTATTTTTTGTTATGTTTTCATTTTTGTCTTTAAACTTTTCAAGTTGATGTATACATGCTGTTTTGAGGCCTGAATATGAAAAATCATACCTATTTTCTTTTTTGTCAAAAATTGTAATTGGAAAATTAAATGCATATTGGTTACCGCTTTTGGCTAATTTTTCTATGTTTGGGCCACCTGGGAATCCCATTTTATAGTATTTTGCTACCTTGTCAAATGCTTCTCCACAAGCATCGTCAAGCGTTCGTCCAAGTATTTCAATGTCATCGAAGTTATTTTGTTTTGCAAGTATTGTATGTCCTCCACTTAATATTAGAGATAGAAATGGATATTCTATCTTTTTAATCATTAAAGGAGCATAAAGATGACCTAAGATGTGGTCAATGCAAATTAGAGGCTTTTTAAGGGCAATTGATAAACCTTTAGCAAAATTTACCCCAACAATTAAGGAGCCAATAAGACCAGGTTTAGATGTGACTGCTATTAAATCAATTTCTGATGCATGTATTTGAGCATTTGTTATTGCCTGTTGACAAACAGACATTATAAATTCCGTGTGTAGCCTTGAAGCAATCTCTGGCACTACACCGTAATATTTTTTGTGTTCTTTTTGACTAAGCTTTATATTACTTAAAATCTTAACACCATCTTCTACTACAGCTGCACAGCAATCATCGCATGAAGTCTCTATTCCAAGCACTCTCATTTTTTTCCTCTTTTTGATAAAGATTGATTAAATTTTTAAATTCAAATTCTTTATTTAAGTTTTCCGCTTCTTGTTTGAGTATTTTAAGAGTATTTTTTGACCAAATGTGTCCTATTACTTTAACAATTCCTTTTTTTCTAGCTATTTGTTTTGCTCTCTCAAGTGCTTTAATTATGGCTTGTTCATTATCTTTGTTATCAAGAAATATGTCTCTTTGTTCTACTATAATCCCAATTTTTTTACCAATTTTTGTGGATATGCTTTTTTGGGTAGTTAGGCTATCGAAAAAGTATCTATTTTCTTCTTTAAGTTTAATTAGAATAATTTGCATTATATTCTCATTTGCAGTAATAAGACTCCCCATATGATTATTCATGATCTTTGCATTGGAGTATGTTTTAAATGTTTTTTCGATTTTTGTTCGTATTGCAAATTCATTATCGTTGATGTTTATGTGAAATTTTTCTATTGAATTTTTATATTTTGATTGCATTGGCAAATGAATCATTATAATTTTATTTTTACTTGCTAGTTTGTTATAAAAATTCATTGATTTTGGTAAAAAGGGAATAATTGAAAAATTGATGTTTAAGTCAATTTTTATAAATTCGTCTAACATAAATTCGTCATAGCCAACATCATCAATTATTAGATAAAATGCAGGTTTTAAATTTTTTTGTACTTTTATTAAATTTTCTTTTTTAATTTTTGCTAATTTGTTCTTAAAATTTAGATTGAGTTTTTTTGCATTTGATCTTATATACATAAGACTAGAAAATAGCATAATTATTGAGACAAAAGATGTAATAATAACAAATGATATTGTGATTTTTAATTTATGTTTCTTTAGAAAAATAGAAACATTGTAAATACTCATGTCCAGTAGCTTCTCATTATATCAAAATCTGGTATTAAGTCAATTTTTATTGATAAAGTTCTTCTTTGAGTTTTTTAAGTACCCTTTTTTCAATTTGTCTAACGGTTTCTGAAGAGATTCCAAGTTCACTGGAAATGTCTTTTAAAGTGCTTTTCTTATCACTGTTGTCTAAGTTATATCTTTTTATTATGATATATCTTTCCTTTTCATTTAGTTTGGTCTCTAGTATGTGATTGAGATGTTTTAATGTTGAATTTTGCTCAAGAGTATTTTCAGGATTAAAAGAATTGTCTTCATAGAGGTTTAGTAGTGTGGAATTTTCTGAACCCTCGATCTTTTTATCAAGGGAGTATTCTTTTTCAAGATAGGGAATGATTTTTATATATTGAGCAGTTGTTAAGTTAAATCTTTCCATTATGTCTTCTTTTTTTGGTGATTTTTCTTCTTCCATTAGATATTTATTTATTTGGAGTATTAAATTTTCTTTTCTGTATGGCACCTTTACAAGTCTTGTTTTGGTATTTAATGCTCTTTGAAGCGATTGTTTAATCCAAAATGATGCGTAAGTTGAGAATTTGGTGTTTTTACTTGGATCATATTTTTCAGCTGCTCTAATTAAACCTAGATTTCCTTCTTGTATTAAGTCTTCAACTTTTAATCCTTTGCCAGCATATCTTTTAATTATTTTTAAGACAAGACGTAAATTGGCATTTATCATTTTGTTTTTGGCTTTTAGGTCTCCTAGTTTAATTTGTTTTGCAAGTTCAATTTCTTCTTCGTGAGTTATCAGTCTGTGTTCTCTTACGGATTTTAAGTATATGTTTAAATCTTCATTGCTAAATATATTCACAATACTTCTCCCATTTTTGAAATTTGCATATCAACATCTCTCTCTCTGTTTTTGATGTGGTGCAAAAATCATGCCAACTTAGAAAATAATTAATATTTTTTATTAAATATGAACTATTTCCTAAAGTTATTTACTTCTGCTATTTGGTTATAAATTAAATCAGCAAGTCTAAAACTTTTAGATTTGGCTATTTGTTTTGCTCTTTCTAAATAGAGCATATCTTCAAAAATTTCTTCTGTTTGACCCCCATTAATTAGATTATTTTCTTTTTTTAAAGAATTTTTCATGCTCTTAAGCATTTGATTTATAAAGATTGACTCAAATTCTAGTGCGGCTTCATAGAGTTTATTATCATTTTTGTGTTGATTTGTTTTTTCTATTTTGTCTTTTAGGATTTTTACCTGTTTTGTTTGATTTTTTGTTTCTAAGTATTGTAAATTAATTTTACTTGTCATAATCTATTCCCCCAGAATTAATTCTCCATGTAATTTATTAATTTTTTTAGCTGCTTTAATTACTTTTATTAATTCTTCATTGCTAAGCGTATTTGAATTTTTTGATATAAATTCATTTAATTTCATCTTTTGTATTTCTATTTTTATTTTTTCATTGCTTCTGTTGCTAAATAAATTTTCCCCATTTCTTTCAATTGAAAATATAAGGGGCCCTATTTCTGCATTTGTACTTGCTATAATGATTTTGTTTTGTTCACTTATTAGAACTTTAGGCATAGTTTTTATTTCTATTTCTTCAATTTCGCCTAGCAATCCAATTTCGTTGATCTCAATTTCTATGATATTTCCTGATTTTATATTATTTTTTATGTTTTTACTTGTTAGTTTTTTACTTATTGAATCTGCTAAGACATAATCCTCTTTTTTAAGAATTATATTGTAATTTGTATAATTTTTGTCTTCATGTATTGTTGCTCCGTTTAGTATATATCCTGTACCTTTTGATTTTGCGTTAGTTATTATTGGACCTGAGGCTGTTGCTAGTACTTTTCCTTCTTTATCTTTTAGTTCTGTTCTTAAAAGTATACCATTTGTTAAGTCTTTTGAATCTAGCATTGATGCTATGTAAACATTGTGATTTGTACCTTTAACCATGTTTCCATTTATTTTAACCGTTGTGCTTACTAATGCGATGTTTTTGCTTCCTATGTTTGTTAGATCTATTTCGTTTATGCCAATTTTATTTAAAGCCTTATTTAAAATTTCTTTTCCCTTTAGAGAATCTCCTTTATCAGCAAGACCTGCTACTATTCCAATTCCTGTTAACGTATATGAACCTGTAGATTTCATTTCAGCAATATTTTTTAATTTTGTTTGTTCACTTATTTGATTTATATTGTTATTTTCATTAACAAGATTTTTTAAAGGTTGATTTTCTTGTGCGAATGAGCTTAGGACTATCTTTAAGTTTAAGATGGTTAGCATTGTCAATAGTTTCATGATTTTGTTCCTTTTGTATGGCAATATAGTTTACCTTTATTTTAATATTATTGCAATTGCTTTTAGTTTATTCATTTTTTCTTTGGGTTTATTATAGTGATAAAAAAATTATAGGAAATTTTCCCTTTCATTCATAATTAAGCTTTAAATTGTCAAGTAAATTAGTAAAGCCAATAACAAAATTGGGAATTTATATGTTTGAATATGGTATTATTGTTGTTTTTGTATTTTATTTAGTTTAAGCTCTTCATTTTTTATTATATCTTGTAATACTATGTAGTTACTTTGGTTTAATTCGTTTAAGTTTAGCGTTTCTTTGTTTTTAGTTGTGTTTATTTGATATTTAAAATAAACATTATATTCATTTAAGCTTTGTCCTGCCTTTAAATCTATTTTTGCAAGTACAATTGGTTCTATTATGTCAATATACATATTTACTTTATTATGTTTTTTATAGTCTTCAAATTTTTTTGCATAATAAACCAAAGTTTTTTGTATGGGTATATTTTTATATGATATGCTTTTTATTGCTTTAAATTTTATATCGGTGAAAAATTTATCTTCTATATTGATCTCTGATTCATCAAAACTGAATTGTAATATGTAAATATTTTTGCTTGCTAGATTTTTTGTGATATGGCTAATCATTTCAAATATTATTTGCTTTTGCTTAAGATGTGGGCTTATGTAAATCTGTGATAAGTTATTATCATTGCACATTTTTGAGTATTCTTTTGAGAAAAAATATGTTTTACTAGGAGATATTGTAAAACAGGTATCATAAGGCATTATTTGTGATAAATTTATTGTAAATAGATAGAATATAAATTTATTTGTGAGTTTTTTCACTACCTTTTTAAGTTATTGGCAATTCCTAGCATATTATCTGAGGTTTGAATTGCTTTTGAGTTTATCTCATAAGCTCTTTGAGCAACGATCATTGTTACCATTTCTTCTGCAATTGATACGTTTGACATTTCAAGTATGCCTTGCCTTAATCTACCCATTCCATTACTTCCTGGTATTCCTGATATTTCTTCTCCAGAACCAGTGGTTTCTTTAAATATGTTGTTTCCAATTGCATTGAGACCTGCTGGGTTTACAAATCTTGCAATTTCCATTTGACCAAGTTCAATTGGATCAGAGCTTCCATCAACTTTGACAGATATTATTCCTTCTTGAGATATTGTAATAGAATCTTTTATATATTCTTCAGGAAAGGATATTTCAGGCAATAATTTGTATCCTTGACTTGTTACAAGATCTCCATTTGCGTCGATTTTGAATGAACCATCTCTGGTGTATCCGTAAGTGCCGTCTGGTAAGAGAATCTTGTAAAATCCATCACCTTCAATTGCAATATCAGTTTTTAAATTGGTGGCTTGCAGATTGCCTTGTTCAAAGATTCTGTGTGTTGCTGATACTTTTGTTCCGTGTCCAACTTGATTGCCAAGAGGGCTTACTGTGTCCTCAGTTGCAGGAGTTCCTGCTCTTTTTTGTGTTTGATATATTAGATCTTCAAATTCGGCTCTTATTTTTTTAAATCCCGTAGTGTTTACATTTGAGAGATTATTGGCAATTGTATCCACGTTATATTGTTGTGCTTTCATTCCGCTGGCTGCTGTCCAGAGTGATCTCATCATAAACTAATCTCCTTAAAATTTTCCAATTTCGTTAATTAATTTACCAAGAAGTGAGTTCTCGGTTTGTATTGTTTTTTGATTTGCTTCATAGGCCCTATTAACTGTAATCATTGATACCATTTCATTAATGGCGTTTACATTTGAGCCTTCTAAAGTACCAGTTTCAATTTTGGGTCTTGAATTTATTTCGATATTTCTAGCTTGTCCAGATATTTCTGTACTATTCCAGAGTGAACTGCCTTGTTTTTGTAGAAATCTTGTTTTTTCAAAATTTACAATCTTTAAGTTGTCAAGGAGTTCATAGTTTTCCCATGAATTTTCATATTCACTTACAAGATTTTTGGGATTTTTTTCAAATGTTGAATTATGAAATATTTGTCCTTGAGCTGTTATTTTAAAGTTATTATCTTTTAAGTATATGTATCCCTTCTCTCCAATTACAGGATATCCATCTTTTGTAACAAGTATGCCTTCTGGTCCGAGTATGAAAGAACCGTTTCTTGTATATCTCTCTCCTTCTGGTGTTTGAACAACAAAAAAGCCTTCATCAGTTAATGATAAGTCAAGAGGATTCCCAGTGATTTTTAGTGGTCCTTGTTCAAAAGAAGTGTAAATTTCATTTTCTTCAACTCCTGTACCAAGCTTGCCAATAACAGGTGCTGTCTCCAGGTATCCTTTGGGAAATTTGTAAAGACCGTCATCATTGATTCTCCTAATTAACATTTCGGGGAATGCTTTTTGGACAGATAAATCTTTTTTGTATCCCGTAAGGTCAATATTTGCTAAATTATTCGCAATAACATCTAACCTGTGTCTTTGTGCCATCATTCCGCTGGCAGCAGTATAAATACCTCTTACCACATTAAACCCTCATTATTTATCATTGATATTGTTATTAATTTTATCACTAAAATTAGTATATATCAATTTTGATTTCTTTATTGTTTTATGTATCTTGATTTTCTAAGATTGAACTATCAATTTGTATTTAGTAATTTAAATTATGTAAGTAAATTATTCCTTTTGCAAAAAGTATGAAATAAATGTATAATCTTTCTTTGTCATGACATATTTAAATTGTTGGCTCAGATATTAATTTTAGGAGTTTATATGGATAAGAATGTATTGAGAATTATTCTTTTATTTTATTTTTCGTTTTTTGCATTTGCAGAGTCTGAGAAAACAGACAATAAAAAAGACGGTAGTGAGGTTTTAGGATATTGGGTTGGATATGATAGTACTACGAATGTTAAAAATTCTGTAATTTATGTTTATAAGTATAATGATAAAGTCTATGGTAGAATTTTAAATGTAATAAAGGATGGAAAGGTGCATGATATTAATGATCCTTCTGGTTATAGGGTTGTAGGTTTTGAGCATTTAATTACTGAAGGTCTTGATTTTATGTGGGGGCTTAAATATATTGAGTCTTCTGACAAGTGGGATAAGGGTAAGATTATTGATCCTAAGAATGGTAAAATTTATAGTTCTGAAATGAGGGTAGATCCAAAAACGGGTAATCTTATTACCAAGGGTAAGGTATGGATTTTTGGTAGAAGTAAGGTTTGGACAAGAGCTAATGAAGATGAGATTCCAAAATTAGATGTAGAAGGTATAGTTCCAAATCCCCCTGTAGCGGAAGAATAAAAAAAATAAGTATTTAATTTTTTTGTGGGAATCTTAATGAAAGATAGAACGGAATATTATGATAAATTTATTATGAAAGTACCTAACTTTCCAAAGGAAGGTATACTTTTTTATGATATTACTAATGTTTTACTCAAAGCAGAAGCATATAAATCTTTAATTGAAGATGCGTATGCTTTTTATTTATCAAGAAACATCGATTACATTGCTGCTATTGAGTCAAGAGGTTATCTTATTGGTGCGCCTTTGGCTTTAAAAATGGGCTTGCCTCTTTTGTTGATTCGAAAAGAAGGTAAACTTCCAAGGCAAGTCTTAAGAGAGAGATATGAACTTGAGTATGGATTTAGCAGTATTGAAATACATAAAGATGATGTTAAACAACATTCAAATATTTTGTTAGTTGATGATGTTTTAGCTACCGGAGGCACTTTGAGAGCAGCCGACATGTTGCTTAAAAAGGCGGGTGGAGTGGTATCTGATATCTTTTGTTTTATTGAACTTGTAAGTATGAATGGTAGAGATGCTTTACGGGAATATAGTTTAAATTCTCTTGTTAGATATTTTTGATAGTTATTTAATAAATAATTTGTATTATTAATTTAGTGAGATTAAATAAGTTAATTGAGCTTAAATAATTGACTTTAAATTTCATTAAATTTATAATACTTAGCTGAGCATTGAGAGGTGATTGTGATGTATGCGTTGTTGGAAATAAAGGGTAAACAGTACAAGGCTGTTATGGGAGAGATGTTAAAGATAGATAAAATTGGAGCTAGTGAAGGTGATAAAATAGAATTTAGCAGTGTAATGCTTGTAAACAAGAATGGAGATGTGAAGATAGGCAAACCTTATGTTTTAGGTTCTTGTGTAAAATGTACTTATATAGAAGATAAAAAAGATAAAAAAGTTATCTCTTACAGATATATAAGAAGAAAGTCAAGTGAGCGAAAGGTCGGCCATCGTCAATCCTATTCTTATGTTTTGGTTGATGATATAGTTGTTAGTTAGTGATTAATGTTTTAATAAAGACTCGTAATGATATAATTATTTATATTTTAGCTAATGGGCATGCTAGAGGAAATAATTATGTTAATATAGTTTGTTCTTCCTTTTCTTTTATTTTAAGGACTTTTTTAAGTGTTCTTAATTGTGAAAAAGAAGATTTTACTGTGGATAATTCTTTAAGAGGATATTTAGAATTTGAGGCTTCTTTTGAAGATTTGGATAGGCAGAATCTTTTTTATTATAGTAAATTTTTAATACAAGGTGTAAAGGATTTATGCTTTGAGTATCCTTGTGATATTAAATTGATTTTGGAGGAAAGTAGTGGCAACAAGTAAAAGTGGTGGTAGTTCTAAGAATGGAAGAGATTCTATATCTAAGAGGCTTGGTGTTAAGAGAAGTGGTGGGCAATTTGTGAGATCTGGAGAAATAATTGTACGTCAAAGAGGTACAAAATTTCATAAAGGCAAAAATTCTGGACTTGGCAGAGATCATACGATATTTGCATTAAAGGATGGTATAGTAGAGTTTAAAACTTTTAAGGGCCGAAAATATATAAATATTATTTAATATTGTTATAGTTGAGGTTGATTTGCATACGTTTAAGGATTCTTTAAACATAACTGTGTCTTCAGGTAATGGGGGTGCAGGATGTGTTTCTTTTTTGCGTGAAAGGTTTAAATCCAAAGGAGGTCCTGATGGTGGTGATGGAGGTCGGGGTGGAAATGTAGTCTTTAAGGTTAAGGCAGATCTTAAAACCTTATCTCTTTATAAAAATGGTCAAAAATTTGCTGCTAATAATGGCAAGCCTGGGATGGGTTCTAGGAAAAATGGGGCTTCTGGAGAAGATTTAGTTATTTTTATTCCTCCTAATACCCGTGTTTATGATGCTTTTACTGATTCTATGTTGTTTGAACTTCAGAATTTTGGTGATGAAGTTATTGCTTTAAAGGGTGGAAGAGGTGGCCTTGGAAATGTAAATTTTAAAAGTTCTACAAAACGGACACCAAGATTTGCTCAACCCGGAGAATCTGGTATTACTTTGGATTTACGTCTTGAATTAGGATTGATAGCTGATATTGGACTTGTTGGGCTTCCTAATTCAGGTAAGTCTTCTCTTATTTCTACAATAACTGCTTCAAGGTCAAAGGTTGGAGATTATCCTTTTACTACTAAAGTTCCGCATCTTGGCGTTTTGAAGTCTTATTATGATGATTTGGTAATTGCTGATGTGCCTGGGATAATTGAGGGTGCAAGTCGAGGGATGGGGCTTGGTTTTGAATTTTTGAGGCATATTTCAAAGACTAAAGTTTTGGTCTTTTTGATTGATGTTGCTAGTAATGACTTTATGAGTACTTATAATATTCTTGTTAATGAGCTTAGTGTGTATGATGTTGGCCTTTCAAGTAAGAGGCGACTAATTGTTGCTAATAAACTTGATTTAGAAGGTGCTATTGAAAATTTTAATCAGTTAAAAAGAGCTTTGGATGGCGAAAAAGTTTTAGGAATTTCTATTTATGATAATATGGGAATAGATGACCTTGTTAGTGAACTTTTTGCTTTATCGAGGATTTAAAGTCATTGTTTTTTTAGAAGTTCAAAATTAATATTGTTCAGACATTAATTAATGTAGTAAATTAAATGTATAACATGGGAGATTTATGCGAATAGCAATATTGGGTGGTACTTATAATCCTGTTCATGTTGGGCATATGTTTTTAGCAAAGGAGATAGAGCATTTTTTAAATGTTGATAAAATACTATTCATTCCTACTCATAAACCTGTTCATAAGCGTGTTGAAAATATTAGTATTAAAGATAGAATTGCGATGCTTAAGTTGGCCATACAACATGAAAATAATATGTTTATCGATGAATGCGATATTATAAATGGCGGAATAACTTATACTGTTGATACTATTGCTTGTATTAGGAATAAATATGTTCATGATGATATTTATTTGGTAATTGGAGATGATCTTTTTGAGAGTTTTGATTCATGGAAAAATCCAGAAAAAATAATCGAATCTGTTAATCTTGTGGTGGTTCACAGGATTTACAGTGAAAGATTAGTTAGTCGGTTTGAACATATTTATGTTGATAATAGAATATTTTCTATTTCTTCTTCAGAGATTAGAAGTAGAATTGAGCAAGGATTACCCGTTGATTATTTGCTTCCCTTTGATGTTTTGCGATATATTAAGAGTAATAATTTATATGTTAAAGGTCAATAATTGAGAAAAGAATTATTTTTTTTAGTTTTAATTATTTTAATAGTTCTTGGTATTGTGATTTTTTTTGTTGATAGTTCTAAGAGAGAGCAAATATATTTTGAATTGAATACTAAGAGTAATATTAGTTTTTTATTTCTTATAGAAGATGATAATGACAATCTTTTAAGTATGCAAGAGATTTTCGTTAATATAAAAACAGGAAATGTTGGATTTTTAGATATTCCTGTTTATACAGGTTATGAGGATTTAAAGGGAAATGTGTCTTGGTTTGAAGATTTATATAAAAAGGATAGCTTTAATGAATTTTTGTCTAAAGTATCTAGACAGTTGAATCATGAACCTGATTATTATATTTGTTTTAAAAAGAGTAGTTTTGTTAAATTTGTTGACTATATTGGTGGAGTTCGTCTTCTTGTTAAAAATCCTGTTAAAATATATAATTTAGTACGTCCTATCTTAATACCCTCTGGTAATTCTGTTTTTGATGGAGATAAGTCTTATGATTATTTAAGTTATTTCAGAGATATTGCTTCTTACGATGAAAGATTTGAGTTTTTTAAGGAATTTTTCAAGAAAATCTTGACACAATTTTCTGATTTTAAAGAAGAGTATGATTATTTTTCCAAAATGTATTTCATGTTAGATACGGATCTTTCTGAAACTGTATTTAAATATATTCTTGCTAATTATAAAATAAATAATGAAAAATTTATTTTTGTCAATATTAAAGGGCAAGAGGAAACATTTAAGGATAATAATGATAATTTAATAAAAGTTGTTTTTCCTTATTATGGTGGAGCGGTTCTTAAGGAATCGATAGAAAATTTAAATAGAGATTTAATGGGTGAAGCTAGAAGTGAAGAGGTAATTAAAGTTATTGTTTTAAATGGCACTAAGACTGCTGGACTTGCAAGGAATGCGGCAGATATTTTTAAATCTTTAAAATTTAAGGTTGTAAGGGTTGGTAATGCAGATAGGCATAATTATTCTCATACTTTAATAATAAATAATTCAGATAATTTAGAGATTGCCATTAAGGTTGGGGATGTAATTGGAGCAAGGAACATTAAACCAATTTCTGAGTTTCGTGTAGATATTTTAGGACTTGATGTGCCTGATATGAGTCCTGATGTAATAATCATTTTGGGAGATGATTTTGATGGAAGATATGTTAAAAATATATGATGTTAAGAAATTATGTAAGATTATATCTGATTTTGGCGGGATTGATGTTTTAGGTATTAATGTTAGTTCTGTTTGTAATTGGGCTGATTTTTTTGTTATTGTTTCATGCTTATCATTTAAGCAAATGGAAGCTTTGTATACCGAAAGATTAATAACATTTTTTAAGGAAAAGAATTTTAATTATTGTATTGATGGTAAAGGTTTTGTTCATGATTGGACAATTATTTCATGTGAAGGTTTAGTTGTACATTTAATGAGTGAAAAGGCCAGAGAATATTATGAACTTGAAAAGATATGGGATCAGGGAAAAATTATTTATCCTTGAGAGTTATTTAATTAAAAAAAATAAAAATATCGCAAGAATTATTTACAAAAAATTAAAAATATTCTAGATTTAAAACATGTATTTTAGGGAGGCCTAGGAGTGAATATTACAGATGTAAGAATTAGGAGAGTTGATAATAAAAATCCCGGTTCGAAGCTATTGGCATATGTGACAGTTATTTTTGATGATTGTTTGGTTTTGCATAATATCAGGGTTATTAGGGGGCAAAAAGGTGTTTTTATTGTTATGCCTAATAGAAGAACTAAGGTCGGAGAGTATAAAGACATTGTACATCCTATTAATCAAAATTTTAGAGAGATTTTGCAGAGTGCTATTTTTAAAGAATATGTGAAGGAAAATCCTTCAAGTCTTGAATTTGGATTAGGCTAATAAATATTATTGACAAAGTGTATTGTATTTTGTATCCTTTTGACTTATGGATAATTAAGTATTTGGGACGTGGACAAGTGGTAAGTCACCTGGTTTTGGTCCAGGCATTCGAGGGTTCGAATCCTTCCGTCCCAGTATTTGATATTAGGTTAGGAGTTTCATTGTGGATAGTAGTAGGATTTTAAAATATGAAAGTCGATTGAATTTTGGTTCTTTGTGTGCTCGTAGAATACGAGCAAAATCTGAGGTACCAGCTGTTGTGTATGGGAAAGAAAGTGATGTCCTGCATATCAAAATTGCAAGTAATGAATTTAATAAGAAATTTGCAAAATTTACAGGTAATACTGTTTTAATTTTAAGTGACGGAAAAGTCGAGAAATGTGTTTTTATTAAAGATGTGAGCGAAAATATTATTAAGGGGCTTATTTATCATGTTGATTTTTATGAGGTTGATAGGGATAGAGATATTGAAAGAGATATTGCAATTAAATTTGTAGGGGCTTCTATTGGTGTTAAGGAAGGTGGTACTTTAAGTGTTCTTCGGACTAAAATCAAAGTTAAGGCTTTGCCTTTAGATTTGCCAGAATTTGTTGAAGTAGATTTGACCCCTGTTAAGAAGGGATATCAGATAACTTTTAAGGATATTGTACTTCCTGAGAATGTGAGACTTGCTGAAGATGATGAAAATTTGTCTATTTTGTTTGTAAAATAAAAAAATATGGATTTGTTAATAGTTGGCCTGGGTAATCCCGGGTCTAATTTTTTTCATACTAGACATAATGTTGGTTTTGGGCTTATAGATAAATTGGTTGTAAAGCATGATCTCTCTTTGAAAAAGGTAAAAAATTATGAATACTCTGATTTTAATTTTGAGAATAAACGAATAGTTTTAATTAAACCTTTAACTTATATGAATTTGAGTGGTAATATTTTTCCTTTTGTTTTTGCTAGATTTTATATGAAAATAACTAATCTGTTGATTGTAGTTGATAATGTTGATTTACCTTTGGGAAAATGTAAACTTAGAAAGATAGGAGGTACTTCTACGCATAATGGACTTCGTTCTATTTCTGAGAGCCTTGGAAGTACTAAATATAGTAGACTTTATATTGGAGTTGGAAAGAATAATGAATCTAGTCTTAGAGATTTTGTTCTTGCAAAATTTAGCGATGGTGAGCTTAAGCGTATTAGAAATGTATTTAATTTTTTAAGTGAAGAGATATTAAGTATTGATGAATGTAATTTTGAGAGTAAAATTGCGACTATTAATTCTAGTAGTTTTTGATGTTTTGGAATAATATTTTAACAAAGATAGAAAGTTTTTACTTTAAAAATTCTTTAACCAAAGAAAAAGTAATAGTTGCTTTTTCTGGGGGAGCAGATTCTACTACCTTGTTATTGAGTTTAAAGGAGTATTTAAATAATAATATTGTTGCACTTTATTTTGCGCATTATATAAGATCAGATTTCGAGCAAAATCTGGAAATAGAACATATAAAAAAGTTTTGTAATTTTCATAGCATTACTTTTCAAATAAAGAGGTGTAGTGTTGATATAAAGAGAAAGTCTAGGCAACTTGGTATGTCAGTTGAGGAGTTGGCTAGAAAATATCGCTATGATGCTTTGTTAGAATCTTTTAGAGAAAATGGGGCAAGTTATATTGCTCTTGCTCATAATCAAAATGATCAATTTGAAACTTTGGTGATGAGATTTTTTCAAGGTTCATTTTTGGATGGATTGTCTGGTATTCCAGTTATCAATGGAAATATTATTAGACCTTTAATTGAGGTATCAAGAGAGGATATTGAAAAATTTCTTTCTTTGAATAATATTGTTTATTCTGTTGATAGTACTAACCATGAAGATTTATATTTAAGAAATAAAATTAGAAATAATCTTATGCCAGTTATTAGGAAAATTTTTAAGGGATATGAAAGGGGTTTGAAAAGGATATCTGATTTTTCAAGTGAGCTTGCAGGTTATTTTGATAAAGAAGATTATCTTCCCCCGAGTAAGGGTAATTATTATTATTTTTTTGATGCTATGACTTTTTTCAGGCTACCAAAGTATTTGGTTTTTAGGAGTATTTTTAAGATTTTAAATTCAGAAGGAATTGTGTCAAATTTGTCATATGGCACTTTAGGTGAGATTTTTAGGGTGAATCTTGCTAATAAAAAAAGTAAAATATTACTTAAAACCAATGATTTTTTTTTGGAAAAACGTAAAGATAAGATTAACCTTATCTTTAGAGAAGCTGAAGAGATGCATGAGCCTTTTGATTTTTTCTTAAGACTTAATGAATGTCATAGTTTATCTTTAGGTAAGATTTTGTTAGAATGTTTGGAGTGTGAAGATAATTCTATACTAACATTGAGATGTTGTTCTTATGAGTTTAGGCATAGATTTTTTAGAAGTAAGTTACAATCAAAGAAGTTCTTTTCTAAGTTTGTAAGATATAATCCACTTTATTTAATGTTGTTAGTGTTAGATGATAAGGTAATTGGCATTATTGATTTAAATACTTTAAACTTAATTTGGAGTGATAAGAGTATTCTTAAAAAAATTAATATATCTTTGTTCGGAGGATTTTTAAAGGAATGAATATTAACAATAATAATTTGAATAATAATGGTAAATCTAATAATAAAAAGAAAAATAAGAATTGGATTTTGGTTCTTGTTATAGTCTTTTTAGTTTTAGCAATATTCATGTCTTATTTTATGCGTGGCGGAGAAAATTATAAGAACGTGCCTTATAGTACATTTCAAACTTATTTAGATAGTGGTTTAGTTGAATCAGCAATAATAATTGATAAGAGTCAAATTCAATTTATTGTCAAAAATTCGAATTTAGGAAAATCTTATTTCTCTACTAGTATTCCTTATTTTGATATCAATCTGCTTTCTGAGCTTAAAGCAAAGAGAGTTGAGGTAAGTTCTGGAAAAAGTCAGTCATCTTTAATTGGTGTTATTCTTCAAACTTTGCCATGGATATTATTTTTTATTTTCTTTTTCTTTATATTTCGTCAAACTCAGGGTGGTGGAGGCAAGGTTTTTTCATTTGGAAAAAGCAATGCTCAAAAGTATGAGGCAGGAAAGAATAAAGTTACTTTTAAAGATGTTGCTGGTCAAGAAGAAGCTAAGCAGGAACTTAGGGAAGTAGTTGAATTTCTTAAAAACCCTAAAAAATTTGAAAAGATAGGTGCAAGGATTCCAAAAGGTGTTCTTTTAGTAGGATCTCCTGGAACAGGAAAGACCTTGCTTGCCAAAGCAGTTGCAGGTGAGGCAGGTGTAAATTTTTTTCATATGTCAGGTTCTGATTTTGTTGAGATGTTTGTAGGGGTTGGAGCAAGTCGTGTTAGGGATTTGTTTGACAATGCAAGAAAAAATGCTCCTTGCATAATTTTTATTGATGAACTTGATGCTGTTGGAAGAAGTCGTGGAGCTGGCCTTGGTGGTGGTCATGATGAGAGAGAGCAAACTCTTAATCAGTTATTAGTCGAGATGGATGGTTTTGGGACATATACTAATGTAATTGTGATGGCAGCAACAAATAGGCCTGATGTTCTTGATTCTGCTTTGCTTAGACCTGGAAGGTTTGACAGGCAAGTAACAGTGACGCTTCCTGATATTAAGGAGAGAGAAGCAATACTGAATATACATGCTCAAAAGACTAAACTTTCAAAAGAAATTGACTTACATGTAATAGCAAGAGCTACTCCTGGTGTTAGTGGTGCTGATCTTGCAAATTTGATTAATGAGGGTGCTTTAATTGCTGCAAGGAATGATCAATCTGAGATTCTTATGCATGATTTAGAAGAAGCTAGAGATAAAATATTAATGGGCGTTGCTAAAAAGTCTATGACTATTACTGATAGACAGAAACTTGAAACAGCTTATCATGAAGCAGGACATGCATTGCTTCATTATTATCTTGAATATTCTGATCCTTTACATAAGGTTACTATTATTCCTAGAGGTAGAGCTCTTGGGGTTGCTTTTTCTCTTCCTAGGGAGGATAGGCTTTCAATAAATAAAAATCAGATTCTTGATAAGATTAAGATATGTTATGGTGGTTATGCTAGTGAGCAGATTAATTTGGGTTTTACTACAGCTGGTGTGCAAAATGATTTGATGCAAGCTACTAATTTGGCAAAAAAAATGGTTACAGAATGGGGTATGGGGGAAGATGTAGGCCCAATATTTTTAGTGGATGATGAAGCTCCAATTTTTCTTCCAAAAGAATTTTCTAAGTCAAGAGCATATTCTGAGCATACTGCTGATAGAGTAGACAGGGAAGTTAAGAGAATTCTTGAAGGATGTTTAAAAGAAGCTTCAGGTATTTTGATGAACCATAAAGATCAGTTAGTGAAACTTGCAGAAGCTTTAGTTGCAAGAGAAACTTTGACAGATAATGAAGTAAGAGAGCTTTTAGGATTTGAAATTGTTGAGAGTGAGCATGAAAAAAGTTTAAGAGAGTCTAAATTGGAGACAGTCAATGGGTAAATAAAATTTTGAAGGGGTCTTATGGTTATCTTGAAAATTATATTTATGTTTTTCTTTTTAGTAAGCTTGAATGATTTAAATGCTAGTTTAAATCATAGAGACAAAGATATATCAGAGATTCTTTTTATTGAGGCTAAAGATTTTGATGGTACTCAAAGGGGACTTGATATGCTTTATGGTTCTCTTGAATTTAATTTAAGAAACTCAGATTCTCTTTATGAACTTTCATTGAGAAATGATATTTCTCTGCTGGATAAAATTTATTTGTTGGATTCGGCAATAAATATTAATAATTTTACGTTTGTAGAGCCTAGGGATTTGTATTATCAATATTTTTCATTGATTCTAAGTCAAAGTGAGGATATTGGTAAAAACAGGGAAATTATTACTATTTATGATAAATTGTATGGGGATCTGCAAAGTGATAAAGACTTGATTTACATGAGGCTTGAAGCTTCCAGTAAACTTGGGGATTTTAAGGGAAGTTTTAGTAAAGTGTTAGCCGACTCTTTTGCTATGTATAGTGATGATTTGAGGTTTTTTAAATGGTTTTTAAAAGAAGATAAATTTTTTCCAAGTCTTTTTGGTAAACTTAAATTAAAAGAAGATTCTTTTTTTAGTAGTGATAATATTGATTTTATTTTTAAAAATACATCATTAAATGAGGCTAATTCTGTTGCTTTATTTACTTTTTTAAAAAATAAGAGCGAAAATTTAAACGGTCTTCAGAGTACGTATTTGCTTAAATATAGACTTTTGACACCTGATGAAGCTTATATGTTTTTTAAAAAAGCACCTCCAAAAATAATAGGTGAATATAAAATGTTTTATGATCTCTTAAGAGATCCTAGTATACGAGGTGAGTTTTTAAATCATTATAAGCATTTGACCGGTATGTATTTTGTGGATGATAAGAATAGTGCCGCAGTATTTGAAAATGGAGTTTTGGTAAGTTTTTTTTCAAAAATAATGGACTATCCTATGGATTTAAACTTAGATGAAAATTATTTTAATAAAGTTTATTTCAAAGATAAGGTCCCTGTTCGTTATGAAAATACTTTGCTTGGTTATAAGGTTAATTATTCTGTTTATCCTTATGTCAATATGATTGAGGTTGATTATTCAGATAAGAAGCATGTATATACTTTTGCTTTAGATTCTTTTCGGTATGAAGTTTTTGATAATTATTTTAATTACAACTTTGATTATGTAGGTATTAATGAATTTTTAATAGCTAATGTTCCAGAAATTTTTCTTCCCAGTATGTTAAGTTTGAATCCAAAACGAGTTTCTGTTTTAGATATTCAAAAAAATTTAATAGAGAAAAAAATTTTTAGTAATTCTGATATTATTGAAGTGAAAAATTACTCTTCTGGTAATTTGGTTTCAGTTTATAGAAAAATTAATGGGTCTGAGAAATTCAATTATATTGAAATTTATGATAAAGGAGTTTTGAAAGTTAAGAAAGTTATTTTAGATGATAGTTTTGATGTCTATCATAATATTAATTAACTTTTGAGAGTTATTGATGCATAGAAAAATTTTTATTATTTTTATGTTATTTTTTTCATGCAGCACAATAAAAGACATAGATGACAAACAAATTTATTATATACCATCTAAAAGCATAAATAAACATATTGAAGATAATAATTTTGAGATTGCTCTTTCAAGTTATTATAATCTAAGAAATAATGGTTTTGAAATGGATCAAGTTATTCTAGGCTTAAGAGATAAAGCTTTAACCGGAATTCAAAATGAATATCTTAAATTTTGTAAGGAAGGGAATTATGAAAAAGCACTCTTTAAGCTTGAAACTTTAAATTTGTTTGGTATGATGCTTGCAGAGAGTAGAGAGCAATTAATTTTGAAGCATCTTGAGAGTGTGAAACACAAGGATCCAATGCTTGCGAGTTTATTTGCAAAATATTATTCATTGTATAATACTTTTGATTCTTTGCAAAATTTTGTTATTAATGAAAAAACTCCTCTGAGAAATGTTTTGCTTAATACGGCTGTTTTAACAGTTTGGGTAGATATGGGTACTAAAATTTTAAATGGTCATAGGCTTCCAAATATTGCCTTAGGCTCTGCTTTTGTTGTTGATAGTCTTAAAGGATATGCTTTGACCAATTATCATGTGATTAGTTCTCAAGTTGATAATAATTATAATGGGATTTCCAATCTTTATGTAAGACTTCCAAGAGGTAAGGGTGAAAAACTTCCCGCAACGGTCATTTCTTATTCAAAGGAAATGGATCTTGCTTTAATTAAGGTATCTTTTAAATTAGATCATCAATTTAATTTGAATTATTCTTCGAATATTAATATTGGAGATAGAATTTATGCCATGGGTTCTCCTATGGGATTTGAAAAAACTATTACATCAGGAATAATTTCTGGACAGAATAGAAATTTATTATCTGTTGGTGATTCTTATCAAATTGATGCTGCCATTAATCAGGGAAATTCTGGTGGACCTGTGGTGAATGAAAGTGGCGAGTTAGTTGGACTTACATTTGCTGGAATTTTATATTCACAAGGTCTTAATTTTGTTATACCTTCAAAATGGGTTTTAAAGGTTTTGCCATTTATGTATGAAGGTGGAATTTTAAGAAATAAGTGGTTGGGATTTACTTTTTCTGAAAGTTTGAAAGATTTAGAGATATCATATGTAGCTCCTAATTCTCCTGCAGATATTGGTGGGTTAAGGAGTGGGGATTCTATTCTTAGTGTTAATTCTTTGAAATTTGATAGTTTAAGAGATCTTCAGTACTATATTTTGCAAAAAAAATCTATGGTTAAAATTAAATATAGAAGAGATAATAAAGAGTATGAGAGTTATTTGTATCCACAAGACCGGCCGGACGATATTATTGAGAGTATTATAGAGAGTGATTCTTTTAAGAATTTGATGGGAGCTTTTTTGGGTTTAAATTTGAGTTTGGTTTCTGGAAAGGAGTATAGAGTTGCTAAGGTTTTTTCAAATGGTCTTGGTGATGAACTTAATTTTAGGGATAATGATGAAATTTTTGTTTATGCTTCTAATTATCTTAAGGATAAGAGAGTGTTTGTTTTATTGCTTTATGTTAAAAGACTGTTTTCAGGATATTTAGGAGCTCCTTTGCAACTTATTATTCCTTTTGATTCACTTGTATTTGTATAAAAGAGCTTTTAACGTGTTTGGAGTTGATTTTTATGAGCTTTTATTTGAATTTAGTTAGTGGAGATACTAAATCCAAACTTGATGATATTGTATCTATTAGTCATTTTGATTTTAAAGATAATTTAAATTTAATGCTTATAATTGGTCCTATGGGTAGTGGTAAGACAGAATATGCTGCTAAAATTTATAAGGATTCTCTTATTATCAAGAATAAATCTTCTAAAGTGTTAGATTCCATTACCAAAGGACGTAGAAACAGAGCCAATATATTTTTTATTAGAAATATTCTTGATAAGAAAAGGTTTAAAGGTTATCCTAAAAATGTTATTCCTTATAGAGGAGGTGGAAGTGATAGGATTGAGGGAGTTGATTTTGCAGGTAATTCTTTTGATGTAGGTCAATTAATAGACGATAATCCTGAATATGGAACCTTTATTATTGATGAAACTTGTTTTTACGATGAACGTTTGGTTTTTATTTTAAATAAAATCGCATTAGATTCGAATGTATTATTTATACTTCCTACTTTACTTTATAATTTTAGGAAAGAGATATTTAATAATACTGCTAAACTTTTAATAGAATATTCAGATAAGATTTGTCGTCTTGGTGCTTATTGTGAGCATGTTAATTGTATGGATGAATCTTTTTTGACATACAGATATTATTTTTACAAAGGAGAGGAAATAGCTGCACCTTATTTTGATCCTTTGTTAATTGTTGGTGGTGATGAGATTGTTGAGTCTGCTATTTATCCAAATTATGCTACAAGATGTTCTAGTCATCATTATCTTGTTGGTAGGGAGTATTTTTTTACCATTCTTAAACCTTTTGCATTGTTGTATATGCAAGGTGATAAAAAATTGCTTGAGAAAGAAATAATGGATTTGAGCAGTAATGTGAAGAATTCAAATTTTGAAAATTCTCTTTTGATTGAATCTAGGGGAAGATGTGATATTGCAGTTTTAGAAAATTTGTTAGGATTGCCTTTTTTAGCAGAAAGAGCTTTAATTACACTGTCATTGGAATGTAATATTCTTAGTAAGGGAGATCTTAAAGAGCTTATTGATAAGTTTTCTCTTAGTAAGGATTATATTCAAAAAGTAATTGTTTCAAGAGAGTATCAATGGATTTTTTAGAGAAATATTAATAATAATTTAGTCTTTTTTGAAAGAATTTCTTTGTTTGTTCAATACGTGTTAATTCTCTTGCGATTATATCATAGTAGTTAAGTTCTTTAGTTTCAATTCTATGATATTCATCTTCCCAGTTTGTTATTCCATCGCTTTGCATTTTAGTAAATTTATATTTTTGCAATTGTTTGTGGTACTTTAAAGCTTCTGTGTAGTATTTGGCGGCTATTTTATAAAAATTTGTAGACTTATTTAAGTTTTCAAGAATCCCCTTCTTTTTTGGGGTTTTATAAAAATATGTATGTCTTGTGTCAAATAAATCTCCTAAATACAGATGTTGCTTAACAAGAAGTAAATTTACATGCATTTTAAAGAGAAGCTTATATTTATCCCATTCTTCTCTTGTTTCTATTTTTGATAAAGAATAGTTTGGATTTCCAAATGGATATTTTAATGCATTTTGTAAAAAAAATATATTTCTTTTATAGTTATTGGGATTTTTTTTCATTTGTTCGTTGAAAATGACATACCATTGTTCAGCATAGAAAAATTTTGATGATGCATTTATATTGGTTATGAGTAGAATTGAAAATATTATTAGACATAATATAAAAAATTTTTTATGGAACATGTTCTGTATCCTTGTCCTTGTTTTAATTATATTAAAATTTTATTAAATCAAAAATTTTCCTTGTACTTGTTTCTAAGTCTTCTTCATTTGAGTTTTCAATGTATACAATATCAATTAGGTCGTCAAAAATTTTGAGCATTTCTGTATATCTAGAGTTGATTTCTTTGAATTTTGCTGCTTCAAACTCAAAGAGATCAGCTTGTATTCTGTTTTCTTGAATTCGTTTGTATGCAATACTGGGATCCGTTTTTATGAAGAAAAGTTTTTCAGGTAGTGGGAAGTCTTTGTTTATTTTATATCCCAATTCTCCTTGATATGCTATAGATGAGAATAAATATCTGTCGGTTATTACTTTTGTTTTACCTTTATTTAATATTTCTATTATTCCATTCTTTGTGTTGTATAAATGTTCATATCTGTCTGCTACATACAAGTATGCTAGTGACACCTTTCTTAAGGGATTTTTAAAATTAGTTAGTTGCTGTCTTATGAATTCTCCAATGACCCCTTGTGATGGTTCTTTTGTAAAGTAATACTTCAGTTTGTTATTACAGAGTTTTTGTAGTTTTTGAATTATACTTGTTTTTCCACTTCCATCGATTCCTTCTATGCAATAGAAGTTTTTTAGGATCTTATTCACAAAAATTGTCCCCTTAAATGGTTTGAGTAATTAGATACTTACTTAAGTATTATATAATATATATACATATATATATGAATTTGTTTTTTATAAGAAATAAGATTGCTCTATCTTTTATTTTTTCAATGATAGTCTTTGTATCAATTCTTGTTATCTTTATTTTATTTATTCAAGCCCAAGTTTATTCTGCTAAATTTTTTATTATGAGTTACCTTGAATCGAAAACAGGCTTTAAAATCAAGTATGATAAAATTGCCCCTTGTTTTTTATCTTCAATAAAAATAGATAATCTGGAGTTGAGCTTAAATGATAAAGATACAATATTGATGAATACTGTTAAAGTCAATTTGGATTTGTTTAAACTGTTATTAGGAGATAAAAACATTATTTTGGATGTTTTTGTAAGGGGAAGTACTTTGAATTTTGATTTAAATGATTTTAAATTTCTTAACCCTCAGAGTTCACATTCTCATACATTAAAATTAGATGATGATAGTACTAGTCATGCAATATTTGGTAAAATGTTTAATTTATTTGATAGTCTTCATGTGCATTTAGAAGATATTAATATGAATTTTAGACTAATTTCTGATAAGTTTCTTAAATTTCAGATTAAGAGTTTTGCATTAAAGACTATTGATGATGATTTTTTATTTAGTTTTATTGTTGATTTTAGTTCTATTGCAGTTTTAAATCCTGATGTTAGTCATGAAAATATTCTTGATTCGACTTTTTATTTTGAAGGTAAGTTTAAAAAAGAGCTTGAAGATGGATATATTAACTTTAGTTTTTTAAAATTACATACAAGTTATTTTGATTTGCTTGAGCAAGGCTTTCAAATAAATTATTCTAAGGGAAATATTGAGATTTTTAATATTCTCAGAGAGAATTTGGATTTTAATTTAAGATATGATTTTAATAAAAAATTTTTAAGATTAGATGTTTTGTTCTTTGATGTAAATCTTGTAAATTGGATAAGCTTTAATAAAAATTTGAGTAATTATAAAAATTACCTTGATACAAATTTAAATGGTCAACTAGCATTTTCTTATGATTTTAAAGACAAAGATTTACGGTATGCATTTTTATTAAATTCATCTTCAAATGCTAATATGGTAAATAAGGAGATTCAGGGATTAAAAGTTCAAATTAAAGGGAATGAATTAGTTGTAGATGTTCAAAATGCTTTTGTAAAACTTAAGAGAGGATTTATTGGTTATAAGGGCTATTATTCTTTAAAAGATTTAGTGCCAATAGGAAGGCTTGATTTTAGGTCTGCAAAGATTTTTAATTTTAAGGATATTAATGGGCATTTAAATTTTAGTAAAATAAATCAAAAATTTTGCGTAAGATCTGATGATTTTAGGATTGGCAGGCTTAAAATTCGAGATTTGAATATGAAAACGAGTTTTGCTCAGGATCATATCTATGTTAATTATTTATTAAGTTTTGCTAACAATAATTCTAAAATTTCATTAAAGGGTGATTTTAATAAGGAAAATTTTAATCTTAATTTAGATATTAAAGAGTTTCCTATGCTTTTTTTGAAGGATGTTCTTCCAGCAACTTTTATTACTAAAGTTATTCCAGAATATTTTTTGTCGGGTAAGTATTTAAATTTGACTTCAGATTTTGATTTAAATACCGTTGATTATACTAAAAGTAAGTTGAATAGTCTTAATTTTGTTGTCTTATCAAAATTAGATGATTTTAATTTAATGTTTGATGCAAGTGGAGAGAAGAATATTTATAAGGTAAATTACTTTAATTATGGTAATGGGGATTATAATGTAAATTCTAATTTTTTGATACAGTTGTTTGATGATAGTTTTAAGATAAATACTGAGTTTAATTATTTGAATAGAAATTATCCTTTGTATTTTGAGTTGAATTTTAAAGATAGGTATGCCAACTTAAAATTGTCACCTAAGTCGCAAGTCAGTTTAACTTATTCTGATTCATCTATAGTTTATTTTTTTGATATTAATGATTTTTGTCTTTATAATGGAGATTCTGAAATTTTGTTTAATGTTGATTCTTTAGGAAATTACCAAAGAATGAATGATGATTTAAATGTCAAAATTACTAAGTTTAAGTTAGATAAGATTGCTGGTAATCCTGCTTATAATTTTAATTTTAGCTTTGAAGGTTTATATAAAGATAAACAAGTTAGTCTTTCAAATATTAGATTTATAAATGGGGTTTCAAATTTACAAGGGCAAGGACATTTTAATTTAAATGATAAACTTAGTGGTAATTTGAATTTGTTTTCGCATGTGAATTCAGAGCGTTATTTTTTTGGTGTTGATTCTAATGAAGATGGCAGTTATTTTGTTGGTAGATTCCAGGGATTCAATTTCAGTAATTTAAAATTCTTTTCTGTCTTAAATGGAAATATTAATGGTAACTTTATACTTAGTTTTAAAGATAGTGATTTATTTAATTATTCTCTTAGTGCTTATCTTGAAACAAATGACTTGTTTTTAGTAGGTGTTCCTACATATTGCTCTTTGAATTTGGGATTGGTTGATAATAATCTTAATATTTATAATATAAATGCGAGTCAGAATAAAAGAAAAATTCTAACAGGTAATTTTAGATATGATATTAAGAATTCTATTGGAATTTCTAATTTGAATGTTAATGGCAAGCTTTTTTCTTCAAGGGTAAATGCAAGCTTTCAAAAATTTGAAAATAAAGCAGAAGAAGAATTTGGTATTTTAAAGAGTGAAACTGATGGAGAGATTGCTTTAAGAGATTTGAGATATAAAGATAAAGATCTTTCTGATCTTACAATTGAATTTAAAAATAACTCTGAAAGATTTATCATGTCATCAATTGAATATGATCTTATTAGTTGTTTATATGAATATAATTATGGTAATTTTGATATTAGGTTAAATGATTATTTGCCTTTTAGTTTTGTTGCATCAGGTAACATTTCTGGGAATAAAATTACTGGTAATATTCAAGACATTAAATTTGATTCAAAGTTAATTACAAAAGATTTATTGGGTTCAAAAACTTTTTTTAATATTAAAGAGCATTTTGTTCTGCATGATCTTAATGTGATTGGAATGTTGGATGTTGATGGTGATTTATATAATCCAAATCTTAATGGAGAGTTTGAAGTAGTACATGGTTTAATAAGTAGTGAATATTTAAAAATGTCTAGACAATATGGAAAGAGTAGAATTTTAGAATTAATTAATGTACCAGTTATTGTTAAAGATAATAATGTGATTATTGAGAACAAATTTAATTTAGACTATTATTCTGATGTCAATGTCGCTGCACATTTGAATCTGAACTTTTTAAGTGATAGTATTGTTGATTATTATAAGATAGATATTGGTGTTTCTGGTAGTTCTGGAGTACCTATTAAATTTGATAAAGTAACTATAAATTTTGTTGGACATGCTTCAGGTGATTTTTTTATTGAAGGTAATTCTGAAGAGATTATGTTTAGAGGGGATCTAAATGTTTCAAATGCTTGGATTTATTTACTTGAAAATTCGATTGTCGATCTATTAATAGATCCTTATAAGAGATCAAAAAAAGTTAGAGCATTTGATGTTAGCTCTAAGGGGTTAGATGTTGTTACAGATCTTAAAATTAATTTTGATAGTAATGTTGCTTTTCATTGGCCAGATAATAAAATTTCCTTCTTGAATGCTATTATTGCAAGAGGGAATACGCTTGAGGTTAAATCTGATACTAAAACGGATGATTTTATCCTTAAGGGAGATTTAAATGTTGCAAGTGGTTCTTTCAATTATCATAATAAACAATTTGTTTTCAGGGGAGGGGCATATATATCTTTTAATGAAAATAAGAACAAATTTGATCCGTGGGTAAAGGCAGAGGCTACAAATATGATTAAAGATGGTAATGAAAATTTGTTAATAACAATGAGCATAGATGGTCCTTTGAGTTTGTGGAATTTTAGTTTTTCATCTTATCCTGTGCGAACTGAGCAAGAGATCAAATATCTTTTATCAAGTGCAATAATTGGGGGTGAACATGGACTACAATCAGCAGGAACAAATACAGCTGAGATGGCACTTGGGTTAGCTAGTGATATTCTTGTTGATCTGATAGTACAACCTATTGAAGATTATATACGTTCTGTATTAAAATTAGACCTATTGAGTATAAAAACAGATATATTAAGGAACGCTATTGGTATCTTGGGTAGTACAACAACTTTTGCAGGTGTTCTTGATAAAACAAATGTTAAAGTGGGTAAATATATTATTGATGGTGTTTTTGCTAAGGCGGGATTTGGATTTTTAAAAGAAGAAGTAACACCATTATCTCAGAATTTAAATTTTAGTATTAATTTTGGTCTTGAACTTGATTCACCGTTTTTCTTTGTTGATTATATTTTTGATTATAATTTTATGAAACATGGTCACGGAATAGGAAATCAAATATCTATTTTTTGGAAATTTAAATACTGAGTTATGTGAGGGATGTGGGGTGCATTTATTTAGAATCTTTATTGTTGTGTTTTTGTTCTTTTTTGTATTTAATTTAGTGTATTCTCAAGAAAACTATAAGGGTAAGGTGATAAAAAGTATTGATTTTAATGGGCTTAAGAATATAAGAGAAAATGACTTTGGCTCTATTTTAAATGCTTATTTGGGACAAGCTTATTCTGATGAACTTTTTGATAGGTTGCAAGTTGACCTTTATGCTCTTGATTATTTTGAGGGACTTATTAAACCTGAGTTTAGAGTAGAAAATGATAAACTTGTCATTACATTTTTTGTGAAGGAGAAATCCTTAATAAATACTGTTATTTTTATTGATGATAGTGGAGTTTTTTGGAATAGTGAACTGCGTGATAAATCAGATGTTAAGGCAAAAGAGGCTTTAAATCTTGCAAAAATTAAAAAAAGTGTTCTTAAATTTGAAGAGATGTACAAAGATGCTGGATATCTTGATGTTACTGTTGAATTTGATATTAAAGAGAAAAATAGTTTAGTAGATATTGTGTTTAAAATTAATGCTGGTCCTAAGTATGTTGTTAAAGAGGTTTCTTTTGAGGGAAATTCGAACTTTAAGAGTCGTATTCTTAGAAAATATTTAGTATCAAAACCCGCATCTTTATTTTTTGATGGCAAGTATTTAAAATCAAATGTTGATAAAGATAAAATGAAACTTGAGTCTTATTATAAGAACAATGGATATATTAATGCAAAAGTTGTAGATAGTATTGTAGATATACGAATGCCCAGTGATTCTAAAAAATTGGAAAGAGAAGTTTTCTTAAAATATTTTATTTCAGAGGGTAATGTTTTTAAATTTGGTAAATTTGAAATTACTGGTAATTTAGTTTTTAAATTAGAAGAATTGCAATCCTTGATTACTTTTAAGGAAGGAGATGTTTTTGATGATTCAAGATTTGAGCAAGATTTTGCAAAAATTAGGGAAAAATATTATTCTGATGGTTATATCTTTACAGAGATTGTTCCTTCTCGGACGATAAGGGATGAATTTGTAGATTATTCTATTAAGATATTAGAGAAAGAGAAAGCACATATTGAATCTATTACTGTCTCAGGTAATAAAAAAACAGCTTCACATGTAATCCTTAGAGAAATTCCGCTCATTGAGGGTGATATTTTTAATTTGGAAAATCTTCGGATGGGAATGCTTAATTTACAAAGACTTGGTTATTTTGGAAATGTTATACCCGATGTTGTTCCAAGTAATATTGAGGGTTTAATGAAGATAAATTTTGCTGTTGAAGAGCGAGAGACAGCAAGTTTTAGATTTGGTATGAATTTTGGTGGGGTGAGTAATTCTTGGCTTCCATTTTCAGTTTTTGGACAGTGGGAGCAATCTAATTTTTTAGGTAAAGGGTATTCTCTTTCTGCAAGGCTTAATCTTGCTTTTTCAGAGCAAAGTTTTAGGTTGATGTTTGAAGATAATTGGTTTATGCAGACTAGATGGACTATTGGAGGATTTTTTGATTTTTCACATTCTATAAATACAGCGTATCAGGATATTAATGGACCTATATTTACAGACAAAAAAGAAGTTCCAGATCCTTTTGTAAGTTGGGAAGCATATAATAATTCTAAGAATTTTTCGGATTTTAATGTTATGAATTATTCTTTAGTTAAATTTAGTATTAATGGGTTTACTGGTTATACTTTTTCTAATTATCTTGGAAAGCAATCAATTGTTGGAACTGCACAAACGGCCTTGAAATATGTTTATTATGATGATAATGTTAACAGACCTTCAAATTATTATTTGAGGTCTAATTATAATACTATTAAATTTGAAAATTCTTTTGGTATTAGCGTTGCATGGGATACAAGAAATTCTCAGTCTTTATCTAATAATGGTTTTTTGCTTAAGCAGCAATTTGATCTTTTTGGTGGATTTTTGTTTGGGCAGAGTCATTTTTCAAAATCCACAACAACTTTTGAGAGATATTTCTCTCTTTTAGGCTATCAAGATGTTTTTACCCCATTTTTTGATTTAATTTTAACTTTGAGGAGTGTTTATTCAAATATTTTACCACCACTTGGGAATGGTTTTGAAATAGAAGTTCAACCACATCACCTTATAGTTATTAGTGAAAACTTTATGATTGCTAGAGGATGGGGAACTTTGAGTAATATTTATAGTTCCTTTGTAAATACTCTTCAGTTATCAATGCCTTTGATTAAGAATATTTTGGTTTGGGATGTTTTGTTTTTAGATATGGCTTCATATTCTCTAGAAGGGCAAGAAAATTCTTTGTTTGTTCCTTTTAGTAATTTTATTTTTAGTTGGGGTTTTGGAATTAGAAGTGTATTGCCTCAAATGCCTTTGTCTTTTGTAATAGCTTATCCATTTCATTTTAATAATGAAGGTGTTAATAGATATTATAATTATTTTGGAGGATTTAAATTTTTCTTAGCCATTGATATGAGATACTGATATAACTGATATAATTTAGTTAGCTTTTTGTAGGGAGGATTTTTATGACTGTTATAGTGTTTTTGTTTGCATGTTTTTTTCCATTAAATATTTTTTCAGTTAATGTTACAAAAGTGGGTATTGTAGATTTTGAGAAGGTTGTAATTGAATTTTTAAGTCCTCAATTAAAGTCTAATCTTGAGCAATTGAAAAATCATTATCAGGAAAAAATAGATATCTTGAATTCTGAGATTAAAGATTTGAGGAAAATATATGATGAATCTGTTAGTATTCATGATTTAGAGAGTGCTAAATTGTATGGTAATCAATATAACTTGAAGATTGATGAGCTTAAGAAACTTAAGAGCTTGGCTAAGAGTAATCTTGAACAACAGAAACAGATTAATATAAATAGTCTAAATAGTGATGGATTACTTTGGGGCAAAATACTTAATGGTATTCAATATATTGCAGAGACTAATGGTATTTCTTTGGTTATGAAAAAAGACAGTCCATATATTCTTTATTATAATAGTACAGTTGATATAACAGATAATATTATTAAGTATTTAAGTGAACAGTAGTATATTACTAAAATTACTTCTTAATTGTTATTTTCTTTTTTTAGTCTTTTAATTAGAGTACAAAATTCTTTTTTGTTGTCTCTATTGAGGCTTGAGAGTAAAATATGTGATTTTAACATTGATTTAAATATTGTATTTTTATGTGCACTGAAACAAAAATACTCTTTCATGTCATTTTTTTGTAATTTTTCTTCTCTATTTTCTATTTTTAATATCTTTTCAAGACCAAGAGATTGTAAATTTTTAAGTGCTTCTTTGCTAGAATTTATTATTTTAAAGGTTTTTTTGTATTCATTGCTCTTATTATCAATGTATATTAGTACTCCCATAAAAGTTGAATCTAAATATTTTGTTTCCGATAAATCTATGTATAATTTATTAATTTTATCGTTATTATTTATGAATATATTTTTGATAAATGTTTTAAAATTGACAGAATATAATGCAGTAAGTCTGTTAATTAATTTTATGAAAACAGAATCGTCTTTACACACATAAAAGACATTGCTTTGAGAAGTATCTTTTTCCATTGTTAATTCTTTTTGATAATTTTAAGTATATTGTAAAGTTTTAATAATATCAATTATAATTTTGGTATTGTTTATATGAAAAAAGATGTTACGCCGATGATGAGGCAATATTTAAATATTAAAGATAAACATAAAGACGCTATTCTGTTTTTCAGAGTAGGTAGTTTTTATGAAATGTTTTTTGATGATGCTCTTGAGGGAAGCAAGCTTTTAGGATTAACTTTGACTAAAAGAGAAAATGTTCCTATGTGTGGAGTACCTTGTCATGCAAGTAAAGAGTATGTAAAAAAATTGATTTTGCTTGATAAAAAGGTTGCAATTTGTGAGCAAGGATTGCAAACTGATCCTAAAGGGCCTTTAGAGAGAGAAGTTGTTGAAGTTATAAGTCCTGGGGTTGTGATTGATGAAGATTTTTTGCAAGATGATATTAATAATTATTTGATAGCTATTAGTGATTATAAAGATTATTATTCGTTTTCTTATATAGATTTGTCGACATCTAGACTTGGAATAATCTTTTATGAGGAAAATTTTTTAGAAAAGTTAAGACGGGATATTGAGAAATATTCTCCAAAAGAAATAATAGTTTCAGAGGGTTTTTATTATGAATATTTAGAAAAGCTTGCTCTTGATCGATTTTTAGTTAATAAAATTCCCTATTGGCATTTTGACAAAGAGATTGCCATGAAATCACTAAAAGAGCATTTTAATGTTCTTAGTTTGAGTGCTCTTGGGTTTAAAGAGGATGAGCCTTATTATATTTCATCTTTTTTAATAATAGATTATATAAAGAATAACTTGAAAAATTTATTAATCAATATTGACACAGTTCATATTAATAATGATTCTGAATATATGTTTCTTGATGATGTTACTCAAATAAACCTTGAACTTGTAAAAAACAATAATGATCTAACATCCCGCTATTCTCTTTATTCAGTATTAAATGATTGTAAAACTCCCATGGGAAAGAGACTTTTAAGAGAATATATATTAAATCCGCTTTTAGATATTGTTGCAATTAACAATAGATTGGCTCATGTAGAATTTTTTAACAATAATATTAATTTAAGTATAAAATTGAGAGATATTCTTAGTAATATTTGGGATATTGAGAGAATAATCTCAAGACTTCAAATGAAAAAATATGTTAAAAAAGATTTTTTATTGATTAAGGAATCTTTGACAGCATTTTTTTTAGCAAAGAGGCTCCTTAATGAACATTTTTTTAGTTATTGGATATTTGATGTTAATGATGAAAATAATATAAGAGAAATTTATTCTTTAATTGATTGCTCCATTTCAAAGGAGCCAGATGAGCTTATTCAACATGGGTATAATTTTGAGATTGATCGTTTAAGAGAGATGAAAAATAATGCAAGCAAGTATGTTGATGATTATCTTAATTTTGAGAGGGATTTTAGCAAAATTAGTAGCCTTAAAATTAGGAAAATTAATGTTCGAGGTTTGTTTTTTGAGGTTACAAAGAGTTATTATGGACAAATTCCATCTCATTTTGTAGAAAGTCAGACTTTAAATTCTGTTAAGAGATATAAAACTAACAAACTTATTGAACTTGAAAGGGATATTAATGATGCTGAGGATAATTTATTGGCTCTTGAGCAAGAAGTGTTTGATGACATAGCTTCAAAAATTGTTAAGCATAGTGTGGTTATTAAAAAAATTGCTAAATTTTTTGCGTATGTTGATGTAGTCTCTAATTTTGCATATTTGGCTAAAAAAAATGGATATGTAAGACCCTCTCTAACTAGCAATAAAGAAATTATTCTTGAGTGTTCCAGACATCCTGTTGTTGAGCATTATATGAAGGGAGTGGAGGCTTTTACTAAAAATTCCGTAAAGATTGATAATGATAAGTATTTTTGTTTAATTACTGGTCCTAATATGGCAGGCAAATCGACTTATTTACGTCAGACTGCTTTAGTTGTTTTAATGGGACATATTGGTTCTTTTGTGCCTGCTGATCAGGCCATCATAGGAATTACAGATAAAATTTTTTGTCGAATCGGGGCAAGTGATAATATTTCCAAAGGTGAGTCTACGTTTTTAGTAGAGATGAATGAAACGGCTAATATTTTAAGAAATGCAACTCAGAATAGCTTGATAATTATGGATGAAGTTGGTAGGGGTACTAGTACTAATGATGGACTTGCTATTGCGTATTCAATTGTTGAATATATTTTAGAGCATATCCAAGCTAGAAGTTTATTTGCAACCCATTTTCATGAGCTTTCAGCTATTAAGCATGATTCTTTTTTTAATCTTTCAATGAAAATTGAAAGACAAGGTGATGAACTTATTTTTTTAAGAGAGGTTGAAGAAAAACCTTCTCTTAATTCTTATGGGATTTATGTTGCTCGCATAGCAGGAATACCTTTAAAAGTTATTAAGAGGGCTAATGTTATTCTTAAAAGTTTGACTAGTCGAGAACATTTGTATGTGCCTGAATTTTTTACTTCAGCCTCTGTTATTAATGATGGTGAAGAAGTAATGAGAGAGGATTTAAGTTATGAAGTAGAACTTAATGATTACTTAGAACTTAAAAATTTTATTTCTAAAATAGATGTCAATAATATTACTCCTTTTCAAGCAATGAATTTACTAAGTGAAATAATTTTAAAGACTAAGACATAGGGGCATATAAGTGTGGAATTGGGGTGTTTTAAAAAGTATATTTCTTCCCTTTTGTTCTTGTTGTCATAAAAATTATGTTTACTTAAATGCTCTTTGCAAGGATTGTATTGAGTTTTTTCGTTTCGATGTTAAGCTGAGAGATGATGTTTGGTATTTTTTTGACTATAAAAATGAATATAAGAACTTGGTTCTTACTTACAAGAGAGATGGACAGAGATTGCTTGGTCGGTTTTTTGCAAATGGGATTTTACATTTTTTGATGAGTATTGATTTTGACTTTGTTGTTAGTATTCCTTGTAGTTTTAAGAGAAAAATTTTTTATGGTTTTGATCACATGGAATATATTGGAAATTTGTTAAGTAATAGTGAAATAAATTATATCAATGTTTTTAAGCGAGGATTAGGCAAGAGTCAAAAGCTATTGCGTGGAGATTTAAGGCATAGTAATTTGGAGAATAAAGTTAAATTAAAGTTGAGGTATAAAAATATTAAGTTTAATAGGGTTGTACTTATTGATGATATTGTGACAACAGGAGCATCTATGACTTTTTGTAAAGATATTCTTATAAGACATGGGGCTTTAAGTGTGATAAAGCTGTCAATTGCTAGAGTTTAGTTGATTATTGTTTTCTTGACATTTATTGTCGTTAATGTTATTCTTAGGTTGTATTGATTATTTTATTTAATAAGGTTCTTTTGAAAAGAGCCTTATTCTTTTTAGGAATATGATTGGTTAAAATTATTGATAATAGTGAAGTTTATAATTTAATAAAGAATATAACAGATCAATTAGGAATTGAAATTATAGAAATTAACACTTTCAAGAAAAGAGATGAAGGGAGAATTCAAATAGTTCTTTATAAGGGTGATGATTTTGGAGTTGATACTCTTTGTGATTTACATAAAATGATTTTATTAAGTTTAGAAGTGGTTCTTAAATATAATTTTAGTTTAGAAATCTCTACACCTGGGATAAATAGGAAAATTAAGAGTGATAGAGAGTTTAAAATTTTTGAGGGCAGGAAGATTAAGTTAATGTTAGGTAATGATTTTGAAGAAGGTCTTATCTTAAAAGCAGAGGCAGACGGTTTTATTTTTAAAACAGATACTAAGGAGATAAGAATTCTTTATAGTGATGTTAAGAAGGCTAAATTATCGTGAAGGAGTCTTGGATATGATAAAGGGCACTGGTCAAATGATTGCCAATATTGCTAATGAGCGAGGAATGAGCATAGATGCTATTCGAAAGACGGTTAGGGAATCTCTAATGATAGCTTATAAGAAGTATTTTGGAACGAGTGAGAATGCTTTAATTAAGTTTGATGAGAATACTGGGGATTTGATAATTTATTCTAAAAAAAGGATTGTAGAGGAAGTTCAAGACGATATACTTGAGATATTGAAAGACGATGCTCAAGAATGTGAAGTAATGGAAGATGGATA
The DNA here is from genome assembly GCF_049201035.1 of Borrelia sp. MN22-0132. NCBI lineage: Bacteria > Pseudomonadati > Spirochaetota > Spirochaetia > Spirochaetales > Borreliaceae > Borrelia > Borrelia sp. MN22-0132. The sequence goes on along the minus strand of NZ_CP138334.1, from coordinate 73,620 downwards.
TGCATATATTGAGATTGATCCAAAGATTTTTGATAGACTTTCAATTCAAGTTGCTAAGCAGAGAACTAAGAGCGATTTGCAGGGAATCGAAGATAATGAACTTTATTTAGAATTTAAACACAAATTGCATAAAATTGTTATTGGGTATGTTCAGCAAAATAGAAATGGAGATCTTTATGTGAATCTTGGGAGTACAGATGGTGTTATTCCTAAGAAATATCAATCCCCAAGGGAAGTTTATGGGCTTAATGATAAAGTGCGAGTTCTTGTTTACAGTGTAAAGAAGGGAAAAAATGGAATAGAGGTAGTCTTATCAAGGACTCATCCTAAATTTATTGAAGAACTTCTTACTCTTGAGATTCCTGAGATTGAGGAAGGTCTTATTAAGATTCATAAGATAGTAAGAGATCCAGGTTATAGAACTAAGATTGCTGTTTATTCTGAGAAAGAAGAGATTGATCCTGTAGGTCCTTGTATTGGGCAAAAAGGTGTTAGGATTCAATCAATAATTAAGGAACTTGAAGGTGAGAAAATAGATATTATTCCTTATTCTAAGGATATTAAAGAATTTATTAGAGATGCCTTAACCCCTGCTAAAATAGATAATGTATATATTGTTGATGAGGATTTGCATAAAGCTTTGGTGGTTGTTAGCGATGAACAGCTCTCGCTTGCAATAGGTAAAATGGGACAGAATGTTAGACTTGCAAATAGACTGCTTGATTGGGCAATTGATGTTAAAACTAGTAATCAATTTGCGGAAATGAAAGCAAGTGGAGAGTTTAAACAAGATACTTTTGAAATGTTTGATAAAATTATTCAAGATAATGTTCCGGAAGATGAATTTGAGGAAATAAACAAAATTAGTGAGCTTAAAGTTCTTGATAATGATATTGTTGATAAATTGGTTGAAGCAGGTTTTGATGATATTGATAGTTTTTTGGATGTTAGTGAGGAAAAGCTTTTTGAGTTGGGCATAGGTTATGAAAAGCAAGAAGAAATAAATAAGATACTAAAGGAAGGGATGGTAATAATTTCTAATGATGATAGATCTATTGAAGACATGAAAGATGAAGAAGAGTTGCTTTGTCCTGAGTGTGGGGCTGTTATTAATGAAAATATGACTTTTTGTCCAGGTTGTAAGATAGGGCTTAGCTTTGAATTTGAAGAGGAGTAATAGTTTGTCAGAAAGTATTGATGATGATCGCAGTGAAGATGAAAAAAAAATTAAAGTTGTTAAATTACGAAAGAAAGTAGTAAAGGTTGTAGCCCATACTGATAAAATTTTAAATAAATCCAAAGATAATTTTGTGGACCTCTCAAATTCAAGAGGAAATCAGGATTCTAATAGAGGATATTCTTATGGCAGTAAAGACAGGGGAGTTAGGGCTTCTTCTTTAAATGTAGATAAAGATAATACTAGTGGTCAGCAGCAAGGTAATAGGGGCTATTTCAATAGGAACAATGTTCATAATAGAGATAATAGAGGATATTCTTATGGTAGTAAAGACAGGGGGGGAGCTCGGACTTCTTCTTTAAATGTAGATAAGGATAATACTAGTGGCCAGCAACAAGGTAATAGGGGCTATTTCAATAGGAACAATGTTCATAATAGAGATAATAGAGGATATTCTTATGGTAGTAAAGACAGGGGGGGAGCTCGGACTTCTTTTTTAAATGTAGATAAGGATAATACTAGTAGTCAGCAACAAGGTAATAGAGGATATTTCAATAGAGTTAATACTCATAGTAGTAGTGGTTCTCAGACATTTAGACGAGTAATAAGAACTAAGGTTATCTCTAGTGTTGCAATTTCACCTTCTGATTCTGATAATAAGGGTCTTAATAGGAAACTTGGTGAGAAGAAGAAGCAGCAACAAGAAAGTCAAAAAGGTTACAAGAGGAAAAAGGAAGAAATTGAGAGCAAAACAATAGAACAAAAAGTGTTTGAGCAGCTTCAAAAAAAGAAGAAAGAAAATCTAGCAAATCCAATTCCTAAGTCGATTGATATTATGGGAACTATTACTGTTGCTGAACTTGCAAGGAAAATGAATTTAAAATCCTCAGATTTAATTGCTAAGTTGATGACTTTAGGTGTAATGGCAACTATTAATGAGAAAATTGATTCTGATACCGCTACTATTTTGGTTGAAGAATATGGCTCTAAAGTTAATGTTGTGTCAATCTATGATGAAACAGTTATCGAAGCAGAAGAAGATGATGAGAGTAAGAGGGTTGCAAAACCCCCTATTATTACAATAATGGGACATGTTGATCATGGAAAAACTAAGCTTCTATCAGTGTTGCAAAATATTGATATAAATCAAACAGAATTTGGAGGAATTACACAACATATTGGTGCTTATACTATTAATTATAATGATCATGAAATAACATTTTTAGATACTCCAGGACATGAAGCTTTTACGATGATGAGGAGTCGAGGGGCACAGGTTACAGATATTGTTGTGCTTGTTGTTTCTGCTGTAGATGGAGTAATGCCGCAGACTGTTGAGGCTATTAATCATGCAAAGGACGCAAAAGTACCCATTATTGTTGCTATCAATAAGATTGATTTGCCAGATTCAAATTTGGATAGAATTAAACATCAGCTTTCAGAGTATGATTTAGTTCCTGAAGATTGGGGTGGAAATACAATTTTTGTTGCAATTTCGGCTCTTAAAAATATTGGTATTACAGAACTTCTTGATATGATTATTCTGCAATCTGAAGTAATGTCATTGAAGGCAAACCCAACTAAAAGGGCTATTGGTAGAGTACTTGATGCTAGAGTTGACTTAGGTAGAGGAGTAGTTTGTTCTGTGATAATTGAGGATGGAACTCTTTCTATAGGAGATTCTTTTGTTGGAGGAGTCTATCATGGTAAAGTGAGAGCATTAATTAATGAGAGAGGAGTAGCTGTTAAGAGCGTTGGTCCTGCAAAAGCTGTTAATGTTTTGGGTTTCTCCTCAATTCCTCAGGCTGGTGATCCATTCCAGGTTACAAAAACAGAAAAAGAATCCAAATTAATTAGTTCTAAAAGACAAGATCTTAAAAAATATGAAGATGCTAAAAATGTAAAAAAAGTTACTGTGTCAAATCTTTATGATTCAATTAAGGATGGGGCACTTAAGGAACTTAAGATAATTTTAAAAGCGGATGTGCAGGGTTCTGTTGAGGCTTTAAAGCATTCTCTTGAAAAATTAACTAATAATGAGATTAGAGTAAGAGTTATCCATTCATCAGTAGGAGCAATAACTGAGACTGATATTAGTTTTGCATCAGCAAGTGAAGCCATTATAATTGGTTTTCACGTACGCCCTGCAGCAAAAGCACAATTGTTAGCCGATCAAGAAAAAGTTGAAATTAGAAAATATAATATAATTTATGATGCAATTAATGATATTAAATCAGTTCTTGAAGGCATGTTAGAACCAGACATTGAACAAAAATTTATTGGATTTGCTGAAGTCCGTGCTGTTTTTAATATTTCTAAGATAGGGGTAGTGGCTGGATGTTATGTTTCACAAGGATGCATAAAACGGGATGCCGTAACTAATGTTATGAGAGAAGGATTCCAGGTGCATTCTGGTAAAATTTCTTCATTAAGGCGAGCTAAGGAAGATGTTAAAGAAGTTAATGCACAATATGAATGTGGAATTATGATTGATAATTATTTTGATATTAGGGAAGGAGATATAATTGAGGCATTTGAGATTAAAAAAGTGAAGAGACGCTTTGAATCTTAAGCATCTGATTTATTGTTTTTATGTATGGAAAAAGAGATAAGAAAGTCAAAACTTGAGAGTTTATTAGTTCAAGAGATTAGTAATTTAATAGTATCAAAAGGAATTAAAGATCCTAGGGTTCATGAATTTTTAACTGTTGTGAGAGTTGAAATTTCAAACGATTTGATAAATGCCAAGGTATTTATTGGTTCTATTAAAGAAGGTGCATCGCTTGATAATGCTATTAAAGCATTAAATAATGCTAAGGGATTTGTTCAAAGAGAAATTGTTAAACGTATTAGAGTTAGAAATACTCCAAAATTGAATTTTTTAAGAGATGATACTATTTCTAAGGCTTTTTATGTTAATAAGATAATTGAAAATTTAAGTTTTAGTGAAAAACAATAAAATTAAATGAATGGGATTATTTTATTAAATAAAAAAATTGGAATAACGTCTTGTAATACCCTCTATCCTTTAAAGGGATATTTTTCTACAAGTCGAGTTGGACATACAGGTACTCTTGATAAGTTTGCAAGTGGTCTGTTGGTTGTTTTAGTTGGTAAGTACACTAAACTTTCAAATTATATTATATCTTTAGATAAAGAATATATATCAGAGTTTGAGTTTGGAATTGAAACTGATACTCTTGATCCTAATGGTAGAGTAGTAAATACTACAAATTATATTCCAAGTTTAGAGAAATTAACCCTTGGCATTAAGTCTTTATTAGGTGAGATTTATCAAATTCCACCTAAGTTTTCTTCAGTGCATGTTAAAGGAAAAAGAGCTTATAAGTTAGCTCTTAGTGGAGAGTCTTTCAATCTTAAGTCTAGGAAAGTCAATATATATGATATTCAGATCTTAAATTATAATGTTGATTCTCGTATTTTGAAGCTACGAATAAAATGCTCTAAGGGAACTTATGTTAGAGGTATAGCAAGAGATTTGGCATTGTCTTTGGGGTCATGTGCTTATGTTAAGAGCCTTGAGAGAATTAAGATTGGGGATTTTAGATTAGATAGTGCTTGTTTTTGCGAAGATTTCACTAGCAATTCTTTAATGAGTTTAGAATCTTTAGGGCTTTTTGAAAAATTTTATGTTGATAATAGTATGATTAAGCTTGTCAAGAATGGTGTTTATATCAATGTTATGATTAGTGTTGGTGAATTTAAGATTTTGAAGTCTAGCAATGAAGAGATATTAGCAGTAGTTTATGGCGTTGGTTTGAATAAATATAAGTATGTTATTATTTTTTGATAGTTGATTTTCGGGAAATAATTAGTAGTATAAGTCTTTTTAAGAATAAGACCATTAGTTTTTATTGTAATACTTTTTACAAATAACATTAAAATAGAAAATTTTTTAAAGAGAGGGTTGATTATGCTGAAATTACGATTGAGAATTAGCTTAATTGATTTGATTGGTATTTTATGCAACTTGTTAAAAAAGTCTTCGGTTTGTTTTTGTTATTTGAATAAAAAAATATTATAATTTACTTTGAAGATTTAATTATAGCAAAAAGGTCTATTTTAGGCTTTGTTATGATGGTATAGGAGTCACTTTTATGGTTAGTAAAGAACAAAAACAAAAAATAATTACAGAGTTTGGTAAAAATCCAAATGATACAGGTTCAGTTGAAGTGCAAATAGCGTTAATTACAGATAGAATAAGGTATTTAACAGAGCATTTAAGGAGCAATAAAAAAGATTATAGCTCTAAGAGAGGTTTATTAAAGTTGGTTGGGCAGAGAAGAAATTTGTTAAGATATTATCAGAAGAAAAATTTGGAAGCTTATAGAATCTTAATAGCTAAACTTGGACTTAGAAAGTAATAAGGGGTTAATTTTGAGAAAAATTTTGAAGTTAAAAGTAGGAAGGGAAGATTTAATTTTAGAAACAGGCTTATTGGCTAAGCAAGCAAATGGCGCGGTTCTTGCTACTTATGGTGGTTCTACTGTTCTTGCTACGGTATGTTGTTCAGATTCAGTTCGTGAAAATTTGGATTTTGTTCCTTTATCTGTTGAATATAATGAAAAATATTATGCTGCTGGAAAGATTCCTGGAGGGTTTATTAAAAGAGAAGGTAAACCAAAAGACAAGGAAGTACTTGTTTCTAGATTAATAGATAGACCTATGAGGCCGCTTTTTGATAAGAGATTTGGTAGAGAAATTCAGGTTGTTCCAACGACTTTGTCTACAGATCAGATGAATCCTCCTGATATTGTTGGGATGAATGCTGCTTTTGCGGCAGTTTTTTTGTCAGATATTCCGTTTAATGGTCCAATTGCGGCTGTTAGAATAGCTTATTTAAATAATGAGTTTATAGTAAATCCTTCTTTTGATGAGATACAAGATTCTATTTTAGATATTGTTGTTGCGGGCAGTTTGGATGGTATTACAATGGTTGAAGGTGGTGCTAATGAGGTTAGCGAGGAAGTATTGCTTGCTGCAATAGATAAAGCTTATGAATATATTAAACAAATTTGTAATCTTCAAAAGGAATTTATACTTATAGTAGGTGAGAGAGAAAAATTACCACTTGCTTATGAAGAAAGGGTATTTGAATTTAAGGCTGAACTTAAAAATTTTATTTATTCTGAACTTAAAGATGCTTGTTTTGTGAAGGGAAAGCTTAATAGAGATAAGGCTATAAAATTGGTTAAGCAAAAAGCCTATGAGCATTTTTCTTCTGTAAGTCAGGTAGATGAAGAGAATGAAACTCTTTTTTATAAAGCTCTTGATGATTTTGAGCAAGCAATCGTTAGGAGATCAATTCTGGAAGATAATCTTAGGACTGATGGGCGCAATCCTACACAGATAAGAGATATTGTTGCCGAAGTTGATCTTTTGAAAAGAACACATGGTTCTGCTCTTTTTACAAGAGGTGAGACCCAGGCATTGGCTGTAACGACTTTAGGTACAAGTATTGATGAGCAGATAATGGATGATATTGATGGTGATAAGCGTCTTAATTTTATGCTTCATTATAATTTTCCTCCATTTTCTGTTGGTGAGACAGGTAGACTTATGACTGGCAGACGTGAGATTGGGCATGGTCATTTAGCTCAAAGGTCTCTGGAAGCTATGTTACCTAAGAAAGATGATTTTCCATATACTATTAGAGTAGTATCTGAGATATTAGAATCAAATGGATCCTCATCAATGGCTACAGTGTGTTCTGGGAGTATGTCTTTAATGGCCGCTGGTGTTCCTGTTAAGGAGCAAGTCGCAGGAATAGCTATGGGACTTGTTAGTGAGGGGGATAAGTATGTTATCTTAAGTGATATTCTTGGAGAAGAGGATCATTTGGGCGATATGGACTTTAAGGTTGCAGGAACTAAGAATGGAATTACTGGTTTTCAGATGGACATTAAGATTTCAAATGTTACAAAGCAGTTGATGAAGGATGCTCTTGCACAGGCACGAGTTGGAAGAATGCATATTTTATCTATTATGGATTCTGTAATTTCAAGATCAAGAGATGATATATCTGTTGATGCTCCTAAGATTATTCAGTTACAAATTGATATTGATAAAATTTCTCTTGTTATTGGGTCTACTGGTAAGACAGTTAAAGCGATTACAGATGAGTTTGAGGTTAGGGTGCAAATTGAGCAAGATGGTAGGATTACTCTTTTTGGGACTGATAGCTTAAAGATGCAAAAAGCTAAGGCAAGGATAGAGAGTATTGTAAGAGAACCTAAAATTGGTGAGATTTATGAAGGGATTGTTAAAAAGATTAACAGTTTTGGGGCCTTTATTGAGCTTACTCCTACCAAAGAAGGATTTTTAAGTAATCGACTAAAATCAAGGGATGATAGATATGGTGATATGAGGCATTCCAGATATGGCAGTGGTAGATATTCTAGATATGGTAGAGATAGTAGGAATACATTTGCTATGCGTCCTCCAAGATTAGAGGAGGGACAAATGGTTAAGGTTAGAATATCTGATATTGATAAGTTTGGTAAGATTGAACTTGAATTAGTTAGAGATTAGTAAATATTATGAGATTTGTAGATCATATAAATAATATTTTTAAAAATAAGCTTATCTTCGTGAGCTTATTTTTATTTTTTTCATGTTTGACTAGTAAAGATGTTGATTTATCTTCTAATTTTGTCGATCATATTCAAAAATTTAATGTTGATGAATTTGATATTGATGAGTTAGATCTTAATAGAAAAAGTCATTTATTGGGTCTTAGAGATGATGAATCTTTTTTCTTAAGTGATGCTTTTTTAAAAGAGGATAATTCTTATTTTAAAAGTGCTAGAGAGAGTTATGCCCGAAAAAATTTTGGCATGACCAGTTACTATTTGAATAAAATAGTAACTGATGAGAAAAATTATGATAAAGAATTAATTGCTAAAGCCAATTTATTTTTTGGTTATATGAATTATAACATAGGCGCTTATGATCTAGCTGAATATCATTTTGATAATTTTTTAAAAGATTATCAAAATTCTCATGCTAGTCTTAGGATTGCTGAATTAAAATATTTTGTTAAGGATAAAGTAGGTGCAATCTCTGCATTAAAGGATATTGATAAAACTTCTCTTAAGTCAGGCTATGATTTAGGAATTTATAATTTCTTGAATAATAAATTTGGAATAAATTATTTAAATCTAGAAGCTTTAGGATTTTTAGATAATAGTATTTTTGATATGTTTGTTTTAGGGAGTAATATTTTTGTTTCAAACATATTTGGTGGTCTTTTAAGATATGATATTAAAAATAATAAATATAAGGTTTATATTAAAGATAAAAAAAGTATCGTTTTAAATGGACTTAAAGGATTTGCAGAGCATAAAGGAGTTATATACGTTGGTGGGAATAATGCTCTTTATTATATTGATGATTTGGAAGGGGCTATTAAAAAAGTTAAAATACCTTTAAATGTTAATTTAAATAGTATACAAGTTTTACTGGGTGCTAAAGATGGAATTTTTGTTGGTACTCTAGATGCTGGACTATGGTTTTACTCCGATGAGGGTGATTGGACTTATATCAAACTTGGTTCTAATAAGATTTCATCACTGTATTTAGATGAGCGTAAAAATTTGTTATTAGTAGGAACAATGGATAAGTCTATTTATAGCATTGATCTAACTAATTTTAATAAAATTAAACATTTAAATTTTTTTAGCAAAGTAGATAGTGAGAGAAATATTAATTTTATAAAGAAGCATGATAGTGTTTATTACGTTGGAACTTATGGAGGAGGTCTTTTTAGATTAAATTTAGATAATAATACATATATAAAATATAATGTTAACAATGATCCTAGCATTGGATATTTTCTTGATATGGAGATTAGGGATAATAAGTTATTATTTGCAACTTTTGAACATGGTTTATTAATTTATGATACAGTAAATGATAGTTGGGATTATTTAGGTCCTAGTGATGGACTTATTAGTTTAAATTTAGTAAAAATTTTAAATTTTGATGATTATGTTGTACTTGGGACTTTAAATAATGGTTTGGTTTTTGTAAATGAGAGTATTAAAAAACAATTATGAATCTTACATAATTATTGAATTTTTTAAGTATTTCTTAATTACTTTTTTGTTTTTTTTCTTTGTTTTTTTCATAAACCAAATACTTTTTTTTATGAGAATACTTCTTCAAAACTATGTTCCGTTTTTAAAGGCTTTTATTTTTGTTATATATTCACTTCCTACGATAATTGCTCTTTCACCTCCCTTTGCGGCTTTACTCTCAGTAATACTTACCATTTATAGATTTAAACTTAATAATGAAATATTGGCTTTTAGATCAATTGGAATATCTGTTTTTGATTTATTAGTTCCATTTTTTAAGTTAGGAGTAGTTATTGCATTTATTTCGTTTATTGCTAACGATTTTTTACTTCCCCTTGGTTCTATTGGTAGGTTGAAAGTTTTTAATGAAATCAAAGAAGAAATACCTCATTTGATATTAAAGCCTTATTCAAGCAAACAGTATGGAGATTTAATATTTGTATCAGGAGAAAAATCTGAAACGGGGTATAAAAATGTTACTTTTTTTGATAATACTAGACTTAAAGGTTATGACAGAATATTGATGGCACGGGAACTTAATATTCAAAAAGAAAATTATCAGGTATATTTTATTTTGAATGATGTTTTATCAATTGCCTTAACAGAGGATGAGAGTGGGTTTTATGACTATTTTTATGCTGATCGGATGAAATATTCAATTGATCAAGTAACGTTTAGTGATAGTTGGTTATTAAGTTATATTGCACCATCGCAGATGAGTATTAGAGATGTTATGAAACTTATTGTTAAGCAAGATAAATTAGTTAAAGAATTAAATATGAAAAGTGATTTAGAGGAAGATCTTTTGCATTTAAATTTTTCAAATATTTATTTGAATTATTTGTATGATAAGAGTAGTTTTTTAGATGAAGAATCTGTTCTTGAAAACTTAAGTTATATGCATAATTTAAGTTTAAATTATAGCCCTTATGAAGATCTAATTGTTAAGAGAAGTTATGCTCTTTATTGTTTGGAATTTTATCAAAAAATTAGTTTACCATTGTCTGTTTTATTTTTTATCTTTTTAGCTTTTGGTATGGGCATGTATTCAAATAAAAAATATTCTATTATTCTTGAGCTTGTGATTTCAATTCTTATTTGTGTTTTCTATTGGGTAATGTTTATTGGTGGAAAAGTTTATACTTTTCAGTATTCTCCAAATCCTTTGCTTATTACTGTCTTACCAAATGTGATGTTAATTTTTGCAGGTTTGATACTTTTTTTGAGACTTTTAAAGAAATGAAAGTAGATAAGCTTTTTGTGAATAATATATCATTGACTTTTTTGTTTATGAATTTTCTTTTTGTGATCTTAATTGTGCTTATTGATGTATTTGTTAATCTTTTTAATTATCTTGATCATAATCTTAGTATTAGTGATATTGTTTATATTTATTATCTTTATTTGCCAAAGTGTTTTTCAGATGGTTTGGCTCTGTCTTTTCTTTTTGCCGTTTCTAATCTTATTGGTAATCTTTCTATGAGAAACGAAATAATAGGACTTTTTAGTTGTGGTATTTCTATTTCTAGAATGTTAAGATCAATAATTATGCTTAGTGTTTTTATCTCCGTAATGCTCTTTTTTTTTGATAATTATTTAGTTATAGATACTATTGCTAAAAGGGATGCTTTTCTTAAGAATAGTGTTGGTAATCAAGGTGCAAATGATAAAAATATAATCATTAGGGATTTTGCAAGAGAAATTTACAATATTAAGCATTATGATATCGAGAGTGATACTATTGCTAACTTGATGATTATTTTAAAAGATCAAAATGATAATTTTAAGAAAAGGTATGATATAAGTAAAGCTGAGTGGATTGATTCCAGATGGCGGCTTTATGGTGTTAGAGAATTTTCTAAGGTCGAACGAGATGTGTTAGAAAAATTTCATGAAGTTCTTGATGGTAGGGGGATTATTAATTTAGAGCCTGAATATATTAAAATAGTTATGCTTTCGTCAAAAACGTTGAATTTTTCAAAGCTTGTTAGCTGGATTAGATCTCTTAGGAGAGAAAAGCTAGATTATTCTGAAGCTTTATTTGATTTGTTAAGCAGAATATTTTTTTCATTTAGGTTAATACTTCTTAGTTTTACTGTGAGTTTTGTAAGTTTTTCTTTGAAAAAAAATATTTTTATATGGAGTTTATTAAATAGTATTGCATTTGCAGTTGTGTATGTTATGTCAATTATGGTTTTTAGTTTTTTAGCAGATCTTGGGTATTTGCCTATAGCAGTTGCAAGTTCGTTACCCACTATTTTGTTTATTATTATTAATTTTATCATTTATAATCTTGTGTGTAAGTAGTAGGTTTTTTAAATTTTATGTTTAGTATTATTAAAAATGACAAAAATTCTAATGCGAGACTTGGTCTGCTTGAACTTCCTCATGGGAAGGTTGAAACTCCGTGTTTCATGCCAGTTGGTACTTTGGGTGCAATGAAAGCTTTAAAGCATGATGTACTTGAAAAATTGGGATGTAATCTCATGCTTGCAAATACTTATCATCTTTATTTAAGACCTGGCATTGATGTGATAAAAAAATATGGAAGTTTACATAATTTTACAGCCTGGGATAAAAATTTTTTGACAGATTCTGGAGGATTTCAAGTATTTTCTTTAGCTAATTTTAGAAAGATTGAGACTGAGGGAGTAGATTTTAAATCGCATATTGATGGTTCTAGGCACTATTTTACACCTGAGAGTGTATTTAAAATGCAAGAAATTTTTGAGAGTGATATTATTATGGCGCTTGATATTTGTAGTTCTTATGGGATTGGTTACAGTGAGGCGAGTTTGTATACAAATATTACAACTTCTTGGGCTCGTCGTACATTGCGTGTTTATGAGAATAGAAAAGAAGGGTATGATGGTCTTTTATTTTTAATAACTCAGGGTAATTTTTTTAAAGATTTGAGAAAAAGAAGTACCGAGGCGATTTTAGAATTAGATAGTCCTGGTATCGCAATTGGTGGAATTTCTGTTGGGGAACCAAGAGATAAATACTTAGAAATTCTTGAATATAATTCTTCATTAATACCTAAGGTTAAGCCAAAGTATGTAATGGGAATTGGTACTCCTCACTATATATTAGATGCAATATATTATGGTATTGATATTTTTGATTGTGTTAATCCTACAAGAATTGCTAGGCATGGTTCACTTTTAACTGATAATGGAATATTGCGTATTAAGCGGGCTGAGTTTAGTTGTGATACTTGTCCTGTTGAGCGAGATTGTTCTTGCACTTTATGTACAAGGTATTCAAGAGGGTATTTAAGACATTTAATCAAATCAGAAGAAACTCTTGGAGTGATGTTGGCCAGTGAGCATAACATTCATTATATGCTTAGACTTATTAAAAAGGCTCGAAATGCAATTATGAATGGTGATTTTACAAAATTTAGAAAACTTTATTTAAGCAAATATGATGAAGGTAATTTTAATGAATAAAGATATTCTCTCAACAGTTATTGTTATGGTTTCGATTTTTTTTTCACGTATAATGGGTTTTATTAAAATTAAGGTATTTTCTTACTATTTTGGGGCAAGTCTTGAGTCAGATATTTTTAATTATGTTTTTAATATTCCGAATAATTTAAGGAAGATTATTTCAGAAGGTGCAATGACTTCAGCTTTTATGCCGGAATTTACTCATGAGAGGAAAAAATCTAGTAAACATGCTATTGATTTTTTAAGACGAGTTATCACTTTTAATATTATAAGTATTAGTCTTATTATTTGCGTTATGATTCTTTTTTCTCGACAAATTATGTATTTTATATCTTCTTATAGAGGTAGTCATTTGGAATTGGCTAGTTATATGTTTAACTACTTAATACTTTATGTGTTATTTATAAGCTTATCATCGATATTTTCATCGGTTTTAAATTCTTATAAGTTTTTTTTTATTCCATCTTTTTCTCCCGTTATGCTCTCTTTTAGCATTATATTAAGCATATATTTATTTTATAAGCAGTATGGAATCTATAGTGCTGTTATTGGAGTAATTGTTGGTGGGATTTTGCAATTTTTATTTCAGATGATAAATTGTATTTATATTGGTCTTACATATAGACCAATGTTTAACTTTAATGATTCTTCATTTTTAAGATTTTTAAAAAGATGGGCGCATATGATTATATCAGCTTTAGTGGCAATTGCTACTCAGCAAATTTCATTTGCTTTGGCATCAGTTCTGGATATTGGGAGTGTTTCTGTTTTAAGTAATGCAATTGTTTATTATCAGCTTCCTGTTGGAATTTTTTATGTCTCTATTTCTACAGTTATTTTTCCTAAGATGGCAGAATATGCTTCTTTAGGCAATAATAAAGGATTAAATTTGATTTTGAATCGTGGCATTGATATTTTGATTTTTATTTTGATTCCAATGTCATTTTTAATGTATATTTGGGCTGGTCCTATTCTAAATTTATTACTTACAGGGGGTAGATTTTCCGTATATGATACTCAAAGGACAGTTAACGTACTACAATATTTTTTAATTGGATTACCATTTGCTTCAATTTTTGGATTGTTTCAAAAATATTATTTTTCGATACGTAACTCAAAAATTCCGCTTTACTTTAATCTTCTTTTTGCTGCTATTGATATTACAATCTCAATTTTTGGTATTAAATTTTATAAATTGGTAGACATTTTGCCTATTGCACAATCAATTTCTTTTGCTTTATGTGTAGTTATTTTTTATTTCATTGGACTTAAGGGGGGAATGAAGCTTGAATTTGTTAGATCTTTAGTAGCTCTTATTAAGGCATTTATTTCCCTTATTCCCTTATATTTATTTTATACTCTTTTTAAGAATTTTAAATGGGATATAGGATTTAGTTTCAATAATTTTTACTTATTAAGTGTTGCAGGCGTAATTAGTATTGTTATTTTAATACTGTGTTATTATTTGCTTGGTGTTAATAAGGTTTTTAAGTTTATTAGTAGGGAGATTTTATGAGGTATTTAGAGCTTGTTTTTTTCTTTTATATTATACTTGATATTTTTGCTATTAAAGGGACAATATTGTCAATTAAATCTTTAGTGTCCCAGGATCATAAGATCGGTAAGGATATTATAGAAAATGATTTAAAGAGAGATGATACTCAAAATCCTGTTCTTGAAAATGTGAATTTAGATGTGAAGCGGGTAAATGATGTTATTTCTTATGGGCTTGATGCCCAAGTTATTGAAATTATTAATAGTCTTAAAAAATCAGGTGATGGTGAATATAATGCTTTGCTTAAAAAGAGATTGCAGAAAACTTTTAATATTGATCTTAAATTAGCAATTCTTGATTTGTTTTTATCACTTAAATATGCAGGAAGTGTTGATACTGCTAATTATATTCTTGATAATTATGAGAGTAATAGATATCCTAACAATTTGATCAATTTGGCAATTTTGTATCTTAAGGAATTTGGCACTAAAGATTCTTTAAAAAAAACTCTTATTGATATCCTTGAAAATAAGGAAGGGAATATTGTGGCTACTGCTGCTTATTATCTTGGTGAGCTTTCTTCTCCTGAATACTCAAAAGATATGATGAATGTTTATGATAAATATTCTGGTAATGATGGAGTTAAATCGGCAATACTCATTGCTCTTGGAAAATCTGATGCTGTTGATTATGCAGATAGATTTTATGAAATTTCTGTTGATAGTTATGAAAATCCAGCAATTAAGGCCTCAGCTATTAAGGCTTTATCATATCTTTTGCCTGAGAAAATAACAGAGAGCGCCGATTTGTATCTTCAAAATAATAATAACAATTATAATATTAAAATTGCTATTGTGGAGGCACTCTCAAGGGACGTATCTTTGAAATCAAAAGAGATTTTACATGATTTTTTAAGAGATTCTGATGTTAACATTAGGATTAGTGCCGTTGAGGCTATTAAGAGTCATGGCGATATTGCTTCAAAAGAGGTATTAATTTATAAGATCAAAAGCGATCCTTCTTTAAAAGTCAGGGAAGCATCAGGTAAAGCTTTAGTAGATATGGGGTCTAGTTATGAAGAGATACGAAATATAATGTTTGATTTTAGTGTTGAGAATAACTTTAAACTTACTATGTTTAGTTACCTTTTAGATAAAGATGTAAATTCTGCACGTTTAATCGCTTTAAATCTCTTGGAAAAGGAAAATATTAATAAACCTTCGAAGTTACTTACAAGTATTGCCATGTGTCTTGCAGCTAGGAAGGGTAATTTTGATAATTTTTATTCTAAGATCATTGAGAGTAAAAATATTGATTTAATGAATCTCGCAATTAAGGGTGCTGTTTATAATAAATCGGCATTACTCTCAGGTAAGCTTAAAGAGATCAAGAGAACAACTCGTTCAGAGTATTTAAGGAAACTTTTAACGAATTATTGATATAAAATTTTTAAAATTTCTGTTGCCGTTTCTTTTTTTGATATTTCAGGAAGTTTTTTAACGCTGTTTTTGTCTATTATATAAGTTTTGTTTAGGCTTGATCCAAAATATTTTAAGTCGTTTGCAATAATATAGTCTAAGTTTTTTGTTTTTAGTTTTTCTTTGGCTTTTTCTATTAAAATTTCATCTTTTTGAGCACAAAATCCAATAACAATTTGGTTTTTATTTTTGTTTTTACCTATATGTTTTATTATGTCCGGGTTTTTGATGAATTTAATATGAAGGTCTTCAATAGTATCTTTTTTGATTTTAGTCTTATAAATTTTCTCAGGTCTAAAGTCTGCAACAGCAGCAGCGCCAATTATAACGTCGAATTCTTGGTATATGTTTATTGCTTCTTTGTACATTTCTGATGCTGTTTTTATTTTAATAACGTTTATTCCATAAGGTGTTTTTTCATTGCTGGGACCTGTAATTATTGTTACTTGGGCTCCAAGATTTCGTGCTTCAATGCCTAAACTGAAGCCCATTTGTCCTGTTGATTTATTTGAGAAGTAACGAATTGGATCTAATTTTTCTTCAGTTCTGGATGCGGTTATTAATATTTTTTTGTTTTTTAATGGTAATTTTGGCTCTAATGCGTTTAATATTATTTTTAAAATATCATTTTCATTTTTAAGTCGTCCAATAGCATTTAAGGAACATGCCAAGGATCCTTCATCAGGTTCAATAAATTTATAATTATATTTTTTTAGTTTTTTAATGTTTTCTTCTAGAATGGGGTTTTGATACATGATGTTGTTCATTGCTATTGCAAAATAAGTTGGAACAGTACTTGCAGATATAACTGTAGTTAAAATATCATCAGCAATTCCTGCTGCAATTTTAGAAATGATGTTGTATGTTGCTGGCATAATTAATATTAAATTTGCCCATCTTGCCAAATTTATGTGTTCTACTTCTTCATGGCTTGTATTCCACAAGCTTTGAACCACTCTGTTTTTAGAGACTGTCTCTAGTGTTAAGGGAGTAATAAATTTAGTCGCGTTTTTTGTCATTATAACTTTGACATTGTATCCCATCTTTACTAGACTTGAGATAATATAGGTTGATTTATAGGCTGCTATTCCCCCACATACCCCGATTAATATATTTTTATGTTTCTTCATGTTTATTTTATACATTATAATATAATTATGTTTAATATTTTCAAGGGGATTTTTAATTGATAAATAAAGTGTTTTTTGCAAGTATTATATATTTATTTCTATTTATTTGGTGGCTTTTATCAGCTTATTTATCTTACTTTCCTATTGATATATTTAATATTCCTCTTTGGTTTTTTTTATCATGTATCTTGTTTCCTATTTTCAGTTTGTTATTAGTGTGTTTTTTTATGATTATTTTTAAGAATGACTAAAGCATTTTTTTTATTTCTTATCTTTTTGATTTCATATTGTGCTTTTGGCATCTTTTCAGGAAAAAAAAGGGGAGGAGTGTCATTTTTACATAATTATTTTCTTGCAAATAAGGGTCTGAATTTTTTTGTAATGTCATTAGTTGTTGCTTCTACTTATGTTAGTGCTAGTAGTTTTATTTCAGGGCCTTCGGCTGTTTATAGATATGGATTGTCTTTTATATTTTTAGCAGTTATTCAAATTCCTACAAGTTTAATTTCATTTGTCATGATTGGTGAGAAATTGAATTTGGAAGCTAAAAAAGTTAATGCAATAAATATTGTTGATTATATTGGATATAGATATCTTAGTCGATCTTTAGTTTTTATTAGTGGTTTGATAATAATTTTTTTCTCTTTGTTTTTAATCTCAGCTCAGCTTATGGGAGGTGCTAAACTTTTAGAGGTTTTTTTTCAAATTAATTATACTGATGCTCTTATTTTTTTCTCTCTATTTGTTTTTTTATATGTTTGCTTGGGAGGGTTTAAGATGATAGCATATATGGATTTAATACAAGGTATTTTGATGATCATAGCGTCTGTACTATTATTTTTAAGGTTGGTTGATTTGGGAGGTGGAATTAGTAATCTTTTTAAGATGGCTCGGTTGAATCTTAACGATGATCTATTTTTACCGTCAAATTTGGATTTGAAAATTGAATATATAATTTCTTTTTGGATACTAATAGGAATTGGGGTATTTGGGCTACCACAATTTGTTAATAATTTTATAGCATTTAAAGATGTGAAAGCTATTAGATTTTCTCTTCCTATTGTTACTTTTGTAATAGGATTTTTAGTTGTTATTATGCATGTAATAGGTTTTTTTTCTCTTATTATTTTTCCTGAATTAGAACCAAATGATAAAGTTGTCTTAAATGTAGCATTAAAGGTTTTAAATCCTAAAATATTTATATTATTTTTTGTAGGACTCTTATCAGCGATAATGTCTACGATAGATTCAGGTTTTCTTTTGCTGTCTTCTATTTTTGTAAAGACAATATTGTTATTAAGTAAAAATATTAGTGATAAGATTGGAATTAATAAAATTATTATTATTTCTAATGTTTGTTTTATGTTAATAATAGTTTTTTTATCTTTAAAACCACCTGACTTTTTGCTTTTTTTAAATATTTTCGCAATTGGAGCTTTGGAAGTTTCATTTTTTTCCATTATTGTTTTTGGACTTTATTTTAATTTTGTAAGTAAAATATCGGCTTTTATTTCTCAGTTTTTGGGACTTTTAAGTTATTTGATCATAGTTTTTTATGGTAAAGTAGGTAGTTATTATTTTCATCCTATTGTTCCTTCGCTCTTTATCTCTGTATGTTCATTTTTGATAACTAATTTTGTTTGTCAAAAATGTAGTAAAATTTAGTTGTATGTTATCTTTAAATGCTAGGGATGTTGGTAAATATAGTGTTATTAATGTTCTAAATAATGACGATGGTAAGAGACTTGATGCAGTGTTGATAAAATTTTTAAAATTTCCTAAATCTAAAATAATCAGGCATATTAGAAATGGAGATATTCTTTTAAATAATTTAAAGGTTTCTTTTTCGCATAGAATTTTTAAGGATGATAAAATTTATTTGTATAAACCTTTACTTCAGGGTTTGAGTTTAAACAGGGTAATAGTCAAAGATGAGGCTGCTATATTAAGAGATATAAAGAAAAGAATAGTATATGAGGACACAGATTTGCTTGTAATTAATAAGAGAAAGGGAATTTTGGTTCATGGGGATAAATATTCACTTGATACTTTGATTGCTGCTTATCTTTTAGATGAAAGTCTTGGCTCTCTTAGTTTTAAACCCTCAGCTGTGCATAGATTAGATAGAAATACCTCAGGACTTATTATTTTTGCAAAAAATATAAATTCTGCAAGAATTTTAAGTCAGGCATTTAGTAGTGGTATTGTTATTAAAAAGTATCTTGCTTTACTTGATGGTGTGATTACAAAACCTTTGACTTATAAAAATTTCTTATACCGAGATAAGATTGCAAGAAAAACTTTTGTTATCAATGATATAGATAAATGTAATGCTATAACTGATATTAAACCAATTTTAGTGTCTAAGTCCTCAACACTTGCAGAGGTGTCAATTAAGACGGGATTTACACATCAAATAAGAGCACAATGTGCATTTAATAGACATGCCTTGATTAATGATAAAAAATATGATTCTCAATTTGTAAAAACCAATTACTTTTTACATTCTTTTTTGATAAAATTTAACCAGTCATTATTTTTAAGAAATGAATTTTTTGTTGAACCTAGTTCAGATTTTTTAAAACAGATAAGTAATATTTTTGGTGTATATGATTTTAAGGGATTTATTTGATAAGTGCACATTTAAAAATATTTTAGGTACAGTTAAGAACATTTCAATTGCTATTAAACATAAGTTTGTAAAAATTAAGGTTTATTCTTTAGTGGGTGTTGCTGGTACTGGAAAAAGTTTTAGATCCCATTTGATAGCAGATAAATATTCTATTCCTTTGATAATTGATGATGGTGTTTTAATAAAAAATATGAAAATTATTGCTGGGAGTTCTGCTAAGTTTGAGAATAATATGTTTGATGCAATAAGACGTTCTATTTTTGAAGATGATGTTCATAGAAACGAAATTGTTGAAGCACTTCGCAGAGAAAATTTCAATAAAATATTAATATTGGGAACAAGTATTCGAATGATAGATAAAATAACCTCTAGACTTTTCTTACCTAGTTCTTCTAAAATTATTTATATAACAGATATTTCTACTAAAAGAGAAATAGAAAAGGCAAGAATTTCAAGACAAATGGGCGAACATGTTGTTCCAGCAGCTGCCTTTGAGATAACGTCTATTAAGCCTAATTTATTATTAGATTCAATACGAGTTTTTTTTAAAAGAAAAGGATTTTTATCAAAAAAAAGAAACTATATTCGTTCTATTGTAAAGCCTCATTTTCATGAAGAGGGTGGCATTTTATCTGTTTCTAAAAATGCTGTAAGACAAATTATTGAACATTGTGTTTCTGAATATAATGAAAATTATATTGTCTATAATTTGAAGATTAAAAAAAATCAGGGCAGTTATTCTTTTAAGCTTTTTTTAGATATTCCACTTGAAAATAATTTACTTAATGATGCGGAGATGCTTAGAAATTATATTATTGAAAACGTACTAAAATATACGGTAATTAATATATCTGGTATTGATGTTATTATACATAAATTTTATGATCAAGAAGGTGATTTGGAAAAGCATGATGAATGTTGACTTGGATAATTTGAGTAATATTTTTTTTGTAGGCATTAAGGGCTCTGGACTTTGTTCACTTGCTTGTTTTTTTAATGCTAAGGGGTATTTTATAGAAGGTGTCGATGTTCCTTTAAAATTTCATACAGAAGATATATTAATTAGCAATAATATATCTTATTATGAAAATATTTATGAGTTTTCACTCAAGGTTCATAATAAATCATATGATATTTTAATATATTCACCGGCTTATGATAAGGATAATTTATCTGTTTTGTTAGAAGCGCGTGAACTTGGTATTCCTATTCTATCTTATCCTGAGGTTATTGGAAAGATTTCTAAAAAGTATTATAGTATTGGAGTTGCAGGTTCTCATGGCAAAACTACTACAGCAGCATTCTTGGGTCTATTGTTTAATGGTCTGGGATTACAGCCTAATGTAATATTAGGTGCTAGTGTTAAAGATTTTGGAGATAAATCTAGTCTTGTTGGTCAAAGCAATATATTTATTGCAGAAACTTGTGAGTATAGGAATCATTTTTTACACTTTTCACCGGATGTGATTGTTTTAACTAATATCGATTATGAGCATGTTGATTTTTTTGAAAATTATGAAGCAGTTGAGAATGTTTTCTTGCAGTATATTAATAATTTAAAGAAAAATGGAATATTAATAATAAATGCTGATGAAGTTAATTTTCTTAAAATTAAAAATAGAATTTTAAGAAAAGATATTAAAGTGTTTAGTGTTGGATTTAATTCTTTAGCTGATTTTAAGATTGAACATTTTGAAGTGATAGACGAGTTTTTGAAGTTTGATTTCTTGGGAGGTATTGATATTAGACTAAGGTCTCCTTTGATGCATAATGTTTTAAATTTTGCATTATCACTTTTGGCGTTAAAGTTATTTTTCGAGGAACGTAAAAAATTGGTTTGGAGTTTTGATGATCGGATAAAGATGATAGCTAAAGAGTACATGGGCATAAAAAGAAGGATGGAATTTATCATGGAAAAAGATGGAGTTATATATCTTGATGATTATGCTCATCATCCAAAAGAAATTGAAAGTACTCTTTTGGGATTGAAGACTTTTTATAAGGGTAGGCGTATTATTTTAGATTTTATGCCACATACATTTACAAGGACAAAAGTTCTTTTTGGTGAGTTCGTTAAAGTTTTAAGTAAAGTTGATGTTTTGATTTTGCATAATATATATCTTTCAGTTAGAGAAGATTTTGATCCTAATAAACTTTCTAAAGAACTGTTTCTTGCTCTTAAAGATTTAAATCAAAATGTTTATTTTTTTAAGGAAGTAGTCGATTCTGTTGATTTTATAAAGGGTTTGTTAAAGAGAAATGATTTATTTGTTACAATGGGAGCTGGTAATAATTTTATTTTGCATGATTTTTTGTAAAGGTATTATGAATGAAAAGTATGACTGGATTTTTTCACTTAGAAAGAGTTGTTTCAAATTATATGTTTAGTGTTAACTTAAAATCTTATAATGGTAGGTTTTTAGAATTTAAATTTAAATTACCTGAAGTTTTATATGCTTATGAGCTTGAGATAAGGAATTTAATTTCAAATTATGTTAAAAGGGGCAATGTTTTCTTAAATGTAGGGTATAAAGAAATGATTCCCAATGTTAATTTTAGTTTAAATCCTCATTATATTGAAGCTATTTCTCACCTTAGAGATAGCTTATTGCATAGTAATTTAAACATTAAGGATGAATTGAGTCTTAGTGATTTTTTATCTCTAAGAGGGGCTTTAATTGTTGATGGGGGTGATGTTAATCAAGAAATGGTTTATCATGCTTTTAAGGAAGTTTTGGAAGAGACTTTATTAAATTATGATAAAAGTAGAACTTTTGAGGGTGAGAATACTAAACAAGATATAATTTCAATTCTTATGTTAATACGGAATGATTTAGAATTGTTAAAGGGAGCTCAGAGTAGTATAAATAATAAACTTTTCTTAAGTCTTAAGGAAAATTTATTAAAATTAATGGATGATTTTAGTGATATTAATATTGCAGAAGAGGCTGCTAAAATGTCAATTCGATTAGATATTAATGAGGAAATAGTAAGATTATATTCACATATAGATAATTTTTATCAAAATCTTGAAAATGAAGTATGTGGCAAGATTTTAGAGTTTATTGTTCAGGAAATGCATAGAGAGGTTACAACAATGAGCAACAAAGCCATTGATCTTGATATTAGAAATTTAGTTTTAAATATGAAATTAAATTTAGAAAAAATAAAAGAACATCTAAGGAATATTGAATGAGAATAGCTGTTTCTAGCAAGAGTGGTTGTGGTAATACAACTATTAGTGGAATGCTTGCAAAGCATTATGGTCTAAAGCTTATTAATTATACTTTTCATGATATTGCTAGAGAGAAGAATATGTCCTTCGATACGTTTTATGAGAAAGAAATCATTGGTAGAAATGATCATTATTGGGATGAATATCTTGATAATAAATTATTGGAGCTTTCAAAAGAGGATAATACAGTTCTTGCATCTCGTCTTGCAATTTGGCTTGCAAAAAATGCCGATTTAAAGATATATCTTTATGCTAAGATAGAAATTCGGACAGAGAGAATAATAAACAGAGAAGGCGGTATGTATTCTGATATTTTGAGGAGCACTTTCAATAGAGATTCTAATGATTCAAAGAGATATTTATCTGTATATAATATAGATATTGATAATTATTTAGATATAGCTGATTTTATAGTTGATACAACTGATAAATCTGCAAATAAAGTTTTTGAATTGATAAAGGATGAGATAGAGAATAGAGGTCTTATATATTAAGTAAATAAATTAAGGAGATTTTAGAGAAATGAAAATACCTTTAAAAGAGATACAAGATTTTGATGGCAATTATTATGAACTTGTTATGGCAGTGATAGTTCGTACAGATCAGATTATTGATCAAATTTCTTTAGCAGAACATGCTATTTCTGATGAGAGAGTAGTGAGTCAGGCTTTTAATGATATTGTAACAGGTCGATTTACGTATTCAATTGAAGAAAAATAAAATAGTTTTTATTTTTGGTCCTACGGCTGTAGGTAAAAGTGATATTTTATTCAATTTCCCAAAAGGTATAGCTGAAGTAATTAATGTCGATTCTATTCAAGTTTATAAAGAGTTTGATATTGCGTCTTGTAAGCCTAGTGTTGAATTGAGGTCTCATATAAAACATCATTTAGTGGATTTTTTGGAACCGATTAAAGAATATAATCTTGGAATTTTTTATAAAGAATCAATTAAGATAATAAAGAATTTAAGAGATCAAAATAAGCTTCCTGTATTTGTAGGTGGGTCGGCTTTTTATTTTAAGCATTTGCAATATGGATTGCCCAGTACACCGCCTGTTTCTTCTGAAATAAGATTTTATGTAAATAGTCTTTTTATTACAAGGGGGAAGGATTATCTCTTAGAGGAACTTAAGAGAGTAGACTTTGAAAGATATGAATCAATCAGTGAAAATGATATTTATAGAATTAAAAGATCGCTTGAAGTTTATTATCAAACAGGTATTCCAATTAGTCAATTTTTAAAAAAAGGTCAGATGATTGAGGATATTTTAGCTATTGGCCTGAAAAGGCCTATGGACGAGATGAAGTCTAGAATAATATCTAGGGTAGGGGATATGATTGATTATGGATTACTTGAAGAGATTAAGAGTTTATTAGGGAAAGGATACGATGAGACAACACCGGCTTTTAAAGGAATAGGGTATCGTGAATTTTTGTTGTGGAAGAGTAGACCTTATTTTATGTTAAATGATATAATAGATTTAATAGTTAAAAATTCATTTTTATATGTAAAAAGGCAGATGACTTTTTTTGATAAAATTCCTAATGTTTTGTGGTTTCATCCAGATGATGATTTAAGAGACATTTTGGATTTAATTTTTGTTTAATAAGGAGATATGAAGAGTGCCTTGCGGAAGAAAAAGAAAATTACAAAGAATATCTACTCATAAGCGAAAAAAAAAGAGAAGAAAGAATAGACATAAAAAGAAGAACAAGTAATAAAAATGTTAGTTGGTTTTTTACTAGCTAACATTTTTATATTATTAGTTTACTTAATTTAGTTTATTCAATAATAATATTATCTATTATATTTATGTCTTTACTAAAGATGTATCCTTTTTTTCCTTTGTAGGTTGCTAGTATCCATTTGCCTTTAATTCCGTATTTTTCTGTATTTTGCATTATTTTTTCAATTTTTACTATTTCGTCTTTTCTAATTATTGTTAGATAATTATAGTTAGTATTGTCCGTTTTAGTTACATTGTTTAAGATAGCATAATTTTTTGTTATGATTCCTACTTTTCTTGAAAATCCTAAAATACTGCTTTTGGGTAAGTTAAATTTTTTTATTAAAGAAATTTCTGATTTTTTGCTGCATGTTAAAAATATTATAGAGATTAAAGATAGTAATTTCATTTTCATAATTTTATTATATATGTTACTTGATATACATTTATATATAATAATATAATGTTTCTTTAGAAAGAGTAAGGATTATCAATGAAAAAATATATTTTTTTATTATTTTTATTTTTTCCTTCAAGTTCTTTAATATTCGCATATCCATTATCTTTTGGAGGGGGATTTGCTTATCAATTTACTAATTATACTAGCAAAAGTGATATAAGTAAATCTATAAAAAATTATAGTAGAGTGGATAATGGAATAAATCTAAGTTTATTCTTTGATGCTAATTATGTTATTTTGGATATCTCTTATAAAGATGCTTTTTTATCTAGTCATCATAGTAGATATTTTGCTTTTGGGCTTTATGGAATTTATCCTATTGTTTTTAAGGAATATGTTAGAACATTATTCCCCATTCTTGGGATTAAATATACACTTGATTTAAGTACTAAGAGACAAAATTTGGTGTTTTTGTCTTTAGGATTTGCTACGGATTTTTTCGTTCCTGAAGTTAAAGGACTCTATATTAGACCTTTATTTATGCTTTCAATTTCACCTACTTCTCTTTCTGTAAAGAATTTTTCTTCTCTCACAACTGAAGTTACTCTTGGAATTAATATTGGTTGGAAATTGCTCAGTTAGGCAGTTTTATTCCTAAGTGAAAAGGGACTATTCTCTCTTGTCCAAAAAGGTTAGATGTAGCATTAAGTTTATAAGCAGAGTTGTTGGATTTTGTTACAAGTGTGCTTGAACCACCTCCATCTAGATTAATAGAGTTGTTAATACCATAACTTAATGATAGATCTATTGCTTCATTTAACGAGATTCCTTTGCTATTATTAGCGCCTCTTCCTTCTACCGTTATTAGATATAGGTGTTTGTTTCCTTTATCACTACCTATTATTGTTCTTGGATGTTTATTTTCTTTAAAAATTTTTTTGTATTTTCCATTTTTGATTAAAGGAAAGAAGCCGCTAAAACCATAGTCAGAATTTTTGATTTCATCTTGCTTGGGATTTAATATTATTTGATTGTTTTTGATTATAATTATTCCTTGATCTTTTTTTGCATTGAAGATTATTTTTTTATCATATATGTATAAACCGTTAGGGTAAAATATATTGTCTTTAATCTCATATGGGCTAGTGTTAATAGCAATATCTACCTTGTTAGAAAGTAAAAATTGACTTGTTGTTTGTCCATTAAAGTAGTAATTATTATTTTTTGTATCATAAATAGGTTTTGATATTATGAACTTTAAATTTTTGTTTTTAATCTTGATAATGATGTAATTACTTTCTTTAAAAGAACCTTTAATGATTTCATATCTCATTTCCACATCTTCTGGATTGAATGATTTTTGTGCTGATAAGACGCTTACTGCCAAAATTAATATTATTACGCTTAAAAATTTTTTATTCATTTCTCTTTATTTTATAAGAATAAATGCTTTTAGGATAGTTGTTTAAAATTATGTTTTTTATCTTTAAAGAAGTTTTGTTATTTTTTATTCTTGCAATGTTATATAATTGATAAATTATTTTTATGTCTAACTCTTTATGTTTATGTAAGATGTCATTGATTTCGTCTTCGCTTATTTTTTCTTCATTGATTCTAAGTTTTAGTAACAAAATTTCGTTTTTTATGTTTTTATCTTTAGGCTCTTGTATTTTTTTTAAAAAATTATTAGCTTCTTCATATTTCTTTATTTTAAGTAAATATTTGGCCATGAGTAGATAATGGTACTCTGAATTTAGATTTTTGATTGCATTTATTGTTTCGAGTTCTTTTGGTAAATTGTTATTTAAGTCATATAGCATGTATAATTTATTTAATTTTTCCAAATTTTCTTTATCTGTACCATACGTTAGAACAAAAGGAATTATTAATAACAGGATCAGCAGTATTTTAGATTGTATTAGGTTCATGTAATTTTATTTAAGGTATTATACACTTTTTTAGTGAAAATAAGAAGAAAAATTTTATTTATTTCTTCTTATTCTTTGTGATTTAAGTTTTAGATTTTATATAATTTGAAATTTGTTCGGATTTTGCGCCGAATATTACTTGCACTTGATTTCCTAATGTAATGATTGTTCCAGTAGCTCCAAGCTGGTTCATTAAATCTTTATTTACTAATAAGTGAGACTTAACGTCTACTCTTAATCGTGTAAAACATGAATCAATATCTGTTATATTTTCGATTCCCCCAAGAGCTTGAATAATTTTCTCAAAATTTTCGTTTTGAGATAGCTTAGAATCATTATTAGAAATTGTTTGCTGTTTAGTATTGTCTTCACGACCAGGTGTTTTGATTTTAAATGTTTTGATTAGTGTTATGAAGATAGTGAAGTATACAGTTCCAATTACAAGTCCTATTGGTAGTATTAGTAAAGCATTTGTTGATTTTGGAAACATTAAGAAGTAATCTATTATTCCTGCTGAGAGTGAAAATGCTATGCGTATTTCAAGTATATTAGTAATTACTAATGATATTCCAGTTAAGATCGCATGTATTAGATAAAGTAAAGGTGCTATTAACATGAATGTGTATTCTATTGGTTCTGTAATTCCTGTTAAAAATGAGGTGAGTGATGCAGAGAGTAAAATACCGCCTACTTCTTTTCTTCTTTCTTTTTTTGATGTTAGATACATTGCAAGAGCTGCACCTGGTAGTCCAAACAGCATCACTGGATACATCCCTGATGTAAATGCGCCAGCGTTTGGATCCCCATTTAAATATCTTGTGATTTCTCCTTGGATTATGTTGCCGTCATTTGTGGTATATTCTCCGAATACAAAATATACTAAAGTGTTTAAAAGCTGATGTAGGCCTGTTATTATGAGAAGTCTATTTAAGAAGCCGAATACAAATATTCCTAAATTACCAGCTTCTATCATCCAGTTCCCAATTTGATTAATAGTTATTTGTAGAGGTGCCCATATGAAAGCAAATATTATAGCAAGTATTGCAGACAATATTCCATTAGCTATTGGCACTAGTCTTTGCCCTGAAAAAAAACCTAAAAATTGTGGTATTTTATAGTTTATTATTCTATCGCTAAGAATGGCTGAACTTGTGCCTGTAATAATACCTCCCAAAACGGACATGTTAACAGGTTCTGATTTTCCGTTAATCATTATTGTAAATGTAGATAATCCTGCATTTAGAATTAGGTATCCTACGGCCCCTCCAAGTGCTGCGGCTGCTTTATTATTTTTAGATAGTCCCATTCCAGTTCCGATTGCAAATAGTATGGGTAAATTCCCAAAAATGGCACTGCCTGATTGTTCCATTAATTTGCCAATTTGTCTAAGCATGTTAGAAGGTTCTGTAGTTTCTATTATGAGGTATCCAAAGCCAAGTAAAAGACCAGCAATTGGTAAAACGGCTGCAGGAGTTTGTACGGCTTTTCCTAGATTTTGTATATTTTTAATTAAATTATTCATATTTACCCTCCATTAATTTATATATTTTTTATTAGTTACAGTGTATATTAACTTTAAATATGATTCTAGCTTAAATAAATTTAATTTATTTTTTTATTTGTTAATGTTTATTTTTACAATCTTAAATGTGATTTATGAATTTTTAAAAAAAGAAGTTTAGTTTTTTATAAATTTTATTTACTGTTTTTTTAATAGGATCAAGTTTCTTAATATTGTCTTGGTTGTCGATCAGGTTTTTTATGCTATCCATTGATTCCTCGATTGCTACGATAAAGCTTTTTTGGGGTTTGAGCCAAAAATTGTCCGAGTAGTCACTTCTAAGTGATAAGAAGAGAACCGATTTTTTATTGGGATGTTTAATGAAATGCATAGTGCATTCTAAAATATTTTGCATCTTATCAATTTCATTAATGTTGATATTTGCGCTTTCATATGTTTTAATGAGCGACCAGTCTAATTCCATACCATTTACTATACGCATTATTTCTATTAATTGCTTATTTTTGAATATTATTAAATTTTCATGTGTTAATTTTGCAAGGACATTTCTTATTGCTTTCTCTTCTGAGTTTTTTAATCTTTTTGAGATTAATTCTTGAACTTCCTTTAAGCTAATTGTTAATTGATTTTTATTTTCATTGTGAGTATTAAATTTCTTTCCCCCAATAATTATTTCATTTTCTAATAAATGTTTTTTACCTTTTTTTGCTATGTTTTTGTGGGTGTGATTTATTTTTTTATTTTCTTGTTGAGTATTTGTTTGTTCATTTTCTTCAAATTGAATATCATTGATCCATTCTTTTTTAAGTACCCCAATTGATCTGGCATATCTTTTACTTGTCTCTATTATTTCTCCTGCTACGAAATATTTTACAGAATCTGTGTTAATAAGTGAGCCTGGATGGGTTACTATATTTTGGGCTTTTATTGTTTTATATTTATTTTTTGAAGTTTTAAAGCAAATATAATCTTTCATGCCTCTCATGATGGATTTTAAGTATCCTTCGTGATCAATTTCATGTTTGTGTGCTATTGGTATGTTGAAGCTACTTACAATATTTTCAAGTTGTCTTTGTACGTTAGTAATTTCTTCAAGACCTTGTAAGTCTAAATAGTTTTCTTTAGCAAAGGTTTCTTTATTAATGGCTTTTTTATAATCTTCAAATATGTTAATAAATCCTATTAAGTCACCTAGTGGATTTTTGTATTTTAGATGGGCTTGTCTGGCTTCTATTTCTTCGTTTTGAGGTAGTAAGAAAATTCCACTTGTGGATAAAAATGATAGTCCAATTGTGGTTGGGTATATTGCTTGTTGATAGTTTAGCATTGCTTCAACTAAAGCTCTTGAATGTATTGGTATTAGAGGAAATATGATCATATATTTCCCAATTTCCGTAAGTTCATTTTTTTCATTTATTGCATCTAAGGATTTTAATATGTCACTTGCTGTTTGAATGGATTTAATTGATGGTTTTGAAATGAAGTCAAATTTTGTAAAATTTCTAATTCCAATATCCGCCATTCTTAAGATTACTTCAGAGAGATCTGTTCTGTATATTTCTTCCTTTTGATATTCATCTCTTAATTGATATTCATCTCTTTTATATAATCTGTAACATGTTCCCTTTGCAAGTCTTCCTGCTCTTCCTGCTCTTTGTGTTGCAGATGATTTTGAAATTGGTACTTCTTGCAGTGAGTAAGTGTGTGTTTTCATCTGAAATTTATTTGTTTTGACTTTTCCGCTATCAATTACTATCTTAATATTTTCAATTGTAATTGAAGTTTCTGCAATGTTTGTTGATACTATAATTTTTCTTTTATTCTTTGGTGTAGGCATAAATATTTGTTCTTGTGCTTCTTTTGCCATCCGACCATATAAAGGTAATATTATTAAGTCTTGTTTGGAATTCAGTTCATAAATTTCTTTTATCGTTTCTTTTATTTCTTTCTCTCCAGATAGGAATATAAGGATATCACCTTCTTTTTTTTCTTTGATTATACCACTAATTATTTCTTTTATTTTTAATATCATTGATTTTGATGTATTGAGTGGTGGTGGATTATAGATTATTTGTACAGGATAAGTAATTGTTTCTATGCTAAGTATTGGAGCGTTGTTAAAGTATTTTGAAAATACTTGTGTATTTATTGTGGCAGATGAGATTATGACTTTAAAATCATCTCTTTTGTTTAATATATCTTTAATAAGTCCTAGTATGAAGTCTATGTTTAAACTTCTCTCATGAGCCTCATCTATTATTATTACGTCATATTCATAAAGTAGGGTGTCTTTTTTGAGTTCTTGTAATAAAACCCCATCTGTCATTAATTTTATCTTTGTTTTAGAGCTTGTGACTTCTTGAAATCTTATTTTATATCCCACCTCTTCTCCAAGTTTAACTCCAATGTGTTTTGCAATATATTCTGCTATTGATATTGTGGCTATTCTTCTTGGTTGTGTTACACCAATTTTACCAAGTTTAATTAGTCCTGATTCATATATTATCCTTGGTATTTGTGTTGTTTTTCCACTTCCTGTTGGACTCTCTATTATTAAAACGTTGTTTGTTTTTAGATTTTTAATTAATTTATCTTTATACTTGTAAATTGGAAGTTCAAAGTCATTCATATCCTACATTAGTCCAAAAATATAAGTTGCATCTATTTGATTAAGGTCAATATCAGTAGGCAAATCGACCTTTTTCCTCTTAATTTTAGCATAAAATCTATCATTTTGTTTGTAAACATAAATTTTATTTCCAACTTTATTTTTTGCTAGTGGTATTATTTTTACAATAATTCCGTTTTTTTCTAGTTTTGCATCTAGCAGTTTAATTGATTCTTCTAGTGTTATTTCGTATGCTTTTGTGTCTTTTTTTAATGGGCATATTATGCTGTTGTTTTCAGTTTTAATATAATCTCCAAAAACCCCTTTTGTAGCAATTATTTTTTCATGAGTTTTTGGATATTCGCCAATTATTTTTGGAAGTGAGAGTAATTTGAGAGCAAGTTCTAGGGTTATATTTTCATGTTCTATGTTTTTTGTTGACACTTTTTTAGCTTTTATTATTTTAGGTTTTTTGGGTTTACCTGTTTTTGTGAATTCTTGTGGAGCATAAATATCCTCTCCAAGTTGGACAATTCCTCCATATTTTGAGTTTTTATATATTACATTAAGTCCTGTTTCAGGATCAATTCCTAATATATTAGGTTGTATTTCTTTTTCTGATATTATTTTTTTTATTTCATCTTCTTTGTATAAGTTTTCCAATGGTGTTGTTACATTGATCGCATAATTATTTCCATTAAAAATTAAATAAGGACCAAACTTGCCAAGATTGACTTTATAACTAAATTTTTTGTTATTAGTGTATTCATAGACTATTCTAAATTCTTCAGGGCTAATAATAGGTTCTATTTTATTTATTGTATTCTTAAGACCTTCTTCTCCATTATAAAATTTATTTAGGTATTTTATTTTGTCTAGTGTGCCTATTGCGATTTTATCTAGGTTTTCTTCCATGTGGGATGTAAATTTTAGTTCAATTAGTACTGGGAAATATTTTTTTAAGAGATTGATGACAGCAGCTCCTTTTATTGTTGGAATTAGTGTGTTATTCTGTTTAAATATATATTCTCTTTCAAAGAGTGTTGAGATAATAGTAGAATAAGTTGAAGGACGTCCTATACCTTCCTTTTCAAGTTTTTGCACAAGTGATGCTTCTGTATATCTAAGTGGAGGTTTTGTTTCATGCTCTTCTGATTTTACGTCTAAGATGACAAATTTATCACCTTCTTTTATAAGAGAAAAATCTATGATACTGTTTTCATAAGGCTCTTTACTGTTTTTTAGAAATCCATCAAAGATGATTGTTGTGAAACTTGTTTTAAAGGTTAAATTTTCATACTTCAATGTTATTTTAATAATTTTTTTTCTTGCATCTTTCATTACGGATTCAATAGTTCTATCCCATATTATTTTATATATTTCTCTAGCAGTTTCGCTTTCTATTTGTATTTTTTCAGGAGAAGTAAAGAGTTCAGAAGGTCTTATAGCTTCATGTGCATCTTGAGCCATTTTAGCTTTGGCATATAATCTATCATTTGTTTCTATATATTCTTCACCATATTTTTGTTTTATAATAGTTTTTATTTTTTCTCTTGCGGTCTTGGCAATGTTATAAGAATCTGTTCTTATGTAAGTTATATAGCCGTTCTCATACAGTTTTTGTGCGTAATTCATAATTTGTTTGGTTCCTATTTTTAATCGTCTGTTTACTTCTTGTTGAAGAGAAGATGTAATGAATGGTTTAGGAGGAGTTTGTTTTATTTCTTTTGTTTCAATTGAAATCACCTCGATCTCTTTTATGTTATTTAACTCCTTTGTGAGCATATTCATTAATGTTTTATCTATTACAATTGTTTTGTCAGGATCGTGTAAAGCCCCTGTGTCGTTTACAAAGTCTTTGCTCTCAGCTACATTTTTGTTCTTAATCTTTTCAAGTATTGTTTTAATCTGTATATCATTTTTGTTGTGTTTGCATTCAAGTGTAACAGAATAATAATTGGCTTTTTTAAAATTTATTCTTGTCATTTCTTTTTCTATGATTAATTGAAGGCCAACGGATTGTACTCTTCCGGCTGAGAGTCCGTAAGCAATTTTTTTCCAAAGTAGAGGAGAGATAGTATATCCATAAAGTCTATCTAGTATTCTTCTTGTCTCTCCGGCATTAACGAGATTCATGTTAATTTCTCTTGTGTTATTTAGTGAATCGATTATTGCACTTTTTGTAATTTCATGAAATACCATTCTTTTATAATTTTTAATTTGTAATACTTCTTTTAAATGGAATGCTATTGTTTCACCTTCTCTATCTTGGTCAGTGGCAAGATAGATTTCATCTTTCTCTTTTATGAGGTTTTTGAGTTTTTCAATTACTGTTTTTTTGTTGTTTGGGATAATGTAGATCGGTTTAAAGTCATTTTGATGATCTATAGAGAGAGTTGCCCATTCAAATTTTTTGTACTCTTCAGGTATTTCTTTAGCACTGTTTGGCAAATCTCTTATATGTCCTATGCAGGCTTCTACTAAGAATGAGTTGTCAAGATATTTCTTGATTGTTATTGCTTTTGTTGGTGATTCTACTATTATTAATTTTCTTTGTTGCATAAAACCCTTATATATATATAATATAACATAATGTATAAATTGTTGTAATTTTTCAGTAAAAATAATGCGGTATTTATGAGTACTTATAGAGTTTTACATACGTCTGATTGGCATATTGGTAAAAAAATTGGATATTTTTCTAGGATTGGTGAGCAACAGAAGTTTTTAAGTTTTTTATTAGGATTTATTAAAAATGAAAAAATTGATCTTTTACTTATTGCTGGTGATGTTTATGATTCAAAGAGGCCTGGACTTGAAGAACAAAAATTAATAAATGATTTTTTTTACGAATTATCTTTTACTTCTTGTAAATGGTGTGTAGTTATTACTGGAAATCATGATAAAAGAGATTATTTTAATATTAATAAAAAGATACTCTCAAGATTTAATTTTTTTTTAGTTACTGGAAATGAACTTTCTAGTCAAGTGGTCTTCTTAGAAGACCGTGGTGATATTAAGTTTATTATTGTTTGCATTCCTTATATCAATGAAAGACTTATTGTGGATCAAGATTGTAAAAATATAGAACTACATAACGATATCTTTCTTAAAAACCTTGAAAAGGCTTATAAAGAGCAAATATCAAATGTTATTGGGTCCCTTAATGGGCAGTATCTTCATATTCCTAGAATATTGATTGCACATTCTTTTTTTTCTAATAGTAGTGTAGTTGGTAGTATTGGAAATAATCCTATTTTACCTGTGAGTGTTTTTGGCAATAATTTTTCTTATGTTGCTCTTGGACATATTCATAATTTTAAAAAGTTAAAAGATAATGTAGTTTATTCAGGTTCACCAATTCAGTATTCATTTGATGAGGATATTAAAAAATATGTGAATGTCTTGTTTTTTAGTGAAAGTAAATTAGTTGAGCAAAGTAAGGTTTTACTTCCTGTATTTGGTAAATTGTATCTTTTACAAGGTTCTTTTGATAAGGTTATGAAGGATTTGCATAAGATTAAGAATGAAATTTCTTGTTTGTGTTACTTAAAAATCGAGCTTCATGAGAAAGTGAATGCGGAATTTGAAGAGCAGATT
Organism: Borrelia sp. MN22-0132; assembly: GCF_049201035.1. Classification (NCBI taxonomy): domain Bacteria; kingdom Pseudomonadati; phylum Spirochaetota; class Spirochaetia; order Spirochaetales; family Borreliaceae; genus Borrelia; species Borrelia sp. MN22-0132. The sequence continues at coordinate 39,135 of NZ_CP138334.1, read as the reverse complement.
TATGATTTTGCAAAGACAAGTTTAATCAATATATTTGATATTTATTATCATTGTGTAGATTCAGAAGAAGAGTCCTTAAAAGAAAGACGAATGTTGCTTAGTAGAGATGAAGTACTAAGTAGGGATGAGAAGTATTTTTTCCAGGAAAAATTAAAAAAAGATATTAAGAATGGTTTTAGGAGAGGAAATAAATTTAGGGAAGAAGAACTTATTGCTCTTTTTGAAGAAGTATTACTTAAGGGAAGAGCAGGCAAATATGAGGATAAATAAGTTAGTATTTAAAAATATTGCTTCTTATAAAGGTGAATATGAGATCAATTTCGATGTTTCTGTTTTAAAAAAGTCGGGAATTTTTTTAATTTCTGGAAATACTGGAGCTGGAAAGAGTACAATTTTGGATTGTATTACCCTTGCTCTTTATGCACGAGTTTATAGACTTGATAAAAATATTTCAGATTCAATTTCGAAAGGTTTTGATAGTGCTTATGTTAAACTTACTTTCACTGTTTCTGGAAAAATTTATGAGTCATTTATTGAACTTAATACAAGACAAAAGGAAACACCAAAAAATATGGTACTTACTTGTTTTAGTGATGGGAATTTGATTGATAATAAAGATGATGTTTTATCTTATATAAAGAGTCTTTGTAGGTTAGATTTTGAACAGTTTTGTCAAACTGTTATTTTGCCTCAAGGTAATTTTCAGGAGTTTTTAACTTCAAAGCCAAAAAATAAAATAGCAATAATTGACAATATTTTTAATTTAAAAAAGTATGATGATATAGAAATTTTTTTAAAGAAAGAATTAGAACTTACAAAATTCAATAAAGAAAGATTAGTATTTTTAGATACGGAAGAAAGAAATAGACTGAGCATTAATAAAAAAAAAATAAATGAATTGACTGAATCTTTGAATTTAATTGATGTAGGAGTTGTAAGAGAAAATCTTGACAATGTTTATAAGTTGATAGTTATTTGTGAAAAAATAATAAAGTTCAATCAAAATTATTTAGATATTCAACATAGGATAGATAATTTGGGATTGGAATTATCTTCTAAAGTTGTGTTCAGAAAGAAGTTAAATCATGAGTATTTTTTGCAGAAAAAGATTAAATTAGAATTAGATGAAAAGCTTAAGTTTTATAATTCTAATGATTTTTTGGATTTAAAAATTTTTGTTCAAAGGCAAAGCGAACTATTAAATGATAAAAATCGGTTCTCGTTAGAGCTTTTAAGTATTCAAAGGAACTTAGAGGAATTTAAATATTTGAATTTAGACAATTTTAATTTTGATTATGTAAAGGAATTATATTATGAGAATGTTATTTTATGTGAGATGAATTTTGATGAAGAGGCTTATGATAGATTGCTTGTAAAAGAGAGGCAATTGGAAGCTCAAAGAAAAAAATTATCAGTAGAACAGAAGAGAAAAAACGTCGAAATTAAAAGTATTAATTCAGAAAAAATATCATTTGATTTTGATAAGTATGTTTATTATGAGGCATTAAAGTTATTGAAGGGGTTTTATGAAGAATTAATATTGAGATATAAAAATGGATTAGACTTATTGTTACAGTCAAATGATAGTGGTTTATTACAACCTATTGAGATAAATATTAAAATTGATTTATATAGAAATTTTTTAGAACATCTTAATAGCAATAGACAGTCTGTTGAGAAAGATATAGATGAGCTTAAACATCATGAAGATGCATATAAAGTATATCAAGGAAAAGAAAAATTAAAAATCAGTAGTTTAAATGAGCTCTTAAAATTGAATTCAAAGCTTCAAATTTTGCAATCTGAGTTAGATATTCTTAAAATTGCTATCTTGCATAATAGAGAAAATAAAATTAAATGGGAGGGTTGTGTCTTAAATTTTAAGAAAAATAATGCAGAAATTTTAAAAAGAATTGGTCAAAATTTATTTCGAAAGTATATAGATTATTCTAATAAGGATAAGATTTTGATTTTTGAAAGTAAACTTAAGGAAGTTACAGCTTTAAAATTAATGTTCAATGATTTAAATTCTAAAATTTCTTTAAAGGAAGTAGAAATTAAAGAAAATTTAGGTAAGATAAAAGATTTATTATCTAGTGTTAATTTAAAGATAAGTCTAATTGAGCCTGCTTTAATTGAGAGAGAGTTTGAAAAAGTTTTAAGGTTTAAAAGAGACATAGAAAATGATCATGTTAAATTGAGTTTGTGTCTTGATAATATAAGTAATGAAAAACTTAAACTTGAGAGTCAAATTGAGATTATGAAACAAACCATATTAGGTTTTAAAATGGAGCTTAAAGATGAACTTGCTGAGTTTACTTCTAGTTTTGTTGATTTTAAAAGATCAATTGAAGGTGTTTTTTGTACTAAGGATCCTATTTTTTCACTTGATTCTTTAAACCCTAGTAAGAATAGTTTAGAGCATTTTATGAGGTTGAAATCCAATTTTATATCTCAGATCGAGGTTCTCTCTAAGGATGTTAGTAAGTATGAGGCAAATTTTTCAAGCTTGCAGGTTCTTAAAGCAGAACTTAATGCACATGAGATTAATTTAGAGAATATTAAGAGTGAATTAAGTAGTGTAAATGAGCGTAATGATAAATTGGAAATTTTAAAAAAAGTTGTTACTATTTCTCCTAGTTTAAAGTATTATGTTCAGAGTTTTTTGATTGATGAGATTTTAAGTATATCAAATAAAAAGTATTTAAATATTATTCTGCCTGATTTTGAGCTTGAAATTAATACAAATAGTAAAGATTTTAATTTCCTAGTTAAAAGCAAAAAAGATGGAAATATGACTCGTAGTGTTAAAACACTATCTGGTGGTGAGAAATTTCTTGTATCTTTATCACTTTCTCTAGCTCTCTCAGACATGATAAGAGATAGTGATCTTAAAATAGAAGCATTTTTTCTTGATGAGGGATTTGGGAGTCTTGATGAGGATACTTTAAAAATGGTTATTCCAAAGATTTCTGATTTGCAGCGTGTTGATGGGCGTCAAATTGGTATAATATCTCATGTTTCTTATTTGAAGGAAGAGATTAAGACCCAGATAGTTATAAGTAAAATTTCAACAGGTTCTAAGATTACTATAGAGAGTTTATAATTTTTTATTGTATAATTACTTGAGTATTTTGAAATATGGAGATTTGTATGGAATGTTATGTTTCAATTGATGTTGGAGGTACTAATACTAAATATTCTCTTGTAGATAGTGGTGGTAATTTTCTTGATAAACATGAAGTTAAATCAGGTACTACTCCTGATGAGCAAGTTGGTATTTTAGTCGATGTAATTAATTCTTATAAAAAAGAAGAAAATATTAAAGGTGTTGCAATTTGTATGCCTGGGTTTGTTGATCCTAAGGGCATTGTAATTAGAGTGAATGCTATTAAAGGATTTACTAATTATCCTTTAAAAGAAAGTCTTGAAGCCTTAACAGGGGTAAATGTTGAGATTGAAAATGATGCTAATTGTGTGGCTTTAGCAGAAAAATTTAAAGGTAATGCTATGCATTCTGATGATTTTGTTGCGTTGACTCTTGGAACAGGCATTGGTGCTGGAATATTTATGAATGGAAAACTTTTGAGGGGATATTCTTTTATGTCTGGTGAGATTGGATTTATGATAACCAGAGGGCTTGTAAATAATATTCCTTTTAATTGTAGATGGGAATCTATAGCTTCTGTTGCGGCCTTAAGGAAGAGGGTTGCTGAGCGCTTGGAAATGAAATTTGAAAAAGTTTCTGGAGAATTTGTTTTTGAGCTTGCCGATAGTGGAAATATACATGCTAGGAATGAAATCGAGCATTTTTTTGAAACTTTATCATTTGGAATTTTTAATTTAACTTTTATTTTAAATCCTGAAAAAATCTTAGTTGGAGGCGGAATAAGTTCACGATCGGATTTAATAAGTAGAATATATGATAAATTAGAAAATTTATGGTCTTTAGAATTGGCTCATATTTATAATAATGATATTAAGAAACTTGTTAGAGTTGAAACAACAAAATTTAATAATGATTCTGGTAAAATTGGAGCATTATATCATTATTTTGTTGAAAATAAATTGTTACGTAATTTAAGTGTTTAGATGATAAGAGAAGCATGTGTTTTTAATATATTAGAGGCTTTAAATGCTGTTAAGCTTGGTGCTGATAGGATTGAGCTTTGTGAAAATACGACTTGTAGAGGAACTACGCCTTCTTATGGCACCATAAAAGTTTTAAAGGAAAGGTTAGACATTCCTATTGTTGTAATGATTAGACCAAGATGTGGGAGCTTTGTGTATTCTAATTTAGAATTTCAAGCTATGAAGGAAGATATTGAGCTTTGCAAGAGTCTTGGAGTGGAAGGTGTAGCTTTTGGAATTTTAAAGGATAATCATGAAATTGACATAGCTAGAACTAAAGATTTGCTAAGTTTATCTTACCCTTTAAAAGTTACTTTTCATAAAGCAGTTGATGAGACTTGTGATATTAGATCTTCTGTGGCTAATCTTTTAGATATTGGTGTTCATAGAATATTGACTTCAGGAGGGGGATTTAAAGCGGAAGATTCACTTATGATACTTCAGGATTTAATATTGATGACTGGAGAAAAATTAGAGATTGTTGTTGCGGGTAAGGTTAGTAAGGATAATGTTGATGCTATTGATACTATTCTAGGTGCGAAAGCTTATCATGGGAGATTGATTGTTGGTAATTTAAATTCATCTTAAGCTTATCGTTTTGTATTGGTTTAAGGTCAAATTAAGTGAATATTTTAAATTTTGCCTATAAGTATGAGATTATATGTAATTGATAGACAGTAGCTTTTGTAGGTTATGTGAATTGAGTTTATATAAAAGATGGTCTTATAAATTTATTTTATTAATAGTATGGTCTATTTGATTTAGATACTTGGGATTCTTTTTCTTTATTTAGTATTAAACTTGTTATAAATTCTTTGATGCTTATCTTGTTAACATTAAATTTAAGTTCTACGGTATTTTGATCTTTTATTCTAGTTTTTATAGGACTTGAGATTATTATTTTTGTCGTGCTTGCTAATAGGATTGGTATTAGTTTCTTTGATAAAATAGATAGTATTGCTGGATTATCAGTATGTAAGTAAGCTTGTAAATTATAATCCTGTTCATTTTTACTGTTTGCAATGAATATTCCCTTATGGAAGGGAATACAATTTATTTTCTTTATGTTATTTGGCATTAGTTTGGCTATATCTTTTATCCAAAAGAATATTTCATTTTGATCAAGTATGTCAATATATTTTGTTGTTAGTATGTTTTCACTTTTATGAGTTATTTCTTTTTGATTTATTAGAATTCCTTTTTTATTTTTGGTAGGAGTGATGTATATATTTGAATTTTTTATCTTCCATTTTGGTTTTATAAATATGTTTCCATAGGATTCAAAATTTGAGTTATTTTGTATTCCCCAAAAGATATTTTTGGGGAAATTTCCTGTTATTAGTGCTGAGAAAGTTCTTGGATCTTTTGTATAACTTAAGTATAAGTTACCAACAGTGTTAAGTCCAATTTTATATTTGAATTTGAGTTCGTTGTAGATGAATCTGTTTTTAGATAGATTTATGTAAGCGTATATGTCTGATGATGGGTCTAACAACATAATTGAAGATATGTTGTTCTTAGGTGGACAGTAATTTAAAGTTTCACATCCTATAAAAAGAATAGCCATGAAAATTTTGATAATTAGTTTGACCATATTTTGATACCTATCTTTATGAATATTTCATCGTCAAGTTCTACTTTTGTTAATGCCTTTTCTTTATTAATTTCTATTTTGAGTGTTAAGGTTTCCGTTTTAATATAGCTTTCAAATTGATTTGTTATTTTCTTCAATATATCACTGTTATCTATGTATAGTATTATTCTGTCACTAACATTGAAATTATTTTCTTTTCTTAAATTTTGTACTTTTCTTACAAGTTCTCTTGAGAGTCCTTCTAAATATAATTCTTCTGTTATTAGTGCATCTAATCCAATTGTGACAGAATTTTCATTTATTATTTTTAAATTTTCTCTTTCATGTCTTTCTAAGATTATATCTTTTATCGTAATATCATATGTATTTTCGTTGATTTTCATTATATGTTTGTTACCATTTATTATTTTTAATATATCTTCGTTTGTTAGTTTCATTATTTTTAATGATCCTGCTTTCATATTTACGCCAAGTTTACTTCCAAGTTCTCTAAAGTTTGCTTTTGCTTTGTAAGTTACAAGTTCTTCTTCATTGGATTTGATTTGTATTTCTTTTGCGTTAATTTCTTCAAGTATTATTTCTTTCATTTCATTTAGTATTTGTTGTTCTTTTTGATCCTTGGTCACAACATAGATTGTGCTTATAGGTTTTCGTATTTTGATGTTATGTGATGCTCTTAGTGCTCTTGCGATTGAAACAACTTTTCTTATAAAGTTCATTTTTTCTTCAAGATTTATGTTAATAAGTTTTTCAATTGCTTGTGGGTATTTGTTTAGATGGATTGATTCTTTTTCATCTTTGGTCTTTAGATTTTGATAAATTTCTTCTGTTAGGAACGGGATAAATGGTGCAAGCATTAACATTAAGTTTTTTATTACATAATAAAGCGTTTCATAGGCATCGATTTTATCATTATCATTCTCGGATTTCCAGAACCTTCTTCTTGATCTTCTGATATACCAATTATTTAATTTGTCGATAAATGCGAGAAGTTCTTCTATTGATTTTGTTAAATTATATTTATCTATTTCTTCATTTAATATTTTTTTTAGACTTTCGATTTCGCTAATTATCCATTTATCAAGGATATTAGTTTTGTGTAGATTTATGTTATTATTAGGTTCAAATTTGTCAATTATTGCATAAGTTATGAAAAATGAGTAAGCATTCCAGATAGGTATTATGATATTTTTTAAAACATCCTTAACTCCGTCATCGCTGTACTTTAAATCATCAGCTCTTATCACGGGACTCATTACTAGGTAAAGTCTTAAAGCATCAGCTCCAAATGTGTTTATTACTTCCATTGGATCTGTGTAATTTCTAAGTGATTTTGACATTTTTTTTCCATCACTAGATAATACTAGTCCATTAACTATTACATTTTTAAACGCTGTGTTTTCAAAGAGTGCAGTTCCTAAGATTGTTAATGTATAAAACCATCCTCTTGTTTGGTCTAGACCTTCTGCAATGAAATCAGCAGGGAAAATATTATGGAAGGTATCTTTATCTTTAAATGGATAATGTTTACTTGCGTAGGGCATAGAACCAGATTCAAACCAGCAGTCTAAAACTTCACTTGTTCGAACATATACACCACCATATTCACTGGGCCAAGTAATTTTATCAACTTTATCTTTATGTAAGTCATTTACTTTTTGTCCTGAAAGTCTTTCAAGTTCTTCTTTGGATCCTATACATATTTTATTTCCTGTCTTGGAACATATCCAAACTGGTATTGGGTTTCCCCAAAATCTGTTTCTGCTTATTGCCCAATCTCGTGCATTTTCTAGCCATTTGCCAAATCGTCCTTTTTTTAAGTGTGAAGGCATCCAGTTTATTTGCTCATTTGATTTTATTAGTTTTTCTTTTATTGCTTCAATATTTACAAACCATGAGTTTATGGGTCTGTAAATTAAAGGTGAATTTGTTCTGTAGCAAAATGGATATCTGTGTAAAAAGTTTTCTCGTTTGAATAAAAGGTTCATTGATTTTAATTTTTCTATTATTTTATTATCTGCATTTTTAACAAATAGTCCTTCAAAATCTTTTATTTCGTTTGTAAATTTGCATTCGGCATCTATAGGTGTTATCATGTCGGTTTTTGTATTATTTTTAAGTATGTTATAATCTTCTTCTCCAAAGGGTGCGATATGTACTATGCCTGTGCCATCATCAGTTGTGACATATTCTGCTGTATGAATCTTGAAAGCCCCTTTATCCCGTTGGTTTAGGAAATAATTAAATATGGGTTCATATTCTATTCCTTTAATATACTCACCTTTAAATTGTTCTATTACTGTATATGCTTTTTCATCTTTATAATAGTGATTTAACCTTTTTGTGCCGATTATGAATGTTTCATTTTTTTCCTTATCAAATATTTTAGAGTAATCTATATCTTTGCCGACAGCAATTCCAAGATTTGTAGGTAGTGTCCAAGGAGTTGTTGTCCATGCGAGTAAGTATTCATTTTTATCTTTGATTTTAAATTTTATAGTTAGTGATGGGTCATGAATTTCTTTATATTCACCTAGATTAACCTCAAAATTTGAGAGAGGAGTTGCAAGTTTTGGAGAATATGGTAGTACATAGTAGCTTTCATAAATTAAACCTTTATTATAGAGTGTTTGGAATACCCACCATACAGATTCCATGAATGTTGTATCCATTGTTTTGTAATTGTTTTCAAAATCGATCCATCTGCCTAATCTTGAAATTGTTTTTTGCCATTCTTTTGTGTATCTAAGAACTATCTTCCTACATTCTTCGTTAAATTTATCAATTCCATATTTTTCTATTTCGTATCTTCCAGAGATTTTTAAGGATTTTTCTACTTCATATTCTACGGGTAAACCATGAGTATCCCATCCAAAATATCTCTTAACCAGTTTGCCTTTCATTGTTTTATATCTTGGAATGATATCTTTAATTGTATTTGGAACGAAGTGTCCAAAATGTGGAAGTCCTGTTGCAAATGGCGGTCCATCATAAAATGTAAATTCTTCACAACCTTCTCTTTGTTGTATTGATTTTTCGAAAATTTTATTATCATTCCAAAATTTTAATATTTTCTCTTCTATCTTAGGGAAATTTACTTTGCTTTCTACTTGCTTGAACATAAGATTTCCTTTTGTTTAATTTTTATATTATTTTGGTCTAAATATATTTTTATTAGATTAGTATTGGGATTTTTGAATATTTGATTGATAATTTTTTCTTCTATATGTTCTTTTATTGCATTTAAAATGCTTCTTGCTCCAGAATTTTTATCGTAATATTTGTTGATTATATGATTTTTAAGATTGTCATCAATCTCTATTTGAATATTTTTTAGTCTAAATTTTTTAGTGAGTTCTTTGCAATAATTGTTATAAATTAGGCTGAGGTCTTCTTCTTTTAAAATATTAAGAATTATTTTTTTTTGTATTTTGTCTAGTAGTGATGATTTGAATCTTGTTTTAAGCTCATTGTTGATTTCGTTTTTGATATTTATATTATTGTCTGTTTTATTAAATCCAATACGTCCCTTTCCAAGTAGTGTTTTGGTGCCAATAGATGTACTTAAAACAATAATGGCATTTTTAAAGGATATTTTGTCTTCTTTACTACTAATTAGCTCTCCGTGCTCAAGTATTTGTTCTATGAGAGTAAGCACAGAATTATGGGCATGTTCGATATTTTCAAGTATAATGAAGGCTCTAGGATTATGTTTTAATCTGTTTGTTAAAATGCCACCGTCAACATAGCCTGTATATCCTGGATTCGTTCCTATTAATTTTGATATGGAGGTTTCTTCTCTATAGTCTGACATGTCTAGCTTTAGTGTTGAGTTTTGATCTTCAATAATGATGCTTGATATTGTTTTTGCTATCATTGTTTTTCCGCTTCCGCTTGAACCTATGAGCAATATTGATGTTAAAGGTTGTGTATTATTATTGATTTCTAGTTTTGTTTTGACCATTTCTATAATTATTTCATTTATGGCACATTCTTGTCCAATTATTTTTTCTTTTATGTGTATTGCTTTTGTTTTAAGCGTATCGATTTCTTCTTTGATGTTAGATTTTATCTTAATATTTAATAGTTCATCTGTTGCGCTTTTAATATCTTCTACATTGATTATTTTTTTATTTGTTTTTTTTTGCTTTTTTTGAGCCCCGGCAATATCAATTAGATCAATTGCTTTATCGGGAAATCTTTTGTTAATTAGATATTGTGATGATATTTTGATAACATTTTCTATGGCTTCTTTTTCATAAGTGACACCGTGATAATCTTCAAAGTTTTTTATTATGTTATTGATTATATTGAGAGTTTCTTTTTCATCAGGTTCTTTGATAGATATTGTTTGAAATCTTCTAGTAAATGCTTTATCTTTAGAAATATGTTTTCTGTATTCGTCATAAGTTGTTGCACCTATGATTTGTATTGCAGAGCGAGATAAAACGGGTTTTAAGATATTTGCTGCGTCAATAGAGCCTTCAGAGTTTCCAGCTCCTATTAGAGTGTGTATTTCATCAATAAATATTATTATGTCTTTATTGTTTTTAATGGATTTAATTATGTTATTTAATCTTTCTTCGAATTCGCCTCTATATTTTGTTCCTGAAACTAAGTCGGAAGTGTCAATTTGTAGTATTACTTTGTTTTGTAGTTGATTTTTTATTTCTTTATTTGCAATTTTGATGGCAAGGCCTTCAACAATTGCTGTTTTGCCAACACCAGGTTCTCCTATTAAAATTGTGCTATTTTTATTTCGTCTCTCAAGTATGTTTATTAGTGATTGAATTTCTTTTTCACGACCGATTAAAGGATTGAGTTTTTTTTCTTTTGCAAGTTTTGTCAAGTTTTTAACGTATTTAGCAATTTCAAAATAGTCATTTGTAAGTCTTATTTCATCTTCGAATTCTTTATATGTTTCAATTAACCTTATTTTGTCTATACTTGCTATCATATTTTCTTCATTAAAGTTGAAGCTTAATTTATTAAGTTTGTATTTCTTGAGAAGTTTTTTCGTTTTTAAGATTTGATAAAAAATCTCTTTTATGCCTATTGAAGTTTTAGACTTAAATTCTTTTTTTGTTTGTTCAATGAGAATGAAAATTTCTCTGTTTATCTTTGGAATTATAATTTCATTAGTACCAATTAAAACTTTTTCTAACTTTTCTATTTCACATAATGTATCTTGTTTGATATTTTTTAAAGTTTTGGTATCTATTTTTTTTATCTCAGATTTTTTTGGATAAACTAATATAGACATTAGTAAATGCCAAATTGAAACTTCTCTATTTTTATTTTTTCTAGCAACTTCTCTAGCGGCTACTTCGACTAGGTTGATTAGGTTCTCTGCTATATTAATACTTTTCTATCTCCATTTTTATACTGTTTATTATATCAAAAATATTGTTTTTTTGTTCGTATCTTGAATATATGGATACATAAAATTTAATTTTTGGCTCTGTTCCAGATGGTCTGATGGTTATTTCTATTTCGTTTTCTAATAAAAATTTTATTGCATTTGTAGTATACTTGTATTTTGTTATTTTATATACATTGCCATTCATATCGGTTTCTGTTAATTTTTTATAGTCTAATTTTTTGATTATGTTAATTCCTGCAAAGTTTTTTTTAATTTTGTTCCTAAATTTTGACATTAATTCTTCTCTTAAAAAGTCCCCATTACTTCCTTGGAAACTTTTATTAATTATAAAGTCTTCATAATATCCAAGCTCTTTGTACATTTCTTGAAGATATTTTCCTATTGTTGTTTGATTCTTTTTTAATGTTAACATTAAGTCACAAAATCCTTTTATGGCTGAAAATGCGTCTTTATCTCTAGTTCCGCTGCCAATTAAGTATCCATAACTTTCTTCACATCCAAAAATAAATTTTTTGTTTGGTTCTTTTGTTTTTATCTCATCTATTAAGTGCCCTATCCATTTAAATCCTGTATATGTTCTATATAATGTTGAGTTATATTTTTTTGCTATCTTATTTAGCATTGGTGTTGTAGTGAAAGAAGCTATCACAAATACATTTTTAGGATTCTTTTCTCTAGATAATAAGTAATTCATTAAAATGCATGCAATTTGATTGCCGTTTAGAGTTTTCCATTTTTTATCCTCATTAAAAGCTATACCCATCCTATCAGCATCTGGGTCGGTTGCAAATGCAATATCACAGTTTTCTCTTTTTGCAAGTTCTATTACTTTAGACATGGTAGTATGTTCTTCAGGATTAGGATAATTGACTGTCGGAAATTCTGGGTCAGGGATTATTTGACTTGGTTCAATTAAAAGTTCTACTTTACTGCCTTTAAATAATTCTTTTATTATTGTTCCTCCTGTTCCGTGCAAAGGAGTATATGCTATTTTTAAATTTGTGTTTTTGCTTTTTTTATTGAAATCAGGAAATTCTTCATTTATTTTTTCTATGTATGTTATATCAATCTCATCATTAAGTTCAATTATTGCTTGCTTATTTATACCTTCTTCTTTTGTGAGTGTATTTTTAACATTAGATACTTTTTTGATTTCTGATGTTATTAGTGTGTCATGAGGAGGTATTATTTGAGCACCCTCTTTCCAATATACTTTATATCCATTGTATTCTTTTGTATTATGACTTGCTGTTATCATTATTCCAAGATCACAATCTAATTTTCTAACTGTATATGATAACTGGGGTGTTGATCTTAAATTTTTGTATATATAAACTTTAAGGCCATTTGATGCAAAGATCTTGGCAGCGTCATATGCAAAAATTTTTGAGAAGTATCTTGAATCATAACTTATTACAACTTTAGGACTTAGTGTGATTTCAAGGATATAATTGGCAATTCCTTGACTTGCTTTTGTAATATTGTAGGTGTTGATATAGTGTGTTCCAGCTCCAATGATGCCTCTCATTCCAGCGGTGCCAAATTCTAGCTCTTTATAAAATCTATTGTACAGTTCCCCCTCATTATTTTCATTAAGTAATCTTATTGCTTCATTTTTAAAGTATTTGTTTTTTTCAAGTTGAATGTATTTTTCTACTTTTTTTTTAAGTTTATTATTTTTCATACTGTTTTCCTTTATTTTATTATTTGAGAATCTATGATTAAATTATAGAATAATAAAGTATTAAGTGTAGAATTAGTTATTATATTTTGAGTTACAATTTTTTTTCTTTGAGGTCTTTATGCAATTTTGTTTAAGGTCTGATTATTTTCCTGCTGGTGATCAATCAAAAGCAATTAGAGAAATTGAGGAATCTATTTTACTTGATAATAAATATCAGACTTTAAAGGGTGTTACAGGTAGCGGTAAAACTTTTACAATTGCTAATATTATTAGGAATTTAGAGAGACCTGCTTTGATAATTAGTCATAATAAAACTTTAGCTGCACAGCTTTATAGGGAATTTAAGGACTTTTTTCCAGATAATGCAGTTGAGTATTTTGTTTCTTATTATGATTATTATCAGCCTGAATCTTATGTTCCATCCAAAGATTTATATATAGAAAAGGAAGCGACTATTAATGAAGATATTGAAATAAAGAGGATAAGGACAGTAACATCTCTTTCTAGAAGGCGAGATGTTATTGTTGTTGCTACAGTTTCTTCGATTTATGCATTAGGTTCTCCAGAATTTTTTAAGAATGCTGCCCATGCTTTTTTTGTAGGGCAAAAGATTTCTATTAAAGAGATAGCAGATATTTTTGTTAAACTTCAGTATGAAAGAACGCTTATGAATCTTGAACATGATAAATTTTCTATTAAAGGTGATGTCATTGAAGTATGGCCTAGTAATGAGCATGGTGATTTTGCATATAAAATTTATTTAGATTTTGATGAGATTGTTAGGATAAACAGGATTAGTCCACTTACAAAAAAGATTTTGGGATCTACTGATGAATTTACTCTTTTTGCTAAGTCTTATTTTGTTATTCCTTATGAAAACATATTGGATGCTCTTCCTAAAATACAAGTTGATTTAGAAATACAATATCATTCTTTGAAAGAAAATGGTAAGTTTGTTGAGGCTGAAAGACTTAAGCAGAGAGTAGAATATGATATTGAAATGTTAAGAGAGACTGGGTCTTGTCAGGGCATAGAAAATTATTCTAAATATTTTAGTGATAGCGAGATGGATAGACCCTATTGTCTTTTTGATTTTTTTCCCAAAGATTATTTGTTATTTATTGATGAATCTCATGTTACTTTACCTCAGTTTAGAGGAATGTATAATGGAGATTATTCAAGAAAATTAAATCTTGTAAATTTTGGATTTAGACTTCCATCAGCACTTGCAAATAGACCTCTTAAATATCATGAATTTGAATCTTTGATTAATCAGGTTGTTTTTATTTCAGCAACCCCTGGCCTTGAAGAGTGTGAAAAGAGTAGTGTTATTGCTGAACAAATAATCCGTCCAACGGGTCTGATTGATCCAGAGATTATTCTTAGAGTTTCAGATGGACAGATGGAAGATCTTTATAATGAAATTCAAAAAAGAGTGGCTTTAAATGAAAAGGTTTTAATTACAACTTTAACAAAAAAAATGGCTGAGGATTTAACAGATTATTTATTGAGTCTTGATATAAAGGCTAGATATTTGCATGCAGAGTTTAATGCTATTGAGAGAGTAGATATTATTACATCTCTTAGAAAATCAGAAATTGATGTTATTGTGGGCATTAATTTATTAAGGGAAGGTTTAGATATTCCCGAAGTTTCTCTTGTTATCATACTGGATGCTGATAAAGTAGGATTTTTAAGATCTACTACTTCTCTGATCCAAATGATTGGTAGAGCTGCTAGAAACTCAAATGGTTGTGTTATAATGTACTACGATCACGTAAGTAGTGCAATGAGAGAGGCTATTGACGAAACTAATAGAAGACGAAATATTCAAATTGAATACAATAAAAAAAATAATATTATTCCAAGAACTATTATTAAAAAAGTACAAAATATTTTAGAAAAAGAATTAAAAAATGAAACCGTTGATTATGACATTGAAAAAATTATTTCTGATGACAAATTATCTAAAAAGGATCTTATCATTAAGCTTAAGTTTAAACTTGAAGAGGCAGTTTGTGATGAAAGATTTGAGGATGCTATCTTTTTGCGAGATAAAATAAGGGATCTTGTTAAGTAAGAGGTGAAAATTTTGAAATCGAGGAGTTTATATCTTGAGAGAAAAAATTACTGTCAGAGGTGCAAGAGAGCATAATTTAAAAAATGTTAATGTTGATATTCCAAGGAATAGTTTGGTAGTTATATCTGGGAAGAGTGGTTCTGGTAAGTCCTCTTTGGCTTTTGATACAATTTTTGCAGAAGGTCAGAGAAGATATATGGAGTCTGTGTCATCTTATGCAAGGCAGTTTTTGGGAGTAATGAAAAAACCCAATGTTGAATATATAGGTGGACTCTCTCCTGCTATTTCAATTGAGCAGAGGACAATAAGCAGTAATCCAAGATCAACTGTTGGTACAATTACTGAAATTTATGATTATTATAGATTGCTATTTGCTAAAATTGGTAAGCCATATTGTCCAAATGATGGAAGTTTAATAGAGGAACAATCTTTAGATAATATGATTAATACTATTTTAAGTTATGCTGAAGGGTCTAAGGTTATATTATTTGCGCCTGTTGTTATGGGTGCAAAGGGTGCTCATAAAAAAGAGCTTGAAAAGATATTAAATCAAGGGTTTAGTAGGGTAAGAGTAGATTTTCAAGATTATTTGATAGAAGATGCTGTTAATTTGAGCTTAGATAAAAATAAGAAACATAATGTTGAAATTATAGTAGACAGAATAAAATTGAGTAGTAATATAAGAATTAGACTTTCAGAATCTATTGAGACTGCTTTATCGGTTTCTAATGGGTATTTACGTGTTGAGATTGAAAATGATTTAGAAAAAATAGATAAAATCTTTACAGAACATAATAGTTGTCCTCTGTGTGGTTTTTCTCTTCCTGTCATAGAACCAAGGCTTTTTTCGTTTAATAGTCCATTTGGAGCTTGTAGTGAATGTTCGGGTCTTGGCATTACACTTGATTTTGATTTTGAGAAGATTTGTCCTAATGTGAAGCTTTCTTTTAATGATGATGCATTTATTACCTTTAAACCCAGTTCGTCTTGGGCTTTATCAATTTTTAAGGGACTTGCTAAACATTATGGTTTTAGTTTAGATACTCCTATAAAAGATATTTCTGAAGATATTCTTAAAAAGATTTTGTATGGTGCCAATGAAAAGATAGATTTTATCTATAAATCTAAAGAAATGGAGAGTAAAGAAATAAAGGGTGGTTTTTATTATTCTAAGGAATTTGAGGGCCTTATTCCTCTTTTAAAGAGGCGTTATCTTGCAACTGAGTCTGAGAGTGCTAGATCATTTTATGAGGGTTTAATGTCTCGCAAAACTTGCAATTCTTGCAAAGGTAAGCGATTAAGTCTTGGGGCTTTGTCTGTTAAGTTGTGCGGCAAAGATATTCAAGAACTTAGTAATCTTTCTGTTATAGATTCTTATTCTTTTTTTGATAAGATTGAGCTCGATGAGCTTAATCTTAAAATTTCTAGGGAGATTTTAAAAGAAATTAAAAGCAGGCTTAAATTTTTGATTGATGTTGGACTTTCTTATTTATATTTAGATAGGATGTCTGGGACTCTTTCAGGGGGTGAGGCTCAACGAATTAGACTTGCTACTCAAATAGGATCGGCTCTTGCTGGAGTTCTTTATGTACTTGATGAGCCTAGTATTGGATTACATCAAAGGGATAATGAAAAATTAATAAGTACTCTTGTTAATTTGAAAGAACTTGGTAATACGGTAATTGTTGTAGAGCATGATGAGCAGACTTTGCGTACCGCTGATTATATTATTGATGTTGGACCTGGAGCTGGGATTTATGGTGGGGAAATAGTTGCTAAGGGAACTTTATCTGATATTTTAAATAATGACCATAGTATGACTGGCAAGTATTTAAGCGGTCAACTTAAAATAGAAGTTCCAAAAATAAGACGTAAAGTAGGAAAAGCTGAGATTGTACTCTTGAATGCTAGTAAAAATAATTTAAAAAATATTAATGTGCATATTCCTTTGGGAGTTTTTACTGTAATAACGGGGGTTTCTGGTAGTGGAAAGAGTACCCTTCTTAATGAGATATTATATCCTGCTCTTGATAGTAGGTTAAAATCAAATACAAGTTATTTTGATGGTTTTGAAGATGTCATTGGGTATGAGCAAATTGATAAAGTTATTCAAGTAAATCAAAAACCAATAGGTAAAACACCAAGATCAAATCCTGCAACTTATGTTGGGTTTTTTACAGAGATTAGGGAACTTTTTGCAAAGCTTCCAGAGTCTAGAGCAAGAGGATTTAAGGCAGGTAGATTTTCTTTTAATGTTAAGGGTGGGCGTTGTGAAAAATGTCAAGGTGATGGATATTTAAATATTCAGATGCATTTTTTGCCTGATGTTTTTGTTCCCTGTGATTTGTGCAAGGGAAAAAAATTTAATGAGGAAACTTTGGAAATTAGGTATAAGGGAAAAAATATTTATGATGTTTTAGAAATGAGTGTTCTTGAGGCTAAAATTTTTTTTGAAAATATTCCAAAGGTTAATCATTATTTAGAGATTTTAAAAGAAGTGGGGCTTGAATATATTAAATTAGGTCAAGCATCAACAACACTTTCAGGAGGAGAAGCTCAGCGGATCAAATTGGCTTTTGAGCTTGGCAAAAAGAGTACAGGAAAGACTTTTTATATTATTGATGAACCAACAACAGGTTTGCATTTTGATGATATAAGGAAATTGTTAGAGGTATTGCAATTGCTTGTTCAAAATGGAAACACTGTAGTCCTTATAGAACATAATTTAGATGTGATTAAACAGGCAGATTATATAATAGACTTAGGTCCTGAGGGTGGAGTATCTGGAGGAAATATTGTTGTATCTGGAACTCCTGAAGAGGTTTCAAAATGCAAGAGTTCCTATACGGGAATGTTTTTAAAAGATCTTTTGTAATATTATTTTTGGTAAGTATTTTTAATTGTTTTATCTTGTTTGCTCAAGATGTTAATGATAAGAAAAGTTTAAAAGATAAGAAAAATCTAACTTTAATGCAAAAAGCTAATTTGAAAGAACTTGAACTTTCTAGTGATGAAGATTTGAAAAAATGGGCATTAAGAGAAGGTATTGAGGAGAAAGATGTTTCTAAGATAAAGTCATTACTTTTGGAAAAATTTGGTATATCTCCTGAACTTTTTTCAAAAGATAGTAAAGATGTAGGCAGATATAAAATAATCATTGAAAGTACAGATAATCTTGAAAATTTTACTTATGAGATTACTGGGGATGAAACTATCGTATTTAAAGGAAAAGTAAATCTTATTATTGAAGACATTAAAGATAATAAAAAGCATAACATTAAGGGTGATAAAATTATTTTTAATAAAAATTCCAAGAAGCTTTTTTCTAGTGGAAATGTTGAATATAAATTTGATTTAAGTACTGATGAGAAGTTGTATTTTTATGGTGGTGAATTATTTATTGATTTTGATTCTCAGAATTTTCTTCTCAAAAATGGAATTGTTCAAAAGAAAATGAATAAAAATTTAATTGATCATATTGTTTCATTTGGGGGCAAAGTTTTAAGGAAATTGGATAATGATTCAAACATATTAGAAGAGGCTTTTATTACAACTAGTAAGGTTCCAGAACCTTATTATTCTATTAGGGCCTCTAAGATATGGATTTTGCCATCTGGGGATCTTGGTGTTTTAAATGCTGTGTTTTATATAGGAAGAGTACCTATATTCTATATTCCATTTTTTTTTAAACCAGGTGATAGTTTGTTTTTTAATCCGTCTTTAGGATATTCTTCAAGAAAAGGTCTTACTCTTTTTAATACTGTATATTTACTGGGGAAAAAATCTGCTAATATTGATGAAGTTTCTTTTTTAGATTTTGATTTTCATTCAGTATACAATTCAGATAAAAAATCTTATATTAGAAATGGTTATTTAACTTATTTCTTTGCAGAAGATATTGTCTCTAAAGTTAATCAAGACCATGTTAAATTGATTTTTGATATTTATTCTAATTTGGGGTTTTATTCAGGTATTGATTTTAATTTAGGTGATACTTTAGATCTTTTTAAAACTTTTGAAGGTAGTTTTGGTATAGGCTTGACAAGAACTCTATATGATCATAATTTCTCAGGTGACTATCGTCCTTTTTCGGGTAATAGTATCAATTACTCCCTTTTTAGTTTTGATAATATAAATAAGGGTGACATATTTGGATTTGAGGTTCCCTTTAGGTATTTGCTTAAATCTAAGTCTGAATTTTTAGTCAGTGATGCGCTTTTTTCATTGATTTTTGAGCATTATTCAGATCCTTATGTGATGATTGACTTTAAAGATAGATTAGAGAGCGCAACATTTTTTTCCATTTTAAGTCCTCTAAAAGATTCATCAGAGACAGAAAAGATGATAAGTGGATTCGATTGGAATTTATCTTCTTTTTATAATCGAACTTTTTATGATAATACCCTTATTGATTATAGATTAAATAATCTTGGATTTACTTTTAAATTGGCAAGTTATGAGAATATTTTTGGTAAAAATCCTAAAAGTTTTAACGATCCAACTAGGAAATGGTTTTATTTAGAGAGAGTTTATCTGCCTTATATCGATTTAAATTTTCAGAAAGAGCTTTATAATAACGGTTGGACTTCTCTTTCTAATTCTAAGGGTAAAGAAATAATTATGGTACCCAAGGTCAAAAATGTTGGAGATGATGTTGAGGATGACAAAGATAAAAGTAATGCAAAGAAACTTGTGGAAAAAAAAGATTTAACCAAAGATGTTTATTTATCCCCCAAACCAATTGTTTCTGATAATCTGAGTAAGCAAGATTCTTTTTATATAAGATTGGGAATGAATCCTTATTTTAAAAATAATATATTTTTTGATGATTCTAAATTTAAATCTCCCCAGGAGTTTAAATATGATGTGAAGACCTATTTGTTTGAGATTAAAAATAAAATAGATTTGAAATTTCATGCTGATTTTTATAATCGGCTTGTTACTTTTGAAGATGTTTTGTATCTTAGTACTACTGAGTATAATCCTTTAGACAAAGATTATAATTTAGTCGATAAAGATAAGAAGGGCGAACATTCACTTATTAATAAAGTTAATTTAAATTTATTGCCTTTTATGCTGTATCCTGCTTTTTCTCGTAGTAGTATTAAGTTTGAGAACAAAATTACTCTTTATTCATTTGATAAAAAATATGATAAAGATTCTAAGATGTTGGATGGCAAGAACAATACCATTTTTTTAAAAAGTCCTGAGACTTTGCATCAAGAATTGAATTTCGGCTTGATTTATGACTATAGATTTTTTACTACTAGTCTTTCAGGTGTGCTGAAAAATACTTTTGAAAGTATATATGCTTCTTCTGAGCTCAAGTTTGCTATGGAATTTCCTTATTTGTTACAAGAAGTAGGTATTGGAATTAAATATGATAAAAAATTTAAGAAAGACGAGAAAAAGTCTGTTTTTAAAAATACTTCTGTTAATTTAAAACCTTTAAAACCCATTTCTCCTTATAAAAATTTAGAAATGCATCCTGCTTTATATTATAAGATAGAGCCAAGATATTTAGATTATTTAAAGCTTATCTTTCTTGTTGCTTATGATCCTTTGATTAATGGGTTATCTGAACTTTCGTTTAAGTTTAATGTTTATGATTTTCGATTTGAATTTGCTATGAAAAATGATTTTGAGTATAAGTATGATAAATTGATTGGCGATTTTGCAAAGGTAGGGTCTACAACTAATCTTATTCCCTATTCTTTAAGTTTTCAGTATAAAAAAGATTTATATGATTTTAAGTTTTTTGATGAAAAACTTAAAATTGGACTGGGAACAGATATTGGATGGAAAATGAATTTGCAAAAATTTGTTGATAATGAATTTTGGTTTGAGTTTACTTTTAAGTTTAGGTATACCAAGTTTTTTGAGTTGAATCTTTCAACTCGTTCTATTAATACTAAAACTTTTAGATATTTTGGAGGATATATGGAACAGGCTGAGTTTGAAACGGTTAATTTGTTTGCGGATCTGTTTCAGTCATTTAATTTCTTTAATATTCAGGATAGAAAGAAATCATTATTTAAAATCAAGAAAATTAGTACGAGCTTTAAATTTAATTTTTATGATTGGCAATTTGTCGGAGAGTATAGTTTAAGTCCAGATATTTTAAAGGATAATAGCGATAGGTATTCTTCTATTTGGAGAAATAATTTTTCAATTTATATTTCTTGGAATTTCTTTGAACCTGTTAAATCATCGTTGGAAAGTAATGCAAATACTAAGTATGAACTTTTAATTAACCGTAAATCTAAGAAATAAATAGTATTAGCTGATTATCTATTTAAAATAATGATTTTTATAGGTTTGAACTTTTTTACATTTTTGGGATTTTTGATATTACAATATCAATGATTTGGTTTGGATTAATGTTAGTTTTTGTTATACTCAATTTTAAAGTAGCTGGATATTTGATTTTGTTAAATATATGCTTTTGTATTTTTGAGTTATTGATTGAGATCTTAGTGTTTTGCTCAGGTTTCCCTAATAAATAAATTTTAAATGATTGAGAAGTTCTTAGTCCAATTAATAGTTCTTTATATTTATTTTTATAAATTTTGAGGTTATTTATTAGTTTAGTATCATTTTTCGTTGTAACAATGTTTTTGGAGTTTAAATTTGTATGTTGCCAGTTTATTTTTACGATTTCGTCACTTGTATTTGTACACTCAATATAGATGTATTCGTCTGTTGCCTCAATAGTGTCTACACTGATATATTGGGCATTGGATTTTATTATCTTAAAACTTGTTTTATATTCTTGTTTCAACCTTATTGTGCTACAGGAGATTATGATCGGTATGATTATGCATATTTTAAAAATATTTTGTGTTTGCATGTGTTTTGCTTTGTATAAATATTATTTCACCTTTTATGGAAGCCAAGATCCGCAATATTATTGTTTCCTGATATCAATAGTATTGTTCCTCCTTTTTCTTCAAAAATATGTCTTAATTTGGTCACATTTTGAATTAATTTGATGGTATTTTTGTTTAAGTTTTTATTGTAAAATCCTTTAGACCAATAATCAATTACTAGTTTGCTATCTCCAAATATGTTCTTTGTGTCTTCTTGTAATGCTATTTTGAGTGCAATATACAGTCCTAAAAGTTCGCCATAATTGTTGCTAATTCCATCAAAATCTTTAACGTAGTAATTATTATAATCATTAATTAGACTTTGATCTATTACTTTGTTTAGTATGGATACTCTTTTTTCATTAACAACTCTAATTTCTACTCCTTTGCCTCTTCCAGTTCCAGAGTCAAAGTATATTCCTGCTGGGTAGATATCGCTCTTTCCATCTCTTGAGAGCCAATTTTTTGCTTCTTCTTTTGTTTTGAAGCTCTTTATTTTATTTTTTTGTCCTACAATTTTGTTTTTGCATTCTTCCCAAGATGTAAAGATTATTTTTTCATTTTTGTCGTTTAATATGCATGCGTAGTATTTTTTCATGTTGAATTAACTCCCTAAGCACCAAGAATTAATTATATTGCAAGATCTGCCAAACCTTTTTTCTTTTGAACTTTTTATTTCTATTAAATCTTTTATTTCTCTATTATACCCAATAAATTTTTCTCTAAGAGTTGGTTTGATAACTCTTTTTGGTAACATACTAGGAAATATTCCTGATATTGTGTATGACATATAAAAATCGTAAGCAGCTGCGTTTATCTCTCCAGGAGTTACTATACCAGATACTTCATAATTTCTTGAGACATCAAGACCAGCTATTCTGTATGTTCTGTCAACTACTAATGAGCAATAAGTTTTATGGTGGAGCTCTTCAAGATTAATTGAGTCAGTCCACATATTAGAAGATAACAGGGGCACCATATATCCAAAATTATTGTCAACATATCTGTTTTTAGCAAAATTTATTGCTTTTTGGATAGTTCTTTTATCTGTTATGGGTGAGAATATTTTTAGTATCCTTGATTGTATATAAGTTGTGAGTTTTTCATAGCCTGAACCTTGAACAGATGCTGTGTCAAATTTGATTTGATTGCTTGTGATTACTGATTTTATATCGAAGCTGTCTTCTCCTTTAAATACAATTTTTTTTGTATTGTCATACTTATCAGCGTCAAATATTCCTGTGTGTTGCCAAAAGTAGAAAAAGTCAGTCCAATCTATTTTTGGTTTTATTAGCAGTATGTCTCCATTTGATAAAATGGATCTTAGTTTTTGCGGTGTTATTTCTATTCCTGTTTCTGGATCTATAATATTAGGGATTAAGTTGTAATTATTTGTTGGGTTTAATTTTTGTTGTGATTTTGTTGAATAGTATGAATTATTGTATTCATCAGCCATTATTTGTTTTTGCAGTATTTCTGTTATTTTGTTATTTTCAATTTGTAAATGAAGCATGAATCTCTTGAAGTATTGTTTGTCATTAATTTTTAATAGTTGATTTGCTATTATGTGAGGAGATATGTATTCTATTCCATTTATTATATCTTTATTGACAGCATAATTGGTTATGCTGTCTTGAGGGAAAAAAGAGTTAGTGTTTTCAATGGGTATATATCCCATATTTTTTTCGTGAAATATTTGTTCTAATGATGCTAAAATTTCCTTGTCTAAATACATTTGTGCTTCTGTTAGCTCTGTAAACTTTTTATTAAGTGAATTTAGTTTAATTTCGTCAGATTTTTCTCTAAAACTTGTATCAACTTTAATGATTAAATATCCATTTATATTGCTTTGTTCAATAAATTTTTTCCATTCTTGTGAATTATTTAGGTGTCTTTGATAGGCCAGTAGATAGTTTTGTATTTCTTCTATTTTTTGGGGACTTATTTTTAAATCTATTGCTAATGTTTTTAATAAATTGGGAGATCTTGTATGCTCTAATAATGTGTTTATTAGATGTGATGGTATGTGATATGTAGTATATGTCATATTAGTTACGAGGGCATGATTAGGTGGGTAGTTATGGGTTAACAGGATAGTATTTGAACCGTAATTTTTTTGATCACTTTTGCTAAACAAAGAACACGAACATATTAGGTAGAGATTTATTAAAGTGAATATATATGTAATATATGTAAGATTTTGCATATCAATATTTTATCATATTTAGTTAAGTATTAAGCTTGTTTGTTTTTTATAGGTTTTAATTATGTTGATTTTTTATCGTTTAAGTTTTAATATATTAACTAAGTATAATAAATTAAAAATTTTTAAACTTTTTTATAAAAATAGAGGTTTTTGTTATGCAGTATTTAAAACCAATAAATGTATTCTCAGAAATAGGTCGTTTAAAGAGAGTGTTGCTACATAGACCAGGAGAAGAATTGGAAAATCTGACTCCTTCAATAATGCAGAGGTTATTGTTTGATGATATTCCTTATCTTGAAGTGGCAAGGCAAGAGCACGATGCCTTTGCGGATATTTTAAGAAATAATGGAGTTGAAGTTGTCTATATTGAGGATTTAATTAGTGAAACTATTTCTCAGTGTGATAGTGTCAAAGAGCAATTTATATCACAATTTATTCTTGAAGCAGGGATCAGAACTGAGAATAAGACGCAAGCTTTGAAGGATTATTTTTATAATATGTCTGTTAATGACATGAT
This sequence comes from Borrelia sp. MN22-0132, assembly GCF_049201035.1. Taxonomy (NCBI): domain Bacteria; kingdom Pseudomonadati; phylum Spirochaetota; class Spirochaetia; order Spirochaetales; family Borreliaceae; genus Borrelia; species Borrelia sp. MN22-0132. Next base: position 14,671 of record NZ_CP138334.1, on the reverse strand, counting down.
TTTAAAAATGATAGCTGGGGTTACAAGGGATGATCTTAAAAATTATAAATCTGATTCTCTAAACTCTTTAGTAAACAGTGAATATCCTTTAATTATTGATCCTATGCCCAATATACTCTTTACGAGAGATCCTTTTGCGAGTATTGGTCATGGTGTAACAATAAATAGGATGCAAACTAGGGCTAGACGTAGGGAAACAATATTTGCAGAGTATATTTTTAAATATCATCCTATTTATAGAGACAATGTTCCTATATGGTATACTAGAGATGAAGATACTACGTTAGAAGGTGGAGATGAGTTAGTTCTAAGTCGTGATGTTTTGGCTATTGGTGTTTCTGAGAGAACCGAATCTGAATCTGTTGAAAAAGTAGCCCGCAAACTTTTTCAACAAAAAACATCTTTTAGTACTATTTTAGCTTTTCAAATCCCGCAAAGTAGGGCTTATATGCATCTAGATACGGTTTTTACTCAAATAGATCATACTACTTTTACAAGTTTTACTAGTGAGGATATGAAATTTACCATTTATGCTTTGACTTATGATTTGGGTTCTGGCAGTATTAAGGTTAAGAGTGAAAAGGCGAGATTGGAGGATATTTTAGGCTTCTATCTTGGAAGTAAAGTTAATATGATAAAGTGTGCTGGAGGGGATTTAATTCATGGAGCAAGGGAACAGTGGAATGATGGTGCTAACACTTTAGCAATAGCACCTGGAGAAGTAATAGTTTATTCTAGGAATCATGTAACTAATAAATTGCTTGAGGAATTTGGGATTAAAGTTTATAAAATGCCTTCTAGTGAGCTTTCACGAGGAAGAGGAGGCCCTAGGTGTATGTCTATGCCTTTAATAAGGGAAGATATTTAGTTTAAAGGAGGAGATATTTATGTATGATTTACGAGACGATTTACGAAGGAGAAGTTTTTTAAGACTTTTAGATTTTACTCAAAAAGATGTGAGATATTTACTTGATTTGTCTCATAGTTTGAAGAAATCTAAGTATGCAAGATTTGAAGAACAAAAACTTAAAGGAAGAAATATAGCTATAATTTTTGAGAAGGACTCAACAAGAACAAGATGTGCATTTGAGGTTGCTGCTTATGATCAAGGAGCCCATGTTACTTATTTGGGGCCGACCGGTAGTCAGATAGGTAAAAAGGAGTCAATAGCTGATACCGCAAGGGTATTAGGAAGAATGTATGATGCTATTGAATTTAGAGGGTTTTCTCAAAAAGCAGTTGAGGATTTAGCTAAGTATGCTAATGTTCCGGTTTATAATGGGTTAACAGATGTTGCCCATCCAACACAAGTACTTGCTGATTTTATGACTATTGAAGAACATAAGGGATGTTTGAAAAATTTGAAGATGGTCTTTTGTGGCGATGGTAGAAATAATGTTGCTAATTCTTTAATGGAAGGGTGTGCTATTATGGGAATGGATTTTAGAATATTTGCGCCAAGAGAACTTTTTCCAGATCCAGAATTGGTAAGCAAGACAAGATTGATAGCTGCTGAGAGTGGCGGTAATATTGCTATTTCTAGTTCTCTTGAGGAAGCAGTGAAGGATGCTGATATTGTTTATACTGATGTTTGGGTGTCTATGGGAGAGACTAATTGGAATGAAAGAATTAAGCTGTTAAGACCATATCAAGTTAATAGTAAGCTTATGAAATTGGCAAAGGAAGATGCGATATTTATGCATTGTTTACCAGCTTTTCATGATTTGAATACGGTGCTTGGTAATGAAATATTTGATAAATATGGGCTTGAAGGTATTGAGGTTACACATGATGTCTTTGAAAGTGGTCAGTCTGTTGTATTTGATGAGGCTGAGAATAGGTTACATACTATTAAGGCTGTAATGGTTGGGACTTTGGGATAATTAGTTATAAATTTAGATTAGGGAAATGTAAATTTATTAGGAGAGATAAGATGGTTAAGAAGAATAAAATGCCAAGTAGTTTTACAATAGTATTTTCTTTAATAGTGTTTATGACTGTATTAACTTATATAGTTCCTGCCGGTGAATTTTTTAAGGAAACAAGAGAAGTTAATGGAAAGTTACAAGAAGTTGTTATGGCGGGGACTTATCATACAGTAGAAAGGGCTTCTCGGGGATTTTTAGATGGTATTTTTACTATTTTAACAGCAATGGCTAAAGGAATGGAGCATGCTGTTGAAGTTATTGTATTTGTTTTGATTGTTGGTGGAGCTTATGGAGTGATTTTAGAAACCGGTGCGGTTGATGCAGGGATAGCTGCATCAATTAAAAAAATGGGAAATAAGGATAAACTTTTGATACCATTTATGATGTTTATTTTTTCCATAGGAGGGACTACAACAGGTATGTATGAAGAGACACTTCCATTTTATCTTATTATGATTCCATTAGTAATAGCTTTGGGCTATGATAATATTGTAGCTGTTGCAATTATTGGATTGGGAGCTGGTGTTGGAACCATGGCATCTACTATTAATCCATTTGCTACAGGTATAGCATCAGCGATAGCTGGTATTGAAATAAAGGATGGTTTTTATTTTCGTATTATTTTGTATATAGTTTCTGTGTCTGTAGCTATAGTGTATGTGTTGATATATGCGATTAGGATAAAGAATGATCCTAAGAGGTCTATTGTGTATGAACAAAGGGAAGGGCATTATAATCTATTTGTTAAAAGTAAGATGGGTGATAAGGAAAATGTCATGCCTGAATTTACAAATAGACGAAAGATGGTATTGGTATTATATGGGGTTATGATTATATTTTTAATATATAGTATTTTGGAGCTTGGTTGGTGGATGCAAGAGATGACGATGTTATATCTTGGTACAGCAATTTTATCAGCGTTTATATGTAAAATGAGCGAATTAAAGATGTGGGAAACGTTTGTAGAGGGAGCTAAAGATATGATGACAGCAGCTCTTATTATAGGCATGGCTCGGGGAGTGATGATAGTAGCTGATGAGGGAATGATTACGGGAACTATATTAAATGCAGCATCAGAATTTTTATATGGGGTACCTAAAGGTCTATTTGTAGTGTTAAACGAACTTGTACAGATGTGTATAGGGTTTATTGTGCCTTCATCATCGGGACATGCAAGTTTAACGATGTCAATGATGGCGCCATTGGCTGATTTTTTAGACATGCCAAGGTCATCAGTTGTGTTGGGTATGCAAACAGCATCAGGTCTAGTTAATTTATTAACCCCAACAAGTGGAGTTATAATGGCTGTATTGGGTATAGCAAGGATTAGTTATGGTAGTTGGTTTAAATTTGTAATGCCAATATTTGTGATTGAATTTGTAATATGTATTTTAGTGATAATGGCAAATGTATATTTGTAAAAAATTAGGGAGTATGTATGAGTAAAAGAATTGTAATAAGTCTTGGGGGGAATGCGTTAGAGGGTGGAGAAGGAACATTTTGTGATCAATTAGCAAGAATAGAGAGCAGTGTATGTGAGATAGTAGATTTAATAGAGTATGGTTATGAGGTAATTATCAGTCATGGTAATGGCCCGCAAGTAGGAAGGATTTTACTAGAGAATGAGATGTGTAAAGAGACACCATTGGCACCGCTTGATGTGTGTGTTGGTATGAGTCAAGGGATGATAGGGTATTATATTGAGCAGGCACTGCGGAATGAGATGTGTAAGCGAGGAATTAGACGGGGAGTAGTAGTAGTGCTTACGCAAGTCTTGGTGGATAAAGAAGATGAGTGTTTTAAGAGGCCTAGCAAGCCTATTGGACCATTTTATGATAAGATAAGAGCGGAAGAGCTTGCAAGTAGGGGATATATTTTGAGAGAAGATAGTGGAAGAGGTTATAGGCGAGTGGTAGCATCGCCTAAGCCGATTGAGATTATAGAAATTGAAGAGATAAGTGAATTAATGAATAAAGGATTTATAGTGATTGCGTGTGGAGGAGGTGGTATTCCTGTTATAAGAGATGACATAGGAATTATTAAAGGAGTAAGTGGAGTAATTGATAAGGACTTTGCGTCATCTAGGTTAGGACAAGATATTGGAGCAGATAAATTATTGATAGTTACTGCTGTTGATCAGGTAGCATTAAATTTTGGCAAAAAGGATGAAATTTTACTTGACAAGGTAAATATTGTTGATTTAGAGAGATATATAGGAGAAGGACATTTTGCATCAGGGTCTATGTTGCCTAAAGTAGAGGCAAGTATTGGATTTGTAAAGTCTAAAGGAAATAGGGAGGCAATTATTACATCACTGAATAAAGTTATTGAAGGAATAAATGGTGTGGGAGGCACGATGATAACTAGTTAGGGAATGTAATAGATACTATTATATGGTTGGGTAAGATGTCTACTGATAGTAGATGTAAGAACATATTTATATTATTTCTTTATGATTATGATTTTACTATGTTTGTTGATAATTCTTATCGTATTTTGCAAGTAAGCAGTGCTTAGGTTTAAATGAAAATAGTCTGTATACACGTTTTACTTGAGATAAGGACTGATCGAGCGATAATATTAGTGTATTAGTTGAGGTAATGAGAAACCCTATTCCTTACCTTAAAATTTTAGACCAAAGAGACTCTAACTATTTTTGTTGGCATGTTAAGTCTACAGTAGAGAATGCAGGCGCTTGCTGTAGGTAGAGTATCTGAGAAACTGAATTTGGTATTCTAGCTATAGATTCTAAGACTCTAATAGGTAGATTTGAGTAATCCAAAACCTTAGATCAAAGATTTTAAATAGTTAATGTGAAACTTGAAAATGAAGAATGGGTAGCCTACTTAGCAAATAAAAGGGATTGGGAATTATGCGGATCTATTAGCTTTTTTGAGTTTGTTGCAGAAAAATTTTTCATATTTTAGCTCGTATAAATATTTTAATGGGGGTATATAATAATCTTATTGTTTAATCTGATCTTGAACAATAGTCAATTAAGAGATAAGATATTTTAAGAAAAGCCTAAAGAAATAATGATAGAGAAACTTGTCTACTGTTCTTAATTGTAGATTATGTAAGAAATTATCTACTTAGAAATGATAAATGGACTGGTTGGCAACCCAATGCTACAGAAAAATTTGTTTTTTTATTAGCTTGGGAGGTATCGTATCTTATTATCTCAACTTATACACAATAAATTGGCAATATATTTGCTATGTTTTATTTAGTAGTTTTTTGTGATTGATACCAATAGATGTAATGATGATCATTCCTTTGAGTAAATTTACAGAATAAGAATTAATGACATTTTTATAGACATAATAAACTAAAATGCTGATTAAACTTATATCTAATACTTTAGATGTAATATCTTTTATTTGATTTATACTACTTATATCTATCATAATCATTTTTATTCAATATATACTTATATATGGTATTATCTTACCATATATAAGTATATATTATAATACGAGTTAATGTTAATTTAAATTTATTTTTTGTTTATGGGTAGAAAAGAAAAGATTATAGCTTTGATATTTGATTTTGATGACACTTTAATTTATGGTAATATGCAACAGGTACTTTTTGATGAGTATAATGTTGATGCTAGTTTATTTTGGAATGAAGTTGAAAATTTATCTATTACTTATAATAAAAATCATTGTAATATTATTGCTAATGAAATGATATATTTGTCACATTTTTTAACATATGTCAGGGAAGGTATTTTTAAAGGCTTAAATAATAAAATATTATTTGAATTGGGCTCAAAATTGAGATTTTTTGAAGGAGTTCTTTCTTTGTTTAAAGAAATCGATGAAATAAATCGAAGTTTAAAGAAATCAGCTACTGTGATAAATATTTATGTTGTTTCAAGTGGTTTTAGGCAGATGATTTTGGGCAGTAGTATTGCTCCTTATGTTACTAAGGTTTGGGCTTGTGAATTTATAGACACATACCTTATGCCTTTTTATCAGAATTTAGATAATAAATTTTCAGAAAATGTTGTTTTAAGTAGCGTATGTTATTTCGTAGATCATACAATAAAAACCCGGGTAATTTTCGAGCTAAATAAGGGATCTTATGATAAAATTAATAAGAGGATTCCTAAAGGTAGAAGAGAGATTCCTTTTGAAAATATGTTTTATATTGCAGATGGTTTTAATGATATTCCAGCCTTTGAAATTTTGAATAACAGCTTAAATCATTATAAAAATACGTTGACGGTTTATCATGGCAATGCTGAGAATGCTAAGAGGCTAGTTAAAGAGAAAAGAGTAGGGGATTTAGCCGAAGCTAATTATAGTAAGGGAACTAAGTTATATAATTGGATAATGGAAAAGATTCATTTAAATATATAAATTGATTTTAAATTTTGGCAAATATTCGTGAGTGAATATTGATTTTGTTTTTAAATATTTTTCATAATAATTAAGATATATTGAAGGAGCAATGAGATGTCTTTAGAGCTAAAATCAACTGATAGATTAAAGTTTGTTAAATTACAGTCTGTGTTTTATGTTGTAGCTTTGATTGTAATGTTAATTGCTATTTTAAAAATAGCACAAACAATATTTAAACCTTTAGCTATTGCGGTGGTTCTTGGGTTTTTGGTATATCCCATTTATACTTTTCTTAAAAAACTAAAGATCCCAAGAGTTTTAATAGTTTTTGTAATTTTTTTTGTTCTTTTTTCATTTTCTTATTTGGTTTTTAGTTTTGTTTATTATAGTGTTACTGTATTAATTGATCAATTACCTTATTATCAGAAGCAGTTAATTTTTATTATGGTAGATATTCTTGAAAAATATAAGTTAGATAGTGATATTATTAGCAATATAGATTTTTCTAAATATATTTATCCTTTTTTAACTCGGATATCTAATGAGATTATTGGATTTGCAAGTAGTTTGGTTGTATTATTTTTATTGTTATATTTTTTACTATCAGAAATACACATTTTTGATATCAAGGTTAAAAATGCTTTTAAACAATCTGTTTCGAGTATATTTATTGAGGCTTTAAGTACAATAAATAATCAGATTAGTAAGTATCTGGGAATAAAGCTCTTTGTTAGTTGTCTTACAGGGTTTTTAGTGTTTATAGGTTTAAAGTTGTTTGGACAAGATTTTCCTCGTGTATGGGCCGTTCTTACATTTGTTTTTAATTTTATTCCAAGTATAGGTTCAATTTTAGCAGTTTTTTTTATTGTGATAGCTGCTTTAGTACAGTTTTATCCTAATTTAAATTTGGTTTTTTATATATTTATATATAATACATTTGTTCAAATGTTGATTGGGAATATTCTTGAGCCTAAGATGCAAGGACATAGGCTTGATCTTTCTCCTTTTTTGTTGCTTTGTTTTCTTTTCTTTTGGGGATGGCTTTGGGGTATTGTGGGACTTTTAATAGCCTATCCTTTTACAGTGATTATAAAAGTAATAGTAGATAATATAGTGTGTTTAAAACCTTTTTCTGTGTTTTTAAGTGGTTCAAAGATCTTAAGTGTTGATAATAATAAGGAGAGTTAGGTTTGCAGAGAAAAGTTATGCTTACAGGGGATAGACCTACAGGCTCTCTTCATTTAGGGCATTATGTTGGGTCTATTGTTAATAGATTAAAGTATCAGGAGGAATATGAGACTTATATTATTATAGCGGATTTGCATACTCTTACTACAAAACCAGATTTAAAAAGCATTAATGAAATATCTGTTAATGTTAGAGAAATGGTTTTGGATTATTTGGCGTGTGGGATTAATCCTGAAAAAGTTAATATCTATTTGCAATCAGCTATACCTGAGCTTTTAGAGTTAAATTTAGTGCTGTCAATGATTGTAATGGTTAATCGTTTGCAAAGGATTCCTAGTATCAAGGACATGAGTATTGCTGCTGGACTATCTGAGATTCCTTATGGACTTTTGGGTTATCCTGTTCTTATGAGTGCGGATATTTTGATGACAAAGGCTAATTTAGTTCCAGTTGGACGTGATAATGAGGCTCATATTGAACTTACAAGAGAACTTGCTAGGAAATTTAATTATCTTTATGGAGATTTTTTTCCAATCCCTGAAGCTGTCTTTACAGATTCTCAGGCTCTTGTGGGAATTTATGGCAAGGTTAAGATGAGTAAAAGTTTTGGTAATGCGATATTTTTAAGTGATGATGAGGAATTATTGCGTAAGAAAGTTATGTCTATGTTTACAGATCCAAAAAGAGTGAGAGCAGATATACCAGGAGAAGTTGATGGTAATCCTGTTTTTATTTATCATGATCTTTTTAATAGTAATATTGATGAGCTTTATGAGTTTAAAACTAGGTATAGGAAGGGTACAATTGGAGATGTTGAAGTTAAAGAGAGGCTTTTTGAGGTTTTAAATCAATTTTTAATACCAATTAGAGAGAGAAGAAAATTTTTTAAAGCTAAAAAGGGTTATATTGATGAAATAATATTTGAAGGGACAAGTAAAACTAGAAAAGTTGCAGTAGAAGTTATAAAAAATGCTAAAAATTTAATGGGTATATCAAAGACGTGGAATGGGGTTAGAAGAAATGTAGAGAAAATTTTAAAAAATAATCCAAGTATGTAAGTTGTACCGCGTAATTAACCATAAGAAATCAATTTGTTTGAATTTTGTGTCATAATTTCTGTATGTTAATTAGGTTAAAGAGTTAGCCGAGTGTATTAAATCTGTATGAAAATCTAAGAGAGGATATAGTAAATCATTATGTTCAGATATGACCTCACTTAATACTCTAAATATTGGTTCCGTTTTTGAGCCACGGAACCATAAACTAGCAATTATTTCATGTTTATTATTTTTAAATAAAACTTTAAGCCCTCCTGATGAGTCACCTGTTCTAGATAGAGTTTGTTTGATACCCTCATAATTTATAATTTCATAATTATGTATTGGTAGTTTTTGTAATACGGTATTATTGTTGAATTCTTTTTCTAATAATTTTTCGTAGTTGGTTTTTAGTATTTCTTGATTTTTTGCTTTTATTTTAAGCATGGCTTTTTCTGATGATACTTCTACATTGCTATAAAAATTGATTGTCTTTAATATGTCCTCAAGAGTATAGTGTTCATTATATGAATTATTAGATATTGAACACCATATTTTGTAAAGATTTTTGATTTTAAGCAATTTTATGATGCTAAAGAGAGTTGTTAGTGGGTCTCTTACTTTTGAAGGGTATGTAATATTTCCCCCATTTGATCCTTCTCCCAAAATTTTTACTATTAATCCTTTATTTCGTAAAAGGTCAGCCATTTCTGTTAAGTTAGCTTCACCAACTTCCACTCTATAAACTTTTGTGTTAAATAACGAGGCTATTTTTTCAATGTTTAGTGAGGTTGCATCATTAACTACGACAGCTAAATTGTCTTTAATTCCCGTATGGTAAAGATAGCTAAGCTCTGAGAGTACTGAGAGTGCAAATATTTTTTGTGGTGTAATGATACTCGCTTGTTCTTTTTTTAAAATTGCGACCAAATTGCCTCTGTCTCCATCACAATCAGGGACATATCCTAATTTGAAAGAATTGTCATTCTTAAATTTTTGTTCTAATATTTGTTTGCACATGTTTAAAGATGTCCCTTCAGGAGTCATTCCATGTTTAAAGATACCAATTTCTGTGTTATGAAATTCCAATTTTATTCCCAAAGATTCAATCATTTCCCTATCAATTGAGTTAATGCGAGAACTACCATTCATCTCTCCTATGATTCCTATAGGTTCTTTTTTTATAGTTTTTTTTAGTATGTCAATGTTTTTTTGATTATGTGTATCTGAATATATTATTTGTTGCATTAATGACTTATATGAGTTATAAGATTGTGTTTTATGTCTAGCCTGTGAAGTGATAATTGCTTCATATGTTTTTAATTGCATAGCATTGGTATTAAACTTTTGTAAGCCTGTTATTAGATTGTTTATTAAAGTTTCATTTTCAATGTTGAATCTGATCTGACGTATTATTTTATTTGTTTCATTTGAATTTAGCACGCCTCCATCATTTAATCCAATTTTAATGCCATTATATCCTGTAGGATTATGACTGGCAGAAATGTATATAAATCCTTTTGAATTTTGATTTTCTTTTGTATAGGCTAAGATTTCTGGTATTGGGAGTATTCCAAAAAAATTTACACTGTTATTATTTAAAATTAAGGTTTTAATTATTATCTCTGAGATTATATTTCCTGTTGCTCTTGAATCTAATCCAACATTGATGTATTTTCTTGGTTTATCTTTAAAATAATTTGATATTGTAAAGGTTATAAGAGCAACCAATATTTTGTCGTCATCATTTATTTCATATTCTATTGAATTTTCATTTTTTGATTTTGCAAATATCTTTCTAAATCCTGAATGAGAAAGTATCATTTCATTAATAGCATCTCTTAGATTTGTCATATTTAATGTATACCCTTTTAGCATATTTTTCTGTTCATTAGTATATTTTATTTAATATTTGTCTTTATTTGTAGTACTATGATTATAGTAACATATTCTATTACAATAGACATTATTTATTGCTTTTCTTATATTTACTAAGGAAGCGTGTGGTTGAAGGTGTGTCTAGGGCTTCAGTGTTTGCGTTCTTAGAGAGAGTAGCAATTATTTGTATTAATCTTGCTTCATAGTTTTATATGTATAGTCTAAGCTCAAATGTTTATTCTTGGCAAATTCTATACGATCATTATTATTCTTTATCTTAATATCAATACTAGATATTTCACCTTCAATTATTCTCTCTTTACTAGAGAGTAGCTTACGAAGCCCTTCTTCCTTTTCTCCTTGACTTTTTTTAATACTTGCAACAGTATACCTAAGTATACCTAATAGTATCTTCAAACATCAAGCTAAAAAAACTCTCAAAACTCATCCATGAACTTACAGATTGTGTTACAAGTCCTATAATTATTACATGAGAGAAATTGAGAATGCAACCAAAGAGAATAAGATTTTGTTTAATCAAAGGGATGAGCATTTACAATCTTTAAGGGATTTGCGTTTTAAACTTGGTAATTTGATTGAAACAACAGCTATAAATAATAATCGCATTAAAGCGGCTAATGTTTTGAATGGGACATCTGTTGTTATTGCTCGTGATGATTATCTTAATATAATTTTTGTTTATTCATTACTATTATTGTCTGTGTGTCTAGATATATTTTTAGCAATGGTATTTTGTATAATACAGAATGCTTATCATAAGTTTTATGAACAAAAGTTATTACACTCTGTTCCATTACCTACAAGAGGTAAGGTTAAAAAGATACAAGGTAGTCGCATTCCTAGTGTAGTAGAGAATAAAAAACCGTCTAAAAGTGTTGATGAATCACTTGAATTTATTGCATCTAATTTGGAATATGATAATCGTACCATAAAGTCTTTGAGGGATATTAAGAGGGATACGAATTTATCGTATTATAGAATAAGGAATTATCTATCAGATTTAATGAATAGAGGTTTGGTTATAAGAGAGAAACAAAGATTGGTTCTTAATGTTGATGATATGCTGAATAATAATAGTTAAAATTTTTAAATTTAATAGTTAGAACTTTTATAAATTATAAAAAAAAAAGGAGAATTTTAATGGTAAGAGTAAGTATGATGTTTTTTAGTTGTGTTTGTGATAAGTTGTGGTCACAATGCAAAAATAAGAGAAGAAGGAAGTTTAGCTCAAAAATTGTTTGAAGCTAGATCGAATAGAATGGTAATTGAGAGTAAAAACCCAATCCCGTTTTCTTTTGTTACCCCTCCTTCCCCTGATGTTCCCCTTCCTCCTCCCGATGTTCCCCCTGCTCCTGTTCCTCCTCCTTCAGGTGAACAAAAAGACATAATTGATCCAATAGATTTAAATATGTGTTTAATTGAACTAGATGAAATAGCAGTAACAAAAGAACAAGCTTTAAAACAATTTTATGAAGTAAAAGAAGTGCTTTATGAATTTAAACATCATATTAAGGGTAATGAACCTGTTAATAGTAGTGAAGGAGAAGGTTTTCCGTTTTTGGTCTTTAATGAGATCTTTGACATAAGAGAATGGGACTATAGTTTTAATTCAGAAATTATTTATGGAGCTATGAGGTATAATTCTGATCTTATTTATGCTTTAGCATTTGCAATATATACAATGTATCCCCCTCGTAGTGTTTTCAAGTCCGATTATCATAGTATGTATGCATCAGATAGGATGAGGCTATATAGTCGATATCAACCTGCTATTAAAAATTTATTGAATATGTTTTAGGCAGAATGTCATTTGCTACTTTCAATTCCTTATTGAGAAGTTTTGGGAACCTGAAAAATCGCCATATTTTTGATAAGTATTCTACTATGGAAGAACTTATAAATCTTAGTCAGAAAATAAATGAATATACTTACATGTTAAGTTGTGCATCGCACAATATTCTTGTTCTGAGAAGTTCTCACTTGCCGAAAGAAAATATGACAGCGGAAAAATTTTATAATATATTTAATGCACTGACCAATAGTAAAAATAGTAATGCTGCAGTTATAGAGGTTGAAAAAAGAGGAATAGAGATTAGTAATTTGTTGCAAAAGATACTAGATAGAGGAAAAGAACTAGAAAAAAAACTAAAAGAGGAAGAATAAAGAGAAAGAATGGGAAAGTAGGAGTATGCATACCAATATTTTTTAGGTATGCATTTTTGTTTAATATTATCAAAATCAATTCTTAAGTTACTTGTATATGAGTTTGTTATCGAAAATTATCAAGTATTTAAAAACTATCTTAAATATAGAAAAAGAAGAGAATTAAGTATTGATGAAATTGAACACTTTGACAAACTTATTAAAGTAATTCGGTATACAATTGATATTCAAAAACAGATTGATTTAATAATTTGTAATCTACAAAAATTTGATAATAGTACTCTTTTTAGAGGTTATAATCGAAAATTAACTTTGAATGTTTAGCAAGTTCATTGTGTTTTGGAAGAAATGTTCTGTGTTAATAATATCATTACTGTGGAAATAAAATTCAATGTATAATTGACTCTTTATATATTGTAGTGCTTGTTCTTTTTTTTGACTTAAAGTGTTGAATACTCTAAAATTTGATGATGAAAAAAAGCTTATAAGTGTGCCGTCATTAATAGCTTTTAGCATAAGATGTAATTGTTGAAGGAATTTTTTCGTTTTTTCATTTCCAAGTTGAGCAAATAATTTTTCTATTTTATTATCACCATAGTCACAGTTAAGTCCTTGATTAAGCTTATTTTGTATATTAAGAGCTTTATTGGTTGTCTTTAAATCTTTTAAATAATTTTTACTTGCTTGCTCTAAATCTTTTAAATATTGTTTGTTTTTAAGTGAGTTCTTGAAAAATATGAAAGCTTGTTTTTGATTATTGTTAAGATTACTAATAATATTGTCCTTATTGAATAAATTGCAGTTGATAAGGTTTAATAATAGAATAAAAGGTAGATATTTTTTAATATAGCGCAATTTTATTTCCTTTTGAATATAAAGTTTCTTTTTCTTCATAAATATCTAATAAATTATTTATACAATTCATAATCTTAAAATATAATGCATATTTAGAGAAATATATAAAAAAGTAAAAATTTTTTATTTAATTTAGAAAAAACTTGTTGTTAAGTAACCTAAATATAAGGCATTAAGTTTTAATTAGGATAAAATATTATGATATCTGTCAAAATAGTAAAAAAAGTTATTTAAGATCTAATCACAAACCAAGAAGGTTTAGATTATTAAAGAATTCGAACCAGCAATTATTCAAATTTAATGATATTTTGCTTTATATCAATTATTGATTTTATAAAAAGATTTGTTCTATTTTAAGTAACTACTCTTAATATTCTTTTTTGAATAACGTTCATGTTTTTCTAAACTTCTATTAATAGGAAGAAACCCAAAGTACCTTTGGTTTATCGTAAGAGAATTATTGATTTTTTGTATGTTATAATAATGTTGAGCATTTTTTTTTGGGAAGGTAAGGTGGTGTTTTATGAAACAAGTATTAATTTTAATGTTACTTTTTGTTTGTATTGTTGTTAGTTTTGCCCAAAGTTATGATGAAATGGCTTCTGCTACTGTAGCTACTGAAGGTAATAAGGATAACAAGTTGTTACTTTATGAAATTCATAAACAAAGTACTTTGGTGCCTTTTTTATTGAATTTTTTTGTGGGTTTTGGTACAGGTTCATTCATGCAAGGAAATCTTACTGGTGGATTACTGATTTTAGGATTTGATATGTTGGGTTTTGGTTTGATTGGTGGTGGTATATATTCTCTTTCTCAATATAAAGGTATGAATACACCAACGTTTGCATTATCCTTGGTGTCTTTGGGTGGAATTACTTTATTTATAACACGAATTGTTGAGATAATAAGTCCATTTACATATGCGTCTAGTTATAATAGGAAACTTCGAGAAAAATTGGGTATATCCTTGGGAGGATTTAAGCCTCAATTTGAAGTAAATTTTAACGAAAATGCTGGTTTGTCGTTTGAACTTGCTTTTACTAAGAAGTATTGATTATAAAGTGTAAAATAAAATTAAGTATAGTTTTTAATATGTTTACTTACTGTTACCTTATTACAAGGTAACAATATCTTTAATATGTAATTTTTAAATTTTTGTTGAAATTATGTCTTTTGTGGTTATAGTTGTTTGAACGACAGAAAGTTGAGGAAGACTGTAAATTAGAAGAGGAAGAAAAAGGATTAAAAGTCT